>DATEUJ010000201.1:0-9618 GCA_035283185.1 Anaerolineae bacterium | reverse complement strand
GCTATCCAGATCGCCCGTCGGCTCGTCGCCCCAAACGATCGCCGGCTCGTTGACGAGCGCCCGCGCGATGGTGACACGCTGGCGCTGACCGCCGGAAAGCTCTGCAGGCTTGTGCTCGGCCCAGGGAACCAGGTGGACGATATCGAGAGCCTCTTTTGCCTTACGCCGGGCCTCCTTGGCGGAGATGCCTGAAACGAGCAACGGGAGCTCTACGTTCTCGACGGCCGAGAGCACCGGCAGCAGGTTGTAGAACTGGAACACGAACCCCATGCGGCGCGCCCGGTGCTCCGTCTTTCTGTCGTCGGACATTGTGCTCAGGTCCACGCCTTCCACGGAGATGCGTCCCTTATCGATCACGTCGAGCCCGGAGAGGCAGTTGAGTAACGTCGTCTTGCCGCAACCGGATGGGCCCATGATCGCGACCATTTCACCGCGATTGATCGTTAGGTTAACCCCGCGAAGCGCTTGCACCTGGACGCGTCCGGTGTCGTACGTCTTGACGACATCGACTGCTTCGATGATGGGCTCAGGGCTATCGGGGGGCACGTTGTCTAAGATAGCAGTTGGCCTGGCAACAGTCATTTAGTTTCCTCCTGGGCGCTAGGGCGCAAGCGCGCTGAGGCGCACAGTATGGAGGCTACTCGGTGCGGCGCCTCCGAATATGTGATCCCGGTCACCGTCGAGCGTTACGCTGGTCTAGGGCTTACCCCTGCTGCTTGCACCTCGCGCGCCTGGTGCTCCCCGTAGACGACACGTTGTCAGAAGGCCGCCGAGGGCAGCGAGAGCGGAATCAGTGGCTCGCTGACCGGCTGCATCTCTCGTCCAAACACCTCCCCGAAGTGCACCGTCAGACGGTCGGCTACATCCGCCGTCGAGGGTGCAGTGCCGCCCGAGCGCGCCATCGACGTGACGCCGCGGTCAGTGATGCCGCAGGGGACGATGTGCTCGAACCAGGCGAGGTCTACATCTACGTTAAGCGCCACGCCGTGCGTGGTGACCCACCCGGCGCCGGCGCCGCCCGGCCGGCTCACGCGCACCCCGATCGCCGCGATCTTCTCGCGTCCCACCCAAACTCCCGTCAGACCGCATTCGAGGCCGCTTTCGATGCCACAGTCCCGTAGCGTACGCATAACGACGTCTTCGAGCTTTCGCACGTAACTCACCACGCCGAGCCCTGCGCAACGCAGGTCGATTATCGGGTACGCGATAAGCTGGCCCGGCCCATGGAATGTTATGTCTCCTCCCCTATCGGAGACGACGAGCGGCGCCCCGAGCATCTCGGCAGGCAGCTTGAGGTTGGACCCCGCTGTCCGCTTCCCTGTCGTGTAAACAGGCGGGTGTTCCAGGAGCAGGAGCGTATCCGGAACCTCGCCGGTGGCGCGGCGTTCGGCCAGCTTGCGCTGCAGACGCCAGGCGTCTTCGTATGTAACGAGACCAAGCCGGTGGACTTCGCAGACTGGGTGCGCCGCCATCAGTCGATACCGGTCTCTAGGCCCACAGCCTCGAGACGGTTCTTCACGTCCTGCAGGAATGCGCCAGCCTGGTGACCATCCAGGATGCGGTGATCGAACGATATACAAATCGTGACGACCGAGCGAACGGCGATCGCGTCGCCGCCGACGACGACCGGCTCCTTCCTGATCGCCTCCAGGCTGATGATCGCGGCCTGCCCCTGGTTGATGATAGGCATCGAGATCGCGGAACCAAACGCCCCTGTATTGTCCAGCGTAAACGTGCCGCCCTGTACGTCCTCGAGCCGGAGTCTGTTGTTGCGAGACTTCTCGCCGAGTTCGTTCATGGCCTGCGCGAATCCGGTGACGCTCAGACGGTCGGCGTCGTGCACGACGGGCACGAGGAGCCCACGCTCAGTGGCGACCGCGATTCCCAGGTTGATCCGCTTCCTGAGGATGATCTTGTCCTCAGCCCAGGAGGCGTTGAGGTACGGGTGTTCCAGGAGCGATTGCGCCACCGCGTGCGCCATGAACGGCAAGTACGTGAGGTCGTTGCCGTGGCGCTCGCGAAACGCCTCTTTCGTCGCGTTGCGCAGGGCAACGAGACCGCTCACGTCGGCGGCCATGGCCAGCCAGGCGTGCGGCGCGGCGAAGGCGGACGCGGTCATTCGTTGGGCGATCGTGCGGCGGATTCCCGAAAGCGGCACAGCTTCTTCGTCCGCACCGGGCTTCGCGGCCGCCGTCGGCGCGGTGGGCCGTTCTGCCGTCGCCATGACAGCAGACTGGGTGGCAGGGGCCTTGGCGCCGGCGGCGGCGCGCACGTCTTCCTCGACGATGCGCCCGCCCAGGCCGCTGCCGGTGAGCTGCGCCAGGCTCACGCCCAGCTCTTCGGCCAGCTTGCGCACTCTCGGCGTGGCGCGACGCCGTTCGCCGG
Organism: Anaerolineae bacterium; assembly: GCA_035283185.1. Taxonomy (GTDB): domain Bacteria; phylum Chloroflexota; class Anaerolineae; order Fen-1058; family Fen-1058; genus DASSFZ01. The sequence goes on along the minus strand of DATEUJ010000201.1, from coordinate 7,233 downwards.
CGCCGTCGCTGCCGTCGCGCTCAGGAGCGGCCGCCGTTTCGCCCTTCGGCGCGCCCTTCGACGTAGCGGCGGCTACCGGGGCAGTTTCCTTGCCAGGAGCGGACGCCGGCTGCGCCTCAGCGTCCGCCTGTATCGGCGCGATCTCCGCAGGCACCTCGCCTTCCACCGTCTCCAACGTGGCCAGCGACGCCCCGACCAGGATCGTCTCGCCTTCCTGGACCAGGATCTCGGTCAAAGTACCCGAGACGGGGCAGGGTAGCTCGACGTTGACCTTATCGGTGTTGATCTCGACGATAGGCTCGTACTTCTCGACCTTGTCGCCGGGCTGTTTGAGCCAGCGCTCGATTGTGCCTTCGGTAACGGTCTCTCCCACCTCCGGCATCGTCAGGGTGAACGCCATTCGCGGCCCCTCCCTCCGTCTAGTAAGCAGCCAGCTTGCGGATCGCTTCTGCTATCTTCTCCGGGTTCGGCAGGATGTACTCCTCAAGGATCCCTGAATACGGTGAGATCGGCACGTCCGGAGAGGCGACTCGCGTCACCGGCCCGTCGAGGTAATCGAAGGCGTCCTGGGCGATCGTCGCCGCTACCTCCGCACCGAAGCCTCCGGTGATGTTGTCCTCGTAGACGATGAGCGCCTTGCCGGTCTTCTTGACTGACTCCAGCACCCGCTCCTTATCCCACGGCGACACCGTCCGCAGGTCGATCACCTCTACACTCGTGCCGTCCTCCTGCTGGACCGTCTCCGCCGCCTTGATCGAATGGTGGGTCATCATGCCGTAGGTCACAAGCGTCATATCAGTGCCTTCGCGCTTCGTTTCTGCCTCGCCGATGGGGATCGTGTAGTCCTCCTCTGGGACTTCCTGGCGGAAGGCGCGGTACGCCTTCTTGTGTTCCAGGAAGATGACCGGGTTGGGATCCCTGATCGCCGACTTGAGAAGCCCCTTGGCGTCGTACGGTGATGCTACACAGATGACCTTCAGACCCGGCACGTGGGCGTAGAAGGCCTCAATGCTCTGGGAGTGGTACGGCCCGCCGTGGATGCCGGACCCGTAGGGCGTGCGGACCACGATAGGGCAGCTCCACGTCCCGTTCGACCGGTAGTGCAATCGGGCAGCCTCGCTCACTATCTGGTCGAAAGCTGGGTGGCTGAAGTCCGCGAACTGGATCTCAGCGATCGGAATGATCCCGTTGAGCGAGGCGCCAATGGCGGCGCCGACAATGCAGGACTCCGCCAGTGGCGTGTCCATGCAGCGCTCTTCGCCGAACTCCTGTACGAACCCTTCACTGGCGCGGAACACCCCGCCTTGACCGACATCCTCCCCCATCAGGATTACCCGCTCGTCGCGCTTCATCTCCTCGAACATCGCGTCGCGGATCGCTTCGACCATCGTTTTCTCAGCCATGATTACGCTCCCTTATCCTCGACAAACACGTGGCGCAGCGCCGCCTCAGGGGCCGGCGCTGGCGCCTTCTCCGCGAAGTCAGTAGCTTCGTCCACCTCCTGGTTCACCCTGTCGTTGATCTCCTTCTCGCGCTTGTCGTCGAGCGCGCCCAGCTCCTTCAGCTGGCGAGCGAAGGCAACGATCGCGTCTTTTGCAGACCATTCCTCGACCTCTTCCCTGGTCCTGTATCGCCGGTCGTCGTCGTCGCTCGAGTGCGGCATCAGCCGGTAGGTCTTCGCCTCGATCAGCGTCGGCCCTTCGCCGGATTTCGCGCGTTCCACGGCCGTGGACATAGCGCCGTAGACCGCGAGTACGTCATTGCCGTCCACAGTGACGCCGGGGAAGCCGTAGCCGGCCGCCCTGATGGCGACGTTCTCGATCGCCGCCTGCTTGCGCCAGTGGACGGAAATAGCGTAGCTGTTGTGCTCACACACGAACACCACAGGCAACTTGTGAACGCCTGCGAAGTTCATCGACTCGTGCCAGTCCCCCGTGCTCGTCGCGCCATCGCCGAAGTAGACGGCGGTGACTTCATCGAGGCGCCGCAGCCTCGACGCGAGAGCAGCTCCGACGGCGTGCGGCGCTTGAGTACAAATCGCGGCGCTGCCGCTCACGATACGAAGCTCTGGCTGGCTGAAATGCGAGGGCATGTTTCGCCCGCCGCTGTTTATGTCATCAGCCCTGGCGAAGAAGCACATCAGGACATCGCGAGCTGTCATCCCGAGTGTCACCGCAACCGCGACGTCACGGTAGTAGGGAAAGACCCAGTCCGTGCCGGGCCGCAGAGCGTAGGCAGAGCCCACCTGTGCGGCCTCGTGCCCTTCGCCGCTGAACGTCATCGGGCCTTTGCCCATCCGCTGCAGGATGCGCTGCCGCACGCTCAGTGCGCGCGCTAGCAGCATCTTGTAGTGGACCTCCAGCAGCTGCTTTTCGGTCAGCCCGAACGTCTGCGTCGCTTCCTTGATTGCCGTCATGCCGTCGCTGGGCTCCTTTCCCCCGGCACCTGCGTTTACTCTTCTACGAGTACGTGTTTCAACGCCGATTCGGGCTCAGGCGTGGGTGCCTTTTCGGCGTAATCGGTCGCTTCGTCAACCTCGCGCCCTGCCATCTCTTGCAGCTCATCCAGCCTGCCTTGGTCCGCGATGTCGTGCTCCTTCAACCAGGCCTGAAATCGCACAAGCGGGTCCTTCTTCGTCCACTCTTCCACCTCTTCACGCGCGCGGTAGCGTCGGTCGTCATCGTCGCTGGTGTGCGGCACGAGACGATACGTCATTCCTTCGATCAAGGTCGCTCCGTCGCCCTTGCGCGCTCGCTCGACCGCTTCATTCATGGCGACGTACGCTGCCAGGACGTCGTTGCCGTCCACTGTCACGCCGGGAAAGCCGTATCCCTCCGCTCGAACCGAGACCTTTTCGACGGCCGCTTGCTTTCTCCAGTGCACGGAGATGGCGTACTGGTTGTTCTCTATCACGAAGATCAGCGGTAGCTTGTGGACGCCGGCGAAATTCATCGCCTCGTGGCAGTCGCCGGTGCTCGTGCCGCCGTCCCCGGTGTAGACGACTGTAACCTCGTCCAGACCGCGCAGCTTCGAAGCCAGCGCAATGCCCGCGCCGTGCGGCAGATGCGTCGCGACCGGCGCCGACCCGGAGACGATCCGCAAGGCAGGGTCGCTGAAATGAGACGGCATATTGCGACCGCCGCTACTGATATCCTCCGCCCGCGAAAGGTGCGCGAGGAGCAGGTCGCGCGCCGTCTGACCCACCGTGAGCGCCACGCCGATGTCTCGGTAGTAGGGTACGACCCAATCGTGCCCCGGCTTCAATGCGTAGGCGGTACCCACCTGCAAGGCCTCGTGACCTTCGCCCGTGACCGCGAACGGCCCCTTGCCCATCCGGTTGAGCATCCTTTCCCGTTGGCCCACCGTCCGCGCCAGGAGCATCTTGTAGTACACATCCAGGAGCTGTTCACCGTTCAAACCCGCTGTTTCGGGCATCTTCGTCATCGAGACCACGATCTATCGCCTCCTCCCTACCAGTAGATGCTGATCCCCGCAGAAAGCTGCGCCGCCTCGCCCACGGCCTCGCTGAGCGTCGGGTGCGGGTGGATGTTCGATCCCATCTCCCAGGCCGACGCCTCGACGAAGCGGGCGAGCGACGCTTCCGATATCAGCTCGCAAGCGTGATTTCCAATAATGTGCGCGCCCAATAGATCGCCGGAATCGACATCACAGACAACCTTGGCAAACCCATCGGGCTCGTCATGAATCAAAGCCATCGCGTTGTTGCGAAACGAGTATCGTTGCGACTTAGCGTTATGTCCGCTCTCTTTCGCTTGATGCTCGGTCATCCCGACCGAAGCCACTTGAGGCTGGCTGTAGGTCACGCGGGGAACCCGATTGTAGTCAAGTCGCTCAACGTCTTTGCCGCCGATCGCCTCGGCTGCGATGAACCCTTCCGCCGCGGCCACGTGCGCGAGCAGCAGGCCGCCGATAGCATCTCCGATCGCTGATACGGTCGGTTCGCCCGTCACGTAGCTGTCATCCACCTGCACCCAGCCGCTCTCGATCTTTACGCGCATCTTCTCCAACCCCAGGTTGTCGGCTACCGCTTCGCGGCCGACCGCAGACAGCACAACTTCGCCCTTCACGGTCTTCGCCTGGTTCTCGTGCTCCACTGTCAGTTCCACCACGCTGTCGCAGCTTCGCGTCTTATCTGGTAAGACGCGCCCCGACGTCATGACGTTGACACCGCGCGCCGCCAGCAATTTGCCGAGAGCGCGTCCCATATCGGTATCTTCGAGCGGCACGACGTTTGGCATCATTTCGATCAGTGTCACCTCGGCGCCGACATCAGCGTAGAAGGAGGCGAACTCGCAGCCGACAGCGCCCGCGCCGACGATCACGATCGATTTCGGGATTCGTTCGAGCTGCAACAAGTGGTCGCTGTTCAGGATGCGCTCGCCATCCACTTCCATCCCCGGAAGATCCTTCGGGCGCGAGCCCGTCGCTATGACGATATGCTTCGCCGTAAGCATCCGGCCGTTTACTTTCACCTGCGAAGGAGACACGAGGCGTGCGTCACCCTCGATGATCTCGATCTTGTGCTTTTGGATAACCGAACGCAGGCTCTGGTGCAGCGTCTCCACGACCTGCTTTTGGCGCGAGACGACCGTCGCGTAGTCGAGCGAGATGTTCTCGGCGTAGACGCCTAAGGCGCCGGCGCTGCGGACGCGGCTGAGAACGCTCGCGCTCTCCAACCACGCTTTTGTGGGGATGCATCCGCGGTGAAGGCAGGTCCCGCCCACCTTGTCACGTTCAATCAGAGCTGCTGTCAGGCCGAGCTGTGTCGCGTGTATGGCGGCAGTATATCCACCGCTACCACCCCCGACGACTACGAGATCGAACTCGTCCACTACCTGCCTTACACTAGCTGAGCCGGGGCGATAACACTAACTGCAATTGTAGAAATCTGCATCGCCTATTCACATTATCCCAGCGGGGCGCGAAGGCGTCAACGCGTTTGCGAGGCCGTCGCGTGTAGCCTTCATAACGAACAGGCCGCGCGCCGTATAATTAATTTCGGCCATGGACTTTCGCCTTCACGAGCACGAGGAACGGCTTCGCCGGGAAGTCTGCGACTTCCTTTCGGCGGAACTCGGCACAGACCACGAATCCGACCCAGCGCCGATGCCGCCGGGCTACATGCCCGCCCACGACTTCGAACTCAAGCTCGGCGCGAAGGGCTGGCTCGGCATCAGTTGGCCGCTCGAGTACGGCGGCGGAGGGCGGCCCGTCGGCGAGCAGTTCATCGTCGAGGAAGAGATCGCCCTCCACGGTGGCCCCGCCAGCGACGCCATCGCTCGCATCATCGTCGCCCCTATCATGCTGGCGGCCGGTGGCGAGGCCCAGAAACGCGAATACCTGCCCCGCCTGGCGCGCGGCGAAATCGCCTTCTGTCTCGGCTACACCGAGCCCGAGGTCGGCTCCGACCTCGCCTCCCTACAGACGAAAGCCGTCCGCGAGGGCGACGACTACGTGATCAACGGCCGCAAGGTGTACACAAGCGGCGCCGAATTGAGCGAATACTGCTGGCTGGCCGCCCGCACCGATCCCGACAGCACGAAGCACGCCGGCGTTTCCATCTTCATTGTGCCGATGGACTCGCCGGGCGTCGAGGTCAGCCCTCTCATGAACCTGCTCGACGAACCCTGGTTCAACGAAGTCGTGTTCGAGAATGTGCGTGTACCAGTGCCCGGAAGGGTCGGTCAGGAGAACGCCGGCTGGCAGGTCCTGACCTCCGCCCTCGGTGTCGAGCGCATCACGATCTACCGGCCGTTCCTCCACTGGCGCGCCCTGCTCGCGCTCGTTCGACAGACACGGACGGCTCGGAACGGCAGCACGCGCTGGGACGAGGCGCCTATCCGACAGACCCTGGCGCAGCTATCGATAGACTTCGAGGTCGCCCGCTTGTTACTGCAGAGAGCGGTGCAAATGCATAGCGAAGGGGTGGATTACCGTGCTCAGGCGGCGATGTGCAAGGTGTTCAATACAGAGCTTGCTCAGCGCATCTACCTCACAGGAATGCGAGTCCTGGGGCCTTACGGCTATCTCCTCGATTCCCACCTCGCGCCCTGGGACGGCGCGATAGCGCACGGCCTGCTGTCGTCGGTTCAGGACACCATCGGCGCCGGCACGTCTGAGGTCCAGCGCGAGATCATCGCCCTGCGAGGCCTTGGCCTGCCGCGCGGCTAGATCTCCAGCTCTCTCTTGAGGTTCTCCAGCGATCCTTCAAGCTCGTTCAAATAGATCCGCGCCATCAAGAACCAGGCGCCGAACTTGCCCAAGATGCCGAAGGGGGGAGTGTAATTCACGTACCATTCGACGCGAGTGCCTTCACCAGCGTTGGTGAAGGCCATTCGCTCCTCACCCTCGAAGTAGCCTTCGAATTTGCGCTCAAGCAGCTCTCCTGGTTGGTACCGCGTGAGGGTGCCTTCCCATTCTTTGCGCTGCGGACCGATCTTGGCGACGGTACGATCCGTGCTACCGGAGCTCTTACCGTCGCCGGAAGTTATCACTACTTCATTGACGAACGTGGTCCAGTCGGGCCTCTTCGCCAGGTCGGCCGCCACCGCGAAGACATGATCGCGGGGGGCATCGATTTGGATCGCGGCCGAAAACCGGGGCATCTTCTTACCTCCTGCCTGAGCAGCTATCAGCGAAACTACCCGGCGTCGCTCTCGGTGTCAAGGATGGCCTTGCGGGCGTGGTGTACGCAGGTATAATGATAGGGCGAGAGCGGAAGTGGCTCAGTGGTAGAGCACCTCCTTGCCAAGGAGGGGGTCGCGGGTTCGAATCCCGTCTTCCGCTCCATCTTGGGCAATTAGGCGCACGGCTCTCATCTGCTCCTAGTCAAAGCTAGGAGAAAGGAGAAGAGGCCGTGCGCTCGAATATTAGCAGCCAGCATTCTCGACCCCCTAATTATCTACTTCAGGGGGCTCGCGAGGATCCCCTCCTGCTCAAGGAATGGATCCTCGTCATGCGCGGCGATGGGAAGTCCCCCCGGACCATCGAGGGCTACACTGACAGCGTTCGCCAGCTTGCGGCCTTCTTGAGGGAAAGGGGCTTTCTTCCGCCAGAACAGGCGACAGCTGAGCACCTCCGAGAGTGGCTCAACCAGCTGCGCGACAAAGGCAACCGCCCGGCGACGGTCAACACTCGCTATCGGGGAGCCCATGCCTTCTATCGATGGCTCGTCCGTGAAGGCGAGATCAAAGAGAATCCCCTGGACCGGAT
>DATEUJ010000200.1:0-74189 GCA_035283185.1 Anaerolineae bacterium | reverse complement strand
GCCATACGGATCGGCGTACCCCCAGCGCGAAAAATCGGCGTGGGCAGGCATGGGTAGGTGTACGTCCTGATTCGGTTGTTCAGGTTCGACTTGCGCTCAGAATTCGCTCTTGACTTATACCGCACTCTTTGCGTGCACACGAAGCGGGAAACAGGTTGCCCATTCTCGTTAAGTGTGGTACAATCTCTTCCGGTCGCGGCACGCGTTGCGCCGCGACACATCATGTACGCCCTTTGATCAACGAGGCGTGCCGGAAGCGGGCCGTTCCGGCTCTCGACGAGACGAGAAGGGCGGGCGCACAAAACGCAAAGGAGATAACCGAATATGGCAGTCATCTCGATGAAGGCGCTCCTGGAGACAGGAGTGCACTTCGGTCACCGCACCCGGCGCTGGAACCCGAAGATGAAACCCTTCATCTTCACCGAGCGCAACGGCATCCACATCATCGACCTCCAGCAGACCATCCAAGCTCTCGATCAGGCGCACCACACAATGCGCGACACGTTCGCCAACGGCGGCACGGTGCTGTTCGTCGGCACCAAGCCGCAAGCGCAGGAGGTCGTCACGACCGAATGCGGGCGCGCCGGCGTGCCGTACGTCGCGCAGCGCTGGCTGGGCGGCACGCTCACCAACTGGCGCACCATCCGCCAGCGCATCGATACCCTGATCAACCTGGAGGCCCGGCGCGACCGAGGCGACTTCGAGCTGCTCCCCAAGAAAGAGGCGCTGCAGCTCAACCGCCAGATCGACAAGCTCAACACGCGGCTGGGGGGCATCAAGACCATGCGCTCGCTGCCGAACGCGCTGTTCGTGATCGACGTGCGCCGCGAGGACACGGCTATCCGCGAGGCCAACGCGCTGGACATTCCCGTGATTGCCATGGTCGATACCAACTGCGATCCGGACCCGATCGACCTGATCATCCCATCCAACGACGACGCGATCCGCGCGATCAAGCTGATCGTCGGCAGGATGGCCGACTCGGCGCTGGAGGGCAAGGGCATGCGCAAAGACATGCCGGGGGCCGAAGCCGAAGCGATGGAAGAGGCAGACGAGCGCTATTTGGGCGAGGCCACGCTGGCGAAGCTGCGCGCCGGCGAGCTTGCCTTCGAGGAAGAAGGGGGAGAAACCCTCCACGGCGGGGCCGACGAAGCGCCTGACGCCCTCCCGCCGGGTGACGAAGGTGAAGCCCCCGACTGACTCTATCGGGGGTTCGAGGAGTATGTGCGTGGACATCACTGCGGAGCAGATCAAGAAACTGCGCGAGGCGACGGGAGCCGGCGTTCTGGACAGCCGCGAGGCGCTCCGGCAAACGGGCGGCGACTTCGACAAGGCCGCCGCTTACCTGCGCGAGAAGGGCTTGATCAAGGCTGCCAAGAAGTCCGACCGCGCCGCGAGCGACGGCGTCATCGGCTCGTACATTCATCACAACAATCGCGTCGCCGTGCTCGTCGAGCTGAACTCGGAAACCGATTTCGTGGCGCGCACGGACGACTTCGGCGCGCTAGCGCAGAGCCTGGCGATGCACATCGCCATGGCCAATCCGCTCTACATCGCGCCGGAGGACGTGCCGGCGGACATGCTGGAGGCCAAGCGGGCAATCTACCGCCAGGAAGCCGAGACCACCGGCAAGCCGGCCCCGGTCGTCGACAAGATCGTCGACGGCAAGATCGAGAAATTCTACGATGAGGCCTGCCTGCTGCGCCAGCCGTACATCAAGGACGACAAAGTGCGCATCGGCGACATGATCGCGCAGGCCATCGCCAGGCTCGGCGAGAACATCATGGTGCGGCGTTTTGCCCGGTTCGAAGTCGGAGGCGAGTGATTTTCAAGATGACCGGCACTTCTCAAGTGCCGGTCATCTTCACAGAGGTTCTATGCCCGTTCCGAAGTATAAGCGCATCCTGTTGAAGCTCGGCGGCGAGGCGCTGGCCGGGAAGGGCGGCTTCGGCATCGATCCCGACAAGGCCGAGGAAGTCGCCGCCAAGATCAAAGCTATCCGAGATGTCGACGTGCAGGTCGCCATCGTCTTAGGCGCGGGCAACCTGTGGCGCGGCAAGGATGGGATGGCGCACGGCATGGAACGCGCCACCGCCGACCACATGGGCATCATCGCCACGGTGATGAACGCGCTCGCGCTGCAGGATGCGCTGGAGCGCATCGGCCTCACCACGCGCGTGCAGACGGCGATCACCATGCAGTCGATCGCCGAGCCATACATCCGGCTGCGCGCCATTCGCCACCTGGAGAAAGACCGCGTCGTGATCATCGGTGGCGGCACGGGCAATCCCTACTTCACCACCGACACGGCGGCTGCCCTGCGGGCGATGGAGATCGGATGCGACGTTCTGATCAAGGCCACCAAGGTCGACGCGGTCTACCACGAAGACCCGCGCGTCAACCCACAGGCGAAACGCTTCGAGTCGCTTTCCTACATCGAGGCGCTGAATTTGCGGGTGGGGGTGATGGACTCCACCGCCATTTCGCTGTGCATGGATAACGAGATGCCTATCCTGGTGCTCGACCTGTGGCAGCCCAACGGTCTCGAGCGCGCCGTGATGGGCGAACCCATCGGCACGCTGATCCACGGCTGATCGGCCACGGTCGCACTTGCCACAATCCTCAACCGCGCATACAATATCGGTATCTGCATCCGCCTTCCGAAGGGTTCCCGCGATGGTCAAAGACATCCTCAAGGCTGCCGAAGACCACATGCAAAAGTCGGTCGAAGTGCTGGAGCAGGATCTGAAGACCATTCGAACTGGCCGCGCCTCGCCTGCGCTGGTCGAGCGGCTCCCGATCAGCTACTACGGCACGCCGACGCCGCTCGAGCAGCTCGCCACGATTTCCGTGCCGGAGCCGCGGATGCTCGCCATTCGGCCTTACGATCCCGGCTCCCTGAAAGAGATCGAGCGCGCCATTCTGGCCTCCGATCTGGGCCTCACGCCGAACAACGATGGCAAGATCATTCGCCTGCCTATTCCGCGCCTGACCGAAGAACGACGCCATGAGCTTGTCAAAGTCGTGCACAAGCGAGTCGAAGAGGCGCGGGTCGCCGCCCGCAATGTCCGCCGCGAGGCGCAGGATCAGATGCGTGAGGCGCAGAAAGAGAAGCTGATCTCGGAGGACGACCTCAAGCGCGGCCGTGACGACCTGCAGAAACTCACCGACAAGATCATGGAGCAGATCGACGCGGTGGGTGAGCGCAAAGAGCAAGAAATTCGAGAAGTGTAGCGGTGACCCCCCTCCTCCCTCCCCCCGTCAGAACGGGGGGAGTCGGAGGGGGGCGGCCTGCGAATCCTCATGGGCGAATCAGCACCTCTCCCTGCCGTTCCTTATCACCTGGCCATCATCATGGACGGCAACGGCCGATGGGCGCAGGCCCGCCGCCTGCCGCGCCTCGCCGGCCATCGCGCCGGCACCGAAAACCTGCGCCGGGTGCTGCGCGCTTGCAAGGACTTCGGCGTCAAGATTCTGACGGTCTACGCATTCTCCACGGAAAACTGGCGCCGCCCCGCCGAAGAAGTCAGCGGACTGATGACGATCCTCGACGAATATATCGTTCGCGAGATGCGCTCCCTTCACGAAGAAGGCGTGCAGATTCGTCACCTGGGCCGCATGGACGGCGTCAGGCCCGGCCTGCAAGAGAAGATCAGGCAGGCGATCGAGCTGACCCGCAACAACACGACGCTGATTCTCAATATCGCGTTCAACTACGGTGGGCGCCAGGAGATCCTGGACGCTGTGCGCGCGATTTTGGCAGACGGCGTCGCGCCCGGCGACGTCGACGAAGCTCTCTTCAGTCGATACCTGTATACGGCCGGCCAGCCCGATCCGGACCTGATCATCCGGACCAGCGGCGAGGTACGCATTAGCAACTTCCTGCTGTGGCAGGGCGCTTACGCCGAGTTGTACTCGACCCCTGTATTCTGGCCCGACTTCGACAAGCACGAGCTGCGCAAGGCGCTGGATCACTACGCCAACCGCGAGCGCCGCTTCGGGCTGACGACCGCGCAACTCGCAACTGTGCGCTGATCTTGTCCGCTAGTCGCAGTGTCGTGTAGTCGGGTCGTGAGTCGTTGATGATTCTGTTAACGAGCGGACACTGTGACGACCAGACTAGCCGACTACTCGACTATGCTGCTGACGCGCGTGCTCAGTGCCATTGTGCTCGTCCCTCTCGTCGTGGCGGCCGTCCTGATCGGGGACTGGGTGCTCGTCGCTCTCCTGGCCGTCGCGCTGGGGCTCGCGTCGGAGGAATTTGTTCGCCTGATGCAGCAGGGCGGCTACCGGCCAATCTGGCTCGTCGCGTTTGTCCTCGTCGCCACACTGCTCCTTGATTCGACCGTCATTGAAGCGCGGCTGATGATCACCGTCGTGAGCCTGACGTTGATAGGCTCGCTGGTCTGGCACATGCGGCATCGCACGGCAACGGTCACCGCCGACTGGGCGCTCTCCGTCGCCATCGGCCTGTATCTGGGCTGGGCTGGACGGCAGTTCGTCGCGATCCGCGCGTTCGACGATGGCGCCGCCTGGCTTGTTCTGGTCTTGACAGGCACCTGGTTGGCCGATAGCGGCGCCTATTTCGTCGGGTCGCGCGCCGGCCACCACAAGATGGCGCCGACGCTCAGCCCAAAGAAGAGCTGGGAGGGTATCGCAGGCGGAATCGTCGCCGGCGTCGCCGGAAACGTGCTGCTGGCCGCCATGTTCGGGCTGCCGCCGATTCACGGCGCGGCGCTCGGCCTGCTGGGTGCGACGATCGGAACTCTGGGCGATCTGTCGATCTCGATGATGAAGAGACAGGTAGGCGCTAAGGACTCCAGTCAGCTTATCCCTGGGCACGGCGGCGCGCTGGACCGAGTCGACAGCTTGTTGTTCTCAGTCGTGGCGGGTTATCTCTACCTGACCTGGTTTGCCGGGATGCCCACGGCTTAGGGACTGTCTTAAAACCCTGTGGTTGACGCATCCCCATGCGTCAACAGCGGGCATAGGGATGCCCGCTCTATGGGTTTGAAGACGCGCTCTTGGACTCTATCTGTGAACCCGTTGGGGTGGGGCGATCTCCGCCCAAGGGCGGGCGACCGCGACTCGCTCGCGTCGCTCGGAGCGCTTCGCAGGGGTCGCCCCTACGTTTGCGAGGAGGATGTGACATGACTGCTTCGCCGACCATCGATCCCGATCGCAATCTGGCGCTTGAGCTGGTCCGCACGACGGAGGCGGCAGCCATGGCCGCCGGACGCTGGATGGGGCGTGGGGACAAGAATGCTGCCGACCAGGCCGCCGTCGTCGCCATGCGCACGATTTTCAACACGATCAACATGGACGGCGTCGTCGTCATCGGCGAAGGTGAAAAAGACCATGCGCCGATGCTGTACAATAGCGAGCGTCTGGGTTCGGGCACACCGCCTCTCGTCGACATTGCCGTCGATCCGATCGACGGCACGCGCTTGACTTCGCTGGGCCTGCCCGGTGCGATCGCGGTCGTCTCCGTGGCCGAGCGCGGCACGATGTACAACCCCCAGCACATCGTGTACATGAACAAGATCGCCGTCGGTCCGCAGGCCAAGGGCGCGGTCAGCCTCGACGCGCCGGTGAAAGACAACGTGCGCCGCGTCGCCAGGGCGCTCGACAAGGACGTGAACGACGTGACCGTCGTCGTGCTCGATCGACCGCGCCATGAAACCTTGTTGCAGGAGATCCGCGCGGCCGGCGCGCGCATCAAGCTCATCCCCGACGGCGACGTGTCCGGAGGCCTGATGTCCGCCTTTGAGGAGTCGGGCGTCGATATGCTCATGGGTATCGGCGGATCGCCGGAAGCCGTCATCACAGCTTGCGCCCTGAAATGCCTGGGCGGCGAAATCCAATGCAAATTGTGGCCGCGCGACGAAGAAGAGCGCCAACGCGCGATGGAGATCGGCCTGGAGCTCGACCGCGTGTTCACGACAGACGACCTGGTGCGTGGGGAAAACGTGTTCTTCGTCGCCACGGGCATCACCGATGGCGAGTGGTTGCGCGGCGTGAAATATTCCAGCAAAGGCATCCGCACCACGTCGGTCGTCATGCGCAGTCGTTCTGGAACGGTGCGCACGGTAGATGCCGTCCACCGCGCGGAAAAGTTGGCGCAGCTCACCAGCTTGTATGAATAGTTGACTTTCAAGTTGCTCGTGCTATAATTAGTATGAGGTTCCACGTTTGTCGCACAGCGGCGACTAGACTCCCTGGTAACTCCTTACGGACTTAGCGATTCCTCTTTTCGAGCCTACGACCTCGAAGCGCGCCGCTCAAGGGTTCGTTTTGCCGAAGCAGGTTCGAAAGTCTTATCGAAGCGTTCCGGTCTGATCGGGCATTCAACGACCTGGTTTAATATCGTCACACTGACTCATAGCGCGGTCCTGCCGCAACTCAGGCTAACCACGGATTACACGGATGTCACGGAAGGCGGCCCCTCCATATCTGTGCGCGGAGCGTCCGTGTCACACTTGCACCGCGCTGCTTGAGGTGCATGGCGCAGTGCAGGTGTCCGTGGTTGAAAATCTTCGCGGCTGGCGCAGTTTCTGAGGGGCAATACTACACGGAGTGTCATCGTGGATTTCATAGAACTTGAATCTAAAACGCTTGGCGAGCTGCGCGATCTGGCGCGCTCGATGAACCTGTCCGGCACCAGCCGCCTCAAGAAAGAGGATTTGATCCTGAGGCTGCTGCGGGCCAAAGCCGAGGAGCAGGGATACATCTTCGGCGGCGGCGTGCTGGACATCGTCGAGGACGGCATCGGGTTCTTGCGCAGCGATCACTACCTGCCCGGCCCGGAGGACGTCTACGTCTCTCAGTCACAGATCCGTCGCTTCGGCCTGCGCACGGGTGATATGGTCGTCGGCCAGGTCCGCCCGCCGAAGGATAGCGAAAAGTACTTCGGGCTGCTTCGCGTCGAGGCCGTGAATGGCCTCGATCCGGAAGCCGCCAAGGCCCGGCCCGTCTTCGAGAAGCTCACGCCGATTTTCCCCAACGAGCGCTTCAACCTGGAAGTCGAGTCGAATAACCTCACGACACGCCTGCTCGACATCATCGCGCCGGTCGGGCGTGGGCAGCGCGGCCTGATCGTCTCCCCGCCGAAAGCCGGCAAGACGACCGTGCTCAAGCACATCGCCAATGCCATCTCGCGGCGCTATCTGGACGTGCACCTGATGGTCGTCCTCATCGGCGAGCGCCCCGAGGAAGTGACCGACATGGATCGCTCGGTCGAGGCGGAGGTCATCAGCAGCACGTTCGACGAGCCGCCGACGAGCCACGTTCACGTTGCCGAAATGGCGCTGGCCCGCGCCAAGCGCCTGGTCGAAGGAGGCCGGCACGTCGTCATCCTGCTCGATTCGATTACGCGGCTGGGGCGCGCCTACAACAACACGGTCGTGTCGAGCGGGCGCACGCTGTCGGGCGGCATCGATCCGGCCGCGCTCTACCCGCCCAAGGGATTCTTCGGGGCGGCCCGCAATATCGAGGAGGGCGGCAGCCTGACGATTATCGCCACTTGCCTGGTCGACACCGGCAGCCGCATGGACGACGTCATTTACGAGGAGTTCAAAGGCACCGGCAACATGGAACTCCACCTGAGCCGCCGGCTGCAAGAACGCCGCGTCTTCCCGGCGTTCGATATCGAGCGCTCCGGCACCCGCCGCGAGGAACTCCTGCTCGATCAGGAGACGCTCAGCAAGACGTGGCTCATTCGCCGCATGCTCGACCAGATGACCAACTCCAATGGCGGCATGTCCGAGGGGCAGGCCATGGAAGCGTTTCTCGCGCGTATGGCGCGCACCAAGACCAATGCCGAATTCTTGTCCGCGCTCCGAGACGGCATGTAACCTTTTGCAAACGTCTTTCTTCCCCTGACAAAGCCAGACTGTACGATATACCTACACCATATCTGGGGGTATATGGCCTGATTACCCCCTATATGTGGGTTATAAATAGTGTGCCTGGACTTGTCCTCGGCGCTCTCTGTGGTATAATGCGAAGCAATTCGAGGGACGACGCTGGCCGTCTCTCCTTCGAATGTCCCCACCATGGATATTCCCGACTTTAAGCCGCGCCCAGCTCTGCGATACGCGTCTCAGGCGGGGGGTCCCGCCGTGAGGCGCAGCCCGCGACTTCCTGCCATAACGCCCGATCGGGTTTCGCAGGTCGTGGTAGGATTGGCTGCTTTCTTCGGCAGGCTGGCGCTGTTCATTACGACCGATCTCACCCGAACCGACTTCGCGCGATATATCTCGCATGCCGGGATTCTGGGCGTGACCATCGGCGCGATCGTCGTCAGCGCCAGTGCGGTCCGTATTGCCCAGCCCGAGCTTGTTCCGAACGCGCCCTTGCGCGCCAGTTCGGCGTTCGAGCTTGCGTCCGTCGACTACACACTGTACGCCGCCGGCGGCGCCCTGCTGTATCCGCAGTCGGATATCGTGCGGCAGGCCGATCCCTATACGGCCATTCCCGACCGCCCGCGCCGCGGCGTGATCGAATACACGGTGCAGCCGGGCGACGTTCTGTTCACGATTGCCAGCCGCTTCGGCGTCTCGCCCGAATCCATCTTGTGGAACAATCAGGAAACTCTGAACAACGATCCCCACAAGATATTGCCCGGCACCGTGCTTCTGATTCCCCCTGTCAGCGGTGTGATACACACCATCCAAGAAGGCGACACGCTGGAGAGCATCGCCGCAGCCTACAAGGTCACCGTCGACGCCATCGTCGTCGAGGGCGCGCAGTGGAACAACCTGCTCGAGGGTCGCCTGCCGCCGGCTGGCAGCACCTTGATCGTGCCCGGCGGTCAAAAAGAGTTCAAGGGGTGGGAACTGCCTAAGGCTGCGCGCCGCACTGCCACTGGCGTTGCCGCGCCTGCGCTGGGGTTGTGCTCCAGCGTGAGCGGCGGCCTGGTCGGCAGTGGATCGTTCATATGGCCGGCGAAGAGCCATTGGGTCAGCGGTTATAACTACTCGGCCTGGCATCAAGGCGTGGATCTTGCCGGCCGGCTCGGCGACGCCGTCTTCGCCGCCGACAGTGGATTCGTCGTGTATGCAGGCTGGAGCAACGTCGGCTACGGCAACCTGGTCGTCATCGATCACGCCAACGGATGGCAGACGTGGTACGGGCACCTCAGCCAGATCTACGTCACTTGCGGTCAGACCGTGTGGCAGGGCGGCACGATCGCTGCGGTCGGGTCGACCGGCAATTCGAGCGGGCCGCACCTCCACTTCGAGACGCGCTACCAGGGCAGTCTCCCGAATCCCTGGAACGTCCTTCCAGCCCCGTAGCAGGCAGTCGCCACCGGCCGCCATCCTCTCATGGGTAGCCATTCTCACCCGCCGCTTGTCAATCCGGCGCAAGCCGGCCATCGCCGAATGTCGTCGCCGGAGCGCGGTCTCGTTCTCCAGGCCCATCGTTTTTGGTCGGCCGCCGTCAGATGGTTGGCTGTCACGACCGTCGGAAGCATGGCGCTCGCCAGCGCCGGGGAGAGCCTGGGCCGATACGCGATGCATATCACGATGCTGTTGCTGGCCGTGATCGCCGTCGGCGTGAGCGCCGCGCCGCGCGTCGACTCGGTAGCCGCCGGCATCCTGTCCGCGTCGATCGCCGAACCCTTGCCGCAGCCGTCCTTCGAGCTGTTCGCCACGCGTGGATTCTTCGCCAGCAATGGCAATGCCGTGTCGCGGCTCGCCGATTCACATACCAGCATCCCTTACCGGACACGTCGCGACATCGTCGTCTACGTCGTGCAGCCGGGCGACACGGTGCAGGGGATCGCCGCTGCCTATGGCCTTAACCCTGAAACCATCATGTGGGCCAATCCGGCGGTCGAGGACTTGCCCGATCTGCTGCGTATCGGCCAGGAAATCGTCGTCCTGCCCATCGACGGCGTGTATCACGAGGTGAAAGAGGGCGACTCGCTCCAATCGATCGCCGCCAAGTACAAGGTCGACGTCGGAGCGATCACCGGCGCGGCTAACGAGTGGAATCAGCTTCAGGCGCCCGATTACGCCAGTACGCCCGGCGTGAAGCTGATCGTCGCCGGCGGCAGCAAGCCGTACGTTCCCAAGCTCGTCACCGCCTACAACGGCCCGATTCCTACCGGCGCGCGCGGCACAGGGCGCTTTCAGTGGCCGGTCGTCGGCCGGATCACGCAGGATTACTGGTACGGTCATCGAGCGGTCGACATCGCCGCGCTGACGGGCACGCCGGTTTACGCGGCAGATGGCGGCTTCGTGTCATTCGTCGGCTGGACCGAAATCGGCTACGGCTATCTGATCCGCATCGATCACGGCAACGGCTTCGCCTCGTGGTACGCGCACCTGAGCGGCTTCAACGTGGTGCTCGGGCAGGCCGTCCGGCGCGGCGACCTGATCGGTAGCGTCGGGTCGACGGGCCGCTCCAGCGGGCCGCACTTGCACTTCGAGATCCGCACCGTCGAGGACCTCATCAACCCGAGATTCTACTTGCCGTAGGCGCTCATGGAGAGACCTGGTTTCTCGAAGAAACCAGGTCTCTGGCGAAACCCCGGGTTCTACCTATCGAACACCTCTGTCCACCAGACGCGCCCGTCCCAGTCGTCCAGCAACAGGTATGCCCCATCCAGCGTTGTCCCGATGGCCTTCGCCTCGCCGTCGAGGCCGGTCACCTTGCGACCGCTCTCGACATCAATGACCTGGAGGCCGAGGTAAGCCTCCTCGACCTGCCAGTCGTCGCGCGCGTGGCGCGAAGTTCCCACAGTGGGATGAAAACGCCCGCCTGTCGTGGGCGGGCTGGAGATGTGACCTGGTGATTATCCACATCTGCTCACTGTCCGCGTCCTCGCGGACAGCCCGCCCGCGGGGACGCGGGCCTTGAGCGACTTGTGTGCAATCACCAGATGTGACAGGTTGTGCCAACGTTCACTTAGCGTAGTCCACCGCCCGTGTCTCGCGGATCACGGTCACCTTGATCTGGCCGGGGTACTGCATGGTCTCCTCGATCTTCCGGGCGATATTCTTGCTGAGCTGAAGCGACGCCAGGTCGTCGATATCCTCGGGCCGCACGATGATCCGGATCTCGCGGCCGGCCTGGATGGCATACGACTGCGCGACACCCTCGAACGAGCTGGCGATATCTTCCAGGTCTTTCACCCGCTTGAGGTAAAGCTCGATCGATTCGCGCCGCGCCCCGGGGCGCGAGCCGGAGATGGCATCGGCGGCCTCGACGATGACGGCTTCGAGCGATTCTGCCTCCACTTCGTGATGGTGGCTGGCCATGCAGTTCACGACGCGCAGGTCGACCCCGTGCCGCTTGGCGAAGTCTGCGCCGATCAGGGCGTGAGAGCCTTCCACTTCGTGATCCATGGCCTTGCCCAGGTCGTGCAGCAGGCCGCCTGCTTTGCAGATCTTCACGTCCGCGCCCAGCTCGGCGGCCATGATCCCGGCCAGCCGCGCCGTCTCGATCGCGTGGTACAACTGGTTCTGGCCGTAAGACGTGCGGAACTTCAGCCGGCCGAGCATCTTCTGAACTTCAGGATGCAGCCCCGGGACGCCGGCCTCGATGGTGGCGCGCTCGCCTTCCTCCTTGATGACGCGGTCCACTTCGGCGCGCGCGTCTTCGACGAGCTTCTCGATGCGCGCGGGGTGAATGCGCCCATCCTGGATCAAATTCGTCAGCGTGACGCGCGCCACCTCGCGCCGCACCGGATCGAATGAGGACAGCGTCACCGCCTCCGGCGTATCGTCGACGACGATGTCCACGCCGGTCGCCTTCTCGATGGCGCGGATATTGCGCCCGCTGCGGCCGATAATGCGCCCCTTCATCTCGTCGTTGGGCAGGGGCACGACGCTGACGGCGATGTCGCCGCCGGCCTCGGCGGCAATGCGCTGGATGGCGAGCGTGACGATCTCGCGGGCGCGCCTGTCGGCTTCTTCCTTGATCTCCGCCTCCACCTGGCGGATCACCCGCGCCATGTCGTCGCGCGCCGTCTTCTCGACGGCGACCAGCAGCTCCCGGTGCGCTTCCTCGACGGTCATCTGCGCGATGCGCGCCATCTCGGCCGTGCGCTGCTGCTCCAGCTTGGCCAGATCGTTCGTCTGCTTGTCCAACTGGCTCTGGCGCTGATTGAGCCGGCGCTCGCGCTGTTCAGTTTTCTCCAGCTTTTCGTCGAGCTGTTCCCGCTTGCGCGCGAGCCGCTCTTCTTCGCGCTGCAGATCGGCCCGGCGCCGCGCCGCTTCCTTTTCCGCTTCATCGCGGGTGCGGATGGCTTCGTCGTGGCCTTTCAGCTCCAGCTCCCTGGCCTTCGTCTGCGCTTCGTCCAGCAGCCGCTCCGCCTCGGCGCGAGCGTGCAGCCCCTGCTGCTGATGTCGATAACGGTAGAGAGTGTAGCCGAGAGCAGCGCCGGCGATCAGGCCGGCAATCACTCCCAGCACTATGCTTCCCAGTTCCATGTCTTAATCCTCACTGATTTCGAATGATGAATCCGGCGCGTTCGGACGGACCTCTTCCCAAGCCCGCCTCACCGCCTCCGAGGCGACTTCGTAACCGAAGCCTCGACGCGCCAGGTAGGCGCCGAGCTTTTGCGCGAATGCCCGCGCGTCCAGGTGAGCGAGCCGCCGCGCCCGTGGCAGCGCCGCCCGGTACGCCGCCTCGTCGTCGTCGTGCGCCGCCGCCTGCAGCGCGCCGTCGATCGTCGACGGGTCGATGCCCTTGCGCCGCAGCTCGGCCTTCAGCGCGCGCGACGAGCGCGGGTTGAACTGGCCCCGGTTCTCCAGCCAGTATTGCGCGAAGGCGCGATCGTCGAGCAGCCCGGCGCGTTTCAAGCGGTCGATCGCCGCGGCGACCGTTTCGCGCGTGAAGCCGGCTTCGTCCAGATTGCGCCGCGCCTCGGCTTCACTGCGCGGCCGGAAGCTCAGGAAATGCAGCGCGCGGTCGTAGGCCTTCTCGGCGTCGTCCAGCGCGCGCAGCCGCGCGATGTCTTCGTCGCTCAGGACCTGCCCGCGCCTGAGCTTGACTGCCTCGATGGCCGCCAGCGCAAAGGCGAACTTGCCGTCCAGGTAAACGTTGACGCGATCCTTGTTCTTCTTTTGCGCGACGAGCGCGGTAATGGCTCTGCCCATATCCTGAAGTTCCTTTAGTTCCGTCCGTTCCTCCTCTGTTCTGATCAGTGAACTCAAGGAACCCCCGCAGACGGCGGGCGAGGGCAGGCTCAGGGAACTGACTGAAAAAACACGCGAGCCGTAGCATACGCGCCACAGCTCGCGAGGCGACACACGATCCGTCGATGCAGATGGTTAGAGATGCACGAGAGTCTCGGCGGTTGGGAAGCCCGCCGATCTATTCACCTTGCAACAGGTAAGCCCAAGCAGCCCTGTCCAGAGTGAGCCGGCAAGCCGGCAATTCACGCCTGCGAATCGCCTGACTGTCACCCCCGCCCTGAGGCGGGACTGTAGCATCCGGCCTTCACGCCCGCGGCCATCCGAGGGCCAGCCGTATCTCTGCCATCATCGACGGATCGCCATCCCGCCTGCGATGAATGAAAGTAGCTGTGGCGATCCAGTTTGTTCGGCGAAGAATAAAGCGCCGAATAATAAACCCGAATCTATTCTTCCGATTCGTCCTCGCCGCCGCCCGCGCTGCTGCCCTGCCGCGTCAACTGCGCGGCCTCGGCGGCGTGCGTGCGAATGTCCCTGTCGATCTGCGCGGTGATCTCCGGATTTTGCTTCAGGAACTCCTTGGCCTTTTCGCGCCCCTGGCCCAGCTTGGTATCGCCGTACGTGAAGAACGCGCCGCGCTTGGTGACGATGTCCAGCGTCGTCCCGACGTCGAGCAGATCGCCGGTTTTGCTGATGCCTTCGTTGTACATGATGTCGAACTCAGCTTCGCGGAACGGCGGCGCGACCTTGTTCTTGGTGACGCGCACGCGCACACGGCTGCCGGTGGCCTCCCCCTCGGCCTTGATCGTCTGGATGCGGCGCACGTCCAGCCGCACGCTGGCGTAGAATTTGAGCGCCATGCCGCCGGAAGTGGTTTCGGGGTTGCCGAACACTACGCCGATCTTCATGCGCAACTGGTTGGTGAAGAGCATCGCCGTGTTGCTGGCTTTGATCGCGCCGCTCAGCTTGCGCAGCGCCTGCGACATCAGGCGCGCCTGCAGGCCCATGTGGCTGTCGCCCATCTCGCCTTCGATCTCGGCGCGCGGCACGAGCGCCGCCACCGAGTCGATCACGACCACGTCGATCGCGTTGGAATGGATCAGCGCGTCGGCGATCTGCAGCGCCTGCTCGCCAGTGTCCGGCTGGGAGACGTACAGGTTGTCGACGTCCACGCCGCAGCGCGCCGCGTAGCTCGGATCGAGCGCGTGCTCCATGTCGATGTACGCGCACGTCCCGCCCATCCTCTGCGCCTCGGCCACGACGTGCTGGCAGATCGTCGTCTTGCCGGAGGCCTCGGGGCCGTAGATCTCGGTGATGCGCCCGCGCGGGACGCCGCCCACGCCCAGCGCCAGGTCGAGCGCGATCGATCCGGTCGGGATCGAGTCGATCTCCAGGTGAGACGCTTCGCCCAGCCGCATGATCGCGCCGTCGCCGAATTTCTTGCTGATCGTCGCCAGCGCCGTGTCCAGCGCCTTAGCCTTGCCGTCCGATGGCATCCCACGTCTCCTGAATTCAGACTGTTCCAATATGCTTCTGAACTTTGGCAACGGCCATATCTGGCGATTGGAGTGCAGGCTTCAGCCTGCGGCGTCGCCAGTTATGGCAGCCTAAAGAGCCTGCCCTGCGAAGTCCCCGACCGAAGGGAGTGGGGAGCCTGCCGAAGGGCTGCACTCCGGCAATTTGCCGAAGTCCGGTATGATTGTAAGTTTACATTACTCGCAAGTAAGATGCAAGTCGGTTTCGCATTGCGCAAACGATGGCGGGGTGTTATAGTCGCGCCATGCAGCGGCTCTTCGCGCGGCGCCCACCGGCCCCCGCCCGACTCGACGTGCGTCCGGCTACGCTCGCCGATCGCGGCGCGCTGGCTCGACTGACCGAGCATTCCCGGCGCACGCATTTCCATCTCGACTGGTGGTCGATCGATGACTGGCTCGCCGAAGCGTCGAGCAACGCGTGGGTGGCCGTCGCCGGTAACCACATTGCCGGCGTGGTCATCGTGCCGGCGAACGAACTGCCGGTCGCCTGGGTGCGACTCGCCGCCATCGCCGACGGATACGATACACGGGCCGTGCTCGACGCGCTGTTTGCCGCCGCGCTCCCGCCGCTGCGCGCGGCCGGGACAGGTTCGCTCGCCTGCCTGGCTTACCCGGACTGGCTGACCGATTACCTGCCCGATCTGGGCTTCACGCCCTTCACCGATGTGACGCACTTTCGCAAGGACGACAACTCGATCCCGGAACAAGGCTCGCCCGCCCTGACGGTGCGCGCGGCGACGCCCGGCGACCTCCCAGCCGTCCTCGCCAACGACCGCGCCGCCTTCGATCCGATCTGGTGGCACACGCTCGACTCGCTCGCGCGCATCCTGGGGGACGCGGCGCATTTCATCGTCTCCGAGCTGGATGGCCGCATCGTCGGTCACGCCTTCAGCGACGTGTACGTGGGGCGCGGGCATCTCATCCGCCTGGCCGTGCACCCCGATTATCAGAGGCGCGGCATCGGCGCGCGCCTGCTGGCCGAGGAGCTGACGTATCTGCTCGCGGCCGGCGCGTACCCTGTCACGCTCAACACACAGGCGAACAACTTCACCTCGCAAACGCTGTATCGCCGTTTCGGTTTTGCGCCGACGGGGGAATCGACGACGGTGATGCTGAGGCAGATCGTGCGTTAAGGGGATATTTGGAAAGAGAGGTGTGGTTCAGATTCACTGCACGCGGTAGGCGCAATGTGCCGCTTGACAACGCCATTCATCGGGGGGTGCGGGGGGTCTCACGCATTAAAGCCTCAAAGCCAGCCTGCGTGAAGTGGTGGTCGAACGTCAGGGCGTGACTGATGCCCACTTCACGCATGACCACGAATGAGACACAGTCAACGAGACTCCACTCTTTGTCTTGATGCGTCCTGTATAGCGCAAAGGCTTGCTGAAACAACTGCGGAGAGAGGTGGACAACTTCGACTTCGTCCGAAGTCAAGAACTCTTCAATGATCTCAGTGGCTTCTTGCTTGTAGCCGCGTGCCAAGGCGTTGCCGATTTCAAGCAGCACGGCGTCAGTCACGAGCAGGGGATGACCTTCAAACTTATCGGCCAGTTCGCGTGCTTGGCGATGATACTGGTCTCGGCGGTTGATAAGCGCGATAACGAAGAAGGTGTCAACCAGGATTCGATTCGGCACGTTTTTCTCCGACGACGTAGAGGTCGTGGTTGACGGCGAAATCGGCGGGCGCCTTGATCGAAATGCTCTTCAGTTTCGACATGAGGCTCGGCTTCTTCGTTTGTCGTTTTGACCAGACGAATTGCTTGATCAGGTTGTAGAGTTCTTGCAAGTCGTCTCCGGTCATGTTGTCAATTTCTGCTTGAATCAACTCTTTGGTTATCATAGTGCCACTCCCCTTCACAGTGGATCAGTTTTCAGCGATCAAGCGGATCACTTTTCGACGATCACTGCCTCAAACCAAATGGCCTTGGTGAATCACTTTCGACGATCAAATGGATCTCTTTTCGTTGGATGCAGAGCACTGACCTTTGCGAAGGTTCCAAACTTGGCACAGCAGCACAGATGCCTTACCCGCTCGCCAGTCTTTCTAAGTCACCGGATGTCACAGTTACAAACTCAATCGCTTCATCATTCCCTGCCAAGTAAGACTCCAAGCGCTCTTCGATGGCTCCGCTCATGCCGTAATGGGCAACAGGCTCTCGAAGTCGTGCACCATAATTAATCGCTTCGTCATGCGCTCCCACATAAATCAAGTCAAAGGTCATCTCACTCACTTCTTGAAGGATGATTCGCCAGAACTGGTCAAGCCGGCATTCATAGATATTCTTTCGGGCAGCACCTTCGATTTTCTTCAGTTGCAATGATGGATGTCGAGGATTGTCGGTTAGAAGCCTATAGGCTTTGGGCAATTTGACCTTTGCTTCTTTCGGTAAACGATCTGCCGACTCTGCAAAAATGCTAGACATTGTCAGGACAGTCATTCTTTCGTTCCTTTGTCACATGAGTTTCGGAATAGGGCGGTTTATTCGTAGTTCGCTTGCTGGCATGATTACGATACTGCGGCCGGGATAGATTCAGTGCGCGCACCTTAGTGGCTTATCCACATCCTTCAGTGTAAACCTCATACGAGATCTATCTGAGAGTATACATCGGAACCGGCCAGAGTCAAGCCCAACGCCCAACATGACGTATGAAATCTTCGGTGCTGGATACCCAAGCCGTGATATTCATGTTAGTGGCTACCTAAGCCGTGAAACACTGCATGATTCGCAAAGTTTTCCGCACTTGCTACAGCCGAATTAATGGCTTCACGCTAAGGTAGCCAGCACCAAATCTTCTAATTGACTGAAATGAATTTCAGTATATACTAATTTCACTTTACCTGGTGGCAGACTGCTTAGCAAGTCTCAAATGCACCGCCGAGACGCCGAGAGTGCGGAGAAATCCCAAGCAAAACTCAGCGTCCTCTGCGTCTCCGCGGTGAGAACGACCCTTGACTCGCACGACGGCGACGAAGGGCGTAAAGCTGTACATTGTCACGCTCCCCGGCTATTGAGGGCGGTCTGGAAAGGAGGTAATCGCCAACGGTTCTGCTAACATCTCTGTGAATCAGCGCGTCCATCGGTATGCCGGCTCACCATGAGCCGGATCATTCAAGCCAAGGAGGAGATTACCATGAAGCGCGCACGACGCATGCTTGCCCGGATGTCCGGGTTGATGCTCATTCTTACCCTCTTCGTCACCGCCTGCGGGGGCCCGGCGACGACCGCTGCTCCCCCACCGACTCAGCCCCCGGCACCTACGCAGCCGCCGGCTCCCACCCAGCCGCCGCCGACTGTGTCGCCTACCGAGATGCGGCCCGAAGAACTGACCGGGTCCCTGACCGTCCTGGATTGGGCCGGCTACGACGCACCCGAATTCTGGACCGACTTTCAAGAGATGTATCCTGAGGTCGACGTCAACTTCGAGTTCGGTGCGTCGGACGCCGACATCTACGCCAAGATGGCCGCCGGTGACCAGGCCGACGTCTTCCATCCCTATACCGGCTGGCTCCAGTTCTACGTCGACGAGGGGCTGGTCGAGGAGATCGACACGAGCAAGCTGACCAACTGGGACAAGGTGCCGGAGGATTTCAAGAAGATCGGCCAGATCGACGGCAAGCAGTATTTCATTCCGTGGGACTGGGGCTTCAGTTCCGTCCTCTACCGCACCGACCAGATCCCCGAAGGCGTGGACTCGTGGGCCGCACTGATGGACCCGAAGTACGAAGGGCACATCTCGATGTGGGACGACGGCCCCGGCGCGGTGACCGTGTCGTCTTACATTCACGGCTGGGACGAGACGCAGATCACGGACGAGCAGCTTGCCCAGATCAAAGACGAATGGATCGCGCAGCGCGACTTGAACCTGTTCTACTGGGCCGGCCAGCCGGAGCTGGATGAGGGCATGGCGAGCGGGGATGTGTGGCTGGGCTACGCCTGGCAGGGATCGTATGCCACGCTGCTGGGACAGGGTGTGCCGGTCGCCTACGCCGATCCGAAAGAAGGCCGCAACTCCTGGGTCGGCGTGTACGGCATCCGCAAAGACTCGCCCAACTACGACCTGGCGCTGAAGTTCCTCGACGCCAAGCTCGCCGAAGCCACCGGCAACAACGTGGTCAACATTTACTACTACGGGCACGCGAACCAGGACGTGATGAACGGCATCACCGACGAGACGCTCAAAGAAGCGTTCTCGATCGACGATCCGAACATTTTGCAGAAGACGAACTTCACGCCCAATCTCACCGCCGAGCAGCGCGACGCATGGACGAAGATGTGGGCCGAGGTGAAGGCAGCACCGTAGCCTCCACCCCCGGCCCCTCCCCCGCCGCAAAGGCGACAGGGGAGGGGTGCGGGGTGGGGGTCGGGGTGAGGGATGCTCGATCGCCGCGCCACGTTCTGGGCTTTATACCTGCCGCCGCTTTTCTGGCTGGGCGTGTTCTTCCTCGCCCCGCTGGCGTTGATGGCCGCCTTCAGCCTGCGCGCCGATATGAGCGGCAATTTCCTGGAAGGTTGGACGCCGACGCTCAAGCAGTACGCCGACCTGTTCGAGGCGGGCACGTACTGGCGGCTGTTGGCGATTTCGGTGCTCATGGCGTTAATCGTCGCGGTGATCGCGACCGTCCTGGCCTATCCCGTCGCCTACTTCCTCGCGTTTCGCGTCGGCGTGCGAGCCGGCTTCTACCTCATCTTGCTGCTCGTGCCGTTCTGGACGAGTTATCTGCTGCGCGTGATGGCGTGGAAGATCATGCTCGGCTCGAACGGCGTGATCAATTCCTTTCTGATATATGCCGGCCTGATCGACGAGCCGCTGCCCGCGCTCCTCTACAATCGCACGGCCGTGGTCATTACGCTAATCTACGTGTGGATTCCGTTCGCCGCGCTGCCGATCCTGGCCGCGCTGCAGCGCATCGATCCGGCGCTGTTCGAGGCTGCCGCCGACCTGGGCGCGGCGCCCGCCCGCCGCTTCTGGCGCGTGACGTTTCCGCTCAGCCTGCCGGGCGTGCTGGCGGCTTTCTTCCTGGTGTTCATCCCGACGGTCGGCGAGTACGTCACGCCGCTTCTCGTCGGCGGCAGCCAGGGCAGCATGTACGGCAATATCATCCAGGACTTCTTTAGCAAAGCGGCCAACTGGCCGCTCGGCTCGGCGCTGTCGATGATCATGCTCGTCGTGACGATGGCGCTCGTCCTGGTCGCCACGCGCTTCGTGGATTTGCGCCGGTTGATCGAATGAGCGTGTACACTGCTCGCCCCCGAGCCGTCCGCGCGCCGTCCTTGCTGCGCGGCTATTACGTCGGCCTGATCGCGCTGCTGTATCTTCCGCTCGGCGTCCTGTTCCTGTTTTCGATCAACGCCAACGCGACGCTCTCCTTTCCACTGCAAGGGCTGACGCTTGGCTGGTACGAGAAGCTCTTCGAGTCGGAGGCGGTGCTGCGCGCAGCGCGCAACAGCCTAATCGTCGCGGCGGGCAGCAGCTTCGTCGCGACGGCGCTCGGCACGACGGTCGCGCTGCTGGCGACGCGCTATCAGTTTCGGAGCAAAGGCCTGCTGATCGCGCTGGCCGTGCTGCCCCTGATCGTCCCCTTCGTCGTGCTGGCCGTCGCGCTGTTTCTGCTATTCGAGCAGGCTTTGAACGTCGATCGATCGCTGTGGACGGTAGGCGTCGCGCACACGATCGTCGCGCTGCCTTACGTCCTGCTCATCGTCGTCGCCCGGCTGGCCGGCTTCGACCCGCACCTCGAAGAGGCGGCGATGGATCTCGGCGCGGCGTACCCGACCGTCCTGCGCCGCATCACGCTGCCGATCATCGCACCGGCCATGCTGTCGGCCTGGCTGACCGCGTTCACCGTCTCGTTCGACGAGTTCGCGCTGGCGCTCTTTCTCGCCGGGACCGAGCCGACCTTCCCGGTCTATCTATTCAGCCAGTTGCGCTTTGCCAATCGCCTGCCGATCATGATCGCGCTCGCCGTGCTGTTGATGATCGGCACGCTGACGCTGGTGTTCATCGCCGAGCGCATCCGCCGAAGCGAGTAACTTGGGGCATTGGGTCAATGATTTCCCTCGTATTCGCGGGGAACTCAAGGAACTGGAGGAACTGAAGAGGCTGAATGAGTGTCCTATGGAAAATGATCTCACCCTTCTTTCCTGGCCGAACTATATCAACCCGCTGACGCTTGAGCAGTTTGAGCATGAGCTGGGAGTGAGAGTTAGAGTGGAGATCGTGCCCAGCGCAGTGGAGCTGGTGGAGCGCATGAGGGCGCCGGGGCCGCCGCCCGACGTGCTCGTTCCACCGGATTACGCGGTGCGCAAATTGGGTGCGGAGGGCCGCCTGCTGATGCTCGATCACGAGCGGCTGCCCAACCTGCGGCACCTCGATCCGCGCTTCCGCACCGGGCGCGCGCACGACCCGGACTGTCGCGTCAGCATCGTCAAGGATTGGGGCACGACCGGTTTCATGTATCGTTTGGACGTAGTGACGACTTCAGTCGTCCAGTCGTGGGCCGACTTCTGGAGCCTCGCCGAGAAATACTCCGGGCAGGTGACTGTGCTCGACTCACCGGGCGAAGTGATCGGCGCGGCGCTCAAGATGCGCGGCCGATCGTACAACGCCGCCGATGCAGAATCGTTGGCCCAGGCGCGCGAGGATTTGCTGCGGCTCAAGCCGCATGTGCGCGGCTTCGAGACCGATTACAAGCCGCTGCTGGCCTCCGGCGAGGCGTGCCTGTCGCTCGGCTGGAACGGCGATGCGGCTGCGCTCAACGCGGCGGGCGTGCACGTCCAGTACGTCGTTCCGATCGAAGGCTCGCAGATTTGGGAGGACGATTGGGCGATTGCCGCAGGAGCGCCGTATCCAGAGGCAGCACACGCTTTCCTTGATTTCGTCCTCCGTCCCGAAGTCGCGGCACAGGAAGCGCGCTACACGCGCTACGCCACCGGCAACCGCGCCGCACTGGCGATGCTCGACGACGACATCCATGACGACCCATCAACCTATCCGCCCGACGAGGTCCTGCAAAAACTGGAAGCCGGCATGCCGCTGGGCGCCGAGGGGAACCGGAGACGAGTGGAGTTGTGGAGGGAAGTGCGTGAAGCGTGAAACGTGAAGCGTGAAACGTGAAGCGTGTTGCGTGTTGCGTGATGCGTGTTACGTGATGGATGCTGCTCACTGATTACTGATTACTAATTACTAATTACTGATTACTCATTACTGCTCACTCTCCACCACTTGCGGTGTCGGCGTCAGTTCGACTGTCTCAGTCGGCGGGAGCGTCGGCTCCGGCGTGGGCGTCTCGGCGCTGGGCGGCAGCGTCGGCACGACGACAGGCGTCTCCGTCGGCTCGGGCGTCGGCGTCGCCGTCGGGCCAGGCGTGTCGGTCGGCGTCGGGATCGCGCCGCGACTGACGAACACGCGGGCGCGCGCTTCAGTCGATCCACCGCTCAACGCGTGCACGACCAGCCGCAGGATGTACTCGCCGTCTTCGAGTCCAATCGTATCCCACTGCGTCAGCTCGCCGTCGACGACCTGCGCCAGGTGCGGGCCGCTGATCCACTGCCACACGTCGGGCGACGCGGTCGAGGCGAATTGCAGATCGTAGCTTTCGAAGTCAGGCATCACGGCCGTGCCGATGACGGGCACGATGCCGTCGACGAACCCGCCGTCGGGCGGGCTGCCGATCGCGACGATCGACGTGGCCGGGCCGGCGGTGCATGAGTCGATCGGCGCGACTTCGAGGCCGTGCTGCTGCGCCCACTCGAATCCTTCGGGCGGCACGACGGCCATCACTTTCTCGACGACGCCGCTCGTGCAGCCCTCAACCCACCGCAGACCCGAAGCCGCGTCGAGCCGGACGAGCTGATACCAGTCGTGCTCCGGGCCGAGCGGCGGCCGGTCGGCGGCGAAGATCTCGGTGCGCCTGGCAGGGCAGTATTGAGACGGCTGCGTGCCCGAGTCGGCGCACACTTCCATCTCGATGATACCGGGCGGGCGTGGGAATTCGAGGATGGGTTGGCCTTCTAGCGCGCGCTGCATGAAGTTGTGCCAGATCGGGCCTGCGCCGGTCACGCCGCTGATGTTCTTCATCTCGGATCGATCCGGATTGCCGATCCAGACGCCCGTGACCAGCTCCGGCGTGGAGCCGATCGTCCAGTTGTCGCGAAAGTCATTGGTCGTTCCGGTCTTGACCGCTGCCGGTCGCCCGATCTCCAGGACGTTCGGGCAGCCGAAAGCGGGACAACGCGCCCGATTGTCCGACAGGATGTGCGTGATCAAGTACGCATGCTGCGGGCTGATGACCTGCTCGCCTGCGCCGGGCGCCAATTCGCAGGGAGGCGCGCCTCCGGCATCCTGCCCGGGCGGCGCGAACTGGCATTGCACGTCGCCCCGCACGTTGGTGATGCGCTCGATTACGATCGGCGGGCGGCGCACGCCGCCGTTCGCGAAGATCTGAAACGCGCCGGCCATTTCGATCAGCGGAGCTTCGCCGCCGCCCAGCGTCAGCGACAGGCCGTAATCGGGGCGCGTGAATGTCGTGATGCCGAAGCGCTGCGCCACTTTGAGGAACTCTGGCACGGTCACAAACTCGAGGGTCTTCACCGCCGGAACGTTGTACGAATTCGCGAGCGCCGAACGAACCGGCTGCGGACCGTGGAACCGGCCGTCGTAGTTGACGGGCTTGTACACGTTGCCGGCCGTGTCGGTGTACACGACTGGCGTGTCCCAGATCGTCGTGGACGGCGTCCAGCCTTTTTCGAATGCGGCCAGGTAATTGAGCGGCTTGATCGCCGACCCGGTCTGCCTCGGCGCGACGGCCATGTTGATCTGCCCGGCGTGCTGCTCGTCGCGGTAGTCCGGGCTGCCGACCATCGCCAGCACGCGTCCGGTGTTCGGCTCCATCGCCACCAGCGCGCCGCCATGGACGTTACGATCGGCCAGGCCCGCGATCTGTTCTCGGACGACGTCTTCGGCGATCGATTGCAGCTTCGGATCGAGCGTGGTGTAGATCTTCAAGCCGCCCCGGTACAACGCTTCCGGCCCGAACTGCGTCTCGACGATCTGGCGCACGTGCTGCACGAAGTGTGGGGATGGGATGTCGACGGCGACGCGCGGAGGCTTGAACTCGTAGGCTGCCATCTCCTCGGCAGCGGCCCCAGCCTGCTCCCGCGTGATGCTGCCCGCTTCGACCATCAGGCGCAACACGGTGCGATGGCGGGCGAGCGCGGCCTCGCGCCCGTCGGGCGTGTAGGGATCGTAGACGGAAGGCGCCTGCACAAGGCCGGCGATGAACGAGCCTTCGGCCAGCGTCAGGTCTTCCGCGTCCTCCTGGAAGTAGGTCTGCGCCGCCGCTTCGACGCCGTAGGCCAGGTTGCCGAAGTACACCGAGTTGAGATACAGCTCGAGAATCTTATCGCGCGGATAGCGGCGGGTAACTTCGGCGGCGAGCACGGCTTCTTTGATCTTGCGGTTGGCCGTGCGCTCGGCGCGCTCTTCCGGCGGGAGCATCAGGTTGCGCACAAGCTGCTGGGCGATCGTGCTCGCGCCCGACACGGTCTCGCCTTCGCGCAGGTTCTGGATCACCGCGCGCACGATGCCGATGGGATCGAAGCCGGGGTGCCGGTAGAAGCGCGGGTCTTCGGTGTCGATCGTCGCCTGGATCACCCATTTCGACATGTGGTCCAGCTCGACGACCGTGCGCCGCCCGCCCTGCGGATCGAGCAGCTCGAACAGCAGGTTGCCGTCCCTGTCGTAAATCTGGCTGCTGGTGAACAGCTCGGTCGCGCGCTGCGAGAGGTCTTCGGGCGACGGCAACTGCGAGGCGATGTAGACGTAGCCGCCGGCGCCGACCGCCAACACGGCCACGAACGCCACCCCGACCAGGATCGCCATGATAAACAGGGTCTTCGCGAACAGGGGCCAGAAGGCCGGTCGCCCCGCCTGCCCGGCTCGAGCCGCAACGCGTGCAGCGGGCGCAGGCGCTGGAGCTTTGCCTCCGGTGCGCGGGCCAGAACGTGGGTAAGCCGGTGGAGGCGACGGCGCGGCGTCCGGCGATGCACGCCAGCCACCCTGAGGGGCCGGCTCGATCCGTTCCCCTCGTCCGCGAGACGCTGGCGGCGGGGGTGGTGGCGATGGCGTGTACTCCGTTCGCTTCGGGTCCGAGCCGGTGGGGTCGGATGCCCAGCCGCTCCTGCGCTGCGTTTCGGCGCGCTTGGAGTGAACGGTTGGGTCGCCCTTCGGATCGATTTGCCGGGTCTCGTCGGAATCGATGCGCCTCGTCTCACCCTCGCCGGCGTCGAGGCGTCGCGTTTCGTCGTCGTGGGAAGAATCGGCCAAGGCAAGCTCTCCCGATCAAGGACGCCCGGTCGCGTTCGGCGGTTCCCGGGCGTCGCGCCTCATTATAACGGGGAGAGCTGGAGTGTCAACTGCGCGCAGCCTGCGGGTGCGCGCCGGGCGCCCGACGCCAGGCGACAGTGCAACTATCGCCCAGTTATCAGTCATCAGTTATCAGTGATCAGTGAGGTTGCCCTGCGGACACCGGGCGACGGTGCAACTGTCGCCCCAACATGGAGCATTGAACGCTTCGGCCTGTTGTGAAGTATAATCGGCGCAGCCAACGGGCCTCGCCTGAGAGACGGTCTTAAAACCCCCGTGGTTGACGCATCCCTATGCGTCAACAGCGGGCATAGAGATGCCCGTTCTACGGGTTTCAAGACGCGCGCTGAGAGATATGAGTCAAGCTGTGACGGAGCCGACTGCCGATCGACTGGCGCTGCTGTATCGCATCACGCAGACATTCAACTCGTCGCTCGACCTGAACGAGGTTTTGAATCGCGTCATCGACGAGGTGATCGCGGCGACGCACGCCGGGCGCGGCTTCGTCATGCTGCTCGGCGACGACGGGTCGATGGAATTTCGCGCGGCGCGTGGCATCGACCACCGCACCATCGACGATCCCGAATTCCAGATCTCGCGCAGCGTCGTGCAGCGGGTGGCGCAGGAAGGCCGGCCGCTTCTGACGAGCAACGCGCAGAACGACGCCTGGCTGGGCGGGCGCGCGAGCGTGATGGCGCTGGGGCTGCGCTCGATCCTGTGCGTCCCGCTACAGCATAAGGGCGCGACGCGCGGTGTGATCTACGTCGACAACACGGTTCAAGAGGGCATCTTCACCGAGCGCGACCTGGATCTGCTCGCGGCGATCGCGTCGAGCGCCGCGGTTGCGATCGAGAACGCGCGGCTGTTTCGCGAGGTGCAGGACAACGTCCGCAACCTGCGCTTGTTGAACGAGATCAGCACGGACCTCACCTCGACGCTCGATCTCGAGCGGGTGCTCCGCGCGTCCCTGCAGCGCGCTCAGGATGCGTTCAACTCCGCGGCGGCGTCCATTCTCATGGTCGAGGGGGACGAGCTGGTATTCCGCGTTGCGCTCGGCGGGAGCGCCGAGCAGGTGAAGCCGTTTCGTGTCCCGCTCGGCCAGGGCATCGCCGGCTGGGTGGTGCAGCACGCGCAGGGCGTCGTCGTCAACAATCCGCAGCACGACCCACGTTATTACAAGGCGGTAGAGGCTGGGACCGGATTCCTGGCCGAATCGCTGATGGCCGCGCCCCTGATCGTCAACGGGCGCGCCTTCGGCGTCATCGAAGTCATCAACAAGCCGGGCGGCTACTCGCCGGGCGACTTGGCTCTGCTGTCGACGATTGCGGCCAGCGCATCCATCGCGCTCGAGAACGCGCGGCTGTACCGGATCGCCGTCGAGCAGGGGCGCATGGAGCGTGAGCTGCAGGTCGCGCGCGAAGTGCAGTCGAGCCTCATCCCGAACGCGACGCCGACGATCCCCGGCTGGGAATTCGCGGCGCGCTGGCAGCCGGCGCGCCGCGTGGCGGGCGATTTCTACGACTTCGTCGCGATCGGCGATCGACTCGGCCTGGTGATCGCCGACGTGTCGGACAAGGGCATGCCAGCCGCGCTGTTCATGGCGCTTTCGCGCAGCATCGTCCGCGCCAGCGTCTCGCACGTGCATTCGCTGGCCGAGTCGATCGCGCAGGCCAACCGGTTGATCTGCGCCGACGCGGCCAACGGCATGTTCGTCACGCTGTTCTGCGCGCAGGTCGAGCCGGGCAGCGGCGAGGTGCGCTACGTGAACGCGGGACACAACCCGCCGCTGGTGTGCCGCGCCGGAAGCGGTGAATGCGTGAAGCTTGGAAACAGCGGGATGGCGCTGGGGTTCTTCGCCGGGGCCGAATTCGCGCAGCACGCGGTTTACCTTGAACCCGGCGATTTCGTCGTGCTGTACACGGATGGCGTCACCGAAGCGTTGAATACGGCCGAGCAGGAGTTCGGCGAGGAGAGGCTGAGACGTCTGCTCCTCGACCATCGCGACGCATCGGCGGAGGACATCGCCTCGGCGCTGGGGCGGGCCGTTGCCGCTTTCGCGGGTGAGGCTGCCCCGTCGGATGACGTGACCTTCGTCATTGCGAAGCGTCTCTAGCACACTTATGCTGCCTGCACTTGGACATTCCGATTGGAGTCGAGGCTTTAGCTGGAACCGCCTGACCCTAAAGGGGGCTTCGCACAGGCTCGACTCCGGTCTTTGGACTATCGACGTATCACCCACATTCCAGGAGGAGGACAGATATGGACATCACCGTATCGCAGGAACAGGCGCGGGTACCGGTCACCGTGCTGCGCGTCAAGGGTGACATCAGCGCCGCCACGTACGAGCAGCTCATTGCGCAGGCCCGCAAGGCCCACGAGGATGGCGCGCGCGACATCCTCGTCGATCTGGCCGACGTGCCTTACATGAGCAGCAGCGGCATCCGGGCGCTCAACGACATTTTCAACATGCTGCGCACCGATGCGCCGGCCGAGAGCGACGAGGCCATGCGAAAAGGCATCGCCGCCGGCACGTTCAAGTCGCCCCACCTCAAGCTGCTCAACCCTTCCAAGCGCGTCTCGGAGGTCCTCAAGATGGCGGGGCTGGACATGTTCCTGGAGATTCATCGCGATTTCAAACAGGCGATTGCGTCGTTTTGAGTTTCCCGTTCACGCATTTGAACGTTGGAGGGAGGTCTTCGGTCCAGCCGTGGTCATGGATGGCCAGACCGATGAGTACGGCCATGCCGGAGCATCGCCGTCAGCAATCCGCCCAGCGTGCGCAGCGCGTGGATCAACACCTCTTCGGGATAACGCGAATAGGTCAGGCGGAAGGCGTTGGGCGTCGAGCCGTAGGGGTAGAATGCCGCCGCCGGTGCAATCGCAATACCGCGCTCCAGCGCCTGTCGGAACAAGGCTTCGAGTGAGATAGAGGGCGGTATCGTCACCCACACGTAGAATCCGCCGGAAGGATGCGTCCAACGTGCTTCCGGCGGGAAATATTCCTCCAGCGCGTGCAGCATCGCGTCTCGGCGCGCGCGGTAGACGGGAACCACGCGTTCGAGGTGCGCCGCATAGTTTCCCGACAGGAGAAACTCGGCCAGCGCCCGCTGCCCGAGCGGCTCGCCGCTGCCGCTGGTGATCGTCTTGAGCCGGATCAGATACTCGCGCAATCGCCCATTGGCAACGATGAAGCCGATGCGCAAGCCGGGCATCAAGACCTTGGAGGCTGAGCCGACATGGATGACCTCCGGGTCCAGGGCACGCAGCGGCAAATGGGGAGGCCCTTCAAAGGTCAGATCGCGGTACGTCGCATCTTCGATGACCGGAATGTCCCGCTCGGCCATGAAGTGGAGAAACTCATGGCGCTGGGACATCGCCCAGCGGATGCCGGTCGGGTTGTGATGGTCGGGTATGACCGACACGAAACGTGGGTGTGCGGGTGCGGCTTCCAGTTGCCGGGTCAGTGACATCCAGTCGGGGCCGGCCGCGCTCAACTCGAAGCCGAGCAGGTTGATCCCCAGGTGGCCCAGGTTGAACAGCGTCCCGAAGAACGTCGGGACTTCGGTGAGTCCGCAGTCGCCCGGCGCAGCCAGCGCGCGCCCGACGAGCGAGACGCCCTCCTGCGCGCCCCAGGTGATGATGATGTCGTCGGCTTCGGTGAGGATGCCGTGCCGCGCCAGGTCGGCGGCAATCGCCCGGCGCAGCGGATAATACCCTTGCGGGTCTTCGTAGTTCAGGGCTTTCGCCCCATCGCGTCGCAGCACGCGCTGGCGGATGCGGTCGAAGTCGTCAAGGGGGATGAGGTCGTCGGCAGGCAGGCCCAGCGCCAGCGAGAGGATGCCTTCGGCGCGGTTGAGCCGCCACAATTCCGCGACCAGGTCTTCCGGCTGCGTCAGCGCAGGTGCCGCCGCCGGCCTCGCCATCACCGACCCATCCATCAGGCCATCGACGATGAAACTCCCGCTGCCCTGGCGCGCCTCGATTATCCCGCGCGCCTTCAGTTCTTCGTAAGCGTTGACGATGGTCGAGCGGTGAACCTGCAATTGCTCGGCCAGGGCGCGCGAAGGCGGGAGACGATCGCTGGCGCGCAACTGGCCGTTGCGCGCCAGTGCCGTGATGTGGTCTACGATTTGCAGGTAGATCGGTTTTGTACAGTTCGGGTCAACCGGGATCATGAGCATGGCTTGCCTCGTATGCGTCTCACCACCCACGCGGCGCGAGTCGCTCCGGCTCCGGGATCGACATGACGGTACGCCCAACCATCGGCTCGCCGAGGTTCTTGCTCACTTCGGCGACGATGTGCGCGGCGCTGTAGTGCGTCACCGCCGCGACGATCGCCTTGGCCCGGCGCGCCGGGTCGCCCGACTTGAAAATACCCGAGCCGACGAACACGCCGTCCACACCGAGCTGCATCATCAGCGCCGCGTCGGCGGGGGTGGCCACACCGCCGGCCGCGAAGTTCACCACTGGCAGCCGGCCGAGTTCCTTCGTCTCGACCACCAGCTCGTATGGCGCGCCGATGTCCTTGGCATAGGTCATCAGCTCCTCATCGGCCATCGTCGTCAGCCGGCGGATCTCGCCGATCACCGCGCGGGCGTGGCGCACGGCTTCGACCACGTCGCCGGTGCCGGCTTCGCCTTTGGTGCGGATCAGCGCCGCGCCTTCGCCGATACGGCGCAGCGACTCGCCCAGGTTACGACAGCCGCACACGAACGGCACATTGAATGTTGTGTTTGTTAATGTGATGCGCCTCGTCGGCAGGCGTGAGCACCTCGCTCTCGTCGATGTAGTCCACGCCAATTGCTTCGAGTACCTGCGCTTCGACGAAGTGCCCGATGCGGCACTTCGCCATGACCGGGATGGTGACCGCGTCCATAATGCGCAAGATGAGTTCAGGGTCGCTCATGCGGGCGACGCCGCCCTGCGCACGGATGTCGGCGGGCACGCGCTCCAGCGCTATCACCGCGCAGGCGCCGGCGTCCTCGGCGATGCGGGCGTGCTCCGGTGTGACGACGTCCATGATCACGCCGCCCTTGAGCATCTGGGCCAACCCACGTTTGAGTGTAACGGTTCCGATTTCCTGATTCGACATAGGCGTTTCCTCCCCGCAGTAGCGGGACCGAACATTTTGCGTTCAGATCGCACGAGGCGAGTTTAGCACTCAGCCTTCCCGGGTCAGATTCGTTCCAGGCCGGCGACGGTTCGCTCGTTTTGAACGTTGCCCGTGTTCAGAGTCGATTTCGGCTCCAGCAGCAGCACGTGCGCCTCCCCATCGGCCACCGGCAGATGCTCGACGCCGTGCGGGATGATCACGAATTCGCCCTCGGTCAGATCGACGTCTCGGTCACGCAGCCGAATCCGCAGACGGCCCTTCACGACGAGAAACAATTCATCCTCGGCTTCGTGATGATGCCAGACGAACTCGCCTTTGACCTTGACCAGCTTGACGAGCGCGTCGTTCACTTCGCCGGCGATCTTGGGGCTCCAGTAGTCGTCGAACAGGTGGAACTTCTGAGCCAGATTCACCTTCTCGATCATCGGATTGACCTCACTCCCAGAAGATGTCGCCCTCGCCGACGATCACCGCCTGCCCGCCGATGCGCAGGCCGGTGATGCGCTCTCCATCGCGGCGCACATCGACGTGAATCCGGCTGGGGCGGCCCATCTCGATGCCCTGCTCACAGATGAAGCGCGTCTCCGGCGCGTTCGACACCAAGCCGTAGCGCGCCAGGTACGCACCCAGCGGCGCCGCGCCGCTGCCTGTCGCCGGGTCTTCGGGGATGTCCAGCGTGTGCGGTGCAAACATCCGCGCGTGGATGCTTGCCTCGCGCGACACGGTCTCGGTGGTGAACACGTACACCCCCTCACCCGCATCACCCGGCAGGGCGGCGAGGGCGGAGGCATTCGATCGGCAGCGGCCGGCCGCAGCCAGCGAGCGCAGCGGCACGAACAGGAACGGCACGCCAGTCGACACGACTTGCAGCGGATGATCGGCGTCGATGTCTTCGGGCGAAATGCCGAGCGCCGAGGCGACTCGCTCGCGATCGTCACGCACCGCGCCAAACTCCGCCTCACGATGCTCCATCCACACGAAGCGCGGCTCATGGTCTTGCGCCTCTATGGCGACTTTCACCGCGCCGATGCCGAGCTGCAGCGTGACTTCGGTCGCCCCATCGCGCAGGTCGAACGCGCCCTGCCGGGCCAGCACGTAGGCCGTGCCGACGGTGGGATGGCCGGCCATCGGCAGCTCTTTGCCCGGCGTGAAGATGCGCACGCGCTTCACGGCGTTCGGGGTTTCGGGCGGCAGGACGAAAGTGGACTCAGACAAGTTCATCTCACGCGCGAGCGTCTGCATCTCGCCGGCGCTCAGGCCGCGCGCGTCGGCGAACACGGCCAGTGGGTTGCCGGCGAAAGCGCGATCGGTGAACACGTCGACCTGAACGAAGTGATAGCGTCGGGTCATGTGTGACTCCTTAATCCGTGGCTATGGCTGCGGAAGCCGGCTTCAAGCGCGGCTTGAAGTTGACGATGGCGATGCCGCCCACCACGAGCAGCGAGCCGGCGACGAGGCGCCAGTCTGCTGTCTCCTGCAAAAAGATGATCCCCAGCATCAAGCCAATCACCGGGA
This sequence comes from Anaerolineae bacterium, assembly GCA_035283185.1. Taxonomy (GTDB): domain Bacteria; phylum Chloroflexota; class Anaerolineae; order Fen-1058; family Fen-1058; genus DASSFZ01. The sequence continues at coordinate 42,516 of DATEUJ010000200.1, read as the reverse complement.
ACACGTAAGTCACCAGCGCGGCGCGTGTCGCGCCCCAGGCGTTGAGCAGGTAGAAGTACAGCAAGTACGCCAGGCACGACCCCAGCAGCCCGAGCCACGCCAGCGCGAGCCAGGTGAGCGGCAAAGCCGGCAGGCGCAGCGGGCGATCGGCAGCAGGCACGATCAGCCAGATCAGCGCATCGGCGATCAAGACGACCATCGTGGCCTGCACCAGCGGGCGCTGGCCGCGCAGGTGCTTGCGCGCGAACGTGGCCGCCGTGGCATAACTCGCCGCAGCAGCCAGGACGGCCACCTGACCGAGAAGACTGTTGCCCGTCCCGCCGCCCGATCCGGCATTGCGGCTAACCAGCACCACCACGCCGACGAAACCGACGATCAATCCGCCCATGCGGGTGAGTGTGATCTTTTCGTCGTGCAGCCAGAAATGGGCGATGACGATGGTGAACAGCGGCGTCGTGCCGTTGAGGATCGACGCCAGGGCCGAATCGATCGAGGTCTCGCCCCACGAGATCAACACGAACGGCAGCGCCGTGTTGAGCACACCCAGGAAGAGAAAAGCCAGCAGGGTGCGGCGATCGCGCGGAAAGGTTTGCCGCTGCAGGCGCACGATCGCCAGCAGCGCGATCAGGCCAAACAGCAGCCGGAAGGCGACGAGTGTGAAGGGGCCAATCTCCCTCAGCGCGATTTTAATCCACAGAAACGAGGAACCCCACACCAGACCCAACAGTGTGAACGCACTCCATTCTTTGAGTTTCATGCTATCCCTTTCGCGCGATCCAATCTGAATGATCCTCGGCCAGTAACTTTCCCGACGAGGGGAATCCATCCACCATGCCATGAAAAGGGTAAGGGGGCCACGTGAGATTATTGCACCGCCGGGTGCTGTTGAGCAAGTGCCAATTTGCCCGGCTTAGACCGACCACTTTGGATTGTGATAGGAAATGCAATTCAGGTGATCGCGGGCGTCTTGCTATTTCTCCCAATCTCTACTACCGTGACGGCCACGGGACACCTGAAGATGTGGCGGCCAAAGTGCGGGCGGCAGGGGGTGTTCCAGACGATCAAGCCGTGGGCGATGTCGCAGGGGCGATGCAGCACCTGCGCGCACTGCCCTATATCAACGGCAAAGTCGGTGTTTTCGGCACTTGCTCAGGAGGCCGGCACGCTTTCCTCGTCGCGTGTCGGGTGAAAGGCTCTGACGCGGCCGTGGACTGCTGGGGCGGGCGTGCGGTGATGGCACAGGAAGAACTCACGCCCAGGCAACCCGTCGCCCCGATCGAGTACACCCAAGACCTGTCCTGCCCGCTCCTGGGTCTCTTTGGCGAAGAAGACCGAAACCCCACGCCGGAACAGGTAACCCAACACGAGCAGGAACTCAAGAAGCACGGCAAGATCTATGAGTTCCACAGGTATCCTGGCGCGGGCCATGGCTTCTTCTACTATGACCGGCGGGACTATCGGCAGGCGCAGGCGGTAGACGGCTGGCAGAAGGTGTTCGCCTTCCTGGAAGAATATCTCAGTTAGGAGTGCGAGGATGTGCACGATGATTGTCAAGCAAGTGGAGATCGAGGGGAGCAGCAAAGGGACAAGCGGCTGGTTCGGTCTACGTCAGGCGAATGTGTCGTATGACCACCCGTTCCATGCGCCGCTGGAACATGCGCTGAACATCGACTTTGTGAATGAGGCGCAGGGGCCAGGCGCCCGAGTCGCGGTGGAACTCAGTGTCGAATCGGCGCGGGCGCTGGTCAAGACGATTCTCGCCGTGTTGGAGCGGGCCGAGGTGGGTGGATACCTGGATGTGTTCGCACTACCTGGGCAGACCTGCTCCGACTAATAGTTCCCCTCCCTCTCGAAAAGTCTCAAATCGCTCGGACCGCGCCATGTCGGCAAGTGTCAGGGTAAGCTGAAATGGGAAATTCTCAGGAGCCTGGACTAACCCTGAAAACGGAACGGCTGATCCGCGCGATCGCACTGTCGCCTCGACCAGCCACGTCGCCAACAGAGGATCGGTGATTTTACGAGCAGCGGCGACGTGGTAATTCTCCTCACCATTCGGAATCAACACATCCCAATCTGTAAGCGTCTGAAAGACGCGCAGGATTGACCGCTTGACAGTCGTTCGTTCTCCCCAGGCCTCTGTCACCCTACGGCTGATCTGGCCTCGATTGATCTCTTCTTGGAGTGATGCTGCTCGTCCTATCGCCGAAACAATCTCGCGGAAGAAAGGGTAAGCCAGGAGCAGCATCCCCCAATGAGCGACGACGCGCTGATCGGGCACGCTGGCTTCGAGAAGATCGAATGCTCGATCTCGAAGCTCGGTATGTTCTGGTGGAACCGTCAGCCAGGTTCGAATGAGCACTGTGCACGTCTTAACCCGCACAAAGTGAGCCGGTATGTCGTCGGCAAGCGCGTCCATGAGTTGAGCGCGTAAGGCGAGCCTATCCCGCTCGGCCTGAGCAAGCCCGGCGGCGATATCCAGCCAGCGCAGTTTCAGTTCGCGGTCCAAGCCAATCGTCCGTTTCATGCGGGTACAGTCGTCACCTGAACAAATGGGACTATCACTTCTTCTAGCGAAATGCCGCCATGACAAACAACTTCTTCGTCTGGGGTGTGGAAGGCATTGAGGCTGTCGGCCAGCAAGACGTGAACGGACTCAGGCAGCGCGTCTGAGCGCCATACGACGGCTGTTGGGTACTGCGACTGAGCCTGATCGAGAAAAGCCGGCTGAGAAAACTGCAGGGCGCGCTTTCCACGCTCCTCAATGAGTGAGCCTTGTTGAGGCCTACCGATCCCCCGTGCAGCAATGTTACCATGATCCGCCGTAATGAACGTTGTGAACCCCGCTTGGTGAAGCTTCACCATCAAGCGTGGCAGGTGCCCCTGTTCAGTCCAAAGTTGCACTTGTTGGTGCATGCCGGGCGCGCCTAACTCCATCCCATGCATGATCTTGTCCACCTGATTGACGACCAATCCGGCGACAGTCGAACGTGGGTCTTGCAGCCAGACATCAAGGTCGGAATCGTCGTCGAGGTTAGGCCCGATGAAGTAGCCAATCGCATGCTCCGGCAAGCCTTGATCGAGCCAGAATCGGACCCAGTGTTTCGGCTCGCGGTCAGTGCGATCCCAGGAGGTCGGGAAGTTCAGCGGCGGCCATGCTGCAAAAATCGACTGACGCGAAACCGGCGTGAGCGTGGGCACCCAGGCGAACACTGCCGAATCGACGAAACTCCAGTTTGTGTTTTCCTCACGTAGTCGATCTTGTATCAGGAACCACTGATTGAGCGCTAGCCCATCGACGACGACTAGAGCGACTCGCCGGAACTCACCTGCCTTCAGCTTATATGCAAGGTAATGCGGGATTTGATGCAGCATGATCGGGATCGGCAGCGGAGTGGAGTTATGCAGCGCGAGATAGCGGCTCTGCATCCATGCTGCGAAACGAGCCTCGATTTCCAGTTGCAGACCGTCGAAGCCGACTGCGTTGGGCAGCGGCGACAGGTGGGGCAGGCTGTGCCGAAGGATCACCGCTTCCGCCCACATTCGAGCGAATTTGAGCCACGTTTGATGATTTGTTGTGGCGTCGGGTAATTCCTGTCGTACAGCCGCGATCAGCTTTTCAAAGCGAATCTGCCGGTCAATCTCTGGCTGGCGTGCCACGCCGACTTCAGTCCACCGATCGCGCTGCCAATCGTCAGGAACAGGGACGGGGCGCAGGTAGCCTTCGAGGAACAACGAGTCGACAAATGCCCGGATGTCCGGCTCGTCGAGGGGGAGCAGCGGCGCGCCGGCTTCGTAGGCGATCCGCGCTTCGCGAATGCCGGTCCGGCGCATGTCGTCTTCAGCCAAGAAGCGGGGCCAGGTGTGTTGAAGAAACTCGAAGAAAGCGCTTCGGTCGCCGAGCAAAGCGGCGATTGGCCAGTTATCCAGGCCTGGTATTTGTTGTAGATGCTCTAGCAGGATTCGGTCGAGTGGCGCGGGCACACGTCGCGCAGCGTAATGGCGCGATAGCAAGTGCTTGAGAGCATCGGCGCGGCTCTTGAGCGTGTCAAGCGAAACGCCAAAGACGTGCCGGAGCAGATAGAGGGAAGTGCCCCGTTCGCCCAATGGCTCATCGTGATAGTCCTGATATGCGGTGAACAGCGCGTCGAGGTCGACGCGATCGAGTTCTCGGATAACAGGATAGCTCAGCTTTGGGAACAGATCGGACAGGTGGAACCTGAGCTGCCGGCCCACCTGAAGCAAATCGAACGGCAAGCGACTGAGATCGTGCTCAGGTGAGCGCAGCACGACGACAAGTTCGGTCTCTTCGCCGCGGTCCCACCTCTGGCGAAACTGATTCTCGTAAGCATACCGGAACTGAACCGGATCGTCGAAACGAAGCAATTGGAAACCGTTGGCGCGAATGGTCGCCAACAGCTGCTCTTCGAGCATCAGCCCATCCGGGTCGGCGACGAGCGTCAGCCGGTGAGAAGGCAATTGAAAGTGCTGGAGGACATAATCGCGCCAGTCAGGCATAGTGCGCCAAGTTTAGCAGAGATTTGTTCTCACGCTCCATAGAACACGAATGGTGCCCAATAGTATGGATGTGCAAACGGCTTTTCCTGCTGGTTCTGCCCAAATGGACCGGGAAGAACTTCAGTGAGATCAGCTTTAGTCGCTTCTCTCAGCCACAGTTGCGCCTGCCGTAGCGCAACCGCCGGCTGCATCGGGCTAACGCCTGTGCGTGCATCGCCCTTCAAGTGATACTCGTAGAACTTAATCATTAGCAGTGCTGTTGAAAAGTCATACACCGGCCACAGCGTGCCGACCACGCCAGGCACACCGGCCTGCAAGAATCCCGCCGGCAAGCCGATGGCTTCTTCGGGTAGTTCATTGAAGTCCGTAATCGCCGTCTGGCACGCCGACAGCACGACCAGCCTCGTGCCACTCAACCTCTGTCGCGCGAGCAAATCCCTTAACGTGATCATCTCGCCGTTGCTCAGCACAACACCCGACTCCAGTGGCTCGACTGGGTTGAATTTGCCGTGACACGACAGATGCAAATACAATGTTGCGCCCAGTTGGGCATCAACGGCTGTACGAGCCGCATCCTGCTCGTACAGCACTGTGGCTTGCTCGTTGAACAGCGGCGTAATCTCCTCAAGTTCAGGGCGGGCGAAGACAAGCGGTTTCATATCTTCCGGCAATGGCAGCGGATTACCGACGCCTAGCAAAGTGAGCTGCTGGCCCGATAGGGTAGCGAGTGCTTCGCGGCTGCTACCTAACGCCCGTGCCGAGGGCGTGTACATCACGGTAAACTCATCTATGAATCGGCGCACCTGCCCATCGATACGGTACTCCGCAGCGTGTAACGGGAACAGTGCCAGCCGTCCACAAGGAATGAGTGTGACATCTGATACGCCCAGCGACTTGAGTGCCTCAGCGATGGGTTGCATAACTCTGTCACCAAGCAACGGCAACACATCATTCAACGCTGGTTTGAGCGGCGCCCTGCCCAACTGTGCATATAGATAACCATCAACGATGTCCTCACCCTCACGTTTGAGTAACCAGCCATTCACTTCATCTTCAGTAAGGTCCAGCCACATTTCTTTGACGCCACTGGGCTGCACGATCAGCGCCAGTCCACCCCACTCCGTGATAGTCAGATATACGCCAACACAGCGATTGTCTGCAGCAAGCTCATGTTGGATTCGCTCAAGATTTGGAGCACGGAAGAAGTCTTCATAACCAGGAATTTGCTGAATCTCGGCGATGACGGCATCGAGTTCAGCACGCACCGGCCGCAGTTCTTCGACGAGATCGAAGTTGGTCGGTAAGTTCTCCGGCCGCAGTTCGCTGCTTTCCAATTGGACGAGACGCTGTGTCAGGGCGACGTAGTGTTCATACAATTGCCTCTGCCCGCGTTGAGGCAGGAGTTCCAGATCGGCGCGGTAGCGTTCTACGGCTTCGGCCAGCAGTCGGGTTCGGCCCATTTCCAGTGTAGTAACCGCGTCAGGTATCTCGCCGTTCTTGGCGCGAGCGTAGGCCGCCTGGCTGAACAAAGTCTGCGCCTCACGCAGCCAAGCCTGCTTACCGGCACGTAACACCTGTGCCTGCCAGAGCTGCTCAATAGCCTGCCGACCATAACCATAAGCCTTTGCAGCTTCTGGCCATGCTGCTCGTTCGATCGCCCAACGGCCCCAAGTGCGACTAGTGGTCAAGGCCGCTTCCGGCAGCACGTCCAAGCCAAGTTGACAGGCACTTTGAAACGCCACAATCGCCTGCTTCAGATCGGTTGGCGCTCCCTTTCGCGCATAACGGTCGCGTAGGCCGATTCCCAGATTGTTCAAACACCCGACCCGATCAGGCGAATTCTTTGGTGTCAACTCCACGGCCTCGTGAGAAGCAGTAATGGCCTGCTCCAGATCGGCCAAGGCGCGCGTCCGCGCATAGCGTGCGCCATACCCAGCCCCCAGGTTGTACAAATACATTGCCCGACCAGGCAATCCCTCTGGCGTCAAGGCCACAGCACGTTTACATACGTCAATCGCCCGATCCAGGTCGGCCAGTACCCCTGTCCGCGTATGGCGGACACGAAGTGAATTGCCCAGATTGCTTAAGTGCTGGGCTCGGTCGGGTGAATCCTCCGATGCTAACTCGGCTGCCCGCTGATGCACTTCAATTGCTTGGTCGAGGTCGTCCAGCGATCTTGTTCGCCTATAGCGGGTGCCTAATGCATTGCCCAGGTTGCCCAAATAAATCACTTTGCTAGGCGAGCCCTCAGGCGTCAACGCTACAGCCTCCTTACACAGCGCAATTGCCTGTTCCAGGTCATCCACCGCCCCTCTACGCTCATAGCGGGCACGCAACCCGATCGCCAAGTTGCTTAAGTAACTGGCCCGATCATACGAACCCCTCGGCAACAATTCCACAGCCTGCTGATAGGCAGCAATCGACCGCTCCAAGTCAGCGAATATCCCCAATCGTGTATATCGAGCTCCCAGCCCGTTGCCCAAGTTGCTCAAGTACTTGGCGTAGTCAGGCGAGTCTTCCGGCGTCAGCTTCACAGCTTGTTCACTTGCCCCAATGGCTTGCTCCAGATTATCGAGCTGTCCCGTCCGTTCATAATATTTGAGCAAAGCGGCCCCCAGCCCGTTCAAGTGGAGAGCTTTGTTAGGTGTATCCTCTGGTGTTATCTCCACTGCCTGTCGATAAGCCAGAACTGCCCGCTCCAAGTCGGCGGGTCTCCCCGTCTCATCGTAGTGGACACTCAATCTAGTACCTAAGTTGCTCAAATATCCAGCACGGTCAGGTGAATCCTCTGGTATTAACTCCAGAGCTTTCATTGACGCTTCAACCGCACGTTCCAAATCCTTCAGCGACCCCGCGCCTGTGTAGCGGAGAAACAGACTATTGCCTAAATTATCCAAGTAGCCAGCTCGATTGGGCGAATCCTTCGGTACTAACGCTACCGCCTGCTCATGCATTGCAACTGCATCCTCCAAATCAACTGGTTCGCTCGTCAACATGTAGCGGTCGTGCAAAGCACAGCCCAGGTTGCTCAAGTATCTGGCGTGGTCAGGTGAGCCCTCCAGTGCCAGCTCCACGGCCTGCTTTTCTAGCTCCACAGCACGCTCGAGATCGGCGCGCTGGCCGCGCGCCCCGTAACGCCGCATCAGCGAGCGAGCAGCGTCATCAAATATGTCCGCTCGAAAATCCGGTGGAGCAGCTGCAAAGTCAGGACGCTTTACGATGCGCTGCCAAGCCGCTACTGTTTGATCAAGCATGGCCATATCGCTGAATTGTTGATACTGTTTCTCATAGTCACGCGCTTGCTGTAGATCGGTTCGGAACTCAACGGGCACATCCAGATCTTCTATGGACAGGACGCGATCCAAAGCATCGCGTAATTCAGTCTGCTGCATTAGCTGTTCAGGACTGATGTCGCTGTCCAGGAACTCCTGAAACATCTCTGGCTGTTCAGATGACAATTGTTGAAGCGCGTGAAAGAAGGTACGCGTTTCGGCCGGTGTCTCGCCAATGCCGGTTTCTTCGCCAAACGCCCGATCAATGCCCACCTGCCGACATCTGTGAAGCAAGGTCGAATACTTTTCAAATGCGTATACGGCATTTTGTTCGCCAACACGGCGCATACCATTGACGAGTTTGTCCAGCAGTTCTAAGGCCTCATCACTAAGCAATTCAGGGTGCTGGCTCACAATCTGCCACCGTTTGAACCAATTATCTGTATGCACAAGTTGCTCTATAACACCCATCAGTGGAGTGCTCTCTATAAATTGTTGTCCTTGTTCCACCAATCGGCGGAAGGCACCGGGATTCTCACGGCGCAATTGTTCCAACTGTACGGTACCCGTTCTCTCGGCAAAGGCCTGCTTTACGCCAACCTGGCGACAGCGGCGTAACAATGTGCGATGCACTTCAAACACGCGCATGTCGTTCACTTCGCCCTTGTCGCGTGCGACGTTGAGTAGTAGGCCTAGCAACTCATCGGCTTCGTCGTTCAGTAACTCCGGATGCCGCTCGAGTATTCGCTGTCTGTCGGCCCAGCTGCCAGCTTCAATGAACTGCCATAGTGTGGGCGCAATTCGATTCACCTCTTGCGCCATCTGGCGTACTGCTGCTTTGGGATCATCACTCAATAATGCGGGCAACACCGAACGCGGAGCTACTGGCATTTCGTCAATCCACGCGTCTTGCCAGTGAGTTGCTAGTTGTGCGCTTAGATACTTGAGCAAGCTACCTGCTTGTTCTGCGGCTTGGTCTTGTGTGGTTTGTTGCGCTGGAGAAAAAATGAGGACCGGTCGTTGCCCAGGTCGATACACTAGAACAGACGCGTCCACTTGCCCTTCGTTGCCACAGTGTGGGCAAGGAATGTCATGCAGAGTGTCTTCACGCAGTTTTTCCAGTAGGTCCGGTCGTTCTGCCACGTCGACGATCAGCCACACATTGGCCTTAATGGCGTGATTACAGTGTGGGCAGGTTAATTCAGCAGTATGCGAAAGAGAGTGTGTCATGTGAGCGCCTCCTACTCTTCCCTCGCGCGAATTGACTGGGAGTGTTACTGCCCGCCCGATCTCCTCCTCCAATTGCCGAAGGGCGTCAGCAGCACTGATTGTTCGCTGAAGCACTTCTCCAGGTAGGCTTCGCCGTTCTCATACCCCGTAAAACACAAACGGCGCCCAGTAGTATGGATGCGCAAACGGCCGCTCGTCCGGATCGCGTAACGTATGCTCCCTGAACCTCTCACTCGCCAGTTCAAAGGCCATGCGGGACTGCTCAGGTCGATCCGGCGCGGTCATCTTGTACTTCGAGAATAACTCGCTGAGTTCCGCATTGGTCACACCCCGCAGCCAAAGTTGCGCTTGACGCAGCGCCAGCGCAGGTGGCTGTTTGCCTTTCAGGTGATACTCATAGAACTTGATCATTAACAGCGCCGTGGAGAGGTCATTCACCGGCCAGAGCGTGCCGACCACGCCCGGCACGCCCGCCTGCAAGAACCCCGCCGGCAAGCCGATGGCTTCTTCCGGCAAGTCTATGAAGTCCGTGATCGCTGTTTGGCAGGCCGACAACACAACTAGCCGTGTACCGCTCAGCCGCTGGCGAGCAAGCAAGTCTTTGAGAGTGAGCATCTCACCATTGCTCAGCACAACACCCGACTCCAAAGGTTCAGCCGGATTGAACATGCCGTGACACGACAGATGCAGATACGTTGTCACGCCAAGTTGGGCATCGACGGCTGAACGAGTCGCATCCTGCTCGTACAATACCGTCGCTTGCCCGTTGAACAGCGGCGCAATCTCCTCGACTTCAGGGCGTGCGAAGATAAGTGACTTCACTTTCTCCGGCAACGGCAGTGGATTGCCAACGGCCAGCAGAGTAGGCTGTTGTTCTGGCACCGCAGCCAATGCTTCACGACTGCTACCCAATGCTCGCGCGGAGGGTATGTACGTCACAGTAAACTCCTCGATAAACCGTCGCACCTGCCCATCGACGCGATACTCCGCTGCGTGCAGCGGGAACGGCGCGAGGCGACCGCAAGGAATGAGTGTGACGTTTGATACACTCAATGAGTTTAGCGCCTCGGCGATAGGCTGCATCACTTTTTCGCCGAGCAGTGGCAACACCTCGTTCAACGCTGCGCCCATTTGCGCGGGCAAATAGCCGCCAATGGTGTCTTTGTGTCTGAGTAGCCAGCCGTTCAATTCCTCTATAGTGAGGTCCAACCATACATCTTTGATACCACCTTGATGGACGATAAGCGCCAGACCGCTAATGGGAGCGATAGTAATGTATACTGCCGCCTGAGTAAAAACATCAGCGGAGAGAAGATCGCACTGAATCTTCTCAAAGGCGGGCGCTTGGAAGAAATCTTCGTAGCCTGGTACTTGTTGAATTTCGGCAATAACAGCGTCCAGTTCAACACGCGTCGTGCGCAGTTCAGCAATGAAGTCAGAGCCTGGTATTTGTGCCTGTCCGCGCAGTTCGCGGCTCTCCAGTTGCACAATGCGACCTGACGCAGCGCGATAACGCTCAAGCAAATCAGCACGACCAATGTCTTTGAGCTTTTCCAGATCAATGCGGTTACGTTCCAGCGTCTCAGACAACAGACGAGCACGCCCAGATTCAAGAGTGGAAACTGCGACTGCGAGCTCGCCGCACTTGGCTTGAGCATAAGCAGATCGCCCGAAGATTCCCCACGCTTCACGCAACCATGACTCTTTACCAGCGCGCATAGTTTGCGTCCTCAATAGTCGTGCAATGGCTTGATGGCCAGAACTAAAAGCTTGTACTGCTTCCTGCCAAGCACCTCGCTCCAAAGCCCAGTTGCCCCAATTGTGACTGGCCGTCAACACTACCCTCAACTGTGTGTTAAGCCCTTGCCCACAGGTCTGTCGAAATGCTGTAATAGCCCGCTCCAAATCGGAAGGATTGACGACTTGCATATATCGTTGCTGAAGCGCGGTAGCTAGGCTATTTGAACGTACGGGATGATGAGGCGAAGATGGGGGAGTGAGTCGAACTGATTGTTCACAAAAGGTAATGGCCTCTTCGATGTCGTTGGGGTTTTCAGTATGAGCGTAGCGCTCGCGCAAAGCTGTGCCTAAATTGCCTAGGAACTTAGGTCGGCCAGAATCGGCTGGTGAAGATCGGGCGACCGCACATTGATAGGCAGCCACAGCCTTTTGCAGATCAACGAACTCATGCATGTATGTGTAGCGATCGTGCCAACAATTTCCCAGATTGTTCAGAAAGCCAGAAAGATAAAGAGAGTCGTGCGAGGTTAGTTTTACTGCTTGTTTTGATAAGGTGACAGATTGATTCAGATCATCCAAGTTACGGGTACGTGAATAACGTTCGCGTAGGCTGTCACTTAGGTAGCTCAACAGGATGGGCAAATCTGGCGAAGCCAATGACATGGCGAGCACAACAGCCTGCTGTTCGGCGCCAATAGCCTGCTCTAGATCGGCCAAATCTCCGGTAAGGAAGAACAAATCGCTTAGACAATACGCAAGGCTTCCCAAACAAGCGACCCGTTCGGATGAAGAGGAAGAAGTAAGTTGAAGTGCTTGTTGGCACAGCGATAATGCTCGATACAGATCATCCGCATTCCCAGTGGAATGATACCATAGCTGGTACGTGTTACCAGCACCATTCAGGACCGCCAACCTAAAAGACACTGGTGCATCGTCAATCCTGGGATGATCCAGGATGTGTTGCCATGCGACAACTGCCTGTGACAGGGTATTGTGATCACCAGTGCTCAGATAATTCTGTGTGGCGGTAACAGCCCGTTGGATATCGCTCGCAAACTCTTGAGGGATATGAGGTCCGTCGATGTTCACCTAACCCCACTCCTCATCACCGCATTATCGTAATACATCAACAGCGCCGGATCCTCTTGCAGCACATCCTCCGGCAATCGACGCGCCACCTCGATGATCGTCTTGTAATCCCGCTTGCCCCAGGCCGACTTGAACCCGGCCCGTACCGCCTCCGTGCGGAACGTCTTGAGCCGCCCCTTCGACTCGACGTACGCCGCGAACTCGCGCAGCAGCCCGCGCTCGCGCAACTTTTCGAGGTCTTCAGCTTTGGCCGGATCGGGCACGTACCAGCGATCTTCGTCGTCCTTGAGGAAGTTCTCTTCCAGCAGTTGACGCAGTTCCGGCATTTTCTCGTGCCGCGCCTGATGCAGCTCTTGCAGGAACTTCGGCTGAATGTCCTGGTAGGTCTGCGGCTCGGACTCTAGCTGCGTGCGCAGCCACTGCACCGCGCTCTTCTCGTCGCTGACGAACAGGCTGAGCTGCTCCACCTGCGCGACCTGCGCCCGCTTGGTGTCGTACTCGGCGACCTGCTCCGGCAGGAAGTACATGCCGTCGCGCTCGGGGAAACGCTGGCGGAGACCGGCGTAGAACTCGGCGGCCGACAGAGGCACCGACGCGCCGCGCTGGATGTGGAAGGCGACCATGCGGTCGAAGAGGAGATAGTTCTGCCGCTCGGCGATGACTTCGACCGCGCCGTTCTTTTCAACGAAAACGGGCAGTTGAGCCAGGTGCTGGCGGATGAAGTCCCACGCACCCTGCTCCGTGCCGGCTTCTTCTCGAAAACGCTGTTCGAACAGGGTACGAGGCGTATATGCAGAAATGACAAGGTCTTGATCGACTGCCCCAACACGGTTGACCGCGTTGAATGAACGTTGCTGCTTATCCAGCACACGTACGTCTGCCACAACTAGCCCAGAGGATTCTACAGCTTGTTGGATCGCATTCCATACTGCATTCTGGCTATTGTGAAACTCAATGGTGATCCATCTCCCCGGCTTGAGGACTCTGGCATACTGCTGAAAGGCACGGCTCATAGTCGTTGAGTAGAATGCCAGGTCTTTCCTATGCACATAGTTGAGCACACAGTCTTGTTCAGCAACGGTCCGGACACCTAACCAAGCTTCTACAAACAGATTCAGCTCAGCGTATTGAATCGATTCGCCAAATGGGGGATCCGTAAAGATGTAATCAATGGAACCATCAGGAAGGTTCTGCACATCTGTGATGCTTTGAGTGGAAACGATGGACGTGTGTCTATTGCTTGTCGAGAGCTTCGATACACTCTTCACCTTACGCAGGAGCACGTCAAAAACATTTCTCTCAATGTGGAGAGATGGAGTAAACAAAGTTCCGGCTACACCTCCGCCGCCACCAAAGTAACCTTGCTTCCGTGATATGTAGTTGTTGATTCCTGTTAAGCAGAACCTGAATAGCTGGGTGTATTCTCGAGAGCTCAACTGCTGCTGCCACAACCAACCTAATGCATATAGGGCACGTAGTGTATACATATGGCATATGTGTGAAATGCCGGTGCCATGAATCAGCTTATTGGTTTGCCTTCCAGGAAAGAATTCATCTGTCGGGATGGATGGCCACTCCTTGTTTGTCAAGAGTTCTAAAATGGCTTCAGCCTTTTTGTCGGATGCCGCAACCGTCTCTTTTCCGTGAGGGCCGACAACCGTCTGTTGTACCAGAACAAACCTTGGGATTCGTACGGGTTTCCTTAGTACAGGATCAAAGCGAGTTTCGAAGGCGCGTTCCAGTTTTACGGCGTCGTTCTCCTTGGACGTGGCTTTGCCAACCATAGACCCACAGTGAGGGCATGGAAAGGACTTCTCTAGAGCGCCATCCACAACAGCGGCCTTCCAATAGACGATTTCCCTTGTGCAATTCGGGCATACAAACACATCTGACCAAATCGCGTTAGCAATAGCCCCTAACTCATCCTGGTAGAGCCATGCCAGAGATTCCTCTACTTTTTCAATTACCGACATTGCCTCCTTCTCGAACTCACGTAGACGCGTCATCGAGACGTAGTTGTGCGCAATAAAGGTCGAAGCAGGACTGAGATCCGATAGCACCGCCCGCCGCGCGCCCCACTTCACGCCCGACATCTCGGCTTCAATCTGCGCCTTGAACTCCGGGTCGGGATTGGCGCACATCTGCGCCGCGACGCCCGTCATGCCCGTGCCGCAGAAGCCGTCGAACACCACGTCGCCCGGCTCGGTGTAGTGCAGGATGTAGCGCATGATGGCTTTGTGCGGCACCTTGGTGTGGTAACTGTGCGCGTTGTAGATCGGGTCGTTCTTGCCCTCGCTCACGTCGAACGCAAAAGGCTCACGATGGTAGGTGTCGGTCGCTTCGTCATAAGGCTTGCCGTAGGCTTTGATGAAGTCTTCGAGGAACGGGTTGGGGCAGGCAGTGTAATACGGCGGGTCGGACAGCGCGATGATGTCCTCGTCCGCGCCGATGGGGAAGCCCTCGATGTGGCGAACCTTGTCCAGGTCTTCTTTCGTCAATGGCCGGCGCAGGTGGGCGAGCGCATCAGGCTCCGGTGTGGCGTCGTATGTCGCCGCTTGGTCGTGCATCAGTCGAGGCTGCGAGGCAGTTTTCTTGGGCATAGTTAGTCAAAGGATGAAGGCGGAAGGATGAAGGATGAAAACCATCCGCCACGTTTCACGCGCCACGTCTTGTCATTCACTCGCCACCCCGTCACCTTGTCAGCGTGTCAGAATTCAACCAGCCAGCGCGGCACAAAGGATAGATCGCGCGGCAGGCCGCGCTCGCTCATCGCCCGCGTCTTTTCGGCCAGCACCTCTTCGATGGGGTAGCAGTGAATGTGGTATTCGCCGGGCGGCCGATCGGAGTACGGATGAAAGATCGAGCGCAGGATCGGCGGGCGCACGACGATCTCGTCCGTCGTCAAATCGATCTGGATCTTGGGCAGCGTGCGCGGCTGCGTCGGCCCTCGATAGCCGATCTTGCCCCGCAGCGTGACGCCGCCGCGCGGATTGGGCGCAGCCCGAAACTCGATCAACTCCGGCGGAAACTCGATGCCGCTGACCTCGCCGACGCGCTCGCATACCGACCGGACGATCGCGACGATCTCGCCCGGATCGCGCGTCGCCTGCGACGTGAGCGTGAAGTCGAGGTCTTCCGAGAAGCGATACGTCTCCACGTAGCACTTCTTCAGACACGTGCCGCCCTTGAAGATCCATTGCGCCTGCAAACGCCGGTCGGCGCTGAAGCCCATCAGCACCCAGCCCAGCACGTAGTCTTTTTCGACGATGTGCGGCTGCAAACCCCAGGCGCGCGCCGCTTCCTGAACCTCGATCAGGCGGATCATCCGGCACGCTTCGCGTCTACATTGGCTCGCAAATTCCAGCGCGCGACAAACGGCCCGCGCGGCGGCACCGCCGGATCGAGCTGAACGTATCCGGCGGTGACAAAGGCTCGCAGTCGATCGAGCAGCGCCTGATCGGTCGCGCCCTGCACTTCCAGGATGTAGCCCAATCGCTTGGCGGCAGCCGCGTTGCCAATCCGGTCGAGGTAATCCAGCAGGAGGGTGTCGTTGCGATGCTCCGATGAGCAGTAGGCTTCGACGATTTGGGCCACGTGGCGAATGCCGCCTCCCCAGGCGGGATCGTCCAGCACGTCGACCACCGTGCGCGTCGGATCGGAAACCTGTACCGGTGTGTCCTTGCGCCAGGCTGCGCGCGTGCCAAACAGCAATCGGTCGGAGATTTTGCGCAGCACGTACGTCGTCTGATCGATCGTCACGCGCCGGTCGCGGATCGTCCCGGCGGTGAACACAGCCACGTCGCGAAAGATTTGCTTCGTAAAGCCCCAGTGCTCGCACGCGCTCCAGCCTGCGACGTAGCCGGGTTGAAAGACGCGCTGCGCGACGATCCACGGGTCTTCCGACCAGTCTTCAGGTGAAGTGGCTTCGAGGGGGATGAGAACGTACAGGCCGCGCCGCAGCCGGCGCGCCCAACCTTGCTCGGCGAGCTGCGCGAGGAGTTTGGCCGCACGCACCCGATCGATGTCGAGCAGCGTCGAGGCCTCGCCCACGTCGACCAACCCCTTGGCGCGCCGATGCAACCGGGTGAGGTACTGCCGATTCGTCTCGGAAATGCCAGCCAGGTTCGCCATGATGCTTTACATCCAAAGTGTAGTAGTTCCAGTATAGCACGAATTACTGCACTTTGAATATCATTGCGGCCTGACTTTCACGGCTCTTCCGGGTTCAGCGGGAAACAGCACCTATGGGACACGGACGAACACAGATTCACACGGATTCCGAGCCTTATCTGTGTTCATCCGTGTTTTTCCGTGTCCTATTTCCCGTCAGAGTCGGGAGAGTCACTTTCACGAAGATCACGGCTTCCAGGTCGGGGAGCGCGTGCGATTGGCGGCGCAGGTCATCGGCCCAGCGCGTCTCGTCGGCGGCCAGCGCGCTCAGCCGCTTCTGCCGGACGTTCGCCAGCCCGATGCGGTCGATCGCGGCGCGGCGCGCCTCGAACGAGTACTCGCCCTTCTCGCGCTCGCGCTGCAGCCTGGCCCGATGCCGCTCCAGCAGCGCATGGTACACGCGCTCTCCCTCGCGGCGCGCGACTTCGGCGATGCGTTCGTATGCAGCCGCCGCGCCGTCCGTCTCGACGCCGGCCTCCTGAATCGGCGTTCCGGGCGAGGCGAGCACGTCCCACACGTGTCGCGCCGACGGCATCAGCAGCCGGCCGTCGTCGTGGACGAACAAGGGGAACACGCGCGATGCCCGCGACTCGCCGGCGATCAGCGACACGCGCCACAGCGACCAGATGCCCGACACGCCCTCGGCCAGCCCGGACACACTCCACACCGGGATCGGCTGACCCGGCACGTGCTGCGCCGCTCGATTGAGCAGCGATTGGACGCGCTCGTCGTCCAGGCCGATCACGCGCGCCGCGTCCGCCCGGTCTTCGCCTTCCCCGGCGCGACCCGGTCGCGCCCGAAACCGAATCGATCCCCAGGCTTCGCGCGCGCCACGTCGCACGTCGTAGCCGTTCGCCGTCTGCAAGACGTGCCAGCCCTCGGCGCGCAGGTCGTTGACGGTCGCGCTCTCCACCCACAACTGGAGCGGGTGACTTTGGATGCGCGCTGCGGCCGACGGGTCGATCGGCGCGTCGTCGCCGAACAGCGAGAAGGCGCCGCGCGCTTCGGCCGTCCGCTGCCGGATCGATTCCACCAGCCGATCGACTTCCTGCTCGATCTGCTCCGGGTGCAGCAGCGCCTCGCGATACAACTGGTCGAAGTCGGCTTCGGCCTCGGCCGAGTCGAGGATGTCCGACGTCTTATCCACGCCGAACTCGGCCAGGATGACGGCCAGTTTGCGCGCCAGCACTTCCTGCACGCGATGATCGACCGAGTCTTCGATCGCGAAGTTGAAGGCGCGCACCGGGCGCGTCTGCCCGATGCGGTCGACGCGGCCGATGCGCTGCTCGATCTTGGTTGGCGACCAGGGGATGTCGTAGTTGATGGCGACGTGCGCCACCTGCAGGTTCAGGCCTTCGCCGCCGGCATCGGTCGAGAGCAACACGCGCGCCTCGGCTGCGAAATCACGCTGCGCCTGCCGCCGCTCGTCCAGGTCCATCGATCCGTTCAGGCAGACGACGCTGTAACCGCGATCGGCCAGGAATTCGCCCAGCATCGCCTGCGTCGATACGAACTCGGTGAAGATCAGGAACTTGAGGGCCGGATCGCTTTCTTCGCGCTCCAGTTGCGTCAGCAGGTCGAGCAGCGCCTCGGCCTTGGCGTCGGGCCGGGCCGCCTCGCACTGTCGAGCCAGGCTGAGCAGCCGCTCCACTTCCTCGCGCTCATCCTCGCGCGCCTGCGCTGCGCGGGCGATGATCTCGTCCAATTGCTCCTGGCTGTCCGACTCCAGCCATTCGGCTTCCCATTCGCGGAGGTCGTCCGCCGGCGTGCCGTCGTCCTGCGCCTGACGCAGCACATCCAGCCGGCGCTCGAGCGCGGCGCGAATGGCGCGCGTGCTGCTGGCGACCAGCCGCTGCATCAGGAGCAGCAGGAACCCGACGGCGTTGCGCTTCTCCAGCCGCGCCCGGTTGTAGCCGTCGCGCACGTACTCGGTGACCGCGTCGTACAACTGCTGCTGGAGGCGATGCGGCGCGCCCCACTGCACCGGCAGCAAGCGCGTGTGTCGCGGTTGAAACAGCGGCCTGCCGTCGGCGTCGACCGCGCGGCGCTTCTCGGTACGGATGACATACGGCGCGACGCGCTCCCGGTCGAGGTCGATCGTCAGCGGAAAGTCGTCGGGGTCGAGCAGGTTCATCAGCCGGCGGAAGGCGTCGCTCTTGCCGGAGTGCGGCGTCGCCGAGAGCAGCAACAGATACGGCGCGGCAGCGGTCAGCCCCTTGCCCAGCTGGTAGCGGGCGACGCTCTCGCTCGACCCGGCGATGCGGTGCGCCTCGTCGACGACGATCAAATCCCAGCCGGCGGCGAGCAGATCTTCGAAGCGGGTCTGGTTGTGCCGCGCGACTTGCTCCGCCGTCCAGCCGCGCCGCTCCTCGATCGGCTTGACGGCGTCCATCGACACGACCGCCTGCTCGAAACGCTCCCACGGATTGGTGTCCCACGCCGTCCGCTCGAAGGCCATCAGGTCGGCCGGCTGGATCAGGCGGAACGTCTCCCGGAAGTGCGTCCGCATCTCCTCGACCCACTGCAGGACGATGCCCTTGGGTGCGACGACGAGCGTCCGCCGGGCAAGCCCGCGCAGTTTCAACTCGCGCAGGATCAACCCGGCCTCGATCGTCTTTCCCAGCCCGACCTCGTCGGCCAACAAAAAGCGGATACGATCGTCGGAGGTGGCTCGCGCCAGCGCGCGCAGTTGGTGCGGCAGCGGGATGACGCTCGCGTCGAGCGGCGCGGCCAGCGTCTCGCCGGCCAGCGCTTCTCGGATGCGCGCGGCAGCGATGACAGACAACAGCCGATGAACGGCCTGCGGCTCAGTCCCATCCGGCGAAGCAAGGTCGGACGCGGGGAGCAGCAAGACTTCGTTGCGCGCGGGATCCCAGACGCGCGCCTGCTGCTGTCCCCATAGTTCGACGCGCTCGACGACGCGCACCGATTGGGCGAGGGAGCGGGAGAAGAGCCAGTCGGACATCAGGTCAGGCCAGCCGCCTTCAGTGTCCGCCGCGCCTGCACAACCTGCTCGGCGTACACGTCCAAAGTCTTGTTGACGTCCATATCCGGCGGCAGTCCCAATGCAGCCAGGTCGTTGTGCAATTCCGGAATCCAGCCGCCTACGCCTTTAGCGATACCTCTCGAAACCATGGCGCGTGTCGGATCGACCAGTTGGCGACATTGGTTCAAAGCGGCTGTGACGATGTTGTCGGCATCCTTCATCAGGAAGTTATCGTCGGCGCGCAGCAGCGTCTGGGCTTCCTGGATCAACTTGAAGCACTTATTCCAGGTTTGCTTGCGCTCGTCGTCGGTGGCGAGCGGGTTTTGCATCACCAGTTTCGCCTCATCTTCCGCCTCACGCAGTTTGCTGGCCCACGGCGCGCCGTCGCTCATTTCGCGCGGGCGCGTCGGTGTGCGCTGCACGTCGAAGATCACGTACGACCACTGCGTGGCAGGCGTGCCGCCGACGAACAGATTACCATCCTTGACCGTGAGTCGAATACTCGGATCAGGCAGCGGGTTCGCGTCGTCGTTCGAGCCGACGATGACGTAGTAGCCGTCTTTCAAGTCCTGTGTCGCCAGGTTGAAGTCGCCGTTGAACTCCAGGATTGGCTTCTGATCGTTGGGTGGAATGAAGGTTTGGATCATCTTGTCGGCGAGCCCGGCCACGGTCTTGGCGACCGCAGCCGGGCCAGCCGCCAGCGACAACGTGCTGAAGAAGCTGTCGCTGTTGATCAACCCGCTCAACTTGACGAGCTGGTTCTCTTTGTCGAGCACAAAGGCGATCCCAATCGAGACGCTAGGCATCACGGCGGGAACCAGGTGGATCAAGTTCGGGCTAAGACCCAATGGCTGGGCTTCGTTCTTGCGCACTTCGCGCGTGCGTTGAATAGCACGCAGGCCCTGGCTGCCCAGGTTGCGGTGATTCAGGTTGACTTGCGACGTGATGACCAGGCCTTTGACTCGATCCCATATCGAGCCTCGGAAGGCGGCTTGCGCGGCATAAATCTTGGCCAGGAAATAATCCTGAGCAGGCTGCACGGCCTGTGGCGGTGACTGCGGATCGCGCCCGACGAAGATGGATGACGTCGTTCCGGTACGTGGGTACATATTGACCTCCTGATGCATTGGCTGGGATAAGCCGTGACGTTGGCTTGTTAGGCGTCTCGTAGTGGGAGGACAATCACCCGCCCCAAATCACACTTCAGTCTTCACTCGCCTCAATGACGATACGCACCTTGCCGGCATCCTTGCCGAGCGTCAGCGATTCAACGAAGCTATCGAAACGCGCTCTCAATTCCTTCATATCACACGGCATCCCGCCTTCCGTCAGCGCGCGCACCACCTGCTCCGGCGTCACGGATACGCGCGTCAGGCCCTTCAGCGCGTCATTCACCGCCTCGACGAAATCGGCCGTTATCCGATTAGGGAACTCGACGTCCTTCAGAAACTTCTCGAGCATTGTGCGCTGCGGCTTCTTTAACAGGTCCAGGTTCGCCCGCGCCGACGGGTCGTCAAGATTGTCGAGCAGCGCCTTCTGCCAGTCGCCGTGCAGCCGTTCCAACTCTTCTTCGAGCCGGGCGAGCTGCGTCTGCGCCGAGACCGTCATCAGCTCCTCGATCGGCCGGTATTTGCAGTTGGGGCAGATCGGCGAGGTCGCCAGGTCACTCTCGCCGATCGCCTGGCACGTGCGCAAACTGGCATAGGCGGTCTGGAACTCGCGCAGTTGCGCCGTCGGCATGAACTCGATGCGCGCCAGCATCTTGAGTCGCTCGAAGCGCGGATCCGAGCCGAGCTTGCCTTTCCTGGCATCTTCGGCCATGTTCAGCCGCGCCTTTTTGTGCAGGTCGAGGTACGTCTTGATGTACTCGCGCTTCAGCGTCTCCAATTCACCAATCAACGTCGCACGCAGTTGGGACTGCCGGCGTTGCCTGGGGTCGCGCAGGCGGGCGAGTTGCGATTCCTGTGTCTTGCGGATCTTCTCGGCCAGCGCGTCGTCGCCCGGCAGCACCGCCAGCGCCACGCCCAGGTAGCCCGTCAGCGGCTGCAAAGCATCGACGACCCGACCGAGTTCCTCGATTTCAGCGGCCAGCGCCTTGTCGGCCCGGCGTGCCTGGACCTCATCGGTCGAGTACTTGAAGTTCTTCAGCCTGCCCGGAGTGTTGTACGTCTGCAGCGATTCGAGAAACGTCTTGTAGCCCTCGATGCGTTTGACCGCGTCGGCCTTCGTCGCGCCTTCCAGCACAGCCGTGTTCCAGCACGGCAGGCCGGTCTGCGCCTGCCGCAGCGTCGTCACCGTTCGATTCAGGTGTTCGCTCACCCTCGCCTGCAGGTCTGTCACCATTTTGTCCTGATCGTTGCTGGTGACAAGGCCGGTCGCCAGGCCCAGCAGCTCGAATAGCGTTTGCAATGCGCCGACCGGCAACCCCTTCGGTCGCTCGATGTGACGGAACTCGCGCAGGTCGGCGATGCCGGCTCGCATGGCGTCTTCCAGGTTGCCCGCGTCGATCTTCTTGCCCGGAATCGCCAGTGCGATCTCGCCCTGGTAGGCCAGCGCCAGCAGCACCACCGCTACCCACTCCGGCTCCAGCCTAAAGCGTGCGTCGCGCTCTACGCCGTGGGCGTCTTCCATGATTTCCGGTCGATTGACGACCTGACCTTCACCTTTCTTGTGCAGCAGGCTGAGAAAGTACTTGCCGTATCGACTCTCCCGCGCCCTGACCCGATCGCCGTCCTTCAATTCCAACCCGTCGAGGACGATGGCGCCGGGTTTGGTCTTGACCGAACCGGTCAGCCACTGGATCGCCTCGGTCGCCATTGCGCCAATGTTGGCCTGCGTCACCGGATCGCCGAACGCGAACTCGGGGTAGTCCTTCAAATCGTCGTCGAACTTCGTCTTCAAGCGATTCGCGGCGACAGCATTGACCAGCTCACGCGGGCTGAGGTTCGAGCGCGCGCCGCTCGCGCCCTTGATCCATTCGAGCACCGTCTTGGTCACGCCGGCGTGGGTCACCTCGAAGCACTGGTTCAGGTTGTCGCGCAGCCAGGCGAGCAGCCGCTTCAGATGGTCCTCGGCCTTCTTCACGTACGTGCCCCTGGTGCTGCTCGAGGCGAAGCCAGACATTTCCTTCGCACCACCGTACAGCCGCAGCCGCGATTCGAAATCCGCGTCGCGCTTCGCCAGCCGGAAGAACACTTCGTCGGCGCGCTGCTCGTCTTTGAATTCCGGCATCTTGAAGGGCTGCAGCATGAACAGGTAAAACTCGCGCGGGGGCTGGGCCGTCGAACGCTCGTTAGGCGTCCCGAGGAACAGGTAACCGGGCCGGTTGATGCCGTGCCCGCGCCATTCGACTTCGTGCTGCCAGATGTTGAAGTTGGTCACATAGCGCGTGTCGCCCGTTTCAAGCAGACTCGCCAGCGCCTGGAAGTAATACTGGTTCAGCTGGTCATCCGACAGTACTTCAGCCTTGGCTGCAATCTGTGCGTCGAAGTCGATGTCTTTCTTGAGGTCGAGGTAGTACTGACCGTTTTCCGGGTTGAAGGAGATGAACTGCCCGCTCACCGTTGTCAGAATGGCCGACAGTGTCGATTCCACCGTCGTCTTCAGAAAATCGGCGTCCATCTCCGGCATCGGCGCGTACAGACACAGATCGTCGCGCAGTTCGTCCGCCGTCGCGCCTAGCGCCGCGTCGAGACTGTCGGTTGTGAGGCGGTGCACCGACAGTGCGCGAATGATGCGCAGCGCCATCGGTTTGAGCTGTGGTCGAGTGAAGGCGTGCGTCACGCGGTCTTCCAGCACCTTGCTTTTGTCCATCACCTCTTTGACGTCCGGGATACTGCGCAGCGATGGGTCGTCGATCATGAATTGCCAGTAAGCATCGTAGGCGATCAGGCCGGGTTCCGAATCGGGCACAGGCCGGTCGAGCAGCGCCGCCATCGCCAGGCTGATCGTCTTGAGCGCCTGGCGCTTCTCGACCACGTACACTCGCTCGAACACGTTGAGGTACGCCGGGTGAACCGGAAAAAGTCGGACGAACTCGTCGAGCTTCTCAGCCATTGTCCCATATAGCGGTGTGAACTTCTCCAAGTGCTCGCGTATCTGCGCCTTCTGCTTGTCGCTCTTTCGGAGCAACCGCTCGGCAACGACATAGGCTACATCCTCGCGTGCGATGCGCACCTGCTCGAACCGATCCTTCACGCGCCGGATCGAATCGGCCACGAACTGGAAACGCGGGCTGTCGAACAGCGATTCCTGAAGGCCGGCTACGAAGCGGAAGCGGGTGAGCCGGCATACCTCGCCGACCTCGCGCAAGAAACTGAGATCGAGCACGATCGCCATCTGGTCGCGCGTGCGCAGGAACTCCAACAGCTCGTCCACGACCAGCATCAGCCCTTGGTCGGGGTACTTCTCCTGGAACGCGCCCATCATCGCCACCAGCAGGTCTTTGTTATTCGACACCTCTGACATGCTAGGAAAAGTGTGCTTGATACCCATCTCGGCCAGGCCCGCAGTCAACTCGTCGAAGACGATGTCGCGCAGCGGGCGCGTCACGCCGCCGATCTCCGTGCGGATGACTTTGAACTTGCCCGCGATCTGCTGTGCAGCTTTGCGGACATCGCCTGATTCAGGCTGTCGCAGCTTCTCGACCAGGTCGGCGTGCTCGGCAATCGCCGAGATGACCGACATCAAGTGCGACTTGCCGGTGCCGTAGTTACCGACGATCAGCAGGCCCTTGTTGTCCTTGGGCTTGTCGATCTGGAGCTGAGGGATGATCAGCCGGACCAGCTGGTCGGCCATTCGCTCCGAGATAACGTACGTCTCGACGAGGCGGCGCGCTTCGTCTTTGGCGTCGGCCTCGCGGAGCTGGATGACGGTTTCGATGGATTCAAACCGGACGAGGTCGCGATAGTGCATAAGGCAAGCTCCTCAAAGTACTATGAGAAGTATACGCCTTAAGGCAGGAATTGGGAACAGCGGTTTGACAGGCCCTATCGCCGAATGGCTCAGCCCATCGGGAACACCAGGCAGTCCTGCGCACCGAGCGAATATTGCCGGTACTCGGCGTGCCAGGGCTCGGCATAAACCAGTGCATTGTTCGCGTAGGTTCCGCTCCACGACGCGACAATAGTCACGTTACGGCTCAGTGACTGCAGAACCTGAAGTGGGTTGAGCTTCAGTGACACATCGAAGAGCAGTTCCAGGTTATCAAGCAGAACCACGCGGCTGTTGGCCTCATTGATGACATCACCGAGTAATCGCGGCACGAGCCGGGGACGCTCCGCGATGGTGTAGTCGAGCAGTCGCTGGCTTACCTCCAAGTTGACGTTGATCAACGGATGGCCGGTCTTTTCGTTGAGTGTGCGGAGTAGCTCGGTTTTGCCAGTTCCCGGCTTGCCGACGATCAGCGCCAGGCGATAGTAGGCCTGGTGAAGGCGGGGCAGAGTCTGCTCAATTGATGTTAGCTGGTCGGCGGTGTCAGCGAGTGACATTGGTTCAAGTGCAAATGCAGGCGAACGGGCGAAATCCGACGCGCGTGTTCATGACTTGTTCAGCACTATTCTACAGGCGAGTGGCTCGAAGATCAATTGGTTTTGCATGATCTGTAATGCTCCTGTTGTACGCTTGTCATTGTTTGCGAACGTGCCTGGGCGAGACAAGATATGCACCCATGGGAGCGGTGGCGATGCCTCATTAGCGGGTTGGTCTTCTTCTTTGCCATCGTGCTGGACGACTACCGGCACTGGGTCGACGAGATGGATGGATTGACGCCGGGTTATGATTGAGGACGTTCGCCGCGTTAGTCGAGCGCTTCCCCGACGAAGCCTGGGGATACATTCGGACTATGATTTTCGACAACATCAAAGCCTTGCCGACGCCGTTCTGCTCTTGACAATTAGAGGGTTACGATTATAATAATCGTAACCCTCTAATTTGCGAGATGACCGTCATGCGATTCATCGGACGCCAACGGGAAATGCAAATGCTCGACCGCTTCTACAAGAGCCGCAAGGCCACGCTGCTCATCCTGTATGGTCGACGGCGCGTGGGCAAGACAGCGCTCCTGACTACGTGGCTCGACCGGCAGCGAATCCGTGCCGGCTTGTTCTGGACTGCACCGGCCCAACTGCCGGCGGTTCAGCTCCGTGACTTCACGCATGCCCTCCTCAACATCCGCGGCGACCAGCCGCCCTCCGACGATTACAGCTTTCGCAACTGGGACGTCGCGTTCGAGGAACTGGCCCGCCTGGCCGAGAAGTCGAGTCGGCCGTTCGTGTGTGTGTTCGACGAGTTCACACACCTGGTGGACGCCGACCCATCGCTGGCGTCGATCCTGCAGCGCGTGTGGGATCACCGCCTGTCGCGGGTCACAAGCCTGCGCCTCGTCCTGACCGGCTCGCTGATCGGCGTGATGGAGAACGAGGTGCTGTCGGCACGCGCGCCGCTCTTCGGGCGGGCGACGATGCAGTATCGACTGCGGCCGCTGCCGTTCGGTCACCTGATCGAGTGGTTCCCGAAGTGGACGCCGGCCGAGCGCGTCGCCGCCTACGCCGTGGCGGGCGGCATCCCGGCCTACCTCGATCTCTTCGCGGAGACCGGGAGCCTGGATGAGGGACTGCGCACGTGTATCGCGCCCGGTAGTCTCACCACGACTGACGCCGCGCTGGTGTTGAGCGAGCGCGTGCGCGTGCCCCTTACGTACAGCACAATCCTGGCTACGCTGGCGGCGGGCTTCCACGCCTGGGGCGACATCAGTCTCATGTCGAGCGTGCCTGAGACCGGTCTGAACTCATATCTGGAGCAACTGGAGGCGCTCGATCTGATCGAGCGCCGCGCGCCCGTGCTGGCCTCGCGATCGGCGCGGCGCAGTCGCTACCACGTCAAGGACCCCTTCCTGCGCTTTTACTTCCGCTTCGTTGTGCCTCACCGGACGCTGATCGAGCAGGGCAGGCTCGACGAGGCCGCTGCGAAGATCAGTCCCGAGCTGCGATCGTTCATCGGTCTCTACACGTTCGAGGAGCTGGCGCGCGAATGGGTGTGGGCTGAGGGAGCAGCCAGCGACCTCGGCTTCATGCCCGACGAGGTGGGGTCTTATTGGACGCGGGTGCGGGGAAAACCGGTGCAGCTAGACGTGGTTGGGGTCGACAAGCGCGCCAGGCGGTTGTTCATCGGCGAGACCAAATGGGAGACGGGCCATCAGGCGCGCGGCTTGCTCCGCGATCTGGTCGAGCGCAGCCAGCGCTGGACGCAGGTGAAGGCCGAGGGTTGGACGGCGCAGTACGCTCTGTTCGCACGTGAAGGGTTCACGCCAGCCGCGATCGCCGAGGCGGAGTCAATGAAGGCGCGGCTGGTTAGCCTGCCGCAGCTCGAAGAGCGGCTCGTCTCCGACGCGCGGCGCGCGCAGGCGCTGCCGACGGCGCAGATCGAGTACTGATCTACATCACGGCGCTGCGTCGTCGTCTTGTCAACCTGGTGGACGTGACCGATCGGCCCATGGAGCGGGATACGGTGAAGAATGCTGCCCGGCGCAGCTAAAAGCGGTCCGGGCGCGGCGTTTTGCTGAACGTGACGCGCGCCAACAGCAAGCAGCGCCGCGTCGAAGCCGACCAGATCTGGGCAAAAGGCAAAAAGAAGAGCGCCAACTCCGCCGTGCTGGACGACTACCGCCACTGGGTCGACGAAATGGATGGATTGACGCCCGGATACGAGTGAGGCTGACCTGCCAGGCACGGTGATAGACATCCCCGGCAAGTTGTTGTTAAATTAGGTCAATCACCCCATAGGTCGACTGACCTAAAAATGAGCTACTCATCGGTCGCGGAAGATTTGCCGCAAGCGCAACCGGACGCGAACATTAGTCCCGATCGGGCGACGGATTTCCTGCGCAAAGTGAACGCCGGCTTCGACGCTCTCCGACCACACTTAGAAGAAGTGGCTCTAAAGCGCGGCGAAGAACTGCTCGAGGCGCATCGCCGCGTGCGTCTGGCCTCGCGCGCCAAAGGTATGAACCATCGCGTCGAGCCGCAACTGCCGCCGGACGTGTTGAAGCTTAGCGTGTGCGCCGAAGGCGTGAGACGAGCGGCTTAACCGGAGAAGGTCGCCAAATAGTCGAGGACGAGCGGCAGATCGTGGCTGGGATCGCCGTTGAACGGCGACTCGCCAACGTGACCCGTGGGTGTGTGAAAGTGATGCGGGTACGTCGCTATACCGGGAAAGTGTTCTTTGTTATCCCAGCGCAGCACGGGCTGATCGGCGCGAAACAGCTGATAGGCGTAATCGACGTGGCGGTCGTTGTAGTAGAGGCGGACCTGCAACGCACCGCCGCGAACCAGATCGGCGCGAACCTTGAGCGCAAACTGAAGATCGGAAAACTGATGGGTCTCGACGACGCGCACGGCGCTGCACATCGGCGAGCCTTGCAAAGTAGTGACGACGAAACTCAGCGCCTCAGCCAGCGTCGTCATGCGGCGACTTCGCCCTGGAGACCCAGCCAGCTATGCAGCATTTCGCGGGCGAGCTTCCAGTCAGCGCCGTCTTCTTCTTCCATCATCACGGCCTGATTGAGCGCCGGGTCCGGCGCCGTCGCCAGCGCATCGGAGCGAGACTGGAGGTAGGCTTCAAACTGCTCGTAGGTCATGCCGTACTTGGTCTGCAGTCGATCATCGACGGCGCGATAACGCTCAATCTGGCGCAGCACATAATCGCGCGCCATTTCGGCGACGGCCTTTTCGGGGCTGGCGAATAGCCCACGCCGAACGAATGGTCTCACAATATCGATGACGTCACTCATAGCCTTGACTCCAATCAGATTGCCTAAAGCCCAATCGGCGCGTTGAGCCTATTATACACGCATCGGGTTAAACCATGTCCAGCCGCACCCGCGACGTTTTCACCACCCTCCATAGTGAAGGCGCGATCCTTCCCCTCGACCTTCTGCAGCGCGTCGCCGACGTCGACGATTGGCGCGGCGTCTTGCTGAACGTGACGCGCGCCGACGGCAAACAGCGCCGTGTCGAAGCCGACCAGCTTTGGGCAAAAGGCAAAAAGAAGAGCGCCCCCGGCAGGAATCGAACCCACACCCTACTGATCCGAAGGAAGAAGGCGACGGCTTACAATCTCTCTACTGCGTCCAAACAACCCATTTTCTCGCAGTTTTTTGAAGCTGTTTGTCCAGTGCGTCCATTCTGAACAGTGCTTATCACGGCCATTGCTACAAGATTGCTACAAAGTTGTCTGTAGCAAGGAATTCATTTTCTCAGCCGCTTCCTCCTGAATGCTTGGCAGGACGTGAGAATATGTGTCCAAGGTCATAGAGATGTGCGAATGACCCAGTAACTCTTGCACCGTCTTCGGATGAGTACCAGCCATTAAGTGCAATGTCGCGCAGGTATGGCGAAGATCGTGGAATCGAATCTCAGGAAGCCCAGCCTCTTCCAAAACATCCTTGAAGTGGCGAAGCAGGTTTCTAGGGCTGAAAGGCGTGGAGTTGCTCGTCGTGAACGCAAAGCCCTGATTCCCATCCAACTTCTCCGCGTGTTCCCGAAGTGCCTTCAGGGCAAAACCGGGAACCTTAATCGAACGCTTGGCTTTGTCAGTCTTGGGTTCAGTTAAGACAACGCCCTTCCCGGCGAGATACTGGACTGCGTGGCGCACGTGAATCGTACCGGTGGCCCAGTTCACGTCCTGTAAATGCAGTCCCAGAATTTCCCCTTCCCGCATCCCCGTAGCAATTGCGAGTACATAGATCGGGTAGAAACGGTGTCCCTTCACTACGCCGAGAAATCTTTGGACCTCTTCCAGGCTCCAAGTCACAGGGGCACGACGCTTAACAGGGGGTGCCTCGACGAGATCACATGCGTTTCGTGAAACAAGACCCCAACGCATGGCTTGCTTGAGAGCCTTGTGGAGGACTGAATGGATGAAGTGTACCGTACGCGGTGATAATCCGGCGTTGAGCTTGTCGCTGTAGAGTTTTTGGATGTGCGCCGGTTGCAAAGTCGAAAGGCGAATGTTTCCAATCTCCGGCTTAATATGGAGCCTTATGAGATAGGAGTAGACTTCCAAGGTCTTGGGCCGGAGGGTATGAGATGCTACGTCAGCAATGTACCGGTCAAAAAACTGTGAGACGGTAACAGAGTCGGTATCGACCCAAACTGCGTCTCGAATAGCCTCTCGCTGTGCCAGCAGCCATTCCTTAGCGGCTTTCTGGGTCTTGTCGTACTTCCTTTTCCTCTTGCCGTTCGGGAGGAAGACCTCTGCCACCCAGTAGCCTTGCTTATTTTGGAAGATAGTGCCTTCACCATGTGCCCGCTTCTTAGCCATTCCCACCTCATTGTACCTGGTGAAACATCCGTTCTAACGTATGCCTCATTGTACCACACTCGCATCCACAGCGAAATAGGCACACGAAACCTGACCGTCGTATGTGATCCCTAGGATTGTGTCGGGCAATACAGGATCAAACGCGAGATTGAGAAATGCCCAATCCTCTGCGCGAACCGCTGTCAGTGGAAATCAGCGAAGAAGAAAGGTGGCTGGGCGAGAGGCTAGTCTCAATCCACTTCTCGAGATCCGTTTCCCGAATCCTCACATTACGCCCTATCCGGATATGTGGAATCTCCCGTTGCCACCAGGCCGTAGACCTTCGACTTGGAGAGCTTCAAATAGCGTGCGACTTCGGGAATAGTGAGAATATGTTCATTCATCTTCGTATCCTATGGAGACGGTCCAGCATTCCAAGCCCGAATACTGTGATGGCCGTGCACCTCACCTTCGGAGGTGCCAGGCTGGAGACCCGGCGTACGTACGATTGCAGTGCGGGATCTTCCTTGTGGATCGATTCAACGCCATACATTCTCCGGCTCAGGTTACCCGTGTTGGCTCGCACGATTCGACAACTTGTGCGAATACTTGCGTACCCGCATGCTCCTCTCCTGCCCTGTCAACCGACAAAAAAGTGCGCTTTACCTCCTGGAGGTAAAGCACACTCTGAGAGACATTCTACAACGAAATGTTCGTTTTCAGGATAACAGAATCGTAACAAACTGCACGCGCTTTGGCGTTGTTTGGGTGACTATCTGTGCATTGCACGTGGGACGCGCACGATCATGCCTCGCCGTTGGATGAAATCAATGAGTGCACTGAACTAACCCCTGCCTCGACCTCCTAGGTTCAACGGTACGCGATGTTTGACGGTAGGCACAGCTTAGCTCCCGCGGATAGAGTTCGGTTAGGCACTATCATGTCGAGTTGCCCATTCGGCGTGTTGTGGCAGAAACGAGTTAATGGCAAGTGCGTACAGGGTGGGGCGATTGACCCTATGCGCAGACGCCGGTCCTTGACGCGAGACGCTGACAGGGTAATCGGAAAAGAGATCATCGAGCCGCGCTGATCCTGTTTAACGCGATCACGATTACGCTTTCGCCCTGCGCCAGCGTACAGATTGCCGGTTCCAAGGCAGTCCACCAGACCCTGTTTACGCAAGTCGTCGAGTACCCCACCGGATTGTGGCTCGGTTGACGGTGGGACAGATGGGCTACAGCTCACCGACGGTAAAGGTCTGGCCGAGTGTGAAAGCATCGATGGCCGACTTGAGCGACTGGCTCTTGCCGCCAACGGACACTGCCAACTTCACCGGCGCGCTACTCGAACTCGCGATAGGCGTACACCAGAGCGCTCAGGCTATGCTGGTGCCAGCGCGAGATCGTGCCGACCGATGTCCCAACGCATGCGCATTCCGGCGAAAACGAACGCAGGCTCAACAGCCGCAACACCTCATTGTAGGTCTCCCGTGAGGTGGCGAGCGATGGTCCTGATCCGAGTCGTAGCATTGATATTCATGTGTCGGACATCAATGGCGTGTCTTCCACCTCCACAAGTTTCAGCGCAAAACGTGAACAGTCGGCCATTGCCGATACCTGTGTGTCGGCTATTGCCGTTATCTTTGAGTCATTATCTTTGAATTCCGACAAAAAACAACTGTCGGTTCTCACAGTTGGTGGCAATGAACCGGCCTAAAACGCCTCTTTTTCTCACAGTTGTTGGCAATCAGAATCACATATCTTGGCAATAGCCGATCTACGAAACACAGTTAGTGGCAATGGCCTAAAAATGGGACGGGCAACATCTTGAAGATATTGGCAATAGCCGATCATGCACTCCACAGAAGATGGGTCGGCTAATAGACGAAAATGTTGTTGCTCGCGAGATTCTCGTAGGCTGGAGGAAGCCATTGCCACGAACTGGGTGTCGGCCATTGCCACTTTCTTTGACGCTATTGCCAGGAACTGTGATTCTATTGCCACCAATCTTGAGAACCGACAACAACACCACTTGACAGCCAGCGGCTTATCCGTATAATCGTTATAACTTCTTTCTAAGAAGAAACTTATAATAATATGCTCCGCTTCATTGACCGGCAACAAGACCTCCGTGACCTCGACGCGCTGAAGCAAACGCTGCTGCGGCGCAAGACCGCACAGTTCGCCGCGGTGTACGGTCGGCGGCGCGTGGGCAAGACGACCTTGCTCCTGCACTGGGTCCAGCAGTCCGATCTACCGTATCTGTACTGGCTGGCTAAAGAGGAATCGCCGGACGCAGTGCGTCAGGGCTGCGCGCGGGCACTGTGGCGCTGGAAGTACCCCGATCAGGCTGACGCGCCGCGCTTCGAGACGTGGGAATCACTATTCGAGCAGATGGCGGCGCTGATCGATCAGCCGCTGGTGATGCTCTTCGACGAGTTCCCGTATGCCGTCGCCTCCGACCGTTCGCTACCTTCACACCTGCAAGCGGCGTGGGACCACCTGTTCAAGGACAAGCCTGTCATCCTGATTCTGGCCGGCTCGCATATTGGTATGATGGCCGATCTGCTCGACTACAACGCGCCGCTGTATGGGCGCATGACTGCCCAGCTCGCCATCGATCCGCTGCCGTTCGCGGCGCTGTCGGAGTTCTTCCCGCGCTGGCCGACCGCCGAGCAGGTGGCTGCCTACGCCGTGCTGGGCGGTATCCCGGCGTACCTGGAGCGCTTCGACCCCGATCGGAGCCTGACCGTTAACATCAAAGAACACCTGTTTAGCCGCACAGGTATGTTCCGTAGCGAGCCGACGGTGCTGATCAGCGATCTGGCGCGCAAAACGCGCAAGTACGAAGCCGTCGTACGTGCGATCGGCGGCGGACAGCATACCCCGTCCGATATCGGGAAGACCCTCGGTGTACCATCGCCCAACGTCATGCCCTACCTCAGGCGCTTGGTGAAGATGGGGTTGGTCGAGCGGCGTGTGCCGGTGACGCTCCCGCCCGACCAGCGCCAGACGACCACACGCAGCCGCTACCACCTGCGCGACTCTTACCTGCGCTTTTATTTTCGCTTCATCGATCCGAATATCGACATGGTCGAGCAAGGGCTGAAGGATGCCCTGTGGGACATCATCGCCGAGCAGTTCCGGTCGTTTATCGGTACAACGGCCTTCGAGGAGATCTGCCGCGAGTGGACGCTCGTACAGGCGCGAGCTCGCCGGCTGCCGTTCATACCAGAAACAGTCGGCAGCCATTGGGCGTCCGATGCGCAGGTGGACGTGGTAGCCATCAGCTGGCGTCGCCGGTCGATCCTTCTCGGTGAGTGCAAATGGACTGTCGGTCGCGTGGATCGGGGGATCGTCCGGGAGCTCGTCGATAAGACGCCGCTCGTCAGGCGGGCTCTAGCTGAGGCCGAGAAGACACCCGGCAAGGACTGGACTGTGCATTATGCGCTGTTCTCCCGCGCCGGCTTCACCGACGCGGCACGTGCCGAGGCCAAGACGGTCGGCGCGCAATTAGTCGCTCTGGCCGAGCTGGACGCCGATCTGCAACGCGCACTGGTTTCCGCGGACACTCGGTAAGCTGTGCTTGCCCCGATGTCCCTCGATATTACCGGAGCACGCACGCGGCGTAGAACCGCGATCGGGAGTTGACAGTGGGGCTATGATGGGGTAGGAGTCAACCTTGTTTCACGAAGGGAGATCGCATGGTAGAGATTGTTCTGCTGCCGCTAGAGCAGCTGGTGCCCGATCCTGACCAGCCCCGTCGGATTATTCCGAGGACGGCCGCGCGCCATCGCCGCCGGCAAGAAGACCGCCGCGCAGGTATATCGCGCGTATCTGGCCAAAGAAGGGAAGACACCGCACGACCGGAGCGTGCGCGAGGAGATCCGCAGCCTGGCACAGAACATCACCCGCGAGCAGGTCACTCGCCCGGAGACGCACGGGCTGGTCAACCCGATCACCGTCAGTCGACCCAGGAGGAGGCGTTACCTGATCGAGACGGGCGAGATTCGGTACTGGGCGATGGTTACGCTGCGAGAGGCTCATCCGACCGACACGGCCTACGCAGCCATCCCCACGCAGATAGTGAAGCGAGTCGGAGCGACGCGCCGCGCAGCCGAGAACCTGCAGAGGCGTTCGATGAACGCGATGGAGACCGCCTGGGCGCTGAAGCAGGTGTGGAACGAGCTGGCGCGCGAAGGGCCACCGCCGGATTTTCCGGCGCCTGGCGCCAAAAAATCGGAGCGCGGCCGGCCGAAAGAGTGGCCGACCTGGGAGGCCGTCGCCGATCGGGTCGGCCTTGCCCGGCGCACCGCGATCCAGTACGCCACGCTGCTCACGCTACCCGCCAAAGCGCAGGGGATCGCATACGCCCATGATATTCCCGTGCGGCGGCTGCGCTACCTGTTTCAATAGCTGCCACGCCCCAAATACAACGCTGAGATCGTCCGCATCCTCGAGCAGGCGACGAGCGGCGAGACGCTCTGGTCCGGCGCGCAAATCCGCGAGGCTGTAGACCGCGTGCTGCGGCGTCGTCGCCGCCGTGCGGAGCCGGCCCAGATGGGGCAGGCCCTCAAGCGGCTTAGGGTAGTAGCGGTCGAGGTGTTCGGGAGCGGACGACTGGACGCAGCGCGCCTTCGGCAATACCGCGAGGCGCTGAACGAGAGTGAGCGCATGGCCTTTGACCAGGCGGTTGCCGAAACATGTACGCTGCTGCCATACCTCAGGATGCTGGCGCAGATGAAGACGCGCTAAAGGCGGCTTTGGCTCATGCAGGTTTAAAGGTGAAGTGCTCCCGCTGGATTGCCAAATCCAGCGGCGGATGTGATCGTCCGTCGAAAGCTTCACCGGGCCACCCTGAATCGGCTGGCTTGGTGGTCGAAAGTATCGTCTTTCGAGTGGA
The DNA here is from genome assembly GCA_035283185.1 of Anaerolineae bacterium. Lineage (GTDB taxonomy): Bacteria > Chloroflexota > Anaerolineae > Fen-1058 > Fen-1058 > DASSFZ01. The sequence goes on along the minus strand of DATEUJ010000200.1, from coordinate 8,313 downwards.
ACTCATAACCCGGAGGTCGCTGGTTCGAATCCAGCCCCCGCCACTCCAAAGCATCGCAGAGGATGAGTCTGCGGTGCTTTTTGTTTGTCTCACAGGACCATTCTGTACGTACCAAGATTGCGGTTCGTAACCGGCAGGTCATAGTTCGAATCGAAGCCAATCCTCGTGGCGCGGTAACTCTCGCGCCCGGCGGATGCTGTCTCACTTCATCCATCTGCCCGGCCGTTTACATGCTCGTTGCGACACGACTCTGCGCGTATTGGTCGCGCAGGCGAACAGAACGGCGCCGACTAGAAAGCACTACGGTTTATGGCTAAAAACACGAAGAAGAAAGCAACCTGGGATGCTGTGCAGCGGCAATGAGGTTTGGACGCAGACACGATCCGGATGGCGCGGGAGCTGGGGATGAGTCCACGAACAGTGATCGCCAACCACGCCAGCACCCGGCAGGAGCGTTGGAAAGCACCCACGGCGGAGTGGATTCAGAGACTGCACCAGAAGCGATTCGGGAAACGGAAAGCTATGAGGGATGAGGGGCATGAACACGAAGGCACCGCTTGATTACCTGAACAGGGCCGCCGGTTAGATCCGAGTTGACGGCCCTTTGTGGCTGACAGGCTGAGCGTCCCGATCGCGTTGATAGCGGCGAACCTGCTCGCGGCGCAGGGTATGTCCGTCGAAGAGACCAACGTTATTGCGATCTGTGTTCAGTACCACAATTTCCAGGAAACCGTCGAACTTCGGGCTGGTTGTGCGGAACAGTTAGTGACGGCACGAAAAACGCCGACTCACGCCGTATCACTCTATAACTGGACTTCGGTACATTGGCCGATTTTGGCCTGAATTATATAGACACCAATTCGCGCTTGTGGCCCGGAAAACCAGGCTTTTGCAGCAAAGTTAGTCACAAGAAAAACAGTGATGTACCGAAGTCCAGTATAAAAAGGAAAGGACCCGCACATGAGCATGTTGATGACTGTCAGTGACATCCTGCACAAGATCGACCCGGTCGACCCGGAGAGCATCGTGCCGCTCGGCGATGGCTTGTACGTGGCCCGCTGGTGCCCGCCTGTGCCTATGATGGATCTCGAGGTGCTGCGACGCACAGCGGGCATCGAGGTCGTCGGCGAGCCGTTCGAGCCGGATGGGCTGCCAGGCTGGATGGCCGTGCGCTTTCGCCTTCGCGCTTGACTTGCCTGTAGGCTGCCATCCTGACGGAAAACGCCCGCGATCGCTCGGAGACGTTTCTGATCATTCGCCAGTTGCCAACAAAAAAGCCGCGGAGGGTGTCCACGGCTTTTTGCCATATTCAGTTGGAGAGGGCCGATAGGCCCTACCCATGACGTACACAACGTCTTGCCACAACGCATACCGCTGGCGGTATGGGATTCTCGCAGTGATCCTCCTACGCCACACGCGTGCGCGGGATCATCATCCCCAGCAGCCAGGGCAGGTCATCCAGACGGTCGATCGAGATCACCGTGTCGGCAACCTGCCTCATCAGGTCCGGTCGCGTCTGCGGCGGGATGAGCACTGCGACCGTTCGCCGTCGATCGACCGGCAGCGCAAGTGGAATCGCACCGTCGCCGTCGGTCACGACGAACACTTGGTGGCGCGGAAAGCGCCGCCACACAGCCGGCAGGAACAGGAACGACGTTCCGCCGGCGGCGTGAACGCCCGCGAACAACGGATCGTCTCCGAAGTCCCTGGCGATACGCGCGACGTCGTCGAACAGCAGGCTGCGCACATCACCGCTGTTGTGGCGGACGGCCAGTGCGATCGCCTGCGCAGCGATCTGCGCCCTCCTGAGCTTATTCTCCTGATTCATGCTACCCGACCGGTCGAGCGCGATGACCACCTGCGGCGCAGGCTGATCGACGCCTGGCGGCACATCCATGCGGAACGGGATCGCCGCTCCGCGCGCCAGCTCCAGCCGGTCGAGGCGACCCGGTGCAGCCAGTGCAATACTGCCGCGTGGCTGCTCAAACCGAGGCTGGATGTACCGCGCCATGCGCACCGCATCCGGGTGCGGCGGCTGGCGGGAGAAGGTCGATTGCCGGATGTGATCGGAACCCGACCCGGAACCCCCGCCGCCCAGCACTCGCTGACCGTTGTCGGCTGGGGACGCCTCGCGGCGGACCGCCGGCAGTCCATCGCCACCGGACGAGACGCCGTCCAGCGGATTGCCCAGCCCTTCGGGTGGCTGCATGTGCTTCAGCTCGGGAAAGGCGTTGATGATCCGGACAGCCAGATCGGGCAGCTGCTTGACGGGGGTGTAGATGGCTCGCGACAGTTCGGCGATGAACCGGTAGAGCCGATCGTCGGACACACCGAATACGGCGAAGGGGTATCGGGGATCGTAGAAGCGTCCCTTGAGCGCCGCAGCCGAAGCCTTCTCGGTGAACGACGCCCGCCCGTCGCGCAGTGTCGCGTCATAGTCGTTCATGTGAATCCTGGCCGCCGCCTGGCGCACAGCGGATAGCGGCACGCCAAAGGCGGGGAACACCGTCTCGATCAGGCTTTCGCCGTGGATGTCGAGCAGGACGTTGCCCAGCCAGTGCGGGACGCCGTGCTCCTTCTCTACGCGGTCCATCTCCTCCAGCGGTTGGAAGAAGTGGCCGCCCTCGTGCGCCAGTAGCCCGACCGCGATGTCCGGCTCGGCCAGCACGTCGCGCCCGCAGAACTTCACGGGCATGCGAATCCACACGCCGTTGGTGCTTGCAGTTGTCGCTTGTTCGTCAACGACGACCGTCGCCGAGATCAACGTGCTGACCGTTGGCGCGATGATGCTGAGGATCTGGTTGGCGGCTGCGGTGAGCATGGCCGGTATGTCAGTCATGACCGCCTCCCGCGAACTGCATCCCCAGTCCCTCGGCGATCTTCCGAAAGCCAAGTGATGCTGCCCGGTCGACCACCGCCAGCCGGGTCAGATAGTCGGCGACGAAGCCGGTATCGTCCGATCCGGCCGCGGACGCCAGCGCCTGGTACTCGATCGGCAGCGGCGTCTGGCCGTCGGCGGCAGCCTTCCACGATGCCTTGACGACGTCGACGATCGGCTTGTCGAACAGATCGGCGACAGCCGCATCGAACGCCACCTCGATCGGCGCTGCGCGGCGCACCAGCGCCGGGTCGAGTGTACTGCCCCACGGGTTGCAAGCCAGCACGACGTGAACGCCGGCCGCCGGCGCCCAGTCCATGCCCCACAGCGGGACTTCGACCATGCGCAGCGGCTCGTCGGTGACGATCTGCATCGCCTGCGCCACCTCGGCCGGCACCGGTAGCAGCGGCCGCATCAGGATGTCCTGCGCGCGGGTGTTGAAGCGCGTGAACTCGTCCAGGAACATCAGGACTGTTTCGCCGCCCCGCGCGCGCTCGAAGGCGCGTGCGAAGACGCCCGGCACATCGCGGTCGGCCATGCGCAGCCCGACCAGGTCGGCGTCCGCGAACGACGGCGAACCGGCAATCTCCTCGAACGCCCAGCCGTTGCGCACCGCCAGCAGCCGCACCGCCGACGTCTTGCCGACGCCTGTCGGCCCGACCAGCAGCGGCGTGCCGCCACGTTGCAGCACGGCCTCGACCTGATCGGCCAGCCGCGCGACGGCGCGGCCGATCGCGCCGGACACCTTCCTCTGAAAGCCGTCCGCTGTCTTACCCTTCACCTTGCGGGCGCGCCTGGCCTGCTGGCGTACCCGTTTGAGTTGCTCCGGGTCGGTGAGCGCTTCGATCTCGACGGCCGTCGCCAGTGGGGCGATCGTTGGCGTTGCGGTCGTCGTGTCGAAGACGTTCATACCGGCGAGCCGGTCGTTGGCCTCGTCCGGATGTTGGTCGGCATACCGCACTTGGAAGTACAGTTCGTCTGCGGCGCGCAGGAGCGCAGACTTGATCGGCTCGGCAAGGCCATGCGTCTGGTAGCCCTTTAACAGATCGGCATACGCCTCCAACAGGTCTTTGGCCCGCTCCGGCTGCGCCAGTGCCGCGACGAGCGCCAGCACACCGACATGGTAGGTCACCTTGTCGGGCGCGCCATGCGGGATGTAGAACGCATCGCGCGTCATGCTGCAGGTCGCGCCCGTGCCCGGCCGGCTGTTCGACTGGACAACGGCGAACACGCTGCTATTGCTTGTCCACGCCTCAGTGACGCTGCCCTGTAGTGCAGCCAGCAACGCCCGCACCAGGATGGCGCTGGGGCGCGCCTGGCCGGTTGTGTTGCGCCTGGCGAGGCAGGTGTGGATCTCGTCGCCACGCATGGCAAACGGCACTTCGTCGAGCTGATGCCGCTTGCGAAAAAGCAGATGGGTATCCACGCTGGTATCCTCCTAATACTCTTGGCCCCTGAAACGAACCCCGCGCGCCAGGGGCCTTCGGCGCACGGGTGGTGGCGCAACTGGCGGAAGCCAGTCGCGCGTGATGGTGAAGTTGAGCCACTCCTGGTTACCGGTACGGCTTGCGACGCGTCGCCTGTTTTGCGGCGTGCCTGACGACCGCGCGGCGAATCTCGCGCCGCAGGTAAGCCAGCTCACGCTGCAGGTCGGGACTGAGGTCGCGCAGTACGCGACGGCCGTCGACTTCGTGGACGGCGCTTGCATCGACCATCTGCATGACATCGGTGGGATCGCCCCCGCGATGTCGCGCGATAACGTTCGCCGCGGCCCACAGGTAGATCACAGCGTAGTCGTGATGCAGCGGTGCTTCAAGGCTGGCCGTCATCAGGTAAGCTGTGATCTCCTCCAGCGTGGCCAGCCCGGACGCCACCGTGCCCCCGCTTTCCAGCAGCACTTGCTCGAAGCGGGCGCGCGGGATGGCGTCGTACAGCCAGTCTGGACAGTCCTCGGCCCAGGTGTTGCCGCCTTTGCCGTGGAAGATGATCGGGCCAGACAGGTAGCGTCGCTGCTCGGCACTGAACAGGCGGCTATCCACGCGAGTTGATTCGGAGGGCTGTTCCTCCGCTACGTCAAGCAGCAGCGGCATCTGAGCTGCCTTCTCCTTTGCCATCGGCTATCCTCCTATCGGAATTGGGCAGGCAAGCACCCGCATCGGTGCGCGAGTGCAGAAAAAGAGCGAAGCCCTGGTGGGCTTCGCCCTATGTCACGCCGGCCCTTCTCAGCCGGTTAGTCGTGTAGGCATGCACTCGGTAAGTCATGTGGTGCAGCGCTTCGGGTAGAAGCAACCGGCTACGCGACTTATCGACTACGTGACCATGTGACTAATCACCTGAGAAGGATCGGCGCGGGATGCGCCGTCCTTCTCCTGTTCGGTTATGTGAATTGCGGATCGTCATGCCGCGATGCGAACGGTGTAGCCGCGCCGGATAGCATCCGTATAGAATCGCTGCAACGCGGACATACATTCATATTCGCGCTGCATGGCGCATCGATCGCCAGCAACGATCGCGGCGATGTAGGACGCCACGTGATCCCGCACGACCTGATCCATGTCGATCCGGGTTTGTACAGTGGCATCGGCGCTCATCGCGCACGCCTGCGGGCGCCGTACGCCTCGACGCGCTCCTTCACCGGTGCGATTCGCACCGCGCGGACGAACCCGATCGTCCACCATACGATGCCGATCAGCACGACCGTCCCGACGAGAAGACCTGCTTCCAACATGATCGCTTTCTCCTTCCTGAAGGTGTCGTTTGTGGGTCAGGCCCACAGCCTGAAGGATGAGGGATGAAGGATGAAGGATGAAAGAGGTGTTTTTCTTCATCCTTCACACCTGCACTTGCGCATGCACGCAGCGCAGGTACAAGTGTCCTTCCGCCTTCATCCCTCAAGATGTAGGCCTGACCACTGGTGTCGAACGACCAACAGGAAGGAGAATCGGAGCGCGGGTAGTCCCCGGTGCGATCATGGAAGCGGTCTCTCGTGAGGGTTGGCCCCGTGACGATTCGCGCCGCGCGCTTGAGGCCGTGGGCGCGCGGGCGAGCCGTTCTCGAGCGTAGTCGAAGGACCGGCGTGGCGGAGTGGTTGCCGCCTCGTCTGAGCTGCACCCGGTGCAGCCCAGACAAGGCGGGGAGAGTCGGGCGCGACTCTCCATCCGCAGTTTTTCGGTTATTGCTGCGCCGGGTGGACGCAGCGGGGACTCCTATTCGTGGCTCTGTGCTTCGTCAGTCCAAGTTCCATCGCATATCGCCGCAACAGATCGCGCGATACGTCGCGCCAGGTCGTGCCGCACCACCAGATGCGCCGTCGCTTCGTCGTCTCGACGCGGGCACAGTCTGTCCGCCCGCAGCGCGGGCAGGGAATCGGCTCGGCGACTCCCGGCAGCCGGAAGCTTCCACCGCTCACGGCTCTCCTGCCGGCGGAAACACATGCGGGCGAAAGGCTTCGGCGATCTCCGGCGCGTACAGCAGCAGCAGGAGATCGTTGCCGAGAGCCGGCGTGTCGGCGCGGGGCAGTCGGTCCAGGGGCGGCAGCTGATCGATCCAGCCCCACCGCAGGCTGAGTCGGAGCAGGCACAGTGCCAGCCGGCGCTCGTGCGGCGACAGGGTTTTCACTGCATCACAGGCGGTCTGTAGATCGATCGGCACGTGCCAGCTCTCCAGCCGGCGGCCCAGTGTGAAGAGCCACGCGCCTGCCTTGCCGGCCGTCCACATCGCAGCGTGCGACAGGCGATACAACGCAGCGGCCAGGCCACGCGCCGCAACCGCTTTGATCCAGCGCGCCAGGGGCTTCATCGGGCGCCTCGCATTCGCGGGCGCTGCCGCTGCCACAAATCGAGCACGATTTCATCCGGCAGGTGCCCGATGCGCTCGCCGGACAGCGCGAACCTGCGCGACCGGAACAGGCCGAGGCGCAGCGCGAGCCGCAGCAGAATCACCTTGAGCGATCGGTGGTTTCGTTTCATGTCGGTCCTCCTAAACAGTGGCGGGTCGTCCCGCCTCGTGTGGGTCCGATGGATCGGGCACACGCGAGGCGTGGCGACGGTTTCTGCGGAAACGGGTTGTCGAACTTCGGGGCGGTGGAGCGGAATAAGGAGTAGCGACGGGCACGAAAACCGGCGCGCGTCGCCGCAAAACTATCCAGACCACCTTGAGGAAAATAGAGATGCCCACTTTGCGAGCGATCGCGGACGTGCTGCGGCTCATCGACTCAGGCTGACGCCCGGCTGGAAGGGTAGGGAGGGCCGGATGTGGCCCTCCCAGTCGATGAGGCAACAGGCTATCTGTTGAAGACGCGATACGCCTGGCGCATTTCGACGATCTTGGTCTGGATCGCCTGCGCGATCTCGTCAGAAGACGCGCCCATTTGGTGGAGTGCGCCGGCATACGGCGCGATGGTGGCTATCTCGCCTGGTTTGAGCGTGATAGAGCCGCCGGGCAACGGCAGTCGAAATGCGCTGCCATGTAGCTTGTCGCCTCGTCGGCGGTAGATCGGGTCGGCCATGACACCCTCCTGGTCTGGCCGGGAGCAACGGCCGTCGCCGCTCCCGGCACGATGAGTGTCGGGAGCGGTTACCGCCTGAGCGGGCGGTTGCCGCTCAACGTCTGAGCCAGAGTAGTCTGGCGCAGACATCGAGCGGCCACATAGATGGGGAGGAGGCGGAAGGGTCCGCCTCCTCCAGGCAGAAGGCAGGCCGGGTCGGCCTGCCTGCGTGCAGCGGTAGTCAGCTGACGCAGCGAACGCGCTACTCGTCGATCTCGAATTCGTCCTCGTCGCCTTCGGCGACGTCGCGGCTGTGGGTGTACGGCTCGACCGACTGGACGATCACCTTGTCGCTGGAGCCGGTGCTGCCGTCCTGCTTGGTGTACTCCTCGTACACCAGGCGGCCCGTGACCGTCACCCAGTCGCCCTTCGACGCCTGGGCGAGCGCCTCCGGCAACGTGGTGTCTTCGCCCTTGCCGAAGGCGACCAGCTCGAAGAACTTGCCGGGCAGCCACGCGTTGGTGTGCTTGTCCTTGCCCATCGGCAGCAGGCCGCGCGCTTTGGCGTAGAAGGTCCCGCTGGCCGCGTACTTGGCCTCGGCGTCGCGCACCAGCTTGAGCGTCATCACGACGAAGTTGCGCCGCCCGTTGCGCTTGCCATCCTGCTTACCGTTGCTCTTACTGTTCTTAGCCATGTCGGCTATCCTCCTATGGGGTTTGCCGGCTTGCACCGGCGTGAGTTGGATGTGTCCTGCAGGGCAGGAGTGAGATCGGGACGGTCGCCCCGGAACTCATGAGAAGGTTCTGATGGCAACACGGCAAAACTAGCACATTAAAGACCAAGTGGCATACTTCGCGATCGATACAGGTTGCGAGGTGTGGCCATGCGAACCGCGAAGTCTCTGGAATGCAGTGATCGGCGCTACTATCTGCCCGAACTCAGCACCTGC
>DATEUJ010000199.1:0-12800 GCA_035283185.1 Anaerolineae bacterium | reverse complement strand
GGGTGTGGTGCGCATCGACGCCGATCGGCTGGCGCGCATCAACGCCTGCCAGGACATCACGTTCGCCACGTTGACTTCACACTCGGCCGTCCGGCCACGCCAGATCGTCGCCACCGTGAAGGTGATTCCTTTTGCCGTCTCGGATGCGGTCGTCCGCGCTGCCGAAGCGATCGCGTCGGACGGTGGCCCGATCGTCCGCGTCGACGCGCTTGGGCCGCGGCCGGTCAGCATGGTCTTCTCAGGCTCTTTGTCGATCCGCGATAAACTCGCCGCCGACTTCGCACCGTTACGGCATCGCGTAGAAGCGCTTGGCTCGCACATACTGAGCACGGACTACATACCGTTGGAAGACGAGTCAGGCGAAGCGGCGCTGGTCGAGGTGCTGAGCCGCCAGCGGGCGGCAGGCGCCCGGCTCATCATCGTCGCCGGCGAAACGGCGATCATGGACCGGCGCGACATCGTGCCGCGCGCGGTCGAGCGCGCCGGCGGATGGGTGGAATGCCTCGGCGCGCCGGTCGATCCGGGGAACCTGCTGATGCTGGCCTACCTCGGCGACACGCCGATCCTCGGCGCGCCGGGCTGCGCCCGCAGCCGCAAGGTCAATATCGTCGACTGGGTGCTCCCTCGGCTGCTTGCAGGCGACCACCTGACCCGCGACGACATCATCGCGCTTGGTCATGGGGGGCTTCTGGAGGAGGCGCCTGAACGCCCCGCCCCTCGGGAGACAGTCGAGGGCGGCAGCGGTAAATAATCGCTCTTGACTTTCAGAACAGGATGTCGTAAATTATCCGCGTGACGCAGCGCTACGGGGAGAGCATGGCGTCGTCTAGCCAGTCAGGGGAACACATGCTGCTGCTGACCGCCAGGCAGGCAGGCCGCTTGCCGCGTGTGTCCGCGTTCATCCCGTTCGCGTCAGCAGATAACTCCAGCCGTATTGTCATCGCGCGCTGGAGTTTTGCTTTCCGCCACCGGCGCGTGCCGGATTCCATCCTAACCTAGAAGGAGGGAGAGATCGTATGGAACAGACCGTCAGCATCACCGTCAATGGGGTCAAACGGACCCACCCGGTCGAGCCGCGCATGCTGCTGGTGCACTACCTGCGCGACGTGCTCGGCCTGACTGGCACGAACGTCGGCTGCGACACGAGTCAGTGCGGCTCGTGCACCGTCATTCTGGACGGTATGGCCGTCAAGTCGTGCACCGTGCTGGCCGCGCAGGCCGACGGCAGCAGCGTCATGACCATCGAGGGACTGGCCCAAGATGGCAAACTGCATCCGTTGCAGCAGGGCTTCTGGGAAAAGCACGGCCTGCAGTGCGGCTTCTGCACGCCGGGCATGATCATGGCCGCCGTGGATCTTCTGCAGAGAAACCCTCATCCGACCGAGGCTGAAATCCGGCATGGGATCGAGGGCAACATCTGCCGCTGCACCGGCTACCAGAACATCGTCCTGGCGATCCAGGCAGCCGCGGAAATGATGGGATAAGGAGGCGCACGATGGCTAAATACGTTGGCGCAAGCATCAAGCGGGTTGAGGACCCGCGCTTCATTCAGGGCAAGGGCAACTATGTTGCCAACATCAATCTGCCCAACATGGCACACGTCGCTATTAAGCGCAGCCCGTACGGCCACGCCCGGATCAAGAAAATCAACACGAAGAAGGCGACGGCGCTGCCGGGCGTGATCGCCGTGTTCACCGGCCAGGACCTGATCGACGGCGGCGTCGGCAAGCTGCCCTGCGGCTGGAACGTGCCCGACATCAAGGTGCCGACGCGCTGGCCGCTCACCGTCGACAAAGTTCGCCACGTCGGCGACGGCGTGGCAGTGGTCGTGGCCGAGACCCCGTACTCCGCCTACGACGCGCTCGACCTGATCGAGGTCGATTACGAGCCGCTGCCGGCCGTCATCGACGCCCGAAAGACGACGGAGAAAGGCGCGCCGCTCGTCCATGACGACGTGCCGGACAACGTCAGTTACACCTGGGCCATCGGCGACAAGGAGGCGATGGAGAAGGCCTTCGCCGAAGCCGAGCACGTCGTGACACTCGATCTGGTCAACCAGCGGCTCATCCCCAACGCTATGGAGCCGCGTGCGGCAGTCGCCCAGTGGAGCGCCGCGACCGAGGAGATGACACTGTGGACGACCAGCCAGAATCCCCAGCCGATTCGCCTGCTGTTGAGCGCCTTCACGCTGGGCATTCCCGAAAACAAGCTGCGCGTGATCTCGCCCGACGTGGGCGGCGGCTTCGGCAGCAAAATCTTCCACTACCCAGAGGAGATCATCGTCCCCTGGGTGTCGCGCAAGATCAACCGGCCCGTGAAGTGGGTGGCGACTCGCACCGAATCCTACATGACTGACTCACATGGCCGCGATCACGTGACCAAGTCCAGGATGGCGCTGAAGAAGGACGGGACGATCACCGGCATCCACGTTCAAACGTGGGCGAACCAGGGCGCGTACCTTTCGACGTTTGCGCCGCTCATCCCGACGGCGCTGTACCTCACCCTCCTGTCCGGGCTGTATAAGGTCAAGGGCATCTGGGGCGAGATGTGGGGAACGCTGACGAACACCGTGCCGGTGGATGCCTATCGCGGCGCCGGCCGCCCCGAAGCGACTTACGTCGTCGAGCGGCTGGTCGATCTCGCCGCCCGCGACCTCGGCATGGACCCGGCGGACATCCGGCACAAGAACTTCATCCCCAAGGAGGAGTTCCCGTACCAGACGCCGGTGGCTTTCATGTACGACAGCGGCGACTACGACGCACTCTTCCACAAAGCCATGACGATGGCCGATTACTCGGCGCTGCGCCGGAAACAGGCAGAGGCGCGCAAGCAGGGTCGATTGGTCGGCATCGGCATCGTCGGGAGCATCGAGTCCAGCGGCCCGGCGCCCTCGAAAGTCGCCGGCGCACTCGGCTCGGCAGTCGGCTTCTGGGAGAGCGGCGTCATCCGCGTGCACCCGTCGGGGAAGGTCACCGCGCTCACCGGATCTCACGCGCACGGCCAGAGCCACGAAACCACGTTCGCGCAGGTCATCGCCGATGAGCTGGGTATCAGCATGGACGATGTCGAGATCGTCCACGGCGACACCGGCCGCGTGCCCTTCGGCATGGGCACCTACGGCAGCCGGAGTGCAGCAGTCGGCGGGAGCGCGTTGGTCAACGCCGCCAAACGGGTGCGCCAGAAGGCGATGAAGATCGCCGCGCACCAACTCGAAGCCGCCGAAGAGGACATGGTCTACGATCAGGAGAGCGGGAAGATCTACGTTCACGGCTCGCCGGGCAAGGCCAAATCATTCGGCGAGGTCGCACTGGCGGCGTACACGGCCCACAACCTGCCCGAAGGGATGGAGCCGGGGCTAGAGGAGTCGGCGTGGTACGACCCAGCCAACTTCACCTTCCCCAACACTTGCCACATCGTCCAGGTCGAAGTGGATCGCGACACCGGTGAAGTGACGATTCAGCGTTACGTGGCAGTGGACGACATGGGCAAAGTGATCAACCCGATGATCGTCGAGGGCCAGGTCGTCGGCGGCGTCGCACAGGGCGTGGGCCAGGCGCTATGGGAGCACGGCATCTACGACGAGAACGGCCAGCTTCTTACCGGCACTCTGATGGAGTACGCCATGCCGCGCGCCGAGGCCTTCCCGATGATCGAGACGGCCCGCAACGAGACCCCCTCGCCACACAACCCGCTGGGTGTGAAAGGCGCGGGCGAGATGGGCACCATTACCGGGACCGTCGCCGTCGCCAATGCTGTGATGGACGCGCTCGCGCCGCTGGGCGTCCGGCACATCGATATGCCGCTCACGCCGGAGAAGATCTGGCGAGCAATGCACAAGAGTTAGAGTTGTGAGTTAGAGTTAGAGTATTTCCACTCTAACTCCTCACTCTAACTCCAACTGAGGAGATCAACTATGTACCCTGCCAGCTTCGATTACTATCGTCCCAAGACGGTCGCCGAAGCGGTCAAGCTGTTGAGCCAAAACAAGGATGCCAAAGTGCTGGCCGGCGGCCACAGCCTGCTGCCGCAGATGAAGCTCCGCGTCACGGCGCCGTCCGCGCTGGTGGACATCGGCCGCATCAAGGGCCTGTCGGGCATCAAGGCGACGAAGACGGCGCTGAAGATCGGCGCGCTGACGACGCACGCGGCCGTCGCCGAATCGGATGTCGTGAAACAGCTCTGTCCGATCCTGGCTGAAGCCGCGGCCTTGATCGGCGACGTGCAGGTGCGCAATCGCGGCACGATCGGCGGATCGCTGGCGCACGCCGATCCCTCCGCCGACTATCCGACGGTGATCGTGGCCCTCGGCGCGACGATCACCGCCACCGGCCCCAAAGGCAGCCGCGACATCCCCGCGGACACGTTCTTCAAGGATCTGTTCACCACCGCGCTCAGGCCGGCTGAAGTGATCACTTCGGTGAGCGTCCCGGCCTACGGCGGCATGCAAGGCATGGGCGGCGCGTACCTCGCGCACGAGCATCCGGCATCGAGCTACGCCGTCGTCGGCGTGGCGGCGCTCGTCGGCCTGAAGAACGGCACATGCGCCCGCGTCAGTCTGGTCGTCGGCGGCGCGACTGTGAATCCCGTCCACGCGGCGGCCGCTGAGAAGGCGCTGACGGGGCAGGCGCCGAGCGAGGCCAGCATCGCCGCAGCCGCGGACAAAGTCGCCGAAGCGATAGCCGATCCGCTGAGCGACACCTATGCCTCCGGAGAGTATCGCAAGCACCTGGCAACGGTGCTCGCCGGGCGCGCGCTGATGATGGCAGCGCAGCGAGCCATGGGTTAGACCCAATACTGTTGAGATAAGCTCGAAGCCTGCATCCTCGCGGCCGCATCCAAAAGCGGAGGCCTCCGATAATGACTGTCGGCGGCCTCCGGTTAATAGCCTCAGTCGATCACGAAAGTGATCTGTAGTAGCGACTTCAGTCGCTATCCGGCGCAAACGACTGAAGTCGTTACTACCAATTCGTGAACGATCGCCTATAACACCGCCGATGCAGTTCCCGATGCCATTCTCGCCCGGATGGCAAACCCTCTCCCGTAGCTCGCGCAATGCGCTGCATCGCGTTCTCTGCACCCTGGTAAATGTCAGCCAGGTTGCCGGCAATGCCGCGCAGATCGCGCATTGACTCCGGCGCACGGACGGCGAATTCGGCGCGATCGGTAGCGGCTTGGTGCTGTACCCGGCGGAGTTTTCCGATTTCGCCGCGCAGCGCCTCAGCCAGTAACGTGTTATGATTGCTCGCCATACAGGAGAATGCCGGACTTCAGGATACGGCTGCGCAGCCGTTCAGGCAAACGTTCTAACAGGACGAGATCAACGGTGTAGTACGATTGACTCGACAACCGGGCGTGAGCGAAGACAAGTTTACCGTGTAGTAGGCCCTCCACGGCGAGATCGAGATCAGAGTCGGGAAGCATTTCCGGCCCCCAAGCAAACGAGCCAAAGAGATAGACACGCTTGGCGCCAAATTCGGCGGCGAGAAGCTGGCTGAGGCGCTGCGCTTCGTGGCGAGCGTCACGAGCAGCGGCCTGCATCTCAGGTGTAGGTTCGATCCGGCTGCGCTGACGCCAGAAGGCGCGATATCGATCAAGGTCGACTTGTGCCATGCTGCCTATTATATCTCAGTCCAGCAATTGCAGTGCTTTTTCGCTAATATGATAAAATTCAGTTAGCCCCCTGCGGGGGCGCGTAACACACTTGGGGACGGCAACTTGATCATTGACTCCATTGACAACCTGCAAAACGCTCTCCGCGAGCAGCTCTACATCGCCGACCGCGGGTTGGCGACCTCGATCTATCTTGCACTCAAGTTGAATCGCCCGCTGTTCCTCGAGGGCGAGGCCGGCGTCGGCAAGACCGAGGTGGCGAAGGTGCTCACGCGCCTGCTCGACACCGACCTGATCCGCCTGCAGTGCTACGAAGGTCTCGACGTGCATCACGCCGTGTACGAGTGGAACTACACGCGCCAGATGATGCACATTCGCCTGCTCGAAGCGCGCGGCGAGCGCCCGAGCGAAGCTGAGCTTTTCGGACCGGAGTTCCTACTGCGCCGCCCGCTGCTGCAGGCGATCGAGAACGCGCGAGAGAAGTCGCCCGTGCTGCTGGTCGACGAGATCGATCGCAGTGACGAGGAATTCGAAGCCTTCCTGCTCGAAGTGTTGTCGGACTTCCAGATCACCGTCCCCGAGATCGGGACGATCAAGGCCGAGCGCCCGCCGGTCGTCGTGATCACCTCGAACCGCACGCGCGAAGTCCACGACGCGCTCAAGCGCCGCTGCCTGTACTACTGGATCGACTATCCCTCCTTCGAGAAGGAGCTGCAGATCGTGCAGGCCAAGGTGCCGCAGGCCTCTGCCCAGCTCGCACAGCACGTCACCCGGTTCGTGCAGGAGCTGCGCCGGATGGATCTGTATAAGGTTCCGGGCGTCGCCGAGACGCTCGATTGGACGGCGGCGCTCGTCGCGCTCGACCAGAAGGCGCTGGAGTTGAGCATTGTCGATGAGACGCTGGGCGTGATCCTCAAGTATCAAGATGATGTCGAGAAAGTGAAAGGGGCCAACGCGCAGGCGATCCTCGACCGGGCACAAATGACGAGTGGAACATGACTCTCACTGCTCACTCTAACTCGGGCCACCCCTCCTCCACAACCTCCTGCTCTACGGCCGTTTGCTGCGCGACCTGGGACTGGACATGAATCCTATGGAACTGAAAGAGGTATAGCAGATGTCATCCCCCTTCCCCGGCATGAATCCGTATCTCGAAGACCCTGATATTTGGGAAGATTTCCACGCCAATCTGGCCACTGAAATTCAGGCCCAACTTACGCCGAGTCTCCGACCGCGTTATGTGGCCGCACTCATGCCGCGCGTAACCTACGATGAGGTGGTCATCCAGGAAGCTCGCGCTATCAAGCCAGATGTCGGCGTGTTGCAAGTGAGCGAGTATCCCGTGAAAGGCGCAGTGTCTGCCATTGCCCCCGCGCCATTGGTGGCTAGCGCTGCCTTTGAAGTTCCGGTCAGACTGCACAGCATTGAAATCCGGGAAACGCAAACCGGACTACTGGTAACGGCGATTGAAATCCTTTCGCCGGTCAATAAACGCCCCGGTCATGAAGCATTCGAATCGTATCAGCGCAAGCGGCGCGATGTGATGCGCTCGGAAGCTCATCTTTTGGAAATCGATCTGCTGCGCACGGGTAGCCGCTTCCCCGTGGTCACGCCTTTGCCGGACGCGCCGTATTTTATTTTTCTCAGCCGCGCTGGCCGGCGCTCGAAAGTGGAGATTTGGCCGCTGCGGATTCAAGACCCCATCCCGATGATACCCGTCCCATTACGCGAGCCGGACCCAGACGTACCACTCGATCTCAACCAGGCTATCCACACGATATACGACAGACTCGCTTATGATCTTCGGATCGATTACACTCGACCTCCGCCGAAGCCCGACCTGCCCGCCGAAGTCGGCGCCTGGCTCCAAGCGCGCTTACAAGCCATGAAGTTGCCATGACGCCTGATCCCGCCTCCGGCCAACTGCTGCACAATCTCTTGCTTTTTGGACGCCTGCTCCGCGGACTTGGCCTGGACGTGAATCCCGGGCGGATGATCGATCTCGTCCAGGCTTTGGGTTACATCGAAATCGGCCACAAGTCCGACTTCTATCATGCCGCGCGCAGCCTGCTCGTCCATCGGCACGAGAACATCCCGCTGTTCGACGCGGCGTTTGCGGCGTTCTGGCGCAAGCCGGAAGAAGGATGGATCACCGTCGATCTGTCGGGGCTGAGCCGTGCCCGGCAGCGCCGCAAGCCCGTGATCATGCCTCCCCCACTGCCCGGCACGGATGCCGAAGGACAGGGGAACGAGAACCAGCCTGCAGATGAGAACCAGCCGCCGGTTCTTCAGGTCACAATGACCTATAGCGCGCGCGAAGTGTTGCGCCGCAAGGACTTCGCGGACCTGACGGGCGAGGAATTGGACGCGATCAAGCAGATGATGGCCGCGCTGGTGTGGCAGCTCGGCGAGCGGCGCACGCGGCGGCGGCAACCCGGACGCGGTCGCTTGCTCGACCTGCGGCGCACCGTCAGGCGCAGCCTGAAGTACGGGGGCGAGGTGATGGAATGGGCGCGCCGCGAGCCGAGGCACAAGCCGCGCCCGCTGGTGATCCTCGCCGACGTCAGCGGATCGATGGAACGGTATACACGCCTCCTGCTGCACTTCGTGTACGGCGTGACGGCAGGACTCGATCAGCCCGTCGAAGCCTTCGTCTTCAGCACACGACTGACGCGCATCACGCGCGAGCTACAAGGGCGCGACGTCGACGGGGCGCTGCGCGACGTCTCACGCGCCGTGCAAGACTGGTCAGGCGGAACACGGATCGGCGAGGCGCTCAAGACGTTCAATTTCAAGTGGGGACGCCGGGTGCTAGGGCGAGGCGCCGTCGTGCTGCTGATCAGCGACGGCTGGGAGCGCGGCGACATCGACCTGCTGCGCCGCGAGATGGCGCGCCTGCAGCGGAGCGTCCACCGCCTGATCTGGCTCAACCCGCTGCTCGGCTCGCCGGAATACGAACCCTTGACGCGCGGCATGCAGGCGGCCCTACCCTACGTCGACGACTTCCTGCCCGTGCATAGCCTCGCCAGCCTGGAAGACCTCGCCGAACGTCTGGTTGGGTTGAACGAGCGTCGACCTGAACGGAGGCAGTTGCACTATGCGTGAAGTACTCTCCGATATCGATCGCTGGCAGGCACAAGGCAAATCGATCGCGCTGGCAACCGTCGTTCAAACGTGGGGTTCTGCGCCGCGCGGCGCCGGGGCGAAGATGGCGCTGACTCTCGACGGCGAGATCTCCGGATCGGTCAGCGGCGGGTGCGTCGAGGGCGCGGTGTTCCAATCGGGCACGCAAGTGCTCAAGACCGGCCGGCCACAGTTGCTCAGTTTCGGCGTGGCCGACGAGACGGCGTGGGACGTCGGGCTGGCATGCGGCGGCAGCATTCGCGTGTTCGTCAAGCCGCTCGATTCCGCCATGTACGGCGAAGCTCACGAGGCCGTGACCGCCGATCGCCTGGCGGCGGTCGTGACCGTCGTGAACGGGCCGCACGAGGCGTTGGGGCGCGAGCTGATGCTTGGCGAGGATGGAAGCATTGTCGGCTCACTGGGCGCCGGACTGGACGAGGCTGCCATTGCGACTGCCCGTAGCGCGATGGAGGCGGGACACTCTCAGCCAGCGACGCTTTCACGCGTCGGCGGCGAGTCACTCGAAATCTTCGTCGACGTGCTGCTGCCTTCCCCGACGCTCGTCGCCGTCGGGGGCGTGCACATCGCCATCGCGCTGGCGTCCATCGCCAAGGCGCTCGGCTACCGGACGGTCGTCGTCGATCCGCGCCGCGCATTCGGGAGCGAGACGCGCTTCCCACACGTCGATCAGTTGATCCAGGACTGGCCGGACGACGCCCTGGCACAGATCGGATTGAACCGCTCGACGGCGGTAGCGATGCTGACGCACGATCCCAAGCTCGACGACCCGGCGCTTAAGATCGCGCTTCCCAGCCCGGCGTTCTACGTCGGCGCGCTGGGAAGCCAGAAGACGCAGGCAGCGCGCCGCGAGCGACTGCTCGCGGCCGGGCTGACCGAGGCGCAGGTCGATCGACTGCACGGACCGATCGGGCTTGACATCGGCGCCAAGACGCCTGAGGAGATCGCACTGGCGGTGATGGCGCAGATCGTCGCCGCGCGCAATGGCGCACCGTCTCGTTGAGCAGTTGTCAACCGGTCAACAACATGCTAGAATATTCAAAGCGCGGGAGTAGCGCAGGGGTAGCGCAAGTGCTTCCCAAGCACTGGGTCGCGGGTTCGAATCCCGTCTCCCGCTCTACCACGAGCGTCCTGGCTGGGCATGGGCGCTTTTCCTTTTGGGCACGCCGCATAGCAGTGCATGGGATTGGTAATTAGTAATTGGTCATTCGCCAATCCCTAATCACCAATTACCTTTCCTGACCACTGCGCAATCTTCACGCCCCACACCAGGTCGTAATCGACCTGCCACGTCTGCACCTGGACGCTCCACACGCCCAGCGCCTCGACCTGCGCCTTGAACTGCTCGCGCGACGGCGCCCGGCCTGGCATCCAGCGCGCCCACGACCCCGCCCGCCGCGTCACCATCAGCACGCCGCCAGGCTTGAGCACGCGCACGCACTCAGTGAGCGCGGCGCGTGGATTGGGCATGAACTCCAGCGCCTCGAGACAGCTTACTGCGTCGAATGCATCGTCGCCGAACGCCAGGCGCGACCCGTCCTGCCTGGACAGGAACACGCATCTGGAGTGGCTATTCAACGCGCGCGCGGCCTCGCGCAGCATGCGCCGGGAGAGGTCGACGGCGACGACCGTGCCGTCAAACGCCGGGTCCGCGACCAGCGTCAGAGGCACACGCCCGGTTCCGGTCGCCACGTCGAGGACGCGCGGGCGCGGCGTGCCGACGAGCCACTCGATCAGCGGATCGGCGAAGAAGTGCGCGTCGTCGCCGGGATTGAACTGCTTGATGCGATTGTAGCGATGGGCGATCACGTCGTACAGGAAGGCGACGACGCGCGGCCCAAGGTACGCGCCTTCGGCGACGATCAGTTGCCAGTATGCAACCAGGGCGACGGCGGCGAGGGCGGCGACGAAGAGAAGCGTGGGCATATCATGCCACGGCCACGGCGCAGGTGAGCATGGCGAGCATCAGCCACGCCTGCGCACGGCGAGCGAAGGCGTGTTCGGTCAGGAAGGTGCGCAATGCGGACTGCGGGACAACGGCCAGGACGAGAACGAATGCCGCAGTCACTTGGTTCCCCCCGAACAACGCGACCACAGCGACGACTTGCGGCGCGATCAGGCCGAACGGCGACGGCGCGCGCTCGCCCGACTCCATGAGCGCGCGGTACGCCAGTCCGAATAGGATGCCCATCAAAGCCGATTCGACCGTCAGCGACGCGAACGCGGCATGGCCGAGCCACCACGGCAGCGCGCCGTAGACGATCGACCGCAGCCAATCCGAATCGAGTGCGGCGCGCATGGCCCACCAAGCGCCGATGCCGGAAATGGCGAGCACGGCCAGCGTGAGCGCGAGCGCGCGCCAGCCGATAGCCGCCGAGAGCGACAAACTGATGCTCAGAGCGACAAAGAGGCTTGCCGCGCTCGAGCCGGCCATCGGCGCAAAATACGAGCGCGACCACGTGACGGCGCGCGATCCCCAGCCGATCAGTCGATCTGCGGGCGCGCCTGGCTGAAGATACGGCAGGCGGAGCGCACGGGATGGGGCGGGCGTCTCGTGCCACTGCGCGAAGGGCGCGAGCCAATCGGTGCGCACAGACGAGGTCCAAATAGCAGGCCACGCCCAATCGATCACGATGAACACGAATGCAGCCAGCAGCATGCCGAGCGCGTCGAACGTGAACGCCGCCGAGGCGACAATCCCGCACAGGGCCGCCCAGGCCGGGCCAAGCCAGGTGCTGCGCGGTGCGCCGACCGCGCCGAGATGCAGCGCCGGGCCGACGGCTTCGACGAAATGCGATTCGTGATCCGTCGTTTCGATCAAGGAGATAGGGTCAAAGCGGAAGTCGCGATGCGATCGCGCGGGGGCATTATACCCGATCGCCGCCAGGTCTACAGACGGCCGGTCTCGCGCAGCCAGGCCTCGACGCGGTCCATGCCTTCGTCCAGCGAGACGCGCGGCGACCAACCGAGCAGGCGCCCGGCCTTTTCGTTGCTGTAGCGGTAATGGCCGAGCACGAACGAGAGCATGTCGGGCGTCGCGATCGGCGGTTGCCGTGTGAGCGCCGACCACACGGGCAGCAGTCTCACGCCGATGCGCACCGTCCAGGCCGGAACGGAGCGCGCGGGACGGCCCACCATGCGCGCATAGTAGCCGACGAAGTCGCGCCACGTCGTCGCCTGATCGAAGATGGTGAACGCCTGGCCGGCGGCTTCAGGAAGCACCGCGGCAAGCAGGTACGCATCGACCAGGTTGTCGATATAACAGGGGTGAAAAGCGCCGTGGCCGCCGTCGATCAGGAGAGGCAAGCCACGTCTTACGGCTTTGAAAAAGCCTCTCGTCCACGTGCCGCCACGCGGACCGTAGATCTGGGCAGGCCGGATGACGACAGGCTCGATCCGATCGCCACAGCCGAAGACGACCGATTCGCTGCGCGCCTTGCTCGCGCCATAGGCGTCGGTCGCGCGCAGCGGCCAGGTTTCGTCGACGACCCCCTCGGCAACCGGGCCGTACGCGGCGATGCTGCTCGTGTGCACGACGCGCCGCGCGCCCGCCTCGATCGCAGCCTCGACCAGCGCACGCGTCCCATCGACATTCACCTGCCACGGCGCGTCATAAGTCCTCGGCTGGCCGGTCCAGCCCGCGACGCTGAAGATGATGCCGCATCCGCGCGCACCACGGCGCAGCGAATCGGAGTCGATCAGGTCGCCCTCGACGATCTCGACGCCGCGCTCAGACAGCCATTTGCCTCTTGCCGTTGAGCGGGCTATGCCGCGCACCGAGGCCCCCTGCCCTGCCAGCCGCAGCGCGAGATGCGAGCCGATGAAACCGGTCGCGCCGGTGACGAGAACCGTCTGCCCGCCGAGCGAAGGCAGATTCATAGCGCGAATTCCGGCCGCAATCCGAAGATTATACTGCTCACGGTCATAAACTGCGCCTCTTGGTCATTCCCGCACGCTTTAGGCGGGAATCCAGCAACCCTATCGGCATGGAGTACCGATCGTCAAACTGGATGCCCGACAACAGCATTCGGGCATGACAGTGGCCGTCA
>DATEUJ010000198.1:0-2039 GCA_035283185.1 Anaerolineae bacterium | reverse complement strand
CGCCGTCACGTTTGCGGCCATCGTGCTGTTCGCTGCCTGGACGCTCCGCCCGCCGGACTCGCTCGCGCTTCGTCTCTCGCCGTATAAGGATCTCAGTGCCGCGCTGCGTTACCCCGGCGCGCAGGTGCTCTCGACGCGCTGGAATGCGTCATCGCGCGTCGATCATGTGCGGAGCCAGGGCATTCGCTCGCTGCCCGGCCTGAGTTTCGCCTATCGCGGCAGCCCGCCACCCCAAGACGGGCTGGCGTTCGACGGCGACGATCTCAGCCCTATCCCGCTGGCCGATCCACGCGACGCGCCCTTCGTGCCGTATCTGTTGACCTCGCTGCCGTTCGCGCTCCGCCCCGATGCCGACGTATTGATCCTCGAGCCGCGCGGCGGGCTGGACGTGTTCGTCGCGCTGGCGAGCGGCGCGCGCTCGATCGTCGCCGTCGAGCCGAACGAGCTGGCCGTGGAAGCGGCGCGCCAGGTGTACACCGATCCGCGCGTGCAGACACGGATCGATGAGCCGCGCGCCTTCGTCGAGCGCAGCCCGGATCAATTCGACGTGATCGACCTGGCGCTGACCGCACCCTATCGGCCGGTGACGTCGGGCGCGTACAGCCTGGCCGAAGACTATCGCCTGACGGTCGAAGCGCTCGATCGCTATCTGTCTCGGTTGAAGCCGGGAGGCTTACTGGCGGTTATGCGCTGGCTGCAAACACCGCCGAGTGAAGAGATGCGGCTCATCGGGCTGGCAGTTGAGGCAGTGAAACGGGCGGGAGGCGATCCGGCTCGCTCGATCGTCGCGCTGCGCGGTTACTCGGCTGTGCTGGTGCTCGTGAAGCAGGGTGAATTCACGGATGAAGAAGTGGCGGTTATCCGGGCCTTCGCAGAATCTCGCCGGTTCGATCTCGTCGCCGCGCCCGGACTGCGACCCGAGGAAGCTAATCGCTACAACGTGCTCCCCGACGACGCGTACTATCGCCTGTCGGCGTCACTCTTGAGCGCGTCGGACCCGCACCCGGTGTACACATCGTACGCCTTCGACATCGCGCCGCCCACCGACGATCATCCTTTCTTCGGTCACTTTTTCAAATGGTCGCAAGCGCCGGAGGTGCTGGCGACGCTGGGGAAGACCTGGCAGCCTTTCGGAGGGGCAGGATATTTCGTGCTGGTTGCCCTACTTGGCCTGTCGGCGATCGCGGCAGTTGTTTTGATTTTCGCGCCTCTGGTGTTGCGTTTGAGACGGTCGAATGCGGTGCACTCCAGCAAGGACAAAGGTTACGCCCGGCTGAGATGGTGGACGCTGGCCTACTTCGGTCTGCTGGGCATCGCGTTCCTGTTCGTCGAGATCCCCATCGTCCAGCAGTACATCCTGCTCGTCGGGAAGCCGACCATCGCGCTGGCGGTCGTCTTGTTCGCGCTGCTGACCGCGTCGGGCCTGGGCAGCCTGTCGTCGCGGCGCGTGCCGTGGCGCGCCGGCTCGATCGCGCTGACGGTCGCCGTCGCGCTTTACCCGAGCCTGATTCGCGCGCTGGCGAGCGCGATTCTGCTTGCGCCGATCGAAGTGCGGCTGGCTCTGGGCTGGCTGGCGCTCCTGCCGCTGGGCTTCCTGATGGGCACGATGTTCCCGAAGGGGATCGCTTACCTTGAGGTGTCAGGTGTTCAGGTGTCAGGTGTTCAGGTGTCAGGTGCTCAGGTGGCAGGTGCTCAGGTGTCAGGGGGTGAGGGTTGGACGCCGTGGGCGTGGGGGATCAACGGGGCGGCGTCGGTGATCAGCGCGATCGCCTCCGCACTGCTGGCGCTGACCTTTGGCTTCTCGTTCGTGATCGCCTGCGGCGCGGTCTGTTACGGCGTCTGCTCGCTCCTGGTCAGGGGGACGAAGCGCACTCAGACGGTGTCAGGTGTCAAGTGAGTATACTGCTCACGGTCATAAACTGCGCCTCTTGGTCATTCCCGCACGCTTTAGGCGGGAATCCAGCAACCCTATCGGCATGGAGTACCGATCGTCAAACTGGATGCCCGACAACAGCATTCGGGCATGACAGTGGCCGTCA
>DATEUJ010000197.1:0-6056 GCA_035283185.1 Anaerolineae bacterium | reverse complement strand
GGCCAATGCCAGCGTGATGAGCTGGTTGATCGAGATGTTCTCTTTCTTCGCCAGTTGGCGTGCGCTGTCGTGAAGCGAATTGGGCAGGCGCAGACTAATCGCGCTCATGGCAATTCTCCGATTTCCTGTAGGAACTCCTTCACCGTGACGACTTGTACGCTGTGGCTGCGACCAAGCGCTTGTGCGTCGTGTAATGGCACTGACGTTTTGAGCGGCGATCTCGTTAAAACTACGCAATGCTTCTTCGCTCATGCCAAGTATTGTGCGGAGCTGTATCTTTCCACTCCCGCCGCCCTCCGGGTGCTCACCGAGCATATCGTCAGCCTGGGTATGTAATGCCCACCAAAATGCTGCTGCAGTATCACTGCGCCTAAGGTGCAACTCAGTTAGCTTGAAGGCTATCTTTGCCCGATACGCTCGCCGTTTCTCTTTACGTTGTCTACTACCAAGTTCGTTCCACCACTCGACAAGCAGGGAATCCGCGGCAGCGGTGTAACCGCTTGCGAAGAAGAACTCGGCGGCCTCCATGAACGCCCCATGTGCCTCGTCGCGCTTGGCGTCATCAGCCAGGGGATCACATTCACCCCCTCTGCGGCAAGCTTCCCTTAACCGTTGCCGAGTCTGATCATAGAAGTCTAGCAAGCCCTCCTGTAACAGAACTCCGGTCCGTGAGCCAAATCTATCAAAGGATTCCTTCAAGTCTTGTCGGAGCGGCATACGATGTGCTCTTTCAGATTAACCAATCCTACTTTGATGGGCGGCTGACACGGCTAACGAATATCGATTTCGCCGGAATCCGCACCATACACATTTCGGGGTTCAACAACGCGGCCTGTGCGCTTGTTCCCTCCCGCTCCAGATTCCCGCCGCCGGGTTGGTCTGGGGAGTTCGCCACCGACCGGCTGGCGAGGCGTTGGTCGGATGGGACTTGCATCCTCGCCAGGCGGGTAATGACCTGGCACTGCTTCAGATGCTCACCCATTGGGCAGCGTTGCGAGTTTCAAAAGATGTCTTTCCCTTTCCCAACGCTTCGGACTTTCTCTGCGCGAGCAACCCGGTGTTAGCCCGCCCTTTTCTATGCAACATGTGCAGCGTCTTTTATAGTTCTTGCGTATCTGGTGATGAGATGCTCGAACTCCTCGACCTTTTTCTTTACTTGTGTGGGGTCAATTACAACCCGTTCAAGTTTGAAGTCGTTATTAACATCTACGTCAAGGTCAACTACTACACGATTATCAAAAATCATGAATGCATGGTCTACGCGGTCAGGCCTTACTACAAACACACGAATACCTGCCTTTTCATGCTCTTTCAGGATATCCGTGTAGTCTCTTGCTTCCTCGGACGTAAGCGCAAAGATACGTGTAATTTGGACACCGCGCTTGAGTGTCGCCCGATTAAGGTCAAAATACTTTCGGCCAAAATCCTTGTTCCAGAAGTCCATCGAGTCTATGTGTATGACTTTGATGTCTTTACTTGCTTGCTGAAATCCGAGTACTCCGTAAGCCTGAGGCGTTCTTGCTTGCACGGTTACAGAGCCGGAAGCAAGTTCATGGAGTTTCGACCTACACTCGTCAATAGTCGCACTGGCAATCTTGCCGTAGTGCTCAAAATTGATTTTTCTTGTTGCGTCGTAACTGTCAGCAATGTCTCGAAGTGCTTTACCAATGGCTTCATCAGAAAGAACCTGCGACAGCCCAGCCATATTGACAAATGAATCTTCGGCCTTTTGGATACGGGCTACAATATCAATCAACAATGTGATGATTGTGGAGAGAAGGCCAATAGTAAGGCCCGACAAAGTATCATTACCAGTAAGTACCATTCCGACACCAACCGAGAGCGACACGAACAACCCTATCAGAAGTATCGGGTCTAGCCAGCGAGTTACTTGTTTGAGCATTGCTTTACCCTTTCAAGGTGGTTGCAGTTAGGGCTAGCGACTGGCGGGCTAACTCTTGACTCTGTGGAATTGTTTCGCATCCCACCTCGGATATGGGGTCTCTTGCGAGATTCCTGCACTGGCCACCCTGCAACACAGTATAGGTCGAATGCCCTCTCAAGTCAACGGAAGAATTCATGAAGGCGCTGCGTGCCACTACGGCACGGCCAGCATGATCTTGTCTTCCGATCCGTCATCCCGATCGAGCCGCTCGCCGGTATCGAGCCGGTACAGCCCCACTTCGAGAGACAACGGCTCTGCTGTATCGGGATGCACTTCGACGGCATACGGATCGGCCACGATCTCGCCGGGCTGCCAGCATGAGGTCGGCAGTTGATCCCGCACAGGCATGTTGTCCTGCTGGCCGGCCAGGCGCCCCTCGGCGTCAAATACGTGAACAAACACGGTGTAGGCGTGTGGCAGTTGAGCCAGCGCCTGCCAGTACAGCGTGAGGTCCAACCGGTCACCGGCGCGCGACAGGTCGTAGCCGAGCAGCGCGATCTGCCGGCCGAACGATGCGCGCATCTCCACTTGCGGTTGAGGCGCGACGAAATTCGCCGCACGCTCCGGCGGCTCGTCAAGGAAACTCGGCGTGACCTGCCAGCGGGTGTACATCACCAGGAGCTGCAAGGCGATCAATCCGACCAAGATGGTTGCGCCGCGCAGCCACCTCTCACCGATCGCCGGCGCGACGTGCGGCGCCAGCGCAATCAATAGGAACAGCGGCCCGAAGTACCCCCACATCCGCCCCACTTCGCCTCGAACGATCCCGGAGATGACGAGCGCTGCGAACGGCAGAGACGCCGCTATGACCAATGATACCCAGCCCATAGACGGATGAAAATGGCCAGCAGAGGCGGCTCCCACGCCGCCGGGCATGGGAGCCCGGCCTGCTATTTTCGAGCCGGGCATGGGAGCCCGGCTTGCTATTTTCGAGAGAGACAACCGAAGCGCGCTGGCCATCGCCGGGATGCGTACCAAAAGGAGAATCGTCAGAGGTATGCTGAAAAACGTCGCAAAATCGATCGGGTTCCAAACGATCCACGTCGCATAGGACCGCGTCGTCGAAGGGCATACCGGGCAGCGCGTCCCTTCAAACGCCAAACGAGACGCCACGGCGAGCAGGTCGGACACGCTCACGCGATAAAGGGCAGCGTAAAGAGTCCAGATCGAAAGGCAGCCCATCAGGAAGGCGATCGCCAGGCGCAGCCAGCGTCGCGAGCGGTTCAGGAATGACCACGCCGTCGCGTAAAGGCCGACGATGAAAACCAACACCACGTTACCGATGCTCAAGAATGTGGCGAGCGATAACGGAATGCCCGCAGCGAATAGCCGGCGGGGCGAGCCGGCCTCAAGTCCCGTGTGCGCCAGATACAGCGCCGTGAACAGCAACAGCGGATAGACCTGATCCCACTGGCTCGACCACATCGCGTAGAGCGGAAGGATCGGGAAGATGGCGGCAACCGTCGTCGCCGCCGGCGGCCCGGCGATCCGCTTGCCGAACGCGTATATCGGCCACACGGCAAGTCCGCCGAGCAGGGGCACGAGCATCCCGATGGTTGAGCTGGCGATCTGAGGGTTGTCGAGCGTCATCAGCGCCACATTGTGGCACTGCAGTGCGCGCAGTGGCATGGCGATCGCATCAGACACTGCGGGCATTGCCTCGAACGTGCGCCACGCCAGCCAATGAATCAACACCAGGCCCGGCGGGTGCGTCTGCGGATGGATCGGCAGCGTCGGCATGAGCTCGGTGTAGCGGGGCAATACCGTGGGCAGGTCCGGCGTGGTGACGGCGACGCTGTAGTACCCGGTCACGGCCGGAGAGACCGTCGCCGCGAAGAACTCAAACCAGGCGTTGCGCAGGACGGCAGCCGCGAGCGCGAATTGGATCAGCGGCGCAGCCAGTGTGAGGAATGCGAAGAAGCTCCACTCGACCGATCGTCGCGGCTGCTGCGCTTCATCCCATCGGGATAGCCAGCGATTGCAGGCCAACACGTATGCGCCCAGCAGGACGATGGGCAAGACGAGACGCCCGCCCGGCTGCGCGGCTCGCAAAGACCAGCGCCACTCCTCAGGCCCGCGCAGCAGCGGCGTCAGATCGAGCCACATGGCTGCGGCGCTCGACAGTGTCGCAACCGTGATCAGGACGAGCAGGCGACGGTCAGGCAATCCAGTACCCGTTGGCGAACATGAGCGCCAGCACGCCCTGAAGCATCAGCGACGCGATCAGGATCGCCCGATCGGCCCACGGCCTCCTCCCGATCAGCGCCAGTGCGATGAAGGCAGGGAACATCGGCACGACGAAGCGCGGCATCGAAATCAGATCCCCGCCGATCAACGAGAACAGCGCTACAGTTAGCATATAGACGCCGTAGACGCGCGGCAGGCGCACCCATACCTCCAGCGTGAGGACGAGTAGCAGGATCGTCGCGCCGACGACGATCACGCCTTCGGTCGTCGGCGCGCCGTCGAGCAGGCCCCCAAGGTAGTTTGCCAGCGTCGTCGTGGGGAAAGTCGGGAACGCCCCGGCGCGGCTGCCCTTGAAGAACAAGGCCTGAATCTCGAAGTACGCAAGCGGCTGCCCGAATTGCAGGCCGAGATAGGCCATAAAGGCCAGCACGCCCAGCGGCGCGGCCAGCACGGCGATCGCATCGGCGCGAATATTCTGCCACTTGAAATCGCGCTGGCGCAAATACTCGTAGCCGAGCGGAAAGATCAACAGCGCGCCGTGCAGGCGCGCCAACCCGGCCAGAAATGCCGCCGCGCCTGCCGGCCCCCAGCGGCCCTCACGCGCCCAGAGAAACGCGGCCAATACACACAGCAAGTACAGTGCCTCGCTGTAACCGATGGCCAGGTAATACGCCGCCGGGAACGCCAGAAGATAGACGACCGATCGCTCGACGGTCGCGGGTTCGCCTGTTTCGCGATAGGCCAGTCGATACAACAGCACGCAGGCCGCCAGCGCGAGCAGCGACGAGAGCAGCGGGCCTGCAACCTCGACGGGGAGACCGGCCAGGCGCATCGCCAGCCCGTTGACGAGCGGGAACAAGGGAAAGAAAGCTACGTTCGACGCCTCGCGTGTCCCTAAATACTGATAGCCGTCCTGCGCGATGCTCCCGTACCAGATCGCATCCCAGCGATACCAGTGGCCGAACGCCGCTTGATACAGCGACGTGACCGGCGCCGGATCGACCTGCGGACAGCACTCCGGCACGCCGGCGACGCTCGATCCGACGATCGGCGCGAGGACGAGCGCGATGCGCCAGGTGAGGAAGACGGGGAGGATGTACTTGAGGGCGATTTTTAACAGATCGAGATTGGAGATTGGAGGAGCTAACTTCAAACTCCAAAATTCAAAATCCAAAGGGTTGGAGGCCTGCCCTGAGCGTAGTCGAAGGGTTGGAGCACTCTTTGCGCGATGCGCTCTCTTTAGACGTAGGGCGACGAGATAGATGACGAGTATCGTTCCCGCTAACCAGGGACTATTGTAGGCTGTCCACGGGCGTGCGATGAGGACGCCAGTGAGTTCGACAGTGAGCAGCAACAGGCCGATAACGAAACCTACGCGCCTGCTTCCGCCCAACAAGCGAGCAATCCCGTAGGCTGCCAACACACTGATAACCAGCCACGCCAACACGAGGATCGGCGGGATGATGATACCGGGGCCGTATTCGAGGCGCACCTGGTCGACAAACAGGCCCAGCGAACGAGTATCGGTGCTGCCGGGGAGCATCTCGGCAGGCACAAAGGTGTCCGAGTGCAAGTCGAGGATGACATCGCCGCGCAGATCCAGGGCTGCCGGCGGCAGGTCGAAGTCGTAGCCGGCCAGGTCGACGCCCGGCGTGAAGCGGGCCAGCCCCCGACTGACTCTATCGGGGGCCAGCTCGCGACCGTTGAGCAGAATCGTCACCGGCTGTGGTGAGAGTGGCGGCGGGCGGAATTCGTGAAGACCGAGGTGCAGGTGCAGGGGCGCGCCGCTGCCGAGACTGGGTAGGTCCACGCGGGCGTCGCCATCCGTCCAGCGATACGTCACGCCGAACACTTCCTCCGGCGCGTAGAAGCCGCGCGGCAGGTAGATGTCCTCTGCGCTCGAAGCCATGTCGAGCGCGATCGG
>DATEUJ010000196.1:0-4754 GCA_035283185.1 Anaerolineae bacterium | reverse complement strand
AAACAAGGAGAGGGGGGAGGGGCCGGGAGTGGGGGGTGAGGCCCTATTACCAAACGGTTGTTTGCGCAAACCTCGCCGGGTATGTATAATAGCCGCGGTTTCTGTCTGTGCGGATGATCCTACCTTGACAATGTCAGATTCGGTTCGTCGCGCCGTCCTCGGCGCGGCCAACGCCGCCGGGGACGGCGGCTTGAGCCTAGAGTGGATTCCGATTGCGTGTACGCCAATCCGGCCTTTAGGCGGTTTCCGGCTGAAGCCTCGACTCCGGCGTAAATCAAAGTGGAATCCGCTCTAAATGTGACGTTGTCGAACTACTGTCGATTCGGAGGAACGTGTGACAATTCGCCGTTGTGCCTACCGGGTATTGAGCGCCGCTTTGATCGGGCTTCTCGCAGCGTGCGACGCCGGGGCTTCCGCGCCTGCGGCGACCAACGCCACTGAGCCGCCCGCCGCGCCGGCGCAGATCGTGCCCACGCCGCTCCCTGCATCGACCGCGCCAGCGCCCACGGAGGCGCCGGCTATCGCCCGCGTCAACGGCGAGCCGATCGCGCTGAGCAGTTACCAAAACCAGGTTGCGCAGTTCGAGGCGGCGCTGATCGCTCAGGGCGTCGATCCGAATTCGGCCGACGGGCAGGCGCAGCTCGCAGCGGTGCGCGAACAGGTGCTCAGCGGCATGATCGACCAACTGCTCCTGGAACAGGAAGCGCGACGCAAGGGCATCGGCGTATCGGACGCCGATCTGGAAGCGGCCATGCAAGAGATCATTTCCGCAAGCGGCGGGCCGGATGCCTTCGCCGCCCAGTTGGCTGCGCTCGGGCAGACCGAGGCTGAGTTCCGGCAGGGACAGCGTGCGGCGATGCTCGCGACGATCATCCGCGACCAGGTGATCGCCGAGGTGTCGAGCGTCGCGCCGCAGACGCACGCGCGGCACATCCTGGTCGACAACGCAGAACTGGCGAACTCGCTCCTGGCTCAGTTGCAGGCCGGCGCCGACTTCACGGCGCTCGCGCAGCAGTACTCGCAGGATACCCTCACGCGGGACGGCGGCGGCGATCTGGGCTGGTTCCCGCGCGGCGCGCTGATCTCGAAGGAAGTCGAAGACGCGGCCTTCGCCTTGCAGCCCGGCCAATATAGCGGCGTCGTGCAGAGCGCCTTCGGCTTCCATATCGTGCAGGTCATCGAGGCAGATGCGGCGCGCGCCCTGACTCCCGAGCAACTGCTCAATTTGCAGCAGGTTTATTTCGAACGCTGGATGAACGGCCTGCGGTCGTCGGCGAATATCGAGCGGTAGAGATGAGACGGCTGCGTCCCTGAGAGTGACACACGTGCGCGGGGCACAGACATTCAACACCCTGACCATGGTCTTCCTGGGCTTCACCGTCGTGATTGCGGCGGCGTATGCCATCATCTTCGTCGCCGGCCCGATCGGCGGGCCGCTCACGCCGGAGATTGTCGTCGTCACGCCGACACCGATCGGCACGCTCACCGTAACCCGCCCGCCGACGTGGACGCCGACCGTCCCGCCTAGCCCCACGTCGACGCGACCGACGCCGACGCACACGCCGACGCGCACACCGCGTCCCACCCGGACACCGCTGCCTACGGACACACCGACGCCTTCCGTTACGCCGACGCCCACCGAAGACGTTTGCAAGACGCTCGAGCTGCTTGGCCCGCCGCCCGGCCAGAAGTTCTTCCAGTACGATGTGCCGGTCCTGGTGTGGACGTTCGGCCGCCCACTTCAGCCGAACGAGCACTTCGACCTCCTGCTCGATCCCCCGGGTGCAGGCGAGGGATCGATCGCCTGGGCCGACGAAGCCGAGCCGAAGAACAAGAACTGCAGCCCGTTCTGCGAGTACCAGGTCGGATTGAACGGCGTTTACAGCGGCGGCCGCTTCCTGTGGACGGTCGCTGTTATCCGCGCGGGCGCGGACCGCAGGGTGTTGGGGACGGTGTGCTCAGCGCCTGAGCCTTACTTCTTCCTGTGGCCCTAGCTGCTTACCCTCCCGCAGGTTTGACGCTTTTTGGGTCAAAGACAGCACGCTCTGTGCATATCCTGTGCGCGAAAACGTTATCGGGCACAACCCCGTTGGGCGGGGCGCAGGCAGCCTGCGGGAGGGTGGGTGATTGGGGAACCAGACGCATGTCAGCACACACAGCCCGTCTGCTCAATCAGCTCGCGTCGCTGCTGCTAGGTTTAAGCGGGCTGGCGAGTTTCATCTTTGCGGTCATCTTTCTTGTCAATCCGTTCGGCCCGCGAGACGCGGAGCGCGCGTCGAATGCGCCGGCTATCACGCTGACGCCCAGCCCGACGCGGCCGGCCACCTGGACGCCGACGCCGACGCCGACCGATACGCCCGGACCTTCGCCGACGCCGTCTGATACGCCGACGCCTGGCCCGACGCGCTCGCCGGTGGCGACCCGCACTTTCACGCCGTCGCCGAAGCCCACGGGTCCAACCTTCTCGCCGTTCAAGTACACTAAGACGAACGACGAGATCCGCTTCGTTCGCGATCCGTACGGCGCGCCATGCGGATCGTGGATGGGGGTGGGCGGAGAGGTGCTCGACGTCGACGGCTCGCCATCCCCTGGTGTGACTATCGTCGGCTGGGGCGGCCCCGTGCCGGAGCAAGAAAAGCGCGTATTCGTGTCCGGCAGCAGCAGCCGCATCAACGAGCTATACGGTTCGCCGGCTGCTTACGAGATCTACATCGGCGCGCCGGGCGAGTTCGACTTCATTCTTCAGGTCTACCAGAACGGCCAGCCTGTGTCCGACCTCATTCGCCTGCGCACGTCTCCGGACTGCCGCGCCGATCTCGCCATCGTCAACTTTCAGCGTAATCACTGACCATGCCCGACTCACGCGCACGACTCTATAATACGCTTACGCTGGCGCTGCTCGCCCTTTCCGCCGTCGTGTGCGCGGCCTATGCCATTTTGTTCGTGGCGGCGCCGCGAAGCATCGCCGCGCTGCCGACTGATACACTCGGCCCGATCGGCGCACCCGCTTCGCGCGTCACGCCGACGCCGAGCCATGCCCTGAGCGAAGCCGAAGGGCGCACGCCACGCCCGACGAACACGTCGACGAATACGCCGGGCCCCAGCGATACCCCAACGGCAACGCCAGTCATTACGGTGACGCTGACGGGACGTGAGACGGGGACGCGCACGCCGACGCCTGGCCCGACACACACGCCCTCGGCGACGCTGTCGCCCTTCAACTACATCGCCTCCGTCGAGTATCAGCGCTCGATCTACGGCCAAAATTGGGCCGGCATCGCCGGCCTGGTCTACGGGTTGGACGGCAAGCATCAGACCAACATCCTGGTGCGCGCCTGGGGCGACCCGCCCCTTGGCTCGGACGGGCTGGAGATTCCGTCAGGAATCGCCGTTCAATACGGCGTGTCGGGCTTCGAGATTACGCTGGGCGATAAACCCGTCATCGGCAGATGGAACGTGCAATTGATCGCCGACGACGGCAAGCCATTGTCGGACGTGATCCCGGTCGAAATGAACAGCGATCCGCGCCTGAACCTGGCGTATATCGTCTTTGTGCAAAATCACTGATGTCCTCGTCTACGCCCTCTCGTCCGGCGACCCCCGAAGGGGGAGCGCCGAAGGGGCGATAGCAGCAGGGGGCACACATGGCGGCAAATATCGGCGCGTAGGGGCAAGGCTTGCCCCTGCCCAAAATAGGAGCAATAGGGAGGCACACATGGCGGCAAATAACGACGATCGAGTGACGACTGGCATCGCCGGGCTGGACGACATGCTTTCCGGTGGATTCCTGCGGGAGTCGGCGGTGCTGCTGCGCGGCGCGCCTGGCACGGGCAAGACGACGCTGGCGCTGCAGTACCTGGTGCACGGCGCGCGCAACGGCGAGCCGGGTTTGCTGATTTCCTTTGAGGAGTTCCCCCAGTCTCTGCACCGGGATGCTCAGTCGCTGGGCTGGGACCTGAAGGCGCTCGAAGACAAAGGGCTGCTGTATCTGCACTTCACGTCCCCGCTGGTGCTGCTCGAAAGCTTGCGCTCGCCCACCAGCGCGCTCAGCCGCCTGCTGCTCGAAGGCGGCATCCGCCGCGTCGTGCTGGATACCGTCACGCACTTCACCCGTGTCACGAACGACCCGGTCGAGTTGCGCAAGGTATACAACACGCTGATCAACGCGCTCAAGCGCGAGGGCGCCACGGCTCTGCTCGTCGGCGAAGATACCCGCTTCGAGAGCCAGCGTTTCGAGCAAGGCCGGCTGTCGTACATCGTCGACGCCATCGTGCTGCTGCGCTACGTCGAGATCGACAGCGCCGTGCAGCGGGCGATGGTCGTCATCAAAATGCGCGGGAGCGATCACGCCAAAGAGATCCGCCGCTTCGAGATCAACGAGAAGGACGGCGTGGTCGTCACCGGCGTGTTCGAGGGGCGGGAAGGCATCCTCAGCGGCATTTCGCACCGCATCGCAGCGAAATAGCCCCCACCCCAACCCCTCCTCCGTCGGAAGAACGACGGGGGAGGGGCCAGGGGTGGGGGTGGGTGAGGGCATGGGCACGCTGTACGTTGTCGGCACGCCGATCGGCAACCTGGGCGACATGACCTTCCGCGCGCTGGAGACCCTGCGCGCGGTTTCGTTGATCGTCGCGGAGGACACGCGCCGCGCCCGCGTGCTGCTCAATCACTTCGACATCGACAAGCCGACGCTCAGCCTCTTCGAGCACAATGAAGCGGCCCGCGTCGAGCGCGTCCTGCGCGCGCTCGACGCG
>DATEUJ010000195.1:0-12988 GCA_035283185.1 Anaerolineae bacterium | reverse complement strand
GCAGGTGCTGAGTTCGGGCAGATAGTAGCGCCGATCACTGCATTCCAGAGACTTCGCGGTTCGCATGGCCACACCTCGCAACCTGTATCGATCGCGAAGTATGCCACTTGGTCTTTAATGTGCTAGTTTTGCCGTGTTGCCTTCAAACAATGCGGAGAGTCCCTTCAGTTCCTTGAGTTCCTTGAGTTCCTCTCGATTGAAGGAACTGAAGGAACTTCTTGCTCACCCCCGCGCTCCCCGCAGCTTCGGATCGAGAATGTCGCGCAGCGCGTCGCCGATCAGGTTCCAGCCCAGGCCGAACAGGATCAGCGTCAGGCCAGGGTAGACGACGATCCACCACTGCTTGTCCAGCGTCAGGATCCAGTTGCGCGCAAAGCTCACGATCTGCCCCCAGTCGGCGTATCCAACTTCGGTGCCCACGCCCAAGAAGCTCAGCGCGGCGAAGCTCAGCACGATGCTGCCGATGTCGAGCGAGGCCAGCACGAGCGTCGGGAAGATGGCATTGGGCAAAATATGCCGGCCTAAAATGCGCGAATCCCTCGCGCCGATGACGCGCGCCGCCATCACGTAGTCGCGTTCTTTAACGCTCAGGATGTCGCTGCGCACCAGGCGCGCGTACTGCATCCAGCCGAAGACGATGAGCGCGATCATCGCCGGCCAGATGCCGCGCCCGAACGCCGGCACCAAGATGGACGCCAGCGTCAAGGCAGCCAGAAGGAAGGGAAAAGCCATGAAAATCTCGGTGATGCGCATCAGAACGTCGTCGATCCAACCGCCGAAATACGAGGCGACCGATCCGACGATCACGCCGATGATCACCGTGATACCGACGATCACGACGCCGACGAACAGCGCCGTGCGCGCGCCCCAGATGACGCCGTACCAGATATCAAACTGGCCGGCGGTGGTGCCCAGGATGTGCACCCATTGATCCTGGCCCGTCAGCGTCGTGTACCAGCCCGGCACCGGCGGCGGGCTCGATCGCCAGACCGTGCCCGGCGGTTTAGGCTCGGGACCAAACCCGTCGCGCGGGATCACCGTCGGATCCCGGCCCTTCAACGGCGGCGCCAGGACCGGCGCTGCCAGGGCGACCAATATGAAACCCAGGACGATGATCATCCCGGCGATCGACAGGCGATTCGAAAACAGGCCGTAGATGATGCGGGCGAGCTCGGGCCCGAGCAAGCGCTCCAGGCGGCGTGGCTCGCGCAGCGTCAAGCCTTCGACGTCGATCGAGCCGGGGCGCGATCCAGCCGGCACGGTACCTGTGGCCATGCTTCACCTCCTTATCCCAGGCGCACGCGCGGATCGAGCAACGCGTACATCACGTCGACGATCAGGTTCGCGACGATGAGCAGTGTCGCATTGAACAGCACGAAGCCCAGCACCGTCAGCACGTCCAGGCTGCCTGCCGCTTTGGCGATGGCAGAACCGATGCCGGGATAGTCGAAGATCGTTTCCGTAATCACCACGCCGTTGAGCAGCGCGACGACCGTCAGCCCGCCGATCGTGGCAACCGGCAATAAGGCGTTGCGCCGGGCGTGACGGTTGATCACGTCGCGCTCGCGCAGCCCCTTGGCGCGCGCCGTCGTGACGTAGTCCTGGCGCAGCGATTCGAGCATCGACGAGCGCGTGATCTTGAGCAGGAGCGCCCAGGACAGGTACGAGAGGGTGACGATCGGCAGCACCATGTGGCGCAGCGCGTCGAGAAGGATGTCGAAACGTCCGTTGAGGAGCCCGTCAATCGTGTTCAGTTGCGTATAACGCACGAAGTCGGACGACTGGACGACGCGCTGTGCCCAGTCGGACAATCGATCGGGCGGGAACCATTCCAGCCGCGCGTAGAAGATCAGCAGCACGAGCAGGCCGAAGACGAACGTGGGGAACGAATAGCCGACGATGGCGAACACGCGCGCGCCTTGGTCGATCGGCTTATTGTGGTTGACGGCGGCCTTCACGCCCAGCCAGATGCCGATGAGGACGATCGGCCCGGCCGCCCACAGCGCCAGCTCGATCGTGGCGGGCAGGCGTCGCTGAAGCAGCTCGATGACCTTGCTGTTGCCGGTGCGCGACCAGCCGAGATCGCCGCGCAGCACACCGCCGACGGTCTCGCCCGTGACTCCGTCGACTCGGCCGAAGAGCCAGTTGCCGTACTGCACCAGGAACGGATCGTCCAAACCGTAGCGCCGGATCACTGCGTCGATGGCGCCCTCCGTATGAGGAATGTCCTTGATGTACAGCGCGGAGCGCTCCACCGGGCTGAGCAACTGCAGCATGGCGAAAACGAGCAGCGTGACGCCCAGCACAGTGATCGGCAACTGCAGCAGACGGCGGATGATGTAGGCAGTCATGTGCCCTCACTTCCCAGACTTCCGAGGTCTTCTAGACCTCGGAAGTCTCAGTAACATGTGTCACCCTTCGCTGCGCTCAGGGCTTCGGCTCAGCATGACATCCGTGACATGGTTGCAGTGAGTACTCGCTTCAAACACAGAAGGTTCACGACCCGGATGAAAGTGGTGGGCGAGCGAGCAGCTCGCCCACCACAAACGACACACTCGACTTACTCGCCTATCCGAAAACCTCGTAGCAGCGCATCCCCATGCGCGGCGCGGCGGGCATGGGGATGCCCCGACTACGCTTGCGGATGGGTTCTTACTGGCCGGCCAGACTGTACGCGTAGAAGTACCGGCCGGGCAGGATCGGATTCCAGTAGTAACCCTGCACCCAGCGCTGCTCGTAGCGATTAACCGTCTCCTGCGCCAGAATCAGGGTGGGCACCTGGTCGTAGTACAACTGCTGGAGCTCGAAATAGATCCTCTCGCGCTCCGCCGGGTCCGTCGCCAAGGCGGCGGCGGTGGCCATTTCCTGGAACTGGGCCGTCAGGTCCTCGGGCAGGTTCTGCCGCCCGGCGAAGGTGCCGAACGTGTACGGCTGCACCCAGTTGTGCGGATCGTGGATGTCCTCGAGCCAGCCGCTGACTGCGACCGGCAGTTGCCGGGCGCGGAACGAGCGCAGCAGCGTCGGCCACGGCAGGCCGACGATCTCGATCTGGTACCTCTCGTCGATCGA
The DNA here is from genome assembly GCA_035283185.1 of Anaerolineae bacterium. GTDB lineage: Bacteria > Chloroflexota > Anaerolineae > Fen-1058 > Fen-1058 > DASSFZ01. The sequence goes on along the minus strand of DATEUJ010000195.1, from coordinate 9,919 downwards.
AGCGAAGCTGTTCTGCAGGATCGCGGCGACCGTCTGGCGGACGGTGTTGCCGGTGTTGAAGGTGACCTGCAGGCGGAAGCCGTTCTCGGCCACCTGACCGTCCCAGGCCTGCTCGATCTCGGCCTTGCACTGATCCAGGTTGAACTCGTACATCGGACCATCCGGGTTGTAGCCCAGCATGTCGAGGATGATCGGGCCGTTGTTGCGGACTCCCAGGCCGTTCATCGCATCGGCGATGTAGGTCTCGTAGTCGAAGCAGTAGGCGAACGCTCTGCGGACGTGGATGTCGTTGAAGAAGTCGGGTGGGACGCCGTTGCCATCCATCTGGCCGCTGCCGATATACGGGTTCTGGCCCTGCTCGTCGGTGACGACGCCGAAGTTGAGGAAGACGTCCGTTCGGACCGGCCGTGGCAGGCTAGTCCACCTGCGCAGCGGCGCGTCAGGCTGCTCGGCATTCGGCTGGCAGGCGCCGGCGGCGTCGCAGGTCTCACCGACAAACTCGTCCGCCTGTGTATAGGCATCTAGGGTCACTTCCACAGAATCAGCGTCACCGGCCTGCAGCGCGGCGAAGCGGGTGCCCCACTCCTCCACGTTGTTGTAATTGACGACCTTGATGCTAGGCGGGCCGCTGGGACCCCCCTCCCAAATGGGCTCCGTGCGCCAGTAGTCCTCGTTGGCGACCAGCACGTAGCCCTCACCCGGCGTCCAGCTCTCGAGCTGATACGGGCCGGTGCCGTTGATGATCTGCGACAGCTCGTCGTTCTCCGCGCCCGGCGCGTAGAAGTTCTGCCAGGTCGCACAGTCGCCGTCCCAGGCGCCGTTCTCGATCGCCCATTCCTTATCCATCGCCGCGCCCCACGTCTGCGCCAGGGTAGCCAGGAACGGGCCCCACGGCTGCGCCAGGTTGACCGTCAGCGTGCCGGCGGCGTCGTCGGCGACGACGGCGGCCTTGACCTTCTCGCACACGGCGGCCAGCTCCTCGGGCGTGGCATTGCTGATCAGCGCTTCGCGATCGCCGGCGTACGCGCCTTCGGCGCTCTCCTCGGTCACGTCACCCGAGCTGTAGCCCAGGATCGGCTCAAGCATCAGCCACTGTGGGCCGTTCGGGTCGGACTGCAGCAGGCCGCGCTGGAAGGTGTACTCAATGTCGCTCGGCGTCAGGTCGTTGCCGTTGTGGAACTTGACGCCGCTGCGGATATTGAACGTGTAGGTCAGGCCATCCTCCGAGATGCCGCCGTTCTCCAGGCTGGGCACTTCGGTCGCCAGCGCGGGCACGAAGCTCGTCGCGTCCGTGTAGTTGAAGAAAATCAGCGGCTCCAACACGCTCTGAATGAGCGTGCCGCTGGCCGTGTCGTAGGCCAGGTTCGGGTCCATCGTGTCGATGTCGCCGAAGGTCAAGTACGTGTAGGTAGTCGGATCGTCGGTGACGAACTCGACCGGTTTCTCGGGCTCGGGCGTGGCGGTCACGACCACGGTTTGCGGCTCGCCCTCCACGAGCTGGGTCACCACCACCGTCTGTGGAGCGGTGGGACCGCACGCGCTCAACACGATGGCCGTCAGCGCCAGCAGGCTGACGAGAATGCTCATTCTCTTAGACATTTCTTCTTACTCCTCCAGAGTATGGTTGCATGTTGCGGATACGACTTTGCGGGTGGAGTCGAGGCCACCCTATCATATGTTTAGATCTGAGTAGTGCCTGTCCGAAAACTCCCGGAGTGCGGACTTCAGTCCGCTGTGGGCAAGGCAGGCTGAAGCCTGCGATCCAATTTTCGGATAGGCTCTTAGTGAACGACCACCTCCTTTCGTGCGATCTCTTGGGCGCGATGGCAGGCGACGAAATGGCCGGGCGTGAACTCGCGCCACTCCGGCTCCGCCTGGCGACACACGTCGATCGCCAGCGGGCAGCGCGTGTGAAACACGCAGCCCTTCGGCGGGTTGGCCGGGCTGGGGACGTCGCCCTGCAAGATGATGCGCCGGCGGGCCTCCTCGACGACGGGATCAGGCACCGGCACGGCCGAGAGCAGCGCCTGCGTGTACGGATGAAGCGGGTTGTCGTACAGCTCGTCGCGCTCGCTCATCTCCATCATCTTGCCCAGGTACATCACCAGGACGCGATCCGCGATGTGCCGCACCATGCTCAAGTCGTGGGCGACGAACAGATAAGTCAGCTCCAGTTTTTCCTGCAACTCCTCGAGCAGGTTGACGACCTGCGCCTGGACCGAGACGTCGAGTGCGGCGATGGGTTCGTCGCAGACGATAAACTCGGGATTGAGCGCCAGCGCTCGCGCGATCCCGATGCGCTGGCGCTGGCCGCCGGAAAACTCGTGCGGATAGCGCGTCAAGTAGGCCGGGTTAAGGCCGACCAGCTCCATCAACTGCTTGACCCGCTCGCGCCGCCCCTGCCGGTCGGCCAGGCCGTGGATGAGCAGCGGCTCGGCGATCAACTCGCCGACCGTCGAACGCGGGTCGAGCGAGGCGTACGGGTCCTGGAAGATCATCTGCATCCGGGGCCGCAGCCGCCGCAACGTTTCGCCCTTCAGGGCCGTCACGTCGACGCTGTCGAAAAGGATGCGGCCGCCCGTCGGCGGGTACAATCGCAAGATCGTGCGCCCGACGGTGGTCTTCCCGCAGCCGCTCTCGCCGACCAAGCCCAGCGTCTCGCCGCGCTTGATCTCGAACGAGACGCCGTCGACGGCCTTCACCCAGCCGATGGTGCGCTGGAAGACGCCGCGCCGGATCGGGAAATGCTTCTTCAGGTTCGCTACGCGCACAAGCGCGCTGTCGTTAGAAGCCACGACCCACGTCCTCTTTCGTCACGTCCACCCAGCAGGCGATCGCGTGGCGAGGGCCTACTTCGCGCAGCGCCGGGTTTTCTTGCCAGCATTGCTCAATGGAGAACGGACAGCGTGGGGCGAAGGGACAGGCGCGAGGCTCGGTCAGCAGGTCCGGTGGGCGCCCCTGGATGTTGGCCAGCCGGTGGCTGTGGCGGCCGTCGACGCGCGGCACGGCGCCCATCAAGCCGAGTGTATACGGGTGGCGCGGGTTGGCGTACAGCTCCTTGACGTCGGCCCTCTCGACGATGTAACCCGCGTACATCACCTGCACCCGCTGGGCGATGCCGGCCACGATGCCCAGGTCGTGCGTGATCCAGATCACGGCCATACCCAGCTCGGCGCGCAGCCGCTTGACCAGCTCGATGATCTGCGCCTGGATCGTCACGTCCAGCGCCGTCGTCGGCTCGTCGGCGATCAGCACCTGTGGGTTGCAGGCCAGGGCGATGGCGATCATCACGCGCTGGCGCATGCCGCCCGAGAACTGGTGCGGGTAATCGTCCAGCCGCTTCTCGGCGTCCGGGATGCCGACGAGCTGCAGCAGCTCGATCGTGCGCGCGCGCGCCTGCTGCTGGTTCATGCCCAGGTGCTCGACCGGGGACTCCGAGATCTGGCGGCCGATGGTCATCACGGGATTGAGCGAGGTCATCGGGTCCTGGAAGACCATCGCGATCTGCGCGCCGCGCACCTGGCGCATCTGGTCTGTCGTCAACTGCAGCAGATCGCGCCCGGCGAACAGCGCTTCGCCTCGGGCGATCTCGCCCGGCGGCTGGGGGATCAAACGCAGCAGCGAGAGCATGGTGACGCTCTTGCCGCAGCCGCTCTCGCCGACGACGCCCAGCGTCTCGCCTTCCTTCAGCTCGAAAGACACGCCGTTCACGGCATGCACGGTCCCTTCCGGGGTGTGGAAGCGGGTTGCGAGATCGCTTACCTGTAGCAGAGGCGGCATACGCTGGACGACCTCCTGCACGCTGCGCGCGTGAGATAAAGGCGACTGTACGATTGCGATGTCGTCGGCATCCCGCAGCTTCCCTTGCAAAATACTTACACCCGGGGCAAAAGGTTCAACCCGCAGGCAAATTAAAGCACGTGCGTGCCGGAGGATTTTACCCTGACGCGCATTTCCGACAACTTCACTCGCCCGGTTCAGTCAGCCGAACGGCTCGCAAGGAAATAGACCGTAATTATAAGGCCAGGCAAGGAAATTGCAAAGTGCGACCGCCCGGTTCAAGCTGTTCAAACGGCGTGCGCGCATAGAACTTTCCGGCGCGGAAGCCGGTGTTACAGGCCAAGGCGACGGGCGCGATGCAATGACCTCACACGAAGCAACTGCGCCACACATTTCGAAATAGCCTCAGGTGGATTGCCCAATCGCCGCGAATCGGAAATATCACTCCCAAGCAAGCGGAAAGGTTCAAAGAGAGCGGGAAATCGGGAGATTGACGCGAGGCTTGGTGAAGAACGAATCGGGGCGAGGATCACCCCTGATCGCTTTGAACCGCTTGATCCAGCCAGCGCCGCTCTTCCTCCGTTAACGCGGCGCGCGCCAGCAGCTCGGGCCGCCGCCGGAGCGTGCGCAGCAGTGACTGCCGCCGCCGCCAGCGAGCGATCTCGGCGTGATTGCCGGAGAGGAGCACATCCGGCACTTTCCAACCCTGGAAATCGGGTGGGCGCGTGTAGTGCGGGTACTCCAGGAGTCCCTCAGCGTGAGAGTCGTCTGCCGCCGCGCCGGCATCGCCCAGCACGCCGGGGAGCAGCCGCGACACCGCGTCGACGATCACCAGCGCGGCCAGCTCGCCGCCGGTCAGCACGTAGTCGCCGATCGAGATCTCGTCGGTTGCCAGATGCTCGCGCACGCGCTCGTCGACGCCTTCGTAGCGCCCACAGATCAACGCAATGCGCTCGTACCGGGCAAGTTCACGCGCGATAGCCTGGTTGAAGAGTCGGCCTTGTGGAGTGAGCAAGATAATTGGGGTTGGAGATTGGAGATTGGAGGTTGGAGGTTGGAGGGCGCCGCTTCCAACTTCCAACTTCCAACTTCTAACTTCCAAAACAGTCTCAACCGCCGCAAAGATCGGCTCCGGCTTCATCACCATCCCGCCGCCGCCGCCGTAGGGATAGTCGTCGGCGACGTGATGCTTGTCGGTCGCGTAATCCCGGATGTTGTGCACGCGCACGTCGAGCAGGCCGGCCTCAATCGCGCGCTTGAGGATGCTCTCCTGCAAAGGGCTTACGAAGATGGAGGGAAAGAGTGTGAAGATGTCAAAACGCATAAGGTGATTGTAGCACGAATCGTGATCGGTGAATCAGTAATCAGTGAGCAGTGGGCAGTCATCTGTACCGCCATCTAACCGATCACTGACGACCGATCACTGACGATTGACCACTGACGACTGATTACTGATAACTGATTACTGATTACTGATAACTGACTCACTGGTATAATCGCGCTATGCGCATCTACATCACGGGCATCCACGGCCAGCTCGGCTCCGCACTAGAAAAAACCCTGGCCGGGCATGTCGTCTTCGGCGCTCCCTCGCCTGAAGTCGATATCACCGACCTGCCGGCAGTCCGATCCGGCATATGCTTATTCAAACCCGATCTGGTGATCCACAGCGCGGCGATGACCGACGTCGACGGCTGTGCCCGAGATCCTGGCCTGGCTTACCGCGTCAACGCGCTCGGCACGCGCAACGTGGCGATCGCCTGCCAGGACGCCGGCTGCGCGATGCTTGCCATCAGCACGAACGAAGTGTTCGACGGCATGACCGACCGGCCCTACCTGGAGTTCGATCCGACCAACCCGATCAACCCTTATGCCAAGTCTAAGCTCGCCGCCGAAGTGTTCGTCCGCGATCTGCTCACACGCTTCTACATCGTGCGCACCGCCTGGCTGTTCGGTTACGGGGGGGACAACTTCGTCGCCAAGATCGTCAGGCGCGCAAAGCAGGACGGCAGGCTGCGCGTGGTGGCGGACGAGATCAGCTCGCCTACTTTCGCGCCCGACCTGGCCGGCGCCGTCGCGCGCCTGATCGCGACCGGCGCATATGGGATTTATCATTTCACCAACGAGGGTATCTGCTCGCGCTTCGAGTTCGCGCAGAAGATCCTCGAGCTCGCCGGGTTGGCGCACATCCCCATCGAGCCGATCACGCTCGCGGACACCACGCGCCCCTCGACGCCGCCCCCCTACACGCCCATCCGCAACTTCTGCGGGGCGCAAATCGGTATCACGCTGCGGCCCTGGCAGGACGCGCTGGCCGAGTACGTCGCCCATGAGCGCTTCTGAAGTAATCAGTGATCAGTCATCAGTAAGCAGTGATCAGTGGTCAGTAGCCAGTGAATCCACGCAACTGATCACTGATCACTGGTCACTGTTCACTGTGATAATCCCCAACCGGAACGGCGCGCACCATCTACCGGTCTGCCTCGACTCACTGCGCGAGCAAACATACCCTCGCCTTGAAGTGATTCTGGTCGACAACGCGTCGAGCGATGGCTCGCTCGAATTGCTGGCGCGCGACTATCCCGAGGTGCTCGTCGTCGCGCTGGCGGAGAATCGCGGCTTCGCCGGCGCGTGCAACGCCGGCATGCGCGCCTCGCGCGGCGAGTTCGTCGCGCTGCTCAACAACGACACCGAAGTCGATGCGCGCTGGGCGCAGGCGTTGGTCGACGCGTTCGCGCGGCACCCCGAAGCCGGGCTGGTCGCCTCCAAGATGCTGCTCTTCGACCGCCGCGACACCTTCCACACGGCGGGCGACTACTACCGGCTCGACGGCCTTCCGGGCAATCGCGGCGTGTGGCAAAAGGACGAAGGCCAGTTTGACACGGAGGAATACGTCTTCAGCGCGTGCGGCGGCAGCGCCGCGTACAGACGATCCATGCTGGACCAGATCGGCCTGCTCGACGAAGACTTCTATTTTTCGTGCGAGGACCTCGACCTGGCCTGGCGCGCGCAGCTCGCCGGGTGGAGATGTGTCTACGCCCCGTCGGCGGTCGTCTACCATAAGCTCAAATCGACCGGCGGCGGCCCGATCGCCTCTTACCACGACGGGCGCAACTTCGTGTGGCTGATCGCCAAGAACTACCCATCGAGCCTGTGGCGGCAATACCGGGGCGCGATCCTCCGCGCGCAGTGGCGGCTGGCGCGGGAAGCGCTCCGAGCCTGGCGCGGCGCCGAAGCGCAGGCGCGGCTGCGTGGCATGTTGGCCGGACTGCTCGGGCTGCCGAGGATGCTGACAAAGCGCCGGGACGTGCAGCGCCTGCGCCGCGTGAGCGACGACGAGCTGCTGGGCGTTCTGACGCCGATCGATAACCAACATTCCGACGCCCAGCGGAGCGGATGAAGACCGGGCAGGTCTATATCCCCATCGACGTTGACGGATAATCGCTCTCGCGGTATGCTATAAAAGTGACCGGTACTCCGAAGCCCCTGTAGCGCCTGTCCTGCGAAGTCCCCGACCGAAGGGAGCGGGAAGCGCAGCCGAAGGAAAGCAGAGGGGGTGAAGTGTCGATCACTTCGAGGCGTCACCATCAGCACCCAGCCCTTTCTGTCCATCGTCATTCCTGCCCACAACGAAGAGCACCGCCTGCCGCCGAGCCTGGAGAAGATCGCGGCTTTCCTGGCGCGACAGTCGTACACCTCGGAGGTGATCGTCGTCGAGAACGGCAGCGTCGATCGCACGGCCGACGTGGTGGGGGGCTTCGCGGCGACGCATCCGGGCGTGACGCTGATCCAGGAAGAACAGCGCGGCAAGGGTATCGCCGTGCGGCATGGCATGCTTGCGGCGCGCGGCGAATATCGCTTCATCTGCGATGCCGACCTATCGATGCCGATCGAAGAGGTGAATAAGTTCCTGCCTCCGGCGCTCGACAGTTACGACGTCGCCATCGGTTCGCGCGAAGCGCCGGGCGCGCGGCGCTACAACGAGCCGCTCTACCGCCACCTGATGGGCCGCATCTTCACCGCCATCGTTAAGCTGCTGGCCGTGCGCGGCTTCGAAGACACGCAGTGCGGCTTCAAGTGCTTCCGCGCCGACGTCGCGCGCGACCTGTTCAGCGTGCAGCGCCTGAACGGCATGAGCTTCGACGTGGAGGCGCTGTTCATCGCGCAGCGGCGCGGCTACAAGATCGTCGAGGTGCCGATCGATTGGTACTTCTCCGCCGAGAGCCGCGTGCGCTTGATCGACGACTCGCTGCGCATGGTGGGCGAGCTGCTGGAAGTGCGGCGCAACTGGCGGCGAGGCGCGTATGATCGAGTCGACGCGAATTCGAGCCGGAAAACCGACGGCCCGCAAGCGGCGCCTACCGAATCATAGGCCGTCGCTCGAGCACGAGCGCGCGCTGCTGCGCGAAGGCTGCCTGCGCGTCGCCGGCCTTGACGAAGCGGGGCGCGGCGCGTGGGCCGGCCCGGTCGTCGCCGCCGCCGTGATTTTGGACCTGGCGAAGGCTCGAAGCCTTCGCCAGGTCCACGACTCAAAGCAGCTTACCTCCCGGCAGCGCAAAGACGTGTACCCGCTGATCCTCGAATCGAGTCTCGCATGCGGCGTCGGCCTGGCCGACGCCTCCGAGATCGACGCCATCGGCATCGTCCCCGCCACGCGACTGGCGATGCGCCGCGCGATCGACGCGCTGTCGCCACCGCCCGACGCGCTGATCGTCGACGCGCTGCGTCTGCCGGAGGTCGACCTGCCCCAGCGTGCGTTCAACTTCGCCGATTCGATCTCGTTGTCTGTCGCGGCCGCGTCGATCCTGGCGAAGGTGGCGCGGGATCGCATGATGGTCGAGTTGGAGACGGTCTATCCCGGGTACGGTTTCGGCCGGCACAAGGGTTATGGGACACGAAGGCATTGGAAGGCGCTGGAAGAACTCGGCGCGTGCCCCGCGCATCGAGCGACGTTCAAGCCGGTGGCCGCCATGGTTGGGACGCTTGCCAGATGAAACTCGGTAGATCACGGAACTGATTCGTAGTAGCGACTCACTGGCCCCCGCAGCGAAGCGGAGTGGGGTTAGTCGCCGGTTTGTTCGGACGACTAAAGTCGTCACTACGAACCACCACGGATAGCGCTATGACTCGAGACGACCTGGAAAACCGCTCGAAATCCGAGCTGATCGACCTCATCCTCCAGCAAGAATCGCAAATCGCCGAGCTGCAGGCGCAGCTCGTGCAGCTCCAATTCGCGACGAAGCCGGACGGCGACGATCGCTTGCCGGCCACGCTACCGGCGCCGGGACGATTTCCCGCCGCGTTCAAGCTGATCTTGATCGCCTCTGGAATCTTTGCCTGCGCGATCGCTCTGATCATCGTCAATTTCAAGCCGGGCGCGACGACGAGCGCCGGCCGGGCGCCGGATTTCCCGCCGGGTTCCGTGGTCACCCTGCAACTGCCTCGACCAGGCACGCCGGATCAGTTCGTGCCCATCTTCGTTGTGAATGATCCAGTCGTCGGCTTTCTGGCTCTGCACGGCCGCGATCCCGGATCGAACTGCCAGATGCGATGGGTACCGGAGACGGGGCGTATCGAGGATCCGTGTAGCGGGTCGAAGTACACCCGAACCGGAGAATACATTTCAGGCCCGTCGCCGCGCAGCCTCGATCGATACCCGATCACGGTTGGCGAGAACGGCGATGTGGTTGTCGATCTCAGCACATTCCAGCCGGGGCAGCCTCGAGAATAGGGAACGCACCTTGTACAACCAGGATGTCTGGCACTATCATCTTCACGTCATCCCGCGCTACACCGGCGACGACTTCTATGCGACACGGGGTGAAAACATACCCGCCCCTCAGCGCGCGCAACTCGCCCGACAACTTCGAGCACACCTGGCAGAATGGCGATCAACCTCTTGAAAGCTGTCTGCCTATGAACCTGGTCATCGAAGTCGATCAGAGCGTCAAAATTGAGGATACTCGGCGTGACTCGATTCTGGCATTCTCCGATCATCTTAGTGGTGCGATACGTGTGCCGGCCAGAGTCAAACGCGAATGTCTACAAGTTCTGAGAGGGAAGGGCCACCGAGGTCGCGCAAATATTATCCAGATCTTCGCGATTGCCTTGTTCGTACTCTTGAGACAGCATTTATCGC
>DATEUJ010000194.1:0-8892 GCA_035283185.1 Anaerolineae bacterium | reverse complement strand
CTTGAAGCGCTCGCGGGCCACCAGACCCAGTTGACCCACGGACCGCGCTCGCCCCAGCCGGTCGCGCTCGTCGAGGAGTTCCAGGCTGCGCCGGTACCAGCGCTCGGCTTGGTCCAGGTCGCGTAGCGCAGGGATGTCCATGTAGACATGGCCTAAGTTGAAGGCGCGAACGGCTTCAGCTGCACGGTCACCGATGCGTTGATACAGGGTGATGGCTTCTTCTGAAAGATTTACTGTCTCTGGCTTTCCCTGCTCACGTAATATGTCTGCCAGTTGCGCCAGCGACACCGCCAGCGACCGAATGGCATTGCGGCCGGCATTGTCGAGCGTTTCAAAGGGCGCGGCGAGCGTGGGGGCGGCACGCCGGAGATGCCATTCAATGTTGACGCGCTGAAGGCGCTCGGCCTCGGCCCACTGCCGCCCTTCCCCAGCGAGAAGCACGCGATATTCGCTGACCAAGATCCATTGCTCTTCGCGTCCAGGCAGCGGGCCATCCGTCGCCGGGTCGACGAAGTCGGGCACGATCTCCTCGACCAGCCGTTTCCACTCGGCGCGGCGGCCGGCGTGATCGTATAGCACGCGCAAGCCCTGCATCATGTTGATGACTACGCTCCACCATCCATTCGAGCGTGCCAGTCGCCGGGCGTGCAGCAGGTTGGCTTCTTCGGCGGACAGCGCGTCGATCACGTCGCGGTTGCCTCGGCCGTATTCATCGTGATAGTAGTTCCCCAACTCGCCCATCGCTTCGACATATGCGCGGGTCGCGGAAGGATGAGGGATGAGGGATGAAGGATGAAGATCCGCCGATGGCTGGGCGCTGTCCACTGATAACTGGCCACTGTAATACTGCTCAAACAGGCTCTTGAAGTACCACGGCAGCGCGGGGTGGATGGAGTAATAGCCGCCGCCGTGCGCGGTGAGCAAGCCGACTTCGGCGGCGCGATCGAGTAAAGCGATACCCGCCTCGCGCGTGAGGCCTCGAACTTCTGGAAGGCACCAGTCGGCTTCAGGCGCACCCATGTCCCGCAGCGTATCCACATCCACGAATCCCTGAAAGAAGTGCAGCAGCGCCAGCACCTTGCGCTCGTCTTCGATGAAGGCGTGCTCGAAGCCGTAACTCAGCGACGCGCCGAGCGACTTCGAGCGGCCTTCGCTCGCTTCGTCCTCGAACGCGGCCTCGCCCGCGCGCAGCCGGGCGACGAAGGCTTCAATCTCTTTGCGCGTCTTCAACCCGTCGCGCAAAGCCTGCCCCACCAGCACGGTGATCGCCAGCGGGTTGCCCTGGGTGAAGCCCAATAGCGGCCGCCAGTCTTCCACCTCGGTGATGCGCCGGCCGTGCTTCTCGGCGAGTGCGCGCGCCAGTTGCACGCGCTCCTGCATCGGCATCGGCGGCAGCGTGAGGCGCATCGGCAATTCGCCCAGCAAACTGCGCTCGTCGCGCCGCGACGTGAGCAGGAACTTCGCCTGCGTCCCGCGCGCCGCTAGCAAAAATTCCTTGAGTTCCTTCCGTTCCTCCGAGTTCCAGGCGGACTGCCTCCCCGCCGGAAAACCCGCCACCGGCTCGACGTTGTCCCAGACCCACAGCACCGGAATCTGGCTCATGACTTGCAGCGCGATGCTGCGGCGATCTGCGTCGGACAGCGCCAGCCAGTGCACGCCTGCCGCTTCCAGCGCCTGCCCGAAGACCTGCCCGATCTGGTCCAGCACGCGTGGCAATGGCGTGTACTGTTCGAACGACGTGAACAGGATCGGCCCCCCTTCGGGGAGCCCGCCGGTGAGTTGGTACCACAGCACGAACTCGACGGCGGTCGTCGTCTTGCCGCTGCCGGCGTAGGCATGCAGCAGCACGACGCGCTGCGTGTCGAAGGCGCGGTCGAGCGCGAGCAGCGTCTCGTCGCGGCCGAAGAAGCCGACGTCGGGCCGCCGCTTCTCCAGCTCGGGATCGACCGCGCCGCGCGCGGGGGCCGTCTCGCCCGCCCGCAGCGAGATGGAGAGCTGCGGGGCGCGCTCGCGTTTGGGGAAGAGCCGAATTTCCGCAGCTTCGTACACGAGCGGCACCGGCCAGTCCTGCAGCGGGATCGGATCGAACGCGATCGAGCGCAACGGCTGCGCGGCGAGCTGCTTGCGTCCCAGCGTCACCGCCTCGCCGAGCGACTGGCCCTGTGCCAGCGCGGCGTACAGGTCGGCGACGAACTGCGCGGCGGTGACGACGTACACGTTGTAGCGCATGGCGACGACGCCGGGCACACCCGCGTCCATCACTTCCTGCGCCAGCGAGCCGAAGGCGTGGACTTGCTCCCGCGCCTCCGAGCCGAGCGAGGACGACTCCTCGAATTCTTCCGGCTTGGGTTCGCCGTGTGGATCGGTGTGCGCCGACCGGCAGGCATTCAGCACCAGTACCGGCGCGTCATTCTCGACGAGCAGTTGGCCGAGCGCCGAACCGTCGACCAGTTCAAGGTTCTCGTCCAACTTCGGATTCTCAAAGGCGAGATAACCGTGACGACCCGGACGCGGGGCCTTATAGAGCAACGGGCTAATTCCTCCATTCCAGCCCGATCCCGCCGACAAGTCCGTGTACGTCCCGTGCCCATCGAAGTGGACGATGTGATACGGCTCGCCACGCGACTTTGCCTCGGCCAGGACCCTGCTCAACTGCTCGAGCGTCGGCGGGCGCAGCACGTCGAGTTGAAATACGGCGCGGGCTTCTTCGCTCAAGCCTTTGAGGATACGACTGGCAACCGATCGAAACGGCACGTCTTCTCGACCGCCGGGCCGGCAAATGACGAGCAGAATGCGGATCGGGCCGGAAGCCGACTGTGGAAACTCAGGGGTCTGCGCCGTCTCGGGCTGCGCGCGGACGAAGGCGCGCGCTCGCAGCGCGAGCGGCCTGTCTGTAGACGGATCGCGGAGCAATTCCCACGGGATCGCCGCCGCCTGTCTCGCATCGGTGGTGACGATCTCCACGCGGGCGTCGTCCAACTGCTCGCGGAACTTCGCCCACAAATCGCGGGCGGTTCGATTCTGCTCGAACACCGCGTCGAACAGCCCCGTGCCGATGTCGATCATGCGCCGCTCGATACGATCGGCGATCTTCGGCGCGGGATCCATGGGGTACTGCAGGTAGTCTTCCAGGTACCAGCGCAGATCAGCCTGATCGGCAGGGGTCAACTGAAACTGGAAGCGCGCCGTGGCAGCCTGGCGCGCTCTGTTATCAGCCTCAAACGAAACTTCGACGCGGTAGTAGTCGGGCTGCGACTCGGCATGCTGAGTGAGGCGGAGAAGTAGCATGGGCAACCTCCGGCGATGGCAAGGCCAGTGCCCAGAGTATAGCCCAATTCATCCCGCGCGCAATGTAACTACTCAGCCGTCTTTGCGAGGAGCATCCTGAGCGGAGCGCAGCGCAGTCGAAGAGCCTGCCCTGAGCGGAGGCGAAGGGATGCGACGAAGCAATCTCCTGGCCGGCCGGGGGATTGCTTCGCAAAAAGATGCTCGCGATGACGTTGGGCTGAGGGGTTACGTTTGGAGTTTGAAGTTGGGAGTTCGAGTCAAGCGAGAGATTCCTCACTCCGTTCGGAATGACACCTTTGAAGTTTGAAGTTTGGATTTTGAAGCCTGCCCTGAGCGAAGTCGAAGGGTTGTGAGTTCGGCCCTACACGCGTGCGCCTTCCAGTTCGAGCAGTTTCCGCTTGATCTCTAATCCGCCGATATACCCCCCTAGCCCGCCGCCCGCGCGCACGATCCGATGGCACGGAATGACGATCGGCACCGGGTTGCGGCCCAACGCCCACCCGACCGCGCGGCTGGCATTCGGCGCGCCGATGCGCCGGGCAAGCTCTCCATAGGTCACGACCTGCCCGGCCGGCACGCCGCGCGCCGCCATCAGCACCCGACGCTGGAAGGTCGAAGCGAAGCTCAAGTCGATCGGCACGTCGAACGCGCGGCGCTCACCGGCGAAGTACGCTTCGAGCTGCGCCGCGATGTCCGCCACCTTTTCCTCCGATTCGATCACTTCGGCTTTCAACTGCTCGCGCAGGCCGGTCACGAACGATGCCTCGCTCCGGTCGAATCCGATTCGCACCAGGCCGCGCTCCGTCGCGGCGACGAAAAGTCGACCGACGGGCGTGCGCACCGGAGCGTAATACACGACGCGCCTGGGCGTCTGCGTGGACACATGTCCGTACAGTGTGTCCAGCATGTTCAACACCCTGTGATAAGAGTCCAGCCCGCGCCGGCCTTCGTCCGTATTCAGCCAGCGCCGCGTCTGCGGCGACGCATCCGCGTCGCCCAACGCAAAGGCGATCAACTCGTCATCGCGCATTTTCGTGTCCCTCATGTCTGGCATACTCCTTACTGGACTGGCGGAGCAGGCTGACCCCACTCCGCTTCGCTGCGGGGGCAGGTGAGCCTGCACTCCAAATTTCAGATAGGTTCCAAGCGACCATTCGACTACGTGACCACATGACCATTGGACTACGTGACCACGCGACCATTGGACTACGTGACCAATAGCATCCGGCGCAACTGCCTGATCGCCTGGTACACGTTCGCCCGCGCCGACGCCTCGCTGCCTCCGAGCGCCGCCGCGATCTCGGCGTAGCCCAGCCCCTGGAACCGCCGCATCATCAGCGCGGCTCGCTGCTTCGGCGGCAAGTCTTCGACCGCGCGCGCAACCGCGCGAAGCTGCTCGCGCTGCTCGAGCGACGCATTTGCGTCATCCGGTATTCGTTCGAGATCGACGTCCACCTGATTCGCCTCTTGGCGTTTGCGGCGCTTCAGCGCGTTGAGCGCCGTGTTCGTCGCGATCTTGTAAAGCCACGCCCGTGTGTTGGAGCCTGCCAACAATCGGCCGAACGCGCGATGGGCGCGCAGCAGCGCGTCCTGGCAGGCGTCTTCGGCGTCGTGCGCGTCGCCTAGCATGCGCATCAAATAAGCCAGCAGCTCGGGCCGATAGCGCTCGGCAACCTGGTCGAACGACTCGGGTGAATGAGCCATGATGTGCCTGTCTATCCAATATAACAACAGTCCGGCTAAAATGTGAAATCGGGGGGATTGCACGCCGCCGCAAGGTGTGTATAACTTATGTTGTGCAAGCGTAACTGCTCAGCCGTTGCGCACGCACCGTGTGGTGTCATTCCCGCACGCCTTAGGCGGGAATCCACCCCCGATCTAGTCGGGGGCGGCCTGGATGCCCGACAAAGGCATTCGGGCATGACGGCTGAGCAATTACGTGCAAGCATCCTCAGGCTCAAGCCGCCGTCCCCGGCGCGGCGAGCCGAAGATGCGTGCCGGTCAGGAACGGGGGAGGCGCGAATGAACGAGGAATCCTGGGAATATAAGGGCCACATCGTCACCGAGGGGCCTGCGGCCGGCCAGCCGGCCGAGCCGTTCACCTACGTGTTCCGCGTCCAAAAGGGCGGCGCGCCGGTGTGCACGTACACGATTGTGTCGGACGCGGCTGCCATCAAGGCGCGCTGGCCAGACATCGATCCCGCGCGCGCCGGCGACGTCGACGTGCTGTGGGGCGCGCTCAGCGGCGAGGGCTACGCACGCGTGCGCGCCTTGATCGACTCGGGCACGCCCCTCGACAAGACGCTCACGCTTCGGGGGATGGAGACTATCGAGTCGTAATGTGCGAATCTCTTGTCAGTTCCCAACCCGCATGGTAGAATGCCATTTGCATGGTGCCTGTAGCTCAATGGTAGAGCACTGGACTGTGGATCCAGGCGTTGCGGGTTCGACCCCCGTCAGGCACCCCTGGCGAATGTCGAATAAGGAATGCTGAATGCAGAAGACCTGGCAGGTCTAGGAGACCTGCCAGGTCTTCTAGGTCTTCTCTACAACTCTCCTCGAAATCCCCGGTCGAGAACACTCGGCAGCAGCGCATCGAGTTCCGCCTCAGACCTGGCAGGTCTTCTACCCATGGCGTGGCTCGCCTACTTGCAGGGCGAGACCTGCCAGGTCTTTCCTCCCGGATGCGCGCCAGCACGTGAAAGTGATTGCGCAACAGGCAGTAGGCGAAAGTCTCGGCCACCGGCTGGACATACTTAGCGTACAGATTCAGGAAATAGGCGCTCTCGGCGGTAAGGCAAAGACTTCGGAAGTCTCAGGGCGCGACCTTGCGGGCGAGGTGGTCTCATAATCAAGCCCACCCCGCAGGCCAGGCTACCCTTGAAGACTTCCGAAGTCTCTCTCTGCGTAATTGCGCTCTTCGAGAAAGATGTTTTCGCCGTTGTTGCCGCGATTGTAGATGTGGTAATACTTGCCGGGTTCGAGGGGTGTGATGCCAGACATGGCGAGACTCCTTTAGACCTGGCAGGTCTTTATACACAGGCTGGCTCGCCCGCCTGCCGGCTGAGACCTGCCAGGTCTGTCCTGGCCTCAAGACCTGGCAGGTCTTCCACGACAGCCGTACTCGTCCGCATGCAAGCCTGGCCTGATCGATACATTCGCCTGCTGGCCAGATGAGACCTGCCAGGTCTACAGTTCCCCCTTGAACGCTTTATCCAGCACCGACGGCAGCAGCGCGTCGAGTTCTGCTTGCGTCTGCGCCTGAAGCCGCTTGAGCGCATCGACCTTCGCCAGCAGGTCGTCCAGGTAGGCGACGATGCGGCGTTGTTCCTGGAGCGGTGACAACGCAATGGGCAGTGCTTTCAGTTTTGTAGCGTTGACGTTCGCCTGCCCTGTCATCTGCTTTCGCTCACTAAACATGTACTGCCGCCCTGCAGGCGAGTTGATGTACGTCGCGACCAACTTCGGTTCTGCCCGTATCGTGTCCAAACGAAGCCGAATTAGGTAGGAAGCGAAAGAAAACTCGCCATCGAGATCAAACACAGCACATTTGCCAACCAGTTCAGCGCTATTTGTTCGATTCACCAAGATGTCGCCTCGGGCCAGAAGCAGTCTCGCCCGCTCCTTCTCGCGGAGATGCAGGTACTTCAAGTCGCGCAAATCCAAACGACCGTTTTGTATGTTGCCCATTCTCAAGATTGGCGTTCCAGAACTGTCGTCCGTGGTTTTCTCAGATGTGCCGTAGCGGTCATCGACGACATAATTGCCGAGTGTGACTTCAATCCAACCGTTCTCTTCGCCTTCCGAGAAAATGCGAGATATTTCAGATGCAATAAGCGCCTCCGCCTCTTCCACCGCCTGGCGACGCAACCCGCGCGCCTCCTCGATCTTGGCGGCCAGTTCCTCGATCCGCGCGACGATGCGGCGCTGCTCGTCGAGCGGGGGAAGGGGGATTTCAATTGTCAAGAACAATTCTGGCTTGATGCGGTTCTTGCCGCTTGTGCCTCGTGACTTCTCGTCGCACTGACTCCAGAAATCCCGTGTCTTGGTTATCCAATGAAACCAGCGCGGCTCCAATCTGTCTCGCATCGGAGCGAACGTTGGAAACTCACCAGAGACATAGCAGCCCGCGAGGTTCTCGGAGACAACGGCGACGCTACCGTTGCGTGCCCATATCTTGTTTACGATGATGTCGCTCTCTTCAATTCGTGAGAGCATCTTGTACCGCGTTTGGCTCCCGTCGATCGACTCGCGCTCGTACGCTCCATTGCCCCACAATTTCACGCCGACCTGGCGATAGATTATTCCGGCAATTGGGGTCTCTGAACGTTCGACGGGCTTTGCTATTTCGCCAATTGGCACCAGCGGCCACGCGTCTGCCATGCGCCTTATCCTTCCCGAACTATGTTATACTTTCAGCGTCAGCAACCGGAAGTTCAGGAGAAGCCATAATGCGTACCTATCCCAATCTGCGCGCCCGCTACTCCAAGGGCACGCTCAAGTTGAGAAAGCCGCTGCGCCTGCCGGACGGCACAGAGGTCCACGTAACGGTGACGCCAGTGGAACCGTCGCCGCGCCGCCGCAAGACCACCAAGCGCCCCTACACCTATCCGACTCGGACTGTTCCGTGGGGCACGCTCAAAGCGATCACCGGGATCGTCTCGCTGGGCGGTGATGCACTGGCCGACAGCGAAGCCCTATACGACGGCGATTGATCCATGTCGATCCCAATCGGGCTTGACACCACTTTCATCGCCGGGACGCTCGATGTGGAAGACATGTGGCATGCGCGCACGCTGGAACTGCAGGTGGCGCTTGAAGCGCATGGCTTCGAGCCGGTTATTTTCGACTGCGTGCTGGCCGAAGTCGTGAGCATCCTGGCCCGGCGTGTGCATGAGAAGCGTCGCGCGGCGCAGTTGGCGACGCTCCTGGCACAGCTCAAAATCCAGTTTCCGACGAAGTCCATCGTCTGGCTGTATCCAGACCTGCCCAAAGTGTATGAGGATGTAGTTGCCCTCGTCGAGCAATCATCCGGCGAACTGAACTTCAACGACGCGCTGATCGCGTTAGCGTGCCGCGATCGGGGTATCGAATACCTCGCCAGTTTCGATGCCGACTTCGATCATGTAAACTGGTTGAAGCGCATCTCCCGCCCTGACCAGTTCTAGTCATCGCCCCGTCTTCAACACAGCCTGAATCTCGGCCATAATCTCCGCGATACGCTGTTCCTTCTTCAGGATGTCCTCCGCCAACTGCTCCGGCGGCAGGTGCTCGAAGTCTTCTCCGCTGTTCGGGTTCTTGTTGTCGAGGTTGGCCGAGACTAGCGCGCCGGCCTCGTCGTACTTCAGCACGTCCGCCGCCGCGATTTCCCACGCCCGCTCGTTCTCCTCACGGCGGTCCCACCACGCGATGCAGTCGGCGAACTCTTCGTACAGCAGCGGCTTCGTCTTGGAGTAGTTCTTCCGCAACACGGCAAAACTAGCACATTAAAGACCAAGTGGCATACTTCGCGATCGATACAGGTTGCGAGGTGTGGCCATGCGAACCGCGAAGTCTCTGGAATGCAGTGATCGGCGCTACTATCTGCCCGAACTCAGCACCTGC
>DATEUJ010000193.1:0-7142 GCA_035283185.1 Anaerolineae bacterium | reverse complement strand
TTAGGAGGCAGGCATTCCTCGATCGTCACCGTTTGCTGCAAAGCGGCTTCGTAGTCGACGCGTTTGAATTTTCTAGTCATGTGCACTAGTTTACCACTGCCGGAACGGGCTGAACAGTCGCCCTCTCCGACAGACTGCTAGTCCACAGTCTTCGTCGATTCATTTTCCCCTCCAGTGATGATTCGGAATCGTCAGCGCAACCGAGTCTTGATGAAAGCCCATTTGCGAGCGTGGCTGCATCACCTCCTTTCACGTCATTCCGCCCTCCGAACCCAATACTCTGATGGCCGTGGCGAGGGTTACCCGCCGGTCGATTCGCGCACGAGCAATTCCGGCTGGAGCAACACATGCCGCTCGGGCAGCGGCTCGCCATTGATCTGCGCCAGCAGCATCAGCATCAATCGCCGCGCCAGATCATAAACCGGCTGATTGAGCGTGGTGAGCGGCGGATGCGTGTGCTCGGCGTCCTCGATGCCGTCGAAGCCGGCCACCGCCAGATCACGCCCGACGACCAGGCCGCGCTCACGCACAGCGCGCATGGCGCCGATGGCCGTCAGATCGTTCACGCCGATGATGGCCGTCGGCGGGTTGGGCAAATCGAACAGGCGCTGCGCCGCGCGATAGCCGCCGGCGCGCGTGAGGCTGTCTTCGGCCACCAGCGACTCATCGAAAGCAATACCGGCGGCCGCCAGCCCGTCTCGATAGCCGGCCAGCCGATCCGATTGAAGAACCAGATCCGGCGACGCGCCGATGTATGCGACGCGCCGATGCCCACGCTCGACAAGATGCCGAACCAGTGTTGCGAACCCGGTGCGGCTGTCTACCTCGATGTAGGAATAATCCACCAGCGTGTGGCTGTGCCCCAGCGCCGCAAATGGAAATCCAGCATGGCCCAGATACTCGACGCGCCAGTCCTGCAGACGCATCCGGCTGAGCACAATGCCATCGACGCGGCGACTCTGCACCCAGCGCTGGTAAAGCGCTTGCTCCTCGAGTCCCCCCGGCGGCGCGGCGGACACCAGCAGGTCGAAGTGATGCAGAGCCACTTCGTCGCCCAACCCGGCAATAAACTCGGAGAAAAACGGATCGGAAAAGCGCGGGGCGTCGGTAGGGATGATGTAACCGATCGCGTCTGCCCGCTTCCGCCGCAGTTGACGCGCAGCCCGGCTGGGCACGTAGCCCATCTCACGGGCCGTGCGGATCACCCGTTCGCGCGTCTGCTCGGCCACGTCGTCGTATCCGTCGAGTGCACGGGAGACGGTCGTGATCGAGAGGTTGAGACGTTTCGCAACGTCTCGGATGGTAACAGGCATGGCTTTTCCAAAACGTTTTGGAAACCAGACTCAGTTTACACCAGTAACATGTGTTAGTCAAGATGCCGTTTGCGATGTTCTTGACAAACGGCACAGAGATGTCCTATACTGCGCCTGTCCACTAACACGTGTTAACATGAAGTACGGAGTGTCTTCACGCCGCGCAACCAGCCATGACGTAGCCAGGCTTGCTGGCGTCTCTCGAACGACCGTCTCGTTTGTCTTGAACGACGTATCCGGCATCGAACTGATTGTCCGAGAATCAAGCGTCGGCAATGCGCCAAGCGCCTGAGCCTGAGTCTACATGCATATTCTTCACCTGGTCTCACACACGCACTGGGATCGCGAGTGGTATCTCACCTTTCAACAGTTCCGACTGAAACTCGTGCACCTGATTGACAATCTACTCGCCCTGCTCGATGCAGACCCCGATTATAAGTATTTCATGCTCGATGGGCAGACCATCGTACTTGACGACTATCTCCTGATGCGTCCAGAACGAGCGGTGGCCATTCGCGCGCATGTCCAAAATGGACGCCTGTTGATCGGCCCGTGGCACATCTTGCCGGATGAATTTCTTGTAAGCCCTGAAGCCACGATCCGCAATCTGCTGCAAGGCGAGCGAACAGCGCGGCAGTTCGGCCCTAAAATGATGGTGGGCTATACTCCAGACCCGTTCGGACACATCGGGCAATTGCCGCAGATCCTGCGCGGGTTCGGCATCGAGACTGCCGTTTTGGAGCGCGGCCTTTCGGACGAGCCGTGCGAATTGTGGTGGGAAGCATCCGATGGATCGCGCGTCTTCACGGTCTATTTGCGTGATGGCTATG
Organism: Anaerolineae bacterium; assembly: GCA_035283185.1. Lineage (GTDB taxonomy): Bacteria > Chloroflexota > Anaerolineae > Fen-1058 > Fen-1058 > DASSFZ01. The sequence continues at coordinate 4,999 of DATEUJ010000193.1, read as the reverse complement.
GCAATGCGGCGGAATTACCCACCCCTGATCCGGCGCGCTTCGTCTCGGAAAGCCGCCGCCTGCGCGACTCGCTTATCCCTTACTCGGCGACCTCGCATATCCTCTTGATGCAAGGCACCGATCACATGCAGCCTCCGCCCGACACAAGCGCCGCGCTGGCCTACGCCAACGGTCGATTGGATGGCGATGAACTGATCCACTCCACTCTGCCTGATTACCTGGCCGCCGTCCAGTCAGCCATCCAAAATCAACAATCCGAAATCCCCAATCCCCAATCTCTCATCCCCATCGTGCGCGGGGAACTCCGCTCTCCCAAACGCCATCACCTGCTTCCCGGCGTCCTCTCGACGCGCATGTGGATCAAGCAGCGTAACCATGCCTGCGAAACGCTTCTGGAGAAGTGGGTGGAACCGTTTAGTACGTGGGCGAGTTTGGTGGAAGGAGGAGGAACTAAGGGAACGATAGGAACTTCACGGATTGCTGACCCGGCGCCGATTATCCGGCAGGCGTGGCGATTGTTGATGGAATGCCACGCGCACGACTCGGTCTGCGGCTGCTCAATTGACCACGTCCATGACGAGATGCGATCACGCTTCGATCAGGTTGAGCAGATCGGCGAAGAAATCACGCGCCAGAGTCTGGCAACCCTGACAGCGGTGATAGACACCCAATCCGCAATCCGCGATCAAGAATCGGCAATCGTTGTCTTCAATCCGGTCGCCGGGCCGCGCACGGACACAGTGGTTGCTGCTATCCAACTGCCGGCCGGAACGGACGAGTTTGAGATCCTTGACGAGAGCGGGAACCGGCTGCCGCATCAGGTCGTGGGCATGGGCACGCGTGAGATCGGCAACCCGTCGCTTGAAACAACTACCGTGCTATTTGTAGCGCGGGGCGTTCCGGGATATGGTTATCGAACATTCTGGGTCAGCCGCGTCGCAAGTCGCCGATCACCCGACTCCGACCGGCCATTATTATCGGCGATCGGAAACGAGTTCCTCACCGTAGAAGTCTCGTCCGCCGATGGGACATTGACCGTGATGGACAAGCAAACGGGTGCCGTGTTTCGCGGGCTGAATCGATTTGTGGATGGTGGAGATTGCGGGGATGAGTATAACTACTGCCCGCCGGCTGCCGATGGTCAGGTAGGCGTCGAGGTGCAGTTCATTCATGTCAAAAGCGGCGATGCCCAGCAGTCCATCGAGATTTCGCTCATTGCGCACATTCCGGCGGCGCTGACCGACGACAGACAGACACGCAGTGCCGAGAAAGTTCCGCTGGCCATTATAACGCGTGCCATTGTGGCGCCGGGTGTGCCGCGCGTGGACATCGTGACCGAAGTGGACAACACGGCGCGCGATCACCGCCTGCGCGTCCACTTTCCAACGTCGCCCCTGCGGGCCGTGACGGCCGCGGACTACGATAGCCACTTCGAGGTGGTACGCCGCCCGATCGGCTTACCCGCTTTTGACGACTCGTGGGTAGAACAGCCACGCCCCGAAGTGCCGCAGCGGGCCTTCACGGACGTATCGGATGGAAACCGCGGGCTAATGATCGCCAATCGCGGGCTGCCGGAAGTCGAAGTGTTGCGTGCCTCAGAAGGCACGGCCGAAATTGCTCTGACGCTGCTGCGCTGTGTGGGCTGGCTGTCGCGCGATGACTTTCCGGCGCGCAAAGGGCACGCCGGGCCGGCGCTCGCCACGTCGGGCGCGCAAATGATCGGAAAGCACACCTACGCATATGCCATTATTCCGCACGATGGTGAGTGGCGGAATGCCTTTCGAGAGGCGTATGCTTTCCGAGCGCCCCTGCGGGCGATGGCCGCCTCCATTCACCCAGGGCCGCTGCCTGGGGCGGCTGCGTGCGTCCGGGCAACGCCTGAGGCATTCGTTATCAGTGCACTGAAAGCCGCCGAAAATGGCAATGGGTGGATCGTGCGCGGATATAACATTGGAGCGGAAGCGATCGACGTCACCCTGACGCCGTGGCAGCGATTCGCGCGCTCGGCGCGAGCCACATTGGCCGAACAGATAGAGACCGAACTGACGCCAGCCGCCGATGGCAGCCTGACCTTTGCCATGCGTGGACATGAAATCGTGACGGTGAAAGTCGTTTGACATCCTCTGGCAAAAATTATATCATCGCAAGAGTTTCCTGAAAGTCCTATTGGCAGATTGCAACCCTTGTAGCTGAATCGTCACGGCTGGTCCGGCGAAATGCACACTTCCCAACCAGCGGCCCCCAACCTACTTCGGCGACCGGTCACCCAAGAGGGCGAGTTTATGCGTATCACGCCGGCTGACGCCGGTTGGGAGCATCTTCACTTTGCTGTCCGGCGATTGGCGCCGAGCGAACGGTGGATTCAGGCCACCGGCCCGCACGAATACGGCCTGGTCGTCCTCGGCGGCATTTGCTCAGTGGACTCCTCCCGCGGCAAATGGGAAGCACTGGGCCGCCGCCCGGATGTGTTCCACGGGATGCCTTATGCCCTTTACCTCCCGCGCGATACCGAGTTTACTCTCACCTCGATAGGGACCGGCTGCGAGGTGGCATATGGCTGGTGCCTTTCCGCCGGAAATCATCCCCCAGAGCTCGTCACCCCGGCGCAGGTAGCCGTCGAAATTCGCGGCGGGGGCAACGCCACCCGTCAAATCAACAGCCTGATCCCTCCCGGCTTCGACTGTCACCGACTGGTCGCCGTCGAAGTCTATACGCCATCTGGCAACTGGAGTTCATATCCCCCGCATAAGCACGACGCGCACCGCGCTGCCCCAGATGGCACGTTGCTGGAGGCCGACCTTGAAGAAGTCTATTTCTACCAGATTGACCGGCCTGAAGGCTACGCCATCCAGCGTGTGTACACCAAAGACGGCCGGCTCGACGAGACGATCGTCGCGCGCCATGGCGATGTCGTGCTCATCCCGGAAGGCTATCATCCCGTCGTCTCGGCACACGGCTACACGACGTACTACCTGAACGTCCTCGCCGGTTCCGCGCAATCCCTGGCCAATAGCGACGATCCGGACTACGCGTGGATCAAAGAGACGTGGACGGTCAAAGACCCTCGGCTGCCCGTCGTGGGGCTCGAGATGGAGAAAGGATAGTCACGTTGGAAAGGAATACCGGCACGGTATCGGGAAGGGCTTCGGCGCAGCCGCTGGCCGTCGCGCTGACGCGCTTCCGCTTCAGGCTGGCCGGTTTCTCTGAAGTGGTGGCCTTGATCAGCTTCGTGGCGGTATTTACCTTCTTTGCCCTTGCGGCTGAAAACTTCCTGACCCCGTTTGCCATCTCGAACATCCTGACGTTTTCCAGTATTACAGGCATTGTGGTCGTCGCCGTGGCCATGCTCATGATCTCCGGCGAATTCGATCTGTCGGTCGGCTCGATCTTCGCGGTGGCGAGCTATGTCTTCGCCCTGACGCTGAATGCCGGAGTTGCGCCGCCTGCTGCACTACTGCTGGCCCTGCTGGTCAGCGCCATCTTGGGCCTGATCAACGGATGGATCGTCACCGGGACGGGCATCCCCTCATTTATTGCGACCCTGGGTACCATGCTGGCCTACCGTGGTATCGCGCGCGCGATCGGCGGTGGCGTGTTTGCCTCTTATAAAGGTGAGAAGCTAGCCCTGTTCGATGCTCTGAACGGCCCGCTCCAGGGGATCAATCAACTCTCTCAGCCTCCTGGCAATTTCCGTGCCTCCATCTTATGGTTTATCGTCATCGCGATCATCATGTCTTGGGTGCTGATGCGAACGCGATATGGCAACTGGGTGTTTGCTACAGGGGGAAATTCCGGTGCGGCGCTCGCGCAGGGTGTGGCGATCAAACGGGTGAAGGTGATCAATTTTGCGCTGACCGGGCTGTGTGCGGGCATTGCCAGCGTCATGCAATTCGCCCACCGCACCAGCGTCGACCCGTTACGCGGAGAGGGCATGGAGCTGATCGCGGTCGCGGCTTGCGTGATCGGCGGCGTGCGGCTCAGCGGCGGGTACGGCACCATCTTCGGGGCATGCGTCGGGGTGCTGCTGCTGCAAATGCTGGAGCAAGGTCTGGTGTTGATGCAAATTCCAGTCCAGATCTTTCAAGCCGTGGCCGGCGCCATTCTGATCATTGCCGTGATCAGCAATACCTATCTCGGCAGACAAGAGTAGCCAGCGGGCAATGAAGAAAGGAGGTGATCTCTAACTCAAGTCAGCAAAGCGCACGTCGAGTTTCCGCGTATGTCCAACGAGCATTTCAAAGGAGGAGTAGAAATGAAGAAAATCAATTGGCTGGTGACGATCCTCGGCGTGTCCGGCTTGTTCCTCACCGCTTGCGCGCAGCCGCCGACGGCCGCACCTACGGCGCAACCGACTGCTGTCGAGGTCGAACCGACTGAGGCGCCAACCGAAGCTCCGACTGAGGCAGCTCCGACGGTAGCGCCAACGGAAGCGGCGCCTGAGGGAGAGCTTAACTTTATCCTGGTGCAGCACGCACTGTGCGCCTGGGATGCTTTCTGGTGTACAGTGGAGCAAGGCATCGCCGACGCGGCGGAAGACATGGGCGTCAAGGTGACGGTGCTAGGACCGGATTCGTTTGACCTGGAGAGGACTGCCGCACTGATCGACCAGGCGGTGGCTGCTAACCCGGACGGCATCGCGCTGACGGTGACCGACCCCGTCCTCTTCAAAGAGCCGATCATGCGCGCGCTCGACGCCGGTATTCCGGTCGTCGCCTACAACGCCGGTTCCGGCCCGGATAAGGACGGCATCCCGTACCTGACGTATCTAGGCCAGGATGAGTACCAGGGTGGTTACCTGGGTGGTCTTCGTCTGACGGCGCTGGCTGAGCGATCGGGCGCTCAGCCAGCGCAAGCGGGAGTGTGCATCAACCATCAGGTGGGACACACCGGCCTGGACGCCCGCTGCCAGGGCTTCCTCGACGCGATGGAGGAGAAAGGTCTCTCCGCCGAGGTGCTCGCCATCACCAACGACCCGGCCCAGTCGCAGACCATCATCAGC
>DATEUJ010000192.1:0-9975 GCA_035283185.1 Anaerolineae bacterium | reverse complement strand
GGGTGCATTTCAGTTTGGGGGCAGATTTCGGCTCTATAATAGAGGCACCCCATCTCTTGGAGGCATCAAATGCGACGCACCCGCGCAGAACTCAGGGCTGAGTTAATGGGCCAGGCGGAAATCCTGATCGATGAGTTGCTGACTTGGCAAGAGCAGACCCCCCAGCCGAGCCTCACCCAGATCGAGGATGTGATTCTCAACCTGCGCAAGCGCATGAGCGAACACATGGCGGTGGCGGTGATTGAGGCGCAAGACACGACGCGGCCATTGCCCGGCCCGCGCTGTGCCACCTGTCAGCGCGAGATGCACTACAAGGATATGAAGCCGCACACGGTCGAGAGCCGTGTCGGGAGTCTGCCGCTGGCGCGGGGGTATTACTACTGCGAGACCTGCCAAGCCGGTCTTTTTCCCCCTGGATCAGCAGCTCCAAGTGTGGGATACGCACTGGAGTGAACAAGTCGCCAAGCACGCCGTGTGGTTGAGCGGGCTGGTAGGGTTTGAGCAGGCCGAGGCGATCCTGGGCAGCCTCGGCCAGATCGGGATGTCGGACAGCAGTGTGTGGCGGCGTGTGGAGAAGTGGGGGGTGCGGTGTCAGGCGGTCGAGACCGCCCAACGGGTGGCCGCCAGTGCGGCGCTCACCCGCAGCGAGGTGGTGGTGGCGGGAGACGCGCCACCGCCCCCGGCGATGGGGGTGGCCATGGATGGCGCCCAGGTGCATATCCGCAGCGAAGGCTGGAAAGAACTGAAAGTGGGCTGTGTCTTTGAGATTGCCCTGCGACCCACCCTGGACGAGCGCACGGGCGAGCGGCTCGATCTCCCGCACGCCGTGCACACCAGTTAGGTGGCCTATCTGGGGGGGCCGGAGGTGTTTGGGCACCTGGTGTGGGCCGAAGCCCGGCGGCGGCGCTGGACGCAAGCTCGCGACACCGAGGTGTTAGGCGATGGCGCGCCGTGGGTGTGGAACTTAGCCAGCGAACATTTCTACACCAGCCGCCAAGCCGTCGATTGGTATCACGCCACCGAACATCTGGCCCACGCGGCCCATCTGCTCAAAGGCGAGGGGGCCTCGACCGCGCAGCGCTGGTTCAAGGAGCAGAAGACGCCTCTGTTTGAAGGTCATGCCGATCACATCGCTACGCGCTTGCAGCAAGCCGCTCTGACGAACCCGAACGTGGCCGATGACCTGCGCCGTGAAGCCGACTACTTTCAAGACAACTACCGCCGCATGCAATATCTGGAGTTGCGCGAAGATGGCTTCCCCATTGGCAGTGGCATGGTTGAGAGCGGCTGTAAACAGTTCCGCGCGCGCTTCACGGGGCCGGGCATGCGCTGGAGTCGGTCGGGGCTGGAGCGTCTGCTGCCTGTGCGCGCCGCTATCCTGAGCAAGCGCTTCGACCCGCTGTGGCAAGGGGCTTATAAGTCGCCCCCAAACTGAAATGCACCCAGCACAAGCCATTCGGTTGACAATTTGACGCAATCCATTTATAATGTGCGCATCTTTGAAAATCGAAAGCGTCGAGCGGGACGAGTAGCCGGCGCGAGCGCGCCAGGGAGTGGTGGCCGAAGACTGAGAGCCTCCACCGCAGCCATGCCGGTGAATACCCCCCGCGAGCGGGCGGCTGAACGCAGACTTCAAGTAAGTTGCCCCGGGTCGGCCCGTTACAGCCAAGAGTCTGGTGATTGCACACATTTGCTCCCCGCGCCGTCCTCGGCGCTCTGAGCGACTTGTGGGTAATCACGAGCCAAGAGTGCAGCAGCGGAGCCGTATCCGTTTATCCGTTGTGCGAAGCAATCCGCTGCCGAAATTGGGTGGAACCGCGAGAGCGCCTCTCGTCCCATATGGATGAGAGGCGCTTATGTTTGGCAGCGAATTGGAGGCAACCATGAGCGCTCAACTCGATTCGCACGTTTACGTCAAATGGATCGTCGCGCCGGAGATCGAAGACGAATGGCAGCACGCCGGCTGCTGCGTCGCGCTGCGGCCCGACGATGCGCAGCCGCCGGTCGTCGACGACGAAGACGACTGGTGGCCCGGTCGCTGCATCGTGTAAGATGCCGTGACTTGATTATGATTCCTTTAGTTCCTTGAGTCCCTTGAGTTCCTTAAACAGGCAAGGGCGCCAAGGGAACTCAAGGAACTGAAGAAGGAGTTTCGCCATGTCCGAGCGATACGAAGACTCCCATCTGTATAAGGTCCGTCACTCCGCCGCGCACATCATGGCGCAGGCGGTGATGGAGATGTTCCCGCCCGGCCAGGCCAAGATCGCCATCGGCCCGCCGATCGAGAACGGCTTCTACTACGACTTCGATCTGCCGCGCAGCCTGGCGCCGGAGGACCTCGAAGCGATCGAGAAACGCATGCGCGAGATCGTCGCCGAGGATCACCCGTTCGTGCGCAAGGAAGTCTCGGCGGAGGAAGCGCGCGCCCAGTTCAAGGACCAGCCTTACAAGCTGGAGCTGATCGACGGGCTGGAAAAGGGCGGCTTCGACGAATACGGCAACCCGCTCGAAGAGAAGCCGGTCATCTCGTTCTACGTCGACGGGCCGTTCGTCGACCTGTGCCGAGGCCCGCACGTCGAGAGCACGGGCAAGGTCAACCCGGCTGCCGTCAAGCTGCTCAACATTACCGGCGCGTACTGGCGCGGCGACGAGAAGAACAAGCAACTGCAGCGCGTATACGGCACGGCGTGGGCAACAGGCGACGAATTGGAGCAGTATCTATGGCGCCTGGAGGAGGCGAAGAAGCGCGATCACCGACGACTGGGCAAGGAGTTAGACTTGTTCAGCGTCTCCGACGACGTGGGGCCTGGGCTGATCTTGTGGCATCCCAAAGGTGCCATGATCCGCGTCGTGGCCGAAGACTTCAGCCGCCAGGCTCACCTGGAAAACGGTTATGAGTGGGTCTTTTCGCCGCATATTGGCCGCGCTCACCTGTGGGAGACATCCGGCCATCTCGACTTCTACAAAGAGAATATGTACGCGCCGATGGATATCGAAGGCGAGGCCTACTATGCCAAGCCGATGAACTGCCCGTTCCACATCCAGATTTACAAGAGCCGTATACGCTCATATCGCGATCTGCCCAGGCGCTACGCGGAGTATGGCACGGTCTACCGCTACGAGCGCAGCGGCGTGTTGCACGGCCTGACCCGTGTGCGCGGCTTCACCCAGGACGATGCGCACATCTTTTGTCGCCCCGATCAGGTCGAGAGTGAGATCAGCCGCGCGCTCGAATTCTCGTTGTTCATCCTGCGCTCCTTCGGCCTGAGCGACTTCAGAGCCTACTTGGCCAATCGGCCGTACAAGTACGTGGGCGATCCGGCCGATTGGGACAAGGCCACCGAAGCGCTGCGGCGCGCCGTGGAAGCGCACGCGATTCCCTACGAGGTGGACGAGGGCGGTGGCGCGTTCTACGGCCCGAAGATCGACCTGAAAGTGAACGACGCGCTCGGCCGCGAGTGGCAACTCAGCACGATCCAGTTCGATTTCAACCTGCCGGTGCGCTTCGATCTGGCATACGTCGGCGAGGATGGTCAGCCGCACCGTCCGTACATGGTTCATCGTGCCTTGCTGGGAAGCATGGAGCGCTTCTTCGGCGTCCTGATCGAGCACTTCGCCGGCGCGTTCCCCGTCTGGCTCAGCCCGGTGCAGGCGCAGATCATCCCGATCGCGGATCGGCACGTGGCTTACGCGAGAGGGGTCGAGCAAAAGTTGAGGGCCGCCGGCATCCGGGCCGAGGTGGACGACTCGAACGAGCGCATGCAGGCCAAGATTCGCAACGCTCAGTTGCAGAAGATCCCGTACATGCTGATCGTCGGCGACAAGGAGCAGGAAGCCGGCGCGGTCGCCGTCCGCCTGCGATCGGGCGAGGACCTCAAGGCCAGGCCGGTCGACGAGTTCATCGCCCTGGCGCGAGAGGCGATCGAGAGTAAGAAATAAGACCTGACGGGTCTTCGTGGACTCCGTTCGTCCGCAGTTGCACTGCGGACGCTAGGCGACAGTGCAACTGTCGCCCCAACATGGCCCCGTCAGGTCTTCGAGTTGGTTGACGGATCGATTTGAGTGTGTTATCATGTCACGCCGTTGACCGGCGAGCATTGCACATCGCGAGAGAGGCAGAACTATCAGCAGCAGAGAGCTACGAATCAACGAAAGCATTCGCGCGCGTGAAGTGCGGGTGATCGCACACGACGGCCAGAACCTGGGCGTCGTGCCGATTCAGGAGGCGCTGCGACTCGCCCGCGAGCGACAGCTCGATCTCGTCGAAGTTTCCCCTCAGGCGGATCCCCCGGTATGCCGGATCCTCGATTACGGGAAGTACCTGTACGAGCAGCAGAAGAAAGAGCGCGAAGCGAAGAAAGCCCAAAAAATCATCGAAGTCAAGGAAATTCGGCTGCGCCCCAAGACCGACCCTCACCACCGGGGCTTCAAGGTGCGCGACGCGCGCAAGTGGCTGGAGCAGGGCATGAAGGTCAAGGTGCGCATTCGCTTCCGGGGCCGCGAGATCACGCATCCCGAAGTTGCGCTGCAGGACCTGGAGGAGATCTCTCAGGAGCTGAGCGACGTGGCTCACGTGGAAGTGCAGCCGAACATGGAAGAGCGGACGATGCTGATGGTGCTCGCGCCGCAACCGAAGAAGAAATCCAGCAAAGAGGAACCGAGCCGTGCCAAAGAGGAAGTCTCACAAAGCCACGTCTAAGCGCTTCCGGTTGAGCGGCGGCGGCAAGCTGCGCCGCATGCGGCTGGGCAAGCACCTGCGCCGCAACAAGGCGTCGCGCGTCGTGCGCTCCACCGACAAGCCCGAAACGGTTGCGCCGAAGGGCCTGCGCCGCCGCGTCAAGCGCCTGGCGCCGTATCTGGATCAGAAATAGACGTCCCCATCAGGGCGTCACCTCCCCACAGGCCCTCGGGCCGAGGGAAATCTCGATAAAGAAGGTGACCTGACATGCCACGCTCAAAAGCCGGCCCCAACGTGCGCCGGCGCCACAACAAAGTCAAGCAACTGACCAAAGGCCAGCGCGGCGCGCGCCATCGGCTGTGGAGAAAGGCGAACGAGGCCATGCTCCACTCGCTGTATTACGCCTACCGCGATCGGCGGCAGCGCAAGCGCCAGTATCGCCGGCTGTGGATCGCGCGCATCAACGCGGCGGCGCGCCAGAACGGCCTGTCGTACAGCCGGCTCATAGCCGGCCTCAACAAAGCCGGGGTCACGCTCGACCGCAAGGTGCTGGCCGATATGGCCGTGCGCGACGCATCGGCGTTCGCCCGGCTGGCCGAGACGGCGAAGAACGCGTAGTCTCGTTCCTGTCGGGAAACGCCGTAGAACGGCATCCCGATGCCGTTCGGATAGGGCTGGCAGAGGGATGCCCGCCTGCGGAGAGCGCCGAGCAATGTCAGAAGCTCAGCGCTCTCCGCGCGTTATGCGGTGAGATCATTCCCATACGGGGAGACCGCTCACGGGTTCTTCAGGACGACTGGCAGATAAACCGTGAATGGCACGGACGCGCACATCATCGCGTCCACGTCGTCCCCCGCCTGCAGGCCGAGCGACGCGGCGGTGAAGCGCCTCGACGGCGGTGAGCCGGGCGCCAGGATGTCCGCCGGGCTGAACGACTGCGCCGCCAGCGTCGGCGATCCCGGCGCGAGCGAAAACAGCACCCGGTCTCCGCCGCCGTACTCGCCATCTCCGTTGTCGAGCACGCACAGCGCATCGATCGCATCGTTTGTGTTCAGTCCCAGATCGGCCACGCCGTCCGCCCACTCGAGCGGCACGTAGTCGACGCCGGCCATCAGGATGTCGGCAGGAGACGCGCCGAGGGTAGCCAGCGTCGGCGATCCCGGAGCGAGGGTGAGGAAGACCGGATTCTCAGGAACGCCGTCGCAATTCGGGTCGGCAAACAGGCACGCCTCGCGATCCAATGCCGACAGGTCGCTGGAAGACGCGCCTTCCTCCAGGTATAGCCCGGCGCTGCTGTTGGCGCCGCAGGCGATGCCGTCTCCGTCCAGGGCCTGGACGTTCGAGCCACCGCCCGCCGTCGCAAAGACGTCGGCCTGCGGCTCACCCGGGCTGCAAGCCGCCTCGACCCGCACCGCCGTGCCGGCCGCGCCGAGAGAACCCTGATCGACCGAGAACTGAATGGGCAAATCCTCGGTGGAGACGAAATCCTGGCCGTAAGACAGGCCCCCGATCACATCGTAGTCGCTCGTGATCGGATCGACGCACAGCAGGCCGAGGTCGTCGCACAAAATGGCCGCATTTCCCCCGGCGCTCAGGATGTCCGCCGGCATGACACCCTGGGCGACGAGGGGATCGTTAGCTGCCACCGTGAAGTTCACGCTTTGTGGATCCGGCGGCGACGCTGCCTGAGGCAGCGTGACGGCAGAGGGCGAGATCTGCGCTGAGACCAAAACCAGCGCGATGCCTGCCGCCAGCGCGCCGGCCCATCGCATCGATCGAGCCGCGCTCATGGATCACCTCATCCCTTCCCGGCATCACTTCGGCGGCCAGGTGGGCACGAACACGCGCATCGGCACGATCTGCTCGACGTCGAGGCTCTCGCCCTCGCCGACGCCGATGTCGATGCAGTCGCCGCCGTTCCACCACCACCACCAGTAGCCCCAGCCGCACCACCAGGGGAAGTAGTAGACCATGGCGCTTCGTAGCGTGGCGGCCGGAACGCCGGGATTCGCGTCGATCCAGCGCTGCGTGTGCCACTGCCGGATGTAGTCGTCGATGTCTTTGCTCACGTTCTGCGGCACGACTACCGTCAGGTCGTACCAACGACCCGGGACCCATGGGTATCGAATGGGCAGGACGGAAGGATTGCGCGGATCAGGGTCGGTCTCCGTCTTGTTGCTGACCAGCACGTAGTCCACAGTCATGTTCGTCGTGTCGATCTTGTCGCAGCGACCGATCAACGCCACCAGGGCCGGTGGGTCCTGTTCTCCTCTTGTTGGCTTGGTCGGGTCCGTGTTTCGACCGACATCCAAAGCGGCCATCGTGAGCGTGCGTTGTTGTGGATCGGCTATCTGTAGGGTGTCTTGGTTCAGAGCAGCGTATAGCACACCCCTGCAATCGATGTTGGTAGCGGGGTCGATGGGCAGGATACGCTGATAGGCATAGCCCAATCGCCAGGGGAGCGGCCACCACCACCACCACCACCACGGCTGGTAGCTTATATCCTTCTTCAGCACCTCGGACGCGCGGACGTATTCAGCGGTGACGTCGATCGGCCCAAACCGGGGCACATTGGTGCCGGCCACCGTTTGCGGGCCGACCAGGATCACGACGAAGCCCTCGACTTCGAAGCCGACGCCGTAAGTGCCCAGGAAGGTGGCTGCCGGGTTCCCGGTCAGCAGCTTGGCGATGTCGTCGCAATCGATCCGGATGGCGTGGTCAGGTTTCAGCGTCACCGACACCCACGCGCCCGGCGCGATCTCCGGCGCAGTTTCAAGGCGCGCCTGAACGGCCTTCTTGTACAGGGTGACGGTGTACGGCTGTGAGTTGTGCACCAGCACGCCGGTCTGTTCTTCGACAATCGGTGCTGCCGTTCCATAGTAGAACTGGCCCGGCTGCAGCGGTTCCTGGCACACAAACTTGGCCGCATAGGAGAGGACGAGGGGATCGTTCCCCGCAGTCAATGCCTGCGCTTCAGGCGCGCTGGCATCGACGACGGCTGCGGCGGCAGGCGGCGCGGTCGAGACGCCGTCCGGGTTTCGCGCAAGCGCGATGCCGCCCAATACGACGAGTGCGCCCAGGGCGACCAGCAGGATCGCCAGGGCCAATGCGAGACGCGACCAACGAGCGTTCATGGTTCTCTACCTCCTCTGGGTTTGATTGTATCGAACCTGCCGGAACGAGTGTCAATCAGGAAAGCACATCGGGCGCTTTCCCATCTGCTCAAGCACGCACGAACGTCGGAGATAAGTTACACCGAGTTGTCCGCTTCGATGACCTGCAGCGGTGAGAACAGTAAGACCCACCCTTGCGAAGGCTATGAAACCTTCGCGCAACTGCTCAGCCCGCGTCATTGCGAGCGCTTCCTTCGACTGCGCTCAGGACAAGTTTTGCGAAGCAATCTCCGGCACGGACCGCCATGTGCGCTCAGGAAAGCGGAGATTGCTTCGTCGCACACGGCGCTCACCTGCCCCGCACGTCATTGCGAGCATCTTTTTGCGAAGCAATCTCAGCGGGGTCGCAATGACGGCTGAGTAGTTACACCATCGCAAGGGTTTCGCACATGAGTATAACCCCTGGCGGGCCGCAAAGTCAACAATTGTTCAATTTGGAACATGGATATGCTCTTTTCGGTTTTTGCCCCTTCCATGCTACAATCATCTTGCGATGAACGAGCCGGCTCTGATCGCATCGGCCCGCAAGGGCGACCTGGACGCGTTCAATACACTGGTGCTCGCGTACCAGCACCAGGTGTACAACCTGGCTTATCGCATTATGGGCGACGAGGCATCCGCCGCCGACGCGACCCAGGAAGCCTTCATCTCGGCCTACAAGCACATGGAGTCTTTCCGGGGTGACTCGTTCAAGTCGTGGATTTTCCGCATCGTCACGAATGCATGCTACGACGAGCTGCGTCGCCGCAAGCGCCGGCCCGCTTCCTCGCTGGAGGGGCTTGTCGGAGACGAGGACCTCGAAATCGAGTACGACATCCCCGACGAGAGCGAGAGCCTGGAAAGCCGCGTCGAGCGGCGCGAGCTGGCGCAAGCGATACAATTCGGCATCGAGACGCTGCCGCCCGATCAGCGCATCACGCTCGTGCTGTCAGACGTGCAAAACATGAGTTACGAGGAGATCGCCGCCATCACCGGCGCGAACTTGGGCACGGTCAAGTCCCGCTTGAGCAGGGCGCGCGCCAAGCTGCGGGATTACCTGGTGGCGAGCGGGGAACTTTCGCCCGGCTCGTTACGTCTTAGAACCGGGCAGGAAACGCGGTAGAGTCGTTTGAGAGGCGTGTGGAATGGGTTTGTTCGGAAGGAAGTTGGCCGACCAGGAGCGGGCCGAGGAGCTATTCTCGCCCTATATCGACGGGCAGGTGACCGCCGGGGAAAAGCAGTTCCTCGAGCGGTATTTGGCCGATCATCCCGAGGCGCGTGAGAAGTTCGAGCTGCTCCAGGCGGCGGTTTACATGACGAAGACGCTGCCGCCGGTCAAAGCGCCGCGCTCGTTCGTGCTGCCGCGCTCGATGGCGCGCAAGCCGAGCCTGGCCGTGCGCATGTACCCGGCGCTGCGCTTTGCGACCGTCGCGGCGATGGCGCTGTTCGCGTTCGCGCTCATCGGCGACCTGACGACGTCGTCTCGGCTGCAGCTCGCCGCGCGCGCGCCGGAGATGGTGCTCAGCGAGAGATCGCGCGAGCAGACAGAGCCGGCGGCTTCGGCGCCGGCCGCACAACTCGCTCCCGCCGCGCCTGCGGCGATGGCGACCGCGACGCCTGAGCCGCAAGCGACGCAGGCGCCAGGAGCGGCAGGCGCTACTACCAATGTCGACGCGACAGCAGTCGCGAGGGAGCCGGCCCTGCCTGCCGAACAAGCCACGCCTATCACCGATTCGATGAGGGCACAACTGGAGCAACCCGCCCCGACCGTGGAGGCGAGCGCAGATCAGTCGGCGATGAAGGCAGCAGAATCCGAATCGACTTCGAGCGCAGAGCAGCCGCCTCCTGCGCAGGTCGACGCGCTGCGCCTGGCCGTGCTCACGCTGGCCGGATTGGCCGCTGTTCTGGGAGTAACGACGCTGATCATTCGACGGCGCGTCGGATGAACGAGATGTGCAAAGGCCCGGTCTCTGATGGGGACCGGGTCTGTTTGTTGTCTTGAGCGGTAACTACTCAGCCGTCATTGCGAGATAGCCATCACCTCAAGCGTGATGCATGAGGGCAGAAACTTGAGCGCGCGGATGGGCTATAATCGCAGGACGGATTCAGACAAGCTAAGACCACGCGCTCAGTGGTGTGTGAGAG
>DATEUJ010000191.1:0-37531 GCA_035283185.1 Anaerolineae bacterium | reverse complement strand
ACCCGCTCGAGCGTCTCGTGCTGCTCGAAATACTTTCCCTCGTTGAATTCGTGGATGCCGCGCCGCGCGCCGTCCGGCAGCGGCTCGCCGCAAGCATCGTCCGTGACGTCCCGCGCGGCGCGGGCCATGATCTCCGGCAGCGCCTCGACGAAATTAGAGCGCGCCATGAAGCGATCGACGCCGGCTTCGAGCGCTCGCTCGCGCAGCGCTCGGTCGACGTGTGAGCCGAAGGCGATGATCGGCGTGTCGCGCGTAGCCGGATCGGCCTTTGCGGCGCTCACCCATTCGGCCCAGGGTCGATCGGCCGCGCCGGCGTCGATCAGCGCCAGCGACGCTCCGGCAAGCGCCGTCCTGAACGCCTGCTCGTCGGATGGGGCGACGACGGCCAGGCCGTGCCGGCGGGCGAGATTCTCGATCTTCACGCCGAAGAACAGGTCGGGGACGATGCATACGATGGAGCGCTGTGTCGTCACAGTCGGCGATTGTACCTGCTGCACGGCCCTCCGTCAAACGCGTTGACACGCCAGTATAGGGCATGTACAATCTCGGGCATGGAGTATGCCCAGCTCGACGATGCGACGCTCGTCACGCTGGTCGCCCGGCGCGACGAGGCGGCGCTTGCCGTGCTGTACGACCGCTACAGCCGCCTGGTGTACAGCGTCGCGATGCGCATCGTCGGCCAGCGCCAGTTGGCGGAGGACATCACGCTCGACGCTTTTCAGAAGGTGTGGCAGGCGGCGGACACTTTCCGGCGCGAGCGAGGGCGCTTCGTCACGTGGCTGATCAGCATGACGCGCCACCGCGCGATCGACGAGCTGCGCCGGCTGGGCGTTCGCCCGGAAGGCGCCTCCGTCGAGCTGAGCCAGGGCATCGACACCGGCGCGTCACGAGAGGACTCCGTCGAGGATGTCGTGTGGCTCGCGCATAAGCGTGAAGCCGTGCGCCGGGCGCTGGCCGGACTGCCCCAGCCGCAGCGAGAGGCGCTGGAGTTGGCTTACTTCTGCGGGCTGACCCAGCAGGAAATCGCGGAACGGCTGACTACCCCGCTGGGGACGGTCAAAACGCGGATGCGGATGGGCATGCAGAAACTGCGCCGCGCGCTTGAGGAAGCGGATGCCGTCGATTAGCCACATCCGACCGTGCGCGCGCAGCGTATAGTGAGTGAAGCGATTCGGCTTACAGCGGGTGAAAGAGAACGTGGAAGAAGCGACTGTGACGTGTGAGGAAGTCGAAGAGCTGCTGCCGGCCTACGCGCTGGGAGCATTGGGCGCCGGAGAAGCGGCGACGGTTGCGCGGCATCTGGCCAGGTGCTTCCGTCATGCCGATTCGCTCGACGCGTACGAAGCCATCGGCGACGGGCTGGCAGCCGCCGTGCGGATGGTCAGCCCTTCGCCTCAGTTGAGAACGCGCCTGCTCAGAAGCGTAGCAGCGCCGCCCTCGACGCCCCTGCAGGGTCGGCGTCGCTCATACGTCGGTTGGGCTGTGGCAGCCGCGCTCGCGGCGCTGGTCATCGCGTTTGGCGCTTGGGGCCTGTCGCTGCAGAGGCAGATCGACAATCAAGCTGCCTCGCGGGCGCGCTTCTTGGAGCTGGCGCGGCGGCCAGACGCGCACATGGTTCCGCTCGAGGCAGCCGAGGGAAGCGTGGCTAAAGGCATGCTGATCTACACCGATTCCGAAGCGGCGGTGTGGGCCGTCGCGCTGCCTCCGCTGGAGGGCACTGAGGTATTCCAATGCTGGTGGATCGACAAGGACGGTGAGCGTGTGAGCGGAGGGTCCTTCGTGGCAGGCGAAGGCCCGGGCATCTGGTTCATCCCCATGCCGAGCAACGCCGAGGACTTCGATGGGATCGGCATCACGCTAGAACCCGATGGCAACAGCGCCGATCCGAGGGGACCGCGTATCTTAAGCGGCGACCTGTAGCACACGGCGAATAGCGACCGGTAAAGTGCGCCTCACCTCTCGCTTGTCACGCGGATTTCCCACGGATTGGCAAGCATTCCGGCACGGTCAAGGTGCGTCTCGTCACGCACCACGGATCAGTTCAACCTCCTCTATCTCCATCCATTGTGCGGGCGTCTCCAGCAGCCCGAAGCCGATACTCCCCTGGGGCGTAACCCGCGCGCAGCGATTGTCGATCCAGGCGACGAAGCCAAGCGGGCCGCGCGGCGGCCGATCGGTTTCGAGCGCGGTCCAACCATCGACCTGCCAGCGCGCTCCGTCGCGCAGCCACTCTAGCTGGTAAGTGTGCCAGCCCGTCATAGGTTCTTCCTGCCAACCGAGGAGGCGCTCGCTGATCGCCAGCGCGCGCTGGGCGCGAGGCCAGATGGAGCGATACAGCTTCGGCGAGCGGCAGGCCAGCATCACGGGTACGGCGATCAGCGCCCAGGGCCATGCCGACGGCCGGCCGGCGTCGATGCAGGCCGCCTTCCAGCCGTAGCCCGGGACGCCGAAGGCGAGCGCAATGTTCGACGGCGGTGAATCAAAGAAGAACCACATGGCCTGGGGGAAAAGACTTGGCACGCGGTTCCGGTCGAAGTGGGGCGCGTTCCAAAAGCCGAAGCCGGCAGTGCCTTTCAGCGCGCCTGCATTGTGCGAAAAACGGGCGCGCAGCGAGAGGCGCAGCGGCGGGCGGTGCGGGAAACGGCGGCGCGACAGGTCGGCGTAGTCGTCGAGCTGCGCGTCGCTATAGCGCGCCCTCGACGCGGTGGGCAGAATCAGTCGCGCGCCGTCGGGTGTTCGCTCGACCTGCCCCGTCCCTGTTGCGAACGGCGCGCACGACGACCAGAGGCTGCTCGGAATGTCGGGCACGAGAAAAAGCCCTAGCTTGTGCGCTTCAGCGCCACGATCGAAATGTCGTCGAACGCCTCTCGACCGCCGGTGAATGCGTGCACGGCGTCGACGATGGCATTCACGATGTCCTGCGCCGATCGGGGGCGGTTCGCGAGCACCACCTGCGTGAGCCGTTCCACGCCGAACTCGTCCATTCCGGCGTCCAGCGCCTCGGTGACGCCATCCGTGTACATGACGAGCACGTCGCCCGGCGCGAAGCGCGCTTCGCTCTCGGTCAGGTGAATGGGCTGCATGATGCCCAGCGCCATGCCGGGCGCGCACAACGAGAAGACGGCTTCGCCGCACACCATGAGCGGCGGGTTGTGCCCGGCGTTGACGAAGCGCAGCGCGGCGGATTCGGGATCGAGCACGGCGTAGAACAGCGTGATGAACTGGCCGGTCTGGCTTTCGCTGAGAAGCAGCTCGTTCACGCGCCGGATGGCGTCGGCGGGGCTGCGACCGCCGGCTGTCACCGCGCGCACGAGCGTGCGCGACAGCGCCATCAAAAGCGCCGCCGGCACGCCCTTGTCCGACACGTCAGCGATGACCATGCCCAGCCGGCTTCCGCCTTCCGGGACAGCGCCGGGAAGGTCGGTGGGTCTCAACGAGGGATCGCGCAGCGGGATGAAATCGTAGAAGTCGCCGCCGACCTCGCGCGCGGACGCGTAGTAGGCGCCGAATTCCCAACCGGAGAGGCGGGGCAGATCCTGCGGCAGGAACGAGGCTTGAATCTGCCGCGCCAACTCCAGCTCCTTTCGCAGCCGCTGCTCGGCGAGCGCGCGCTCTTGGAGCCGTGCGGTCTCGATGGCGATGGCCGCCTGGTTCGCCATGAGCTGAAGGAGCCGCACGTCGTCGTCGCCGAAGTGGCGCGGCGCTCGGGTATTGACGACGAGCGCGCCGATGGCCTGACCCGAGCGATCGACCGGCACGGCCAAAACGGAGCGCAACGAGAGGTGCTGATAGAGATCGGCGTCCGGGAATCGAGGATCGGTGGGCAGATCGTCGGAGCGAATCGGTTGGTTTGTGTAGTAGGCCGCGCCGGCCGGGCTTTGCCATCCGAACTTCAGCCTGCCCTCCGACAACATCAACATCGACAGATCCCAGCCCACGCTGGCGCGGAATTCGATGCCGCCCTCTTCGTCCTCGACGGCCAGCACTAACGCGCAGGCATCCACCGATAGCACCTCGGCGACAACCTGAACGACCTGATCCACAACCGCTTGCATATCGCGCGACGCGATCAGCGCGTTGGAGAGCTTGAGCAGCGCATCTTGCTCGATCACGCGCCGCGCGCGCGTCAGATCGTACAGGCGCGCGCGCTCGGCGGCCAGGCCGATCTGGTTGCCGACTGCCGTCATCAACTGCAGGTCCTCGTCGCTGAACTGGTGAACCGACGGGCTGGCGACGTTGAGAATGCCGATTACGCGATCGCGCGCGCGGATCGGCACGCTGGCGTGAATGCGCAGGCCGCCCGCGTCGCCGCCCGCCTCGATCACGTCCTCGATGCGGCTGCACTCCAGGATGTTCACAGACTTCTTGAACTTGCCGCTATCGAACAGGTCCTGGCACGCGCATCCGTGCGACTTCATAAGCGCGGCGTCGCTCGCCGCCAGCCCAGGCGGCAACTGGAAGTCGGCGGTGTGGATCAACAGCGCCGGCCCATCCCAGGCGTCTGGATCGAGCAGGAAAATCCAGCCGGTCGTCAGCCCCATGAGCCGGACGAGCCGGTCCAGCGAGGAGCGCAGCGCCGACTGGAGATCGAGCGACTCGTTGAGCGTCGCGGCAATCTCATTCAGCGTCGTCAATTCGGCAATACGGCGATCGGTGCTCATGAAGGTTGGTTCGGCGTTGGTTGGAAAGGGTTGCGGGACGCTTGCAGGACCGTTAGCGATCGCGCAGCAGAGATTATATCACGCGTTAAACCATTGGCTTTTGATCTCCGTTTTGGTATAATCCCGCTAACCGTTTGCAATCCTGGCGCTTGCAGCGGAAAGCGTGTCCACGCGAGCGCAGAACGGGTCAAAGGGGAAGGGAATGGAGATTACCTGGCTGGGACACAGTTGCTTCAGGCTGCGCAGCCGCGCGGCGACGGTCGTGACCGATCCCTACGGCAAGGATTTGGGCCTGACGCTGCCACGCGTTCGCGCCGACATCGTCACCGTGAGCCACGCTGCGGACGATCATGACTATGTCAAGGGTGTGAAAGGTGACTTCAAGGTGCTGTCCGGCCCGGGCGAGTACGAAGTGTCCGGCGTCTTCATCACCGGCCTGGTATTGGGCGAGCGCAAAACCGGCGGCAAGTCGAGCAAGGATGGCGCGACGGCGACGGACCGAAACACGGTCTTCCTGGTCGAGCTGGACGGCCTCACGGTTTGCCATTTGGGCGATCTCAACACCGTGCCGACACAGGCCATGATGGAGGAATCACTCAGCGAGGTGGACGTGCTGCTCGTGCCGGTCGGCGGCGGCGAGTCTCTGAACGCTTCGCAGGCTGCCGAGGTCGTCAGCCTGCTCGAGCCGCACATCGTCATCCCCATGCACTACAAGTTCAGAGGGTCCGACCTCAAGCTCGATCCCGTGTCGAAGTTCTTGAAAGAGATGGGGTTGGACAAGGTCGAGGAGCAGGAAATGCTCAAGCTCGATCGGAGCGGCCTGCCGGACGAGACGCAAGTCGTGCTGCTCGAGCTGAAGAGCAAGGACGAATGAAAGTCCGATTTCTACTCGTACTGGTTGCCGCCCTCGCTGCGTGCGCCGCGCCGACGCCTGCGTTCGACGATCACCTGGCTGCCGGGAGGGCGGCGCTGGATGCGGGCGACACGGCCAAAGCCATCGCCGAGCTAGAGACGGCCGTCGGCCTCGATCCGACGCGCGCAGAAGCGCAGGTCTTGTTGGGACAGGCTTATTACACAGCCGGTCGCAGCCAGGAAGCGCGCGAGCGGCTGCAAACCGGGCTGCGACAGGACCCGAATAATGCGTCAGCGCAGTACCTGCTCGGCGACCTGTCCGTGGATGCCGGGCGCCTGCTCGACGCGGCGACGGCCTATGCGGCGGCAGTGAAGATCGATCCGGGCGCGCGCGCGGCGCATCCGAATATCGAGGACTCGGTCGAGGCGGCGCTGCAGGCCGGACAGGATGCGGCTACGGCCGGTCAATGGCAGCAGGCGATACCCCACCTCGAAGCGGCACTGGCGCTCAATCCGGGCTTGCCCGAAGCCCGCTTCGCGTTGGGCAATATCCAGTTCAATTTGGGATTGCAGGCCGAACTGACGGGCGATCGCGCTACCGCGATCAGCCACTACGCCGCCGCACAGGCGGACTACGAGGCCGTCCTGGAACTGGATCCCGAGTATGCGCCGGCGCTGACCAATCTGGGGGTCGTCGCCTACCAGACTCGAGATCTGGAGCGGGCTGTGTCGCTTTTCCAACAGGCGCTGGCGATCGACCCCGGCGACACAGATACGCGCTATCAGTTAGGCGCAGCCTATCTCAATATGGACAAGCGCGACGCGGCGCGCCGGGAATTCGAGCGCGCGCTGGAGATAAAGCCGGATTTCCCGCAGGCGCTTATCGGATTGGGGAACGTTTACTTGCTGAACAAAGAATACGATCGCGCGGTCGAGACGCTGCAGCGCGTCGTCGAGCTGATGCCTGACTCGCCAGAGGCGCTGTTCGCGCTGGGCAAGACGTACGCCGAGATGGGGCGCTGTCCGGACGCCGTGCCCGTCCTTCAGAAATTCGAGGAGTTGAGTCCGGCGGAGCCGTTCAAGAGCGACGCCGGCAAGATTCTTCAGACGTGCGCCGGTAGTCCATAACCGTTCTCTCGAAAGATCGATTAAGGAGGCCATCTATCCGAGTGAGTAGAGAATAGGGCTGTCGATTGCCACCTGGCGGTCGCGTATGGGCGTCTCCTCAGCACGGTACGGGGGAGGAGATGCCTTCAGCGGAAGGCTATCACGACATTCCGACAGGTGGACACATGAACGTCAATCGCTTATCTGACTGGCGCGGACATCTGGCGCGCGCGCTCGCCCTGATCCTGGCTTGCGCGATCAGCGTGCAGACGACGCGCGCCGACTCGTTTGCCTCGAATCAGCCTTCGACGCGCTTGCCATCCAACGCAACGAACCCGCACGCGCCCCCGCGAACGGACACCGTCGTTCTGCCCGGCGGTGAAGACACCACTGAATATGGCCTGGCAGCGACCGCAGATCCAGCGCGGGCCTCCGGGCCGACGAATGGGCTGCACACCCCTGAAGGGCGCATGTTGACGCGGCAGGACCAGGGCGCCTCTCCTTCAATCTCAAAGTCGGCGTTGGCGGCTACCGTCGCGTTCGGCGATGTTTTCACCTACACGGTCGTTTTCACCATCCCTGCCGGCATGACGATTTCCAACACGGTGCTGGTGGACGACCTGCCGAACAACAACCCTGCCACGGAACCGAATTTCACCTACGTGAACGGATCGTCGGTCGGCCCGGCGCCCGGTCCCGGCACGCCGGACATTCCCGACTTCCCGCCGGTCGTATCGAACGGGAATCATACGTTGGCGTGGTCGCTCGGCATGATTGCCAATGGCTCCGCGTCTCCCTACGTCTATTCGTTCACCTATCGTGTCACGGCCGGCAGCGGCGACAATCGCGTCGAAGTCGGGACGAACGCGGCATCGCTCTCGTATGACGGCGGCAGCGTCAATGCGTCCACCGACGTGACCGTCGCGCGGGCATTCTTCCAGCAGCCGTTCGTCTCGGCCTATTCGGCTAACGACACGTCGGCCACGGCCGACAACGTCGAATTCCTGCGCGCGGGCGACGTGGTCACGTTCACCGTCCTGATTACGAATGCCAGCCCGGCAGGCAGCGTGTCGACGGCCTACGCGGTGGTCGTCAGCGACACCCTGCCGGACTGGTTAGTGTACGGCGGGCCGGTCGGATCGACGCCGCCGCCCGATGCCATCACCTCTGTAAGCGGCAACCGGACGCAGCTTGGCTGGCAGATTGGTGTCGTCGCGCCGGGTGCAACCGTCGGGCCGCTTGTATTTACGGCGACCGTCACGTCGACCGTCGCCTCGGGCCGGCAGGACAACAATGATCTCCGCGTCGAATGGCGCGACCTGCTAACGGATCCCTCGGCGGACAACCCGACGGACATCATCCAGATGCGCTCAATGAACGTGGCCGTGTCCAAGCAGGAGGCCGACGCGTTCGATCCGCAGGGGCGCGTGGTGGTCAACGAGCCGATCACGTACACCGTCGTCGTCACGATCCCGGCCGGTACGACGGTGTACAGCCCGGCGCACATCTTCGACACGTTGAACGATGGGTTAAACTACGGCGGGGAGGTATCGCACTCGGGCTGGGCGCTGCCGGCCGCCGTCGGCCCGAGCGGTAATAACACCTCTATCACCTGGACGTTGGCGAGCACGATCGTGGCGGCGACGGACGTGACGATGACCTTCGTATTCACCGCTTATTCCGACGGCACACTCGCCGCCGGCCCCATCAACCGGGGTGCGATGCTGAACAATACGGCGGCGGTGCGTTGGAACATCGGCAGCGGCTCGGAGCCGAACAACCCGGTTCAGCCGCAATCCACGGCCGGCGTTCAATTCGTGCGGCCCGACATTCAGCCGGCCAAGGACGCGACGCCGTCGGCGCTGATTTCGGCGGGCGGCGAGGTCATTCAGTATCGGATCACCAACTTGCGCAACGGGTCAGGCGTCGGCGACGCCACAGCCGCCAACGCGTACGACATCGTCGTCACGGACACGTTACCGGCCGGCTTCGGCTTCGTCGAGGCTGTGCCGCCGCCGAGCGGAGTGTTTACGGTCGGCAGCGCGGTTGTGATCGCGTGGGGTGTCGCGCCTTCCCTGCCGGTCGGCTATTTCTATAACCCGCCCGGAATCACCACGACCGCGACCACGATTTACGTCACGGCTACAGCGCCGGTCACTTTTGCAGCCACGAGCTACACCAATACCGTCGTCGCGCAGTATTCCGATCAGCCCGGCGACATACCGGGCGAGCAGACGTATTTCTTCACGCGCACCAAAGTCCTCAACGTCAACTTCTTCGAAACCAAATCGGTCGAACCCGCCGGACAGTTGCGCATCGGCGATTTGATCACGTACACCATTGCCGACAACGTCCCGCGCGGCGCAAGCATGTACTGGCCACGCCACGAGGATACCTTGCCGCAAGGCGTGCGCTTCGTCGCCGGCTCGATGACGCTGCAGGGGACGACCTTCGTCAGCAGCCCGATCCCGATCACAGTTCCGCAAGGCGTGCAGGAGCGCCTGATGTGGTGGACGGAGACGATCAGCAACCTGTACGGCAGCGCCTCGCTCGTCGTCACGGCGACGTTTCAGGCGCGCGTCACGGGCATCAATCTGTCGGGCGGCGCGGTCTTCTCCAGCGTCAACGAATTCCGTGGCACGCCTGCTTTTAACAACCAGGCGCGCGTCGATTGGAGCACGCAAGACATCAGCGGCACGCTCGACGTGTTCAGAAACTCAAACGGCGTTGCCAGTCAGGCGGTCCAGCCGTACCTGGCCGATTCGCCGTTCACAAAACGATTCGGCGAATCGACGAGCGGATCGACTATGGTGGGTGCGGGTGATGTGGTCACATACCACCTCGTCGTCACGAACACCGGTCGAGGTCGGGCGTACGATGTCGTCATCAGCGATACGCTGCCGTTTGAGCTGCGGCTCAGCGACTTCAGCGCGGTGGGAAGCACGTTCGCGGGCGCGTTGTTCACTCCCACCTTCTCCGCCGCGCCAGGCCCTGGCGCGACCGGCTCGCTTGGCTGGGTGGTCGATGCCATCGAGCCAGGTGACGGCAACGTAGTCGCGCCGTCCACGATTTTCACGCTAACCTATTCGGCGCGGGTCACCGACGCGATCGGCGCGGGTGCGACACTGCCGAATGAAGCGCTTTTGGCCGATTACTCGAGCCTGCCCGGCGACGAGCCGTTCGAGCGGCGCTATGGCTTCCTGCTGGGCGCAACACGGTCTGTCTCACTCACAACGCCATCGCCGGCGATCGACAAGAGCGTGAACGTCACCGGCGTAACCTGGCTCGAGGTGATGACGTATACGCTGAGATTCCCCCAGTCCCCTATCAATGCCGCACTCTACAATGCAGCGATCACCGATACCGTATCGTCGCAGATCACAGTGCTCGGGGTCCAGGCGGAGGGTGGCGTCGGCGCGCAGGCCGGGTTCAGCGGCTCGGTCGTCACGGCGACGGCGGCCGCCGTTACGCCCCTTTCACAGATGACCGTCACCATCACCGGGCAGGTTGACCCCGGCGCGTCGGGGACGAAGGTCAACGTGGCGCTCCTCGAATGGGACGATGCGGCCACGGGAGGCGCCCGCCATGCGACGGCTTCCAACCCCGTCACGACGACTGTTCTGCTTCCAGAGCTGAACGTGACGAAGTCTGGCCCGGCGCTGGTCGGCCTCGGCGCGAACGTGTTGTACGCCGTCGTCATCACCAACACCGGCCTGGTCGAAGCGCAGAATGTGACGCTCATCGACGATCTGCCAAATGAGCTGACCTTCGCGTCGTTCGGAGCCTCGGCGATGGTCACGCAGACGGCCGGGCCTGATCCGCTCGGCTTCGACCTGGGCACGCTCGCGCCCAGGCAGTCGCGCACGATCTGGATCACGGCGACTTCACCGCTAACACTCACGCCGGGCGTGCTGGTCACGAACACGGCGACGGTCTCGACCACGTCGCCGGGCGAGAATTCGGCGGACAATACGGCTTGGCACACGGCGGTAGTGTCCGGCGTCGTGCTTGACATCCGCAAGGACGCAAACGTTTCGTCGATTGCGCCGGCGGGAGCGATTGTGTACACGATCGAGTACAGCAACACCGGCACGGCGCCGGCGACGGGCGTCATCGTGACCGAAACGTACGACTCGAACGTGACCTTCGTCTCGGCGTTTCCTGCGCCGGATAGCGGCAGCAACGTGTGGAACACGCCGGGCACGCTCAACGTCGGCGAGCGGCGCGCCATCGTCGTGACTGTGACCGTGGCCCCAGCGCTGCCCAACGGCACGCTGATCACGAATCTGGTCACGGCGAGCGCAAGCGGCGCGGCCGCCCGGCAGGCGTCCAACATAGTCGACGTGGTCAGCGCGCCGGCGCTCACGATCGACAAGCAGGGACATGGGGCGACGATGCCTGGCAACACGCTCGTGTATCGACTGAACTATGCCAACGTCGGCAACGCCCCGGCGACGACCGTTCGCCTGACAGAAACCTATCCGGCGGAGCTGTCTTTCCTCGCAGCCGATCCGCCGCCCAGTTTCGGCGACAACGTATGGGATTTCGGTACACTCACACCACCCTTTGGCGGCACGGTCGTCGTGACGCTCAGCGTCGGCTCGAATGTGCCTTTCGGCGCAGTCATCACCAATACAGTCTTTCTGGGCAGCCGGGAAACCGGGGAGGCGTCTGATTCCTTCACGACCAGGGTCGGACCGATATTCTTGCCCCTCGTGCTCAGGAATTTCGCGACGGCGCCCAATCTCGTCGTACAGAACATCGTCGTGGCGCCTGCGTCACCGAATGTCGCTCAGCCAACAGTTATCAGTGTAACGATTGCCAACACGGGCACAGTGGCCGCGCCCGCGGGTTTCTGGATCGATCTTTATGTCGACCCGGATGACGTACCGCAGCCCGGCCAGGTGTGGAATGACATTGCGCCATTCGGCAAAGCCTGGGTACTCCGCACGCCTCTGCTGCCCGGCCAGTCGATTGTCCTGGACACGACCATGCCCGACGATCCGACCGATCCGGCGGCTGTATACAGTAACTGGCCCGGCTGGTTTGTGTCACCCGGCGCGCACACCCTGTATGCGCAAGTTGACGCATTTGGTAGCCTTGGCGGTTTGGTAGTAGAATTAGACGAGTTGGACAACCTGTTCGGCCCGGCGGGGGTGACGGTGAATCCTTCCGGCGCGCCAGTGCACGAGGACGTTTTTGGGTCTTTTCGGCTTGATCCCAGGCCAACGCCAAACCCAGGAATGGAGAGGTAGCCTGCGCTCTCACCCGTGCGCTGTTAAGCTGGTCCGGTCGCTAAGATCGGGCCTTTGGAGGTGACTCATGAGTCGGTATACTGGTCGAAAGGCTCTGGTTGTCGCGGTATCGATTGGGATGGTCCTGGCGCTGCTGGCTCTGCCGGTCTCGCCGTCGAGCGCGGGCGCATTGCTGCAGGCGTCCACGCCTGTCCGGCCAACGCTCACGTCAGCGCCTGCTCCGGCCACAGTCACGCCCGCCGCGCCAGCGGAATCGATAGCCGAGAATCCGTCGATCGCCGGTTACGTATGGGTGAATGGCGACATTTTCGTCCCGGCGGTGGGCATCCCCGTGCGCTTCGTGGGAGAAGGCTTCGAGTTAGCTGCGCTGACCGACGTGAACGGTTATTATCAGTTCGAGAGCGTCGGCCAGAACGTAGGCTTTCTGAATGTGGCGGGCAACGGCACGGGCTGGAGGGCGTCGGTGAAAGACATCGCCCTCAGCCCGAGACCGGGCCAGTCGCTGCGGGCCAACTTTTCGGCGTCGCAGGGGACGCCGGAGAAGGGACCGACGCTTCTCAGCGTCTCGGTGAAACCGGATGTGTTCGGCGCCGGGCAGATCGTTACGGTGACGGTCAAGGCCACCAACAACACCGATCAGCAACTGTCGGGCGTGTGGCTGACACACCTGCTCCCCGACGGATTGAGCGTCTCCGGCGTGTCGGTTAGTCGCGGCGATGCGCAGGCGGCCGGCCAACTGACCATGGCGAATCTGGGCAACTTCGCACCGGGCGATTCGGTCTCGTTCACGATCGTCGCCGCCGCCCCAGGCGACGGAGGCCCGAAGGGGAACTTCTCCGTCGTGGCGTCGATGATTTCGCACGAAGGCGTCGCCGTGCAGGCGTCAGCCTCGCTGAGAGGCACGGGTGGGCCTATGATATTGCCCGTAACGGGCATGGACAATTGGCTGATCGCCGCCGGACTGCTGCTGGCGGTTGTGATCGTCGGCGTGCATCAAGCGCGGCGGCGCTTCGTTCGGACATCGGGTCCTTAGAGACTGTTTTAAGACCCCGCAGTTGACGCATCTCTATGCGCCAACGGCGGGCATAGGGATGCCCGTTCTACGGGCCTGGATAGGGATGCCCGCTCTATGAGCCTTAAGACGGGCGCTTAGACTGTTTTCCGCGCCCGCTCCCGCCCGTTGCGCGTGAAAATCCGGCGGTTTAGGGGCGGCGAATTGCTCACACCGCTCCACTACAGACAAATGCGCCGGAAGCGGATATAATTCAGACGCGAGTCTCGATTGTGCGTGAGGAGAGAATGATCAAATTGCTGATGAGTTGGGATATCGTGCAGGGGCGCGAGTCCGAGTATTTCGAGTTTGTCTTGAAGGAGTGGGCGCCTGGCCTGCAGCAGCTCGGCATCGAGACTCACGAGGTATGGTTCACGGTCTACGGCGATTGCCCGCAAATCCTGGTCAGCAGCCTGGCGCGCGACGCGGACACGGCGCGCCAGGCGCTGGCTTCGGACGACTGGAAACGTCTTGAGAACCGGCTGAAAGAGTACGTCACCGGATTCTCGCAGAAGATGATCCCTGCTGGCGTCGGATTTCAATTGTAGCGCGTGGCACGAGAAACGGGATGCGGTCGGTAGCGACGACTACCGACCGCGTTTGTTTTGAGGCGTTCCGAGTCTAATCTGCGTCGCCGGGCGAATTGGGCCTGGACGACGAAGCGTCAGCATCGGACTTGGTCTCGGGAGCCGGCTCCTTCTTCTTCGACGGCTTGCCGGGGGTCGTGGACGAGCTCGATCCCTTCGAGTCGGTGACATACCAGCCGGAGCCTTTGAACTGGATGGGCGCGGGATGCAACACCTTGTGGATGCTCTTGCGCCGGCAGTTCGGGCATCGCTCGATCGGCGGATCGCTAAACTTTTGTACTTTGTCGAACTGGTATTTGCAGTGGCTGCACCGGTAAGTGTACGTGGGCATCGTCCATTACCTTCGCGGCGTGTGATTCAGCGCGCAAGGATTTTACCGCGTTTGAGAGTCGCTGACAAGGTCGTTACCCTGAATTTCCCACTTGACAATGGCCCTGGCCTGGGGGATAATAGTTGTGTCATCGATGGCATAGCCATCGCCCATATCATTCCAAGCCATCCTATGGAAAGGAGGAGGTGATGCCGATGAGTAATAGCGGTAAACGCAGCGCCGTGGCATCACCTTCGGTTTTCTAGAGACCTGGAGTCTGCCACGGCGCAAAACAAAGGGCCGCTCGTGAGAGCGGTCTTTTGTTTTGCTGAGTATATAATCCCGGCATGACGAGCTTCCCGGTTGGCAAATTGCCTCCCCGCGTACTCGCCGAACTGCTGGCGAAATTTCCGCCTGCCGATCGGCGGGTTCTGCTCGGCCCGGGCGTGGGGCTTGACTGCGCGGTGATCGATCTGGAGAACGGCCACTGTCTGGTCGCCAAGTCCGACCCGATTACGTTCGCCACGGACGAGATCGGCTGGTATGCTGTGCACGTCAACGCCAACGACATCGCCACCACAGGCGCATCCCCGCGTTGGTTCCTGGCGACGCTCCTGCTGCCCGAGGGCCGATCCGATGCGGCGCTGGTGGAATCGATCTTCGATCAGATACAGGCAGCCTGCGGCGAGGTCGGAGCAACGCTCGTCGGCGGCCACACCGAGATCACGTTTGGAATCGAGCGGCCGATCGTCGTCGGGGCGATGCTGGGCGAGGTCGCGCGCGATCGTCTCGTCACGCCGAAGGGCGCGCGCCCCGGCGACGCGCTGCTGATGACGAAACGACTCGCCGTCGAAGCGACGTCGATCCTGGCGCGCGAAAAGGCACCCGAGCTCATTGGCTGGTTCGACCTGCCGTATTTGCATCACGCCCGGCGGTTTCTGCACGATCCCGGCATCAGCGTAGTGCGCGAGGCGCAGACTGCGACTGCTGCCGGGCGTGTCCACGCCATGCACGATCCGACCGAGGGCGGCCTCGCCACCGGCCTGCACGAGCTGGCGATTGCCGCGGATGTCGGCCTCGAAATCGACGCGCGGGCCGTGCCGATCTATCCTGAGACGCAGTCGCTGTGCGCCGCGTTCGGCATCGACGTGTGGGGCGTCATCGCCTCTGGGTCCCTGCTGCTGGCGGTGCACCTTGACGACGGCGCGGCCATCCTCGACGCGCTGCACGCCGAAGGGATTGAAGCGCAACACATCGGGCGCGTCGTCGAGCGCGAGCACGGCGTGACGCTCGTCGACGATTCAGGCGCGCGGCCATTGAAGACATTCGAGCGCGACGAGATCACGAAGGCGTTTGAATAGAGAATCAGATTTTCGTCGCTGGCCAAAGCCGTGGCGTTCATGAAACCGGCGGCGCTGGCGGGGGCGCTCCCGGACGTGAACAAGCTCCCGCGCTTCGGAGGCGAGACGGTGGCAGGGTGGGGGATGCCGGTGCTGCTCAACCCGGCGTTCGAGACGCTGCGCGAGGCGCTGCGGTTTCAGTTCGGGTCCCCGCCGCTTCGCGTCGATCCGCGATTGGAGGATCGAGTTCGCGAATGATTCTGATCACGCGTCACGCTTCACGTATCACGCGCCGATCTCGGCAGTCAACCCCAACCGCTTCAGCTCCTCTTCTTCCTCTAAGATGAACTTCTGCCCGATCGACGGCGGCGCCTGCAAATTATAAGACCGGATCAGCTTGTTGATTTCCTCGATACGCTCGCGGAAGATGCGTCGCGCGCGGCGCCACTCATCTTGCGCGAATTCCGGATCGGCGCTGCCGCCGGCCAGCGTTTGCATCACCCATTCGTAGGTGCGCTTCACAGCCTGCTCGGCGATCTCGGTCTTCTGCCGGATGTCGTGGTCAAGCTCGACCCAGCGCGACGTGAACCCTTGCGCCTGTAGCACGCCGGTCAAAGGATCGGTATCGAGGTGCTTGAACGGCTTGCCTTTGCCGCTCAGGTTGTCGAACGAGCCTTCTTCCTGCGCCTGCCTGATCTGCCGGTCGACGGCGTCTTCAAATTTCCCGGAAGTCATGATCTCGTCTCTCCCGTCTCATTCGTAAAGCGGGCGGCGGCGTGAGTGAGCGCGCCCGCTGCCGCCGCCCTGATTGTAACCGGACATCGCCGCGAGCGATGTCCAGGGCCCTCAACGTGTACGGCTCACCGCTCTCAGGGCCGTGAGCAGCCCCAAGATGTATCCCACCAGCCCGACGATGATCAGAGTTTGCACGTCGACCATGTGCCTCCTCCTGACTGGCCGGCCAATCGGAAATCGTAGTAGCGACTTTAGTCGCTAATCGTCGAACATCGAAAAAAACGCGCGCCGCTCGATCGACGCAGCCAGCTCGTCCACCGCGCGGCGCGCGTGCGCGACCATCTCCGGCGCGTAGCTCATCCGCTCTGTGTTGCGCGCCCATTCATCGTCGTCCAGTATCCGATACGTCCCGTCCACCTGCACGCTTATGTCCAGATCCAGATCGACCCATCGCAATTCGCCGTCGAGCCAGCGCGCCGGAGTGATCACGTTACAGTAGAATCCTCGTAAGCTCCCATCCGCGTTCAGCGACTGGATGGCGTTGAACCATTTGTCGCTCCAGAAATAAACCTTTGCGTCGAAGTCGGGTGTCCACACTTGTTTCCACGTCTGGATCGGCGTGCCTGCGGCCTGATGCAGCACCAGGCGGGTGGGTGATGCTTCGATCAGACGGCACGACCACGCGAAGTGAGGCGATCCGTCGAGCTTCGTCGACCGCAGCCGGATGTGATGGCCGATACGTCCGGCCAGCGCTTCGAAGCTGCTATCCACTCTCGACCTCCAGTGCACTTAGCCAGTTTTCCGCACCTTAAGCCACTTTTGGGCCGTGCTCGCGACCCCTTTGGGTGATCCATCCGCCGCCCTTGGCCGCCGGATGGATCACGCGAAGCGGAGCGGGTGCGGGCGTGAAATCCAGGCTTGGCGCAGTCGCCGCGCGAGGCTCACGACCTCCGCGCGCAGCCAAAGCCACCGCGTCGCCAGCAGCCACACGCCGCCGATCGACCACATATATCTCGTCTCCGCTCCGATCTTGCCCAGCCGGGCGATCAGCCGCCGCACCCACAACGGCCCGATCGTGCCAACGCCTCGCCGGCTGCCGAGCGAGATCAGGAGCCCCTGCATGCGCGGCACGTATTCGCGCCGGACGTCACCGCTCAGCTCGGCGACGATGTCTTTAGCCGCGTATTGACCCTCTTTCACGGCGAGCTGCGCGCAAGGAATCGCTACGCCGCTGTGGCGAGGATCGCGCACGAGCGCGCTGTCGCCGACGATCGAAACGTCGGGATGGTCGACCGAGCGCAGGAAGTAGTCTACGACGGCCGCGCCGCGCTCTCCGATCGTCAGGCCGGAGTCGAGCACGAGCTGATTCGCGCGCACGCCGCCCGTCCAGATGAACGTTCCGCCGCGCAAGGTCTCGCCGGTCTTCAGTGTGACCTGACCGGCGTCCACGCGCGTCACGACCGATCCCGTCCGTATTTCAACGCCGAGCCGCTTCAGCGCGGTTTCCGCTTCGGCGATCGTCGCGGCGTCGAAGCCGGGCAGGATAGTTCGCGTCGCCTCGAGCAGGACGATACGCATTCGGCGCGGATCGATACCGTAGTCGCGCGCGCGATCGCCGAGCTTCTCGGCCAGCTCCGCCGCCAGCTCGACGCCGGTGATGCCGGCGCCGCCCACGACGAATGTCAGCGCCGCCGCCTGCGCGCCGGGATCGGCAGAACGTGATGCCACGGCGAGCGTCGATTCGATGTGGCCGTTGATGCGCAGCGCGTCTCGCAGCGACTTCAGCGTGAAGGCGTGCTCGTTCAGCCCGGGGATGTTGAACGTCGCCGGTTGGCCGCCCAGCGCGACGATCAGGCGGTTGTGGCGTATATCGCCGCTGCTGGTGCGAACCAGTTTACGGTCGAAATCGAAACCGCGAATCGTTGCCTGCCGGAACTCGACGTTCTTCGGAAGAAGACGGCGGAGCGGCACGGCGAGCGTCGCCGCGTCGATCTTGCCGACGGCCGCTTCGTGCAACTGGTACTGGAGCAGGTGGTAGGGGTTCTGATCGACGACGACGACGCGCACTTGGTCTGAGTGACGACTGAGCGTCCTGGCGGCCGCCAGCCCACCATATCCCGCGCCGGCGATGACGACGGTCGGGCGAATTCTCTCTCGGTTGCTGTTCGATGCGGTGTTCATTCCGTCTCAACCTTTCTGAATCTCACTTCCCGTAGGCCAATAAAACGATTATTATCATCTTTATCTATCTAATGTGAATCATATCACGTATTTGTGAATTTGTCAACAATCAATTTTCGCCTTGAAATTACAGCGTATTTTCCAGGGGCATCAGTCCTGCGGCAGCGCTCCGACCTGCTCCGGCGTCATGCCCTCGACGATGGGGCGGTCGCCCTGCTCGAGCAAGTGCTCCTTGCCGCGCAGGTCGATCAGGTGCCCTGATTTTTCGGCCTTGGTCTGGAGGTAGAATTCGTTGTGCGGATTCGGTGGAATGACCAGCGGGATGCGCTCGGCGACTACGACGCCGTGCCGCGTCAAGTCGTTGATCTTGCGGGGATTGTTTGTCATCAGGCGGATCGACTTGACCTTCAGCGATTCCAGCATGTGCGCAGCGACGCTGTATTCACGCTCGTCGTCACGGAAGCCCAGCGCGATGTTCGCGTCGACGGTGTCGTAGCCGTGGTCCTGCAAGCCGTAGGCGCGAATCTTGTTCGTGAAGCCGATGCCGCGTCCTTCCTGGCGCATGTACAGCAGAATGCCTTTGTCCATCTGCCCGATCTGCTTGAGCGACGCCTCCAGTTGATCGCGGCAATCGCAGCGCAGCGAGCCGATGGCGTCGCCCGTCAGGCACTCGGAGTGCACGCGCACGGGGACGTTCTCGCTGCCGCACACGTCGCCGTGGACGAAGGCGGCGTGCTCCTTATCGTCGCGGTTGTTGTAGAAGGCGACGACGTGGAAATCGCCGAAGCGCGAAGGCAGGTCGGCGATCGCCGCGATGCGGACGCATACCTTGTCCGGGCCATAACCGTCGCAGTTGTGATCTCGGTTCTCGTCGAGCAGCTCCTTGATCTGCATGTGAGTCAGTGGCATGGATTCTCCTCTTTCCCTGTCCGTGTACAATTCTTTAACTACAGCACCCGGTAATGTATCACGACCCCGCCATCCGCCAGTTGCTCGACGTCAAGTTCCTGCAACCGGATGGCTTCGTCGCGCGGGAAGCCAGGCCCGCCGGCGAGCGTCGGCGCGTCCGCTCCGCCGAAGATGAGCGGCGCGACGTAGATGTAGACTTCGTCTACGAGCCGCCGGTAGAGCAGCGCCGCGTTCAGTGTGCTGCCCCCCTCGACGAGCAGCCGAGCCACGCCGTGCGATCGCAGCGAGCGCATCGTCTCCGGCAGGTCGACCTGCTGCTCGCCCACCACGAACACGCTGACGCCTTGCGCGCGCAGACGCTCGAGCTGCGCCGCGCCGGTTTGCTGCGCCGTGTATAGGAATACACGCGCCGGGCCGGCGGTCAGGAACTGGCAGTCCGATCGCAGCCCGGCAGCGTTGGAGATGATGCCGACTTTGATCGGATTCTCGTCCAGGCCGCGCGCGCGGCGCCCGGCGCGCAGTGTGGCGGACTTCACGGTCAGTTTCGGATCGTCGCCCGTCAGCGTGCGCCCGCCGACCATCACCGCGTCGCTTTCGGCGCGCAGCCGATCGACGCGCTCGCGGTCGCGCGGCGACGAGATGGCCGCGCCGCGCCGCGCGGCCGTGTCGATCTTCCCGTCGGCGGTCATCGCTACGTTGAGGATGACGAATGGGCGCTCGCCGTTCACCCATTCGCTCACGCGCCTATTCGGTATGGAAGGTTTTCTCGCCGGCACGGATCGGTACCTTCAGGCGGTTCTCGAACGGCGTGAGCGGGCACGACCAGTTCTCGTTGTACGCGCAATACGGGTTATAGGCCAGGTTGAAGTCGATCAGGAACTTCCCGTTCGGCAGCGCCTCCGGATCGAGGTAACGCCCCGCGCCATAGGTCTCCTTCCCGGCGAGCGCGTCCACGAAGGGCAGGAAAAAGCCGTGCGGGCTGGCGTAGAGCGTCAGCTCGGCGGGCTGCCCGTCCACGCTGAACTTGAAGCGCCCGTAGCGGACGTACGTCTGCGTGTCGCCCGTCGAGGTCTGCATGACGATCTGTTCCTTTTGGGGGAACTCCTCGATGGGCGCCTCGAAGCGCAGCGCAAGATTCTCCGGGAAGTAGTCGAGGCCGTGGAAGTTCTTCTTTTGCTCCGACGTCAGCGGGCTGTGTGGGTCTCTCGCGAAAAACCTGTCCTTCTCTTTGCGGAAGCTCACCAGTTCGGTCATCATTTGCCTCATTCACCAGTTTGGTTCCTCACTCACCTGAGAGCCGTGTTCGATGGCTCGCTCAATTGTATCTCGATTGGCGTCGGGCTATCCAATTATGCTCCAGTCAAGGTGGCGGCTATGGAAAGCCGCCCTACGCAGGGCCGGGCAAGCGCCAGCCGGGTTGATCTCAGAGCGGATACGGGGTATAACGGCTCTGCGTGGGCAGCCGCTCGCGCGCCAACCTATCTGTCGGAGAGAATGCCTTTGGATTTCGCCGCTCTTCTCAAAGATCGTATCGACCTGTCGCGCATTCCATTTAGCGATCGCAGCGCGCGCATCATGTTTTTCCGTGGCCACAGGCCGCCCGAGCCTGGCGAGCGGCCCGCCGGCTTCTTCACCGTCCGCCTGGCCGAGCGCTGGGAGAAGCAGCAGGCGCAGGTCGGGCACTATCGCCAGCGCCGGCCGGTAATCGAAGAATTCGTCTTCATCGACGCGAACGGGAATCCGCTGCCGTTCGAGCTGACCACCTATCCGCACGAGGTGATCTTCGATACGCCTGCCGGCCGGGTTCGGATGTGCTTCGCCGACACCGAGACGCTGTTTTTCACACTGCCGCCCGGCTCGATCGGCATGCGCTTTCGCGTGCATGCGCCGCGAGGCCAAGCGGATCGGCGGGGCGGCGTGTTTCGCGGCACACGCAATGTGGCTTACACGACGAATGCGACGCTGGCGAGCAACGAGATCACATCGATCGACGACTCGACACTGCAAGCCGCCTTCGTCGCCGAGAGTGCAGGCGACGCAGGCTTGTTACTGAACATTACGCCGCGTCTCGGCTTCAACCGCACGATGCCCGTTCCGGCTGCCACCCTCGCCGCCGCCGCTGCCCGTTGGCAAGCGTGGTTCGCCGCCGCGCCGCCGGTCGAGGCGCGCTACCAGCGCCAATACTACTACGCCTGGTGGATCATGCGCGCCGGGCTGATCAGTCCGCGCTATTACATGACGCGCGAAGGCATGACGCCCAGCAAGATTCACTACGTCGGCGTGTGGCAGTGGGACGCCTTCTTCCACGCGCTCGCATACCGCCACGTCGACGCGAGACTCGCCGAGGATCAGGTGCGGCTGGTGTTCGACCACCAGCGCGACGACGGCATGCTCCCCGATGCCGTGCACGACGAGGGCCTCGTCATGCGCCTTAGCCATCCGGTGCCCGGCGAGGTCACCAAGCCGCCGCTCGCCGCCTGGACGGTGTGGCAACTGTATGAGAAGTCGGGGAACCGCGAGTTTCTCGAAGAAGTGCACGAGCCGCTCGTGCGCTGGCATAACTGGTGGTTCGAGCATAGCGACGACGATCGCGACGGGCTGTGCCAGTACAATCATCCTTTCTCGTCCGGCCTCGACGACAGCCCGCTGTGGGACGGCGGCATGCCGGTCGAGTCGCCCGATCTCAACACGTACCTGTGCTTGCAGCAGGAATCGCTCGCGCGCATCGCCGGCGCGATCGGCCTGAATGACGACGCGCGCTTGTGGGCGCACCGCGCCGGCGCGATGGCGCAGCGCCTGATCGACAAGATGTGGGACGAGGAGGCCGGCGTGTTCTGGGCGTTACGAGACAAGCAGCCGATTCGCGTCCTTACACCGTTCAGCCTATACCCGCTGTGGACGGGACGCTTGCCGCAGCACATCACGGCGCGATTGATTAAGCATTTGACCGATCCGGACGAGTTCTGGACACGCTATCCACTACCGACCGTCGCCAGATCCGATCCACACTATGATCCGAATCAGATGTGGCGCGGACCCACCTGGGTCAACATCAACTATTTGTTCATCGAAGGCCTGCAGCGCTGCGGGCGGAATGATCTGGCGGCCGAGCTGCGCGACCGCACGCTCGACCTGGTGATGCAGCGCGACGACATCTTCGAGTACTATCATCCCGAGACGGGCGATCATCCGCCGAAGGCCGCGCCGATCTTCGGCTGGACCTCGGCCGTGTTTATCGATCTGGCGATCAAGGCATCGAACGGAGTTGTGATCTGAGATGGAGGAGTTCCTCGCTACAGAGACGCTGATCATCGAACTGTTGCTGATCGTGTCACTCGTCGCCATCGTCGTGCGGCGGCTGCGCATCCCGTACACGGTCGCGCTCGTCGTCGTCGGCCTGGTCATTACGTTCCAGCAGCCGATCGAGATCGGCCTGACGCCCGAGCTGATCCTGGCGCTGTTCGTGCCGCCGCTCGTTTTCGAGGCCGCTTTTCACATCGACTTTCGCCGGCTGCGCGACAATCTCGTGCCGATCCTGGTGCTGGCCGTTCCCGGCGTCATGCTGACGACGGCTCTCGTCGGCCTGATCGTCGCGGCCGGCGCGAACCTGCCGCTGTCGACGGCGCTGGTGTTCGGCGCGCTGATCTCGGCGACCGATCCGGTCGCCGTCGTCGCCGTGTTCCGCGCGCTGGGCGTTCCCAGGCGACTGGGCGTCCTCGTCGAAGGTGAGAGCCTGTTCAACGACGGCACGGCGATCGTCGTGTTCAACCTGGTGCTGGCCGCTGCGCTGGCCGGCGTGCTCCCCTCTCCTGTCATCTGCGACGGGAGAGGGGTTGGGGGTGAGGGCTGCGGCGCAGGCTTCGACCTGCTGGTGGCCGCCGTCGAGTTCGTCCGTGTGTCGGCCGGGGGTATCGGCGTGGGGATCGGGCTGGGCTAGCTGGTCTCGCAGTTGATCGCCCGGCTCGACGATTACCTGATCGAGACCACGCTGACGACGGTGCTCGCTTTCGGCGCGTACCTGGTCGCCGAGCGGCTGGACTTCAGCGGCGTGCTGGCCGTCGTCGGCGCGGGCATCGTCAACGGCAACATCGGGCCTCGCGGCATGTCGCCGACGACGCGCATCGTGTTGTTCAACTTCTGGGAGCACCTCGCGTTCGTCGCCAACTCGCTCGTGTTTCTCCTCATCGGGCTGGATGTGAACATTCCGCAGATCGCGGCCAACATCGGGCCGATCGCGATCGCTGTGCTGGCCGTGCTGGCCAGCCGCGCGCTCGTGGTGTACGGCCTCACCTGGCTCACCGGCTTGCGCGGGCCAAAGACGCCGCGCGCTTATCGGCACGTGTTGCTCTGGGGCGCACTGCGCGGCGCGATCGGCCTGACGCTGGCCCTGAGCCTGCCGGCCAGCCTGGCCGACCGCGAGCTGCTGCGGGTGTGATGGCTTTCGGCGTGGTGCTCTTCACACTGCTGGCCCAGGGCACGACGATGCAACTGCTGCTGCGCAGACTCGGGCTGGTCGAGCGCGTCGAAGCAGAACTCGAGTACGAGCGGCGGCACGGGCGGCTGATGGCCGCCCGCGCAGCGCGCGAGCGGCTGGAGCAGTTGCACCGTCACGGCACGATCTCCGTGGCCACTTGGGAGCATCTGGCGCACGAGCTGGATGGTCAGATTCAGACGTCTCTCGACGCACAGCGTGAATTGGTGCGCGAGCAGCCTTCGCTGGGGGCAGAGGAACTCGACGATGCGCGGCGCGAGGGACTGCGCGCCGGACGCGCCCGGCTGACGACGCTATTAAGTGACGGCATTATCTCGGAACAGGTTTACGGCGAATTAGTCGGCGAGATCGATGCAGCGCTGCAGGCCGAGCCGGCGACGACCGCTAACGAGGGAGGGCCGGACGGAGCAGACGAGGTGTGAAAGGAACGACAGCTTGTGCTTTGCCCTCGTCAAGACATCAGTCCAGTTTGAACCAGTGAAAGCCGCAGCCGGCCATGTGCAGGCGCAGTGCGTCTGATGACGGCACTGTCAGATTCTCCCCGCCGAAGAGATCGACGAGTTGGCGCCCCTGATAACCGGACAATGCCAGTGATAGCGTCTGAGGCTCTGAAGACAGATTATTGACGATCAACAGCGTTTCCGTGGAGTGAGCGCGCAGGTAGGCCAGAATGGCCGGATTATCGGGCGCAAGCAGTCGCAGATCGCCGCGCCCGAACGCCGGATGCTGGCGACGGATGCGCAGCGCGGCGCGTACCCAGTTGAGCAGGGAATCGGGATCGGCGCGCTGAGCCTCGACGTTGATGCGGTGTAATCCGTAGGCGGCGTCGTCGATTAGCGGCGCGTACAGTCGATCCGGCGGCGCGGTCGAGAATCCCGCGTTCGGCCCGTCCGTCCATTGCATCGGCGTGCGCACGCCGTTACGATCCGGCAGCCAGATGTTATCGCCCATGCCGATCTCGTCGCCGTAGTAAATGATCGGCGAGCCAGGCAGAGTGAGCAGCAGCGAGTAAGCCAGCTCGATCTTGCGCCGATCGTTGTCGAGCAGTGGGGCCAACCGGCGGCGAATGCCCAGGTTCAGGCGCATGCGCGGCTCGGGCGCGTACACCTGCCACATCCACTGCCGCTCTTCCTCGGTGACCATCTCCAGCGTCAGCTCGTCGTGATTGCGCAGGAAGAGGCCCCACTGGCAGGCCTCGGGGATCGGCGGCGTGCGACTCATGATCCAGGTCAACGGAGAGCGATCGCCCCGGCGCAGGGCCATGAACAGGCGCGGCATGATCGGGAAGTGGAAGCCCATGTGGAACTCGTCGCCGTCGCCGAAGTAGGGACGCACGTCTTCGGGCCACTGGTTTGCCTCGCAGAGCAGGAGCCGCCCCGGATAGCCGGCGTCGACGAAGCGGCGCAGTTCCTTGAGGAAGGCATGCGTTTCGGGAAGGTTCTCGCAGTTCGTCCCGTCGCGCTCGAACAGGTAGGGCACGGCATCGGCACGGAAACCGTCGATGCCCAGATCGAGCCAGAACTTCATCGCGTTGATGATTTCGGCGCGCAGCGCCGGGTTGTCGTAATTGAGATCAGGCTGGAAGGAATAGAAGCGATGCCAGTAATACTGGCCGGCTGTCTCATCCCACGCCCAGTTTGACTTCTCGGTGTCGAGGAAGATGATGCGCGCGTCCTTGTAGTTCTGATCGGTGTCGCTCCACACGTAATAGTCGCGGTACGGGGAGCGGCGATCGGCGCGGGCCGCCTGGAACCAGGGATGCTGATCGGAAGTGTGATTGAGGACGAGATCGACGATAATGCGCAGGCCGCGCCGATGCGCTTGATCGGTCAGCTCGCGGAAATCGTCTAGCGTGCCATAGTCGGGATGGACGCTGGTGTATTGGGCGATGTCGTAGCCGTCATCCTTCAGCGGCGAGGGATAGATCGGCAGCAGCCACACGCAGTCGACGCCCAGCTCCTGCAGATAGTCCAGCTTCGCGATCAGACCGCGCAGGTCGCCGCGCCCGTCGCCGTTCGCGTCGCAGAAGGCGCGCACGTGCACTTCGTAAAAGATCGCGCTTTTATACCAGAGGGGATCATCCATCTCCTAATCGCCCTCGATGTGCCCATTGTGCCAGGCAACGATCTCGGCTGCACTGTCGGCCAGTCGATTCTCCCTCAACTGTACCTGGGCGTAATACTCGACCCGGATAGCGTGCGCCCAGCCGAATGGGCCGGGCCGCGTCGCTCCGATATGGTTGTCCTCGACCTCGGCTATGGACATGTCCACGACGTACAGTCCGGCGTCCACGTTGTTCATTAGTGTGTTGCCTTGCACGGTTGCCTTGGACATCTCGGTAATCGCGATACCGCGCAAGTTATTGTTCATAACTTGATTGCCGATGAGTTCCGCCTCGGCGTTGTGCAGCAGGATGCCCTCGCGCGCGTGGCCGGATACCGTGTTATACAGGATCACCGACTCGGAGCGGCTGTGGCTGTTCGCCAGTTCGATGCCCTTGCCGTAGGGGCTGCGCGTGTCGCGCACGTCATTGCCGACGATGCGCGCCTGCGCGCGCGACAGACGGATGCCCGCCAGCCACGCCTCGACGACGCGATTGTCGGCCAGCAGCACTGCTTCGCTTTCCTCGACGAGCACGCCGTAGTAACCGCCCTCGATCACAAAACCCTGTACCGTCACGTCGTGCGTGCCGTAGATGCTCACGACTGGCTCGGCGTCATTCCCGGTCAGGCGTGCCGTTCCGGGCTGCTCGGCACGAAGAGCCAGCGAGTTGCGAATGGCGAATGGACCGGCGTATTCACCTGGCGCGACGAAGATAGTCGCGGTACGCGGCGCAGCGTCTAGCGCGGCTTGCACGGTCGGATACTTGCCGGGGACATGCAGAATGTGCGTTTGCTGATAGAGAGCCACACCGGCGAGGATTGGGCCGGTGAAAAGAGCGAGCGCCGTCGCCAACTTGGCAAGGGCGATCGGGAGGGGGATGCGTTCGAGCGCACTGACGGTCGTCTGGATCAAGCCGGCCGGCCGCAGGCGCGACAGCGCGAGGGCCATCGTCGTCCACACAACCATGTTGAGCCAGAAGTGGACAAGAAAAATCGGCCAGCCAGAGACTTGCGGCAAGAATCCGGGCGTGGGATGCAGCCCGGACTGATAGAAGGGGACGAATAAATATTGGTAGAGCTTGACAATGTGCTCGACCGAGTGATAGCCCTGAAAGAGCGCAAGGCCGGTTAGCAGTCGGAAACCCTGGCGAGAGACGCCAGCAGGGTTGGCCTGCCGGGCGCGCCGGTACCCCAGCCACAGCCCGATCAGCGCCGCTTCAAGCGCGAAATTGTAGAGAAAGTGGACCCATTCAAAATCGAAGATGCTGCCCAACAGCCCATGGGCTTCGGGCGGCTTGAGGCCCAGCGCGTAGACTTGAATCAATTGCGTGACGTGTTCGGCGTGATGGGCGGTTTGAACGGCGAATGCGACGGCGAGCAGGACAAAGAGTGTGCGAATATTCACTGGGTTGCCTCCGTCGTATGCGGGCGAGATAGCACTGAGCCCACTTTCCGTAGTTCCCGCCGCAGTTGGACTGCGGCGACTGGGAACAGCAGTGCAACTGCCGTTCCAACATTCGGCATTTGCCGGGTGCGAAATACTGGCCGAGGCGTAAGAAGATC
Source organism: Anaerolineae bacterium (assembly GCA_035283185.1). Lineage (GTDB taxonomy): Bacteria > Chloroflexota > Anaerolineae > Fen-1058 > Fen-1058 > DASSFZ01. The sequence goes on along the minus strand of DATEUJ010000191.1, from coordinate 10,386 downwards.
ACTCGTGGCACAACCGACGCGGCTCATCCCTTAATCGCGCCAGCAGTAATCCCTCGCACGAAGTAGCGCTGCAGGCTAAAGAAGACCAACAGCGGCACGGACATCGTCACAAAGGCCCCGGCAGCCAGAATGTGCCATTCCGTTCCGTACGAGCCCAAAAGGGCATTGATGCTCACCGTCAGCGGGCGTTTGGTGACGTCTTGCAGAAAGATCAGCGCGTTCAACAGATCGTTCCACACCCACATGAATTGGAAGATGGTCAGCGAGGCAATGGCCGGTATCGACAAGGGCAGCGCGATGCGCCGGAAGATACCGAAGTCGGAGGCGCCGTCAATCTTGGCGGACTCAAGAAGCTCTCTGGGCAATCCGATGAAGAAGTTGCGGAGCAAGAAGATGGCAAAGGGCAGGCCATAGGCGGTGTGGGCCAGCCAGATGCCGACGAACGAGCCGGTCAGCCGCAAGTCCAGATCAGACAGGAAGGGCACCCCGCCTAATCCGAAGTACCCGACCGGGTCGTTGAACATGCGCAGGACAGGCACCCACGTCATCTGGAGAGGAATGATCATCAAGGCCAGCACAATCAGGAACAGCGTATCGCGGCCTCGAAACTTCAGCCAGGCAAAGGCGTAGCCCGCCAGCGCAGCGACCGTGATCGGTATGACCGTGGCGGGCACCGTGATGAGAAAACTGTTGACGAAGCTCTGGCCCAAACCTCGCGCGGTCAGCACATCGACATAGTTGCTGGCCGTATAGCGTGGCTGGAAAAGGGCCGTCCACCAGCCGGAGGCGGCGATGTCGGCCGGCGAGCGCCAGGAGGTGATAAACAGTCCCAGCGATGGGACCAGCCATACAATGGCCAGCCCGATCAAGGTGATGTGGACGACCCCGCGGCCGGTCAGGCGCACCAGCCGGGCGCTCAGGTTAATCGGCCTGGCCCGTAGTCGATGGACAGATGTTTGGGTGTTCATCGAAGCGCCTCCTCTGCCCGAAAGCGGCGTACCTGAAACACGATGACGGGCGCGACCAGGATCAACAGGATCACGGCAATGGCGCTGCCGTATCCGGCCAATGAGTTGTTGAACACTTCCCAGAACATGCTGAAGGCGATAGTACGGCTGGCGTTGCGCGGCCCGCCCTGAGTCATGACCAGCACCAGGTCGAGCATTTTGAGAGCGTTGATGACCATTGTGATCGTGACGACCACGATCGGCCCGGACAACATGGGCAGGATGATCCGCCAGAAGATCTGCCAGCCGCTGGCGCCGTCGACGGCTGCCGCCTCCAAAACCTCCCGGTCCAGGGATTTGTACGCCGCCGAGAGCACCGTCATCGCCAGTCCAGTGAAGATCCACACGCCGGCTCCGATCACGGCGACGTTCACCAGGTCGGCTCGGCCGAGCCAGGGTATGGGCGCCAGGTCAGGAAAGAGGCGTGTCAGGAAAGCGTTGATCACCCCGGCGTTAGTATCGGGGCTATAGACAAAGCGAAAGATGACCGAGGCGGCCGTCGCCGAGATGACCATTGGCACGAAGATGATCGCCTTGATGATCGTTTCGTAACGCACCCGGTCGGCCAGGACGGCGATCAACAGGCCGAGGCCCACGGTACCGGTGGTGAACAACACCAACCAGAGGACATTGTTGACCAGGGCGCCGGAAGGTGGCCACTCGTCGACCTTGAGGAAAAAGCGATCCTGAGTCAATAATCGAATGTAGTTGTCCGGGCCAACGAACTTCGTCGGACTGAAACCTGTGCCGCTGTGCAGACTCAGCCAAAAGGTCTGAATGGTCGGCAGCACCAGAAACACGGCCAGCAGGAGGAGTGCCGGTAACACGTACAGCCAGGAGGTCCATTTACGTTTGCCAATCGCCATAGGCTCTGCTCCTTGTTATGCCAGACGCACGTGAGAAGCCCGACTAGAGAAACCTGGTTTCTTCAAGAAACCAGGTTTCTGCCCCAGCAGCCTGTCGGAGAACCCGGTAGCATAGCGCCTTGTGCGCGTTCCTGCCCAACGCCCACGAGGGGCTAGGCTACCTCTCCGACAACCTGCTAGCCCTCTAAAGGCGGTCAGTGCACGTGGGCCCGCCAGAGTTCCCTTGTGACGAAAACGGGAGCCGGGACAGCCCGCCCCTCGGGCTGCCCGGCTGTGCGTTGGTCCGCTGCGAGCGGTCAGTACGAACGGTCGGCCACCTCTTCGAGGAACGCCAGGATGCGATCGAGGTCGCCGGGATTCTGGACGAAGTCCTGCAGGCCGGTAAACATCGCATCACCTCCGACTGCGCTGGGGGCCAGGTCGGAGCCGTCGAAGACGAACGCTGCGGCCTGGGTGAGCTGCGCCGCTTCGAGCGCCTTCAATGGCGGATAAACGTCCAGGGGGACGTTCTTGTTCGGGGAGACGACCGCGCCTTTTTCGGCGGAGGCCCAGATGGTGTTGGCCTCTGCGCTTGCCAGGAAGCGGATGAACTCGCGCACTTCGGGTCGATCGCGGAAGACGACCGCCAGGTCACCGCCGCCGACCACCGGCTTGCCCCACTCTGGATTGATCTCGGGGAAGGGGAAGAAGGCATAGTCCTCACCGCCGACGAGGTCGGGGAAGTTTTGCTCGGCGAAGGAGCTCATAAACCCGCCTTCGTAGTACATCTCCGCGCCCGGATCATCGCGCAGAACGATGTTGAAGGCGTCGATGAACCCGGTCGAGAGCGAGCCTTCGACACCACCGGCCAGTTTCGTGGGCGGATCGACGATCTCGCCGAGGCGCTCCATGGCTTCGGCCACGGTGGCGTCCGTCCACTCGACTTCGTGGGTGACGAACAGCTTCCGGTACATCTCAGGCCCGGCGATGCGCACGTAAATGTTCTCGAACCAGTCGGTCAGCGTCCAGCCATCCAGTCCGCCGATGGAGTAGGGGGTCTGCCCATTAGCCAGGTAGGCGTCGGCGATAGCCGTGAGGTCCTCCCATTTCTCCGGCGGCTCGACGCCCAGGGCCTCGAATGAGGCGGGCTTGTACCAGAACGTGCTCTTGGAGTTGGCCTTGACGGTCAGGCCGAAGAAATATCCATCGACCGTGCCCAGGTCGATCCACGCCTGCGAGTAGTTTGCGGCCAGGGTATCCGGCGGCAGGATCTCGTCGCCGCGCACACCGTCGAGCGGCAGGATGGCGCCCTGGCGGGCGAACTCGGCGACCTCACCGGGCCGCGGGATCATCGCCACGTCAGGCGGGTTGCCACCGGCAATGCGCGACCTGACCAACACACCGAGGTTACGCGTCCCCTCGTAAACGTAGGGGATGCCGGTCTCGGCGGTGAAGGCATCGAGCACTTCGCGGAAGCCGGCTTCTTCGTCGCCGCCCCAGTTCGCCATGACGGTGACGGGTTCGACTTCGGGCGCTGCCGGTGTCGCCGTGACGACAACCCTCTCCGGCGTGCCAGGGACGACAACCGTCTGGACGACGGTCTGAACCTGAGGCGAAGGGGTCGGCGCGCAGGCGCCCAGGATCGTTGCGCCGATGACGACTAGGGTCGCCATCACTGAAAACAGTTTCTTGGCGTGCATGGTTCTCCTCCTAAGCAAGATGTGGGTAAAATGGGCGGTTCAGGTAGGCGATCATTCGAGTGACTTGTTCGATACTCTCACCTCCCTTCCTCGTTTCATCGTCGTTTAAGTCCTCTGGCCTCGCCGTCGAGGCCGGGCGGATTGAACGCGGCGACGACTTGTTGGAGGATTTCGATGTCGTGCCGCGCATCGCGCGCGTCCGTGATCGGTTTCTTCCCTTGCGTCACGCACTCGTGAAAATGAATCAGTTCCTCTTTGAAGGCTTCGGCGTATGAAGCCGTGACGCGCTTCTCCACGGCCGCGCCGTCTGCCATGTGCTCGACGACGACCGGCGTGGGGAAATGCTTGAGATAGGGCGAGGGGAATTGAATCCGCAAGCGGCCGGCGGAACTCATCAGCGCGATCTCCTCGAAGTAGTTGCGCAGATCGGCCAGATAAGCCCATGTATATAACACCCGCAAGCGATCCGAGTAACGCAGTATCGTCGTGATACACGGTGCGTTCTCGCCGCTCGGCCAGATGTCGGTGAATGCCACGGCCTCCGGTTCGCCAACCAGGCCGCGCAGCGCATTGACATCATGAACCAGACTTCCCAAGATCACGTTCGTGTAGATGAATTGAAGAGTCTCCGGCACGGCGCCGATCGCCTCGACGATCAGTTGATTCTGCTCGGCTGTCAGGCGCCCGATGACCTCCGGCGGAATGTCGTTTGGCCGCACCAGGCGGTGAATGTTGTGATACGGCGGCTCGGAAGGATGAAGTGTGTTAATCTGAATATAGCGCAGTTCGCCAAAATTGGAAAGCGCGGCTTGGGCGTAACGATAGCCGGGGTCGTAGCGCTTCATGTACGCGACCATCAGCGTGCGCCCGCTCGCCTCGGCGGCGGCGATCATCGCGTCGGCCTCGCGCAGCGTGAAGCACATCGGCTTCTCGACGAGCACATGCTTGCCGGCCCGCAGCGCAGCCAGGGCTTGTGGGGCATGCGACCCGGCGCTGAGGACGAGGACAGCGTCCAGATCAGCAGCGAGCATTTCGCGGTAATCGGTGTAACGCTGGGCGACGCCGTAATAGCCGGCGAGCGACTCTAGAAGTCCCGGCGAGAGGTCGCACAGTGCGGCGATCTCGTACCGGTCCGACAGCTCGCGCAGGTATGGCAAGTGCATAATTTGGGCGACCGTGCCGCAGCCGATCACACCGACACGCAGACGATCCATTAAATCCCCGCGACTCCTGCTACTACTCCGCCACGGTGGTTTTGATGGGCGTAGCGTAGGGCCTCGTGCCCGTCAGACGCCCACAAGGGGCTAAGCTACCCATCATTTTGCATGTGGCGGAGTACTACAAGCCCAATCCTTTTAAGTATTCCCGGTTCCTCCGCGCGCTCTCCAGCGGCGTCCCCATGCCGGCGATGATGTCTTGCTCGACGACGGCCCAGCCATCGTAGCCCAACCCGTTCATCGCCGCGATCACGCCAGGAAAATCCACGCCGCCCCGCCCGAGTTCGCAGAACAGGCCGGCGGCAACCGCCTGAAAATAGTCCCAACCCTCCGTTCGTGCTCGCACCATGACGGCCGGGTCAACGTCCTTGAAATGCAGATAACGCACGCGCGGCCCATGCTGCCGGATGCAGGCAACCGGATCGCCGCCGCCATAGGCATAGTGCCCGGTGTCGAGGCACAGCCCAACCGTCGCCGGGTCGGTCAATTCGAGACAGCGCGCCACCTCGGCCGGCGTTTCGACGAACCCGGCGCAGTGATGATGAAAGACCGTCTCTAAGCCAAATTCATCTTTCATCTGGCGGGCGATGGTGTGCACGCCGTCGGCCAGCGCGCGCCAGCCGGCATCGTCCAACCCGTCGGCAGGCGTGATGCGCCCGGCCCGCGCCAGCCGTTGGGGGTTGGCGGCGTTATCATCGGATAGGACGATGTGTCGGCAGCCGCACGCGGCCAGCACGGCGCCGACCCGGCGCGCCATCGCCAGCCCGGCCGCGTGCGCGGATCGATCCGCTAGCCGCACCGGGACGAAGGCGGAAAGCAGCTGTAATCCGCGCGAAGCGAGAGCGGCCTTGAGCACCTTCGGTTCGGTCGGCAGAAAGCCGTATGGGCCGAGTTCCGTCCCGACGTATCCGGCCGCGACCATTTCGTCCAGGACAGAGTCCCATGACGGCTGAGAACTCTGACCGGCAAACTCGAAGATGCCCCAGGAGACCGGAGCGGTGGCGATTTCGATAGGCATGGTGCTACCCTTTCGCGCAGCCTTCACCCAGGATATTGTACACCTTCTATCCGAGCACGATGGTTTTCCCGGTCTGCGCCGACTCGCGCGCGGCCAGCGCGATCGCCAACGCGGCGCGGCTGTCGGCGCCCGTCGCCGGCACTTCGCCGTCGTCCAGAAGTGCCCGCACGAAGGCCTGAGACTCCGGGCGATACTGGTCGTCGATGATGGCGTCGAGGTCGTGGTGTGAAAGCGATCCGACCGGCGGTGCGCCGACGAACATCCCCCCGGCCGAGCCGACTATCTCGGTGCGGATGTCCTCGCCGTAGCGCGCGTTGCGGCTGAGGTCCACCGTGCCCACGGCCCCTCCCCCAAACCGCAGATTGACACAGGCGTTGTCCAGATCGCCGACGGCGGCTAACGCCGGGAAGACCAGCGCGCTACCGACGGCTTGCACCACCCTGATCTCGTCGTCGAATAGCCAACGGGCGAGGTCAAATTCGTGAACGCCCATGTCCACGAAAATCCCGCCGCTCACCGCCGGATCGCAGAATGAGGCCGGGGGCGCATCCACGTCGCGCTGTGTGCTGCGAAAGAGGACGGGCCGACCGAGCGCACCGGACTGGATTGCGCTTTTCACACGCAGGTAATCGGGCTGGGTGCGGCGCATGAAGCCAAGCTGCAGGCGGACGCCCCCGTGGGCGACGGCGGCGATCGCCCGATCGGTCTCGGCCAGGGTGAGCGCCAGCGGCTTCTCGCAGAAAATGTCTTTTCCCGACCGCGCGGCCGCCTCGACCAGCTCGGGATGGGTATGACTCGGCGTCGCAATGTAAACGGCCTGAATGTCCGATCGGGCGAGCAGGTCGCCCGGATTGTCGTACCAATGGGGGATGTCGAGGCGTTTGGCGGTGAGGTGCGCCCGCTCGCGATCGACATCGGCGACGGCAACCAGCCGGGCGCGTTCGACCCTTCGGCTTCGCTCCCCACTCCCTTCGGTCGGCGACTTCGCAGGGCTGGCTTGCCGGGCCAGAATGCGCGCATGCACTTGACCCATGCGCCCGAGGCCGATCAGACCGATATGGAGGGCGCCCATGTGACTATTCCCACTGGCGACTTCATGTCTCTCCTAAATCCCATACTGTTAAGTTAGTGGCTCTCCAACCGCGTCCTCGCGGTTGGTGCCGCCCGCGAGGACGCGGGCTTGGAGCTTATCTAAACAGTATTGCTCCTAAATCCCAGCGGTGTCTTGCAGAAACTTCCGTGAAATCTTCGCGGCTTCAAGCGGGGTACGGCCGGCGGCATCCCGGTGGGCGAGCACATCCTGCTCGACAACGAGCCAGCCGGCGTACCCTTGCGCTGTGAGGTCTTCGACGACTCCGGCGATGTCGACCCCGCCGAGGCCAAGCGGCGTGAACACGCCGGCTTTCACTGCCATGTAGAAGTCCAGCTTCTCGGCGCGGACGCGCGCCAGCACCGCCGGATCAACATCTTTGAGATGCACGTGGCGAATGCGGCGGCCGTATTGCTTCACCGCGGCGCGCGGGTTGCCGCCATTGTAATAGTGATGGCCTGTGTCGAGACAGATGCCGACCAGATCAGGATCGGTTTCGCGGCACATCCGATCGAGGTCGGCCGGCGACTCCAGATGTGAGTCTGATTCGAGATGAAAGACGGTGCTCAGATTGAGCGAGCGGAATTCTCGCGCCAGATCCTCCAGCAGCCGGGCGGCCTCGCGCCAGGCGGCGTCGGACGGCTCAGCCGTGTCTCCGGCCGGGCGCAGGGCGTCGGCAAGCACGATGAACGGGGAGCCCAATGCGTGGAGGATGCCGGCGGCACGCCGTGCGGCGGCAAGGTCGGCCTCGCGCCGGCCCGGCTCGAAGAAGCCGATCATAACAAAGGCGGCGGTAAGCGTGAGTTGGTGGCGCGCCAGGGCGACACGCAGTTGTGCCGGGTGCGTCGGATAGTAGCCGAGCGGGCCGAGTTCGGTACCCTCGAAGCCGGCCGCGCGGATTTCGGCCATCACTTGCTCGGGCGGCAGCCAGCCGCTATCGTCGTTATCTTCCATAATGCCCCAACTGACAGGCGCGGACGCCACCCGGATCGAGGGATGCGGCATAGCGGTTCTCCATTTAGGACGCGCGCGCGCCCGTGATCAAATCGGCGATGTCGTCGTGCGTCAGTTCGCCCTTCGCATAATTGCCGACCAGTTTGCCGTGCCGGATAAGCGTGTAGCGATCGGCGACCATGAACACATGATGGATATTGTGGGTGATAAAAATGACCGAGAGGCCGCGCTCCTTCGCGTTGAGCGTATAGGTCAGCACCTTGCGTGTCTCGGCCACGGACAGCGCCGAAGTAGGCTCGTCTAGAATCAAGAGTTTCGCGCCGAAGTGCAGCGCGCGGCCAATCGCAATGGATTGGCGTTCACCGCCGGACAGTTTCTCGACCTTCTCGGCCGGCGAGCGCACCTCGATGCCGATGTCGCGCAGCGATGTCTGCGTTTGGGCATGCATCTCGCGCAGGCGAAGCCAGCGGATCAGGCCGATCTTGCTCACCAGCTCGCGCCCCAAGAAGAAGTTGCGCGTGATGCTCATCAGGTTCACCAGCGCCAAATCCTGGTAGACCGTTTCAATGCCCAGGGCGCGCGCTTCGCGCGGCGACCGAATCTGCACCGGGCGGCCTTCGAAATAAATTTGTCCCCCGGTAGGGGTATAGACGCCGGTGAGAATCTTGATTAACGTCGATTTGCCGGCGCCGTTGTCGCCGACCAGCGCCACCACCTCGCGCGGGTTGACCGTGAAATCCACCCCATCCAGCGCAGTGACTGTGCCGAACCGCTTGACGATATTTTCCATACGCACCACAGAGGTGTCGTGTCCGTTGGCGTTCATCGAATCCATTATCTTCCTCAAGAGCGGCGGCGCACCCAGCTATTCAGGATGGTGGCGCCCACAATGGTCACACCCACCACCGCTTCAAAATTGTCGGCCGGGATGAACGGTAAGTCGAGCAGCACCACGCCGGTGCGCAAGGTGCTGATGAGCAGGACGCCGATCAAAGAACCCCAGATGCTGCCCGATCCCCCGCTGAGCAGCGCGCCGCCCACCACGGCGGCCGCAATCGCGCTCAACTCGATGCCGGCGCCGGTTGTCACGCGCACACTCTTGAACTGGCTGAAGAGCAAGATTCCGGTAAAGCCGGCCAGCGCCCCGGAAATGACAAAACAGATGACCTTGAGGCGCTTGACGTTGACGCCCTGGGCCTGCGCGGCAGCCGGGTTGCCCCCGGCCGCGAACACGTGGTTGCCATACCGGGTGCGGGTCAGCACATATTGGAAGATGACAACCATCCCCAGCAGCCACAACAGCGAGGTACGGAAGTTAGCGCCCTCGGCCAAATTGCTCAACACGTCGAGACGTCCATTGAAAATGTCGTAGATCGTCAGATCCTCCAGGGTTTCCACCAGCGCACCGGTGGACAGGACCCACAACGCGCCCCGGTAGATCGAGCGCGTGCCCAAGGTGACGATGAAAGAGGGAATCCTGGTCCAGATCAAAATCAAGCCGTTCAAGGCGCCCAGCGCAGCGGGTACGAGGATCGCCAGGGACACCGCGACCACAGGCGAGCCGCCATCCATGGTATTAAACGCATACAGGTAACCGCCTACCGCGACCAGCGACCCGACAGAGAGGTCAAACTCGCCGGAGATCATGAGCAACGTGACGCCGATGGCGATCGTGCCCGTCAAGGTCGCGGCGCTCACAATGCCCGATATCGAGCGCAGGGAACGGAAATTCGGAACGAACAACCAACAGAGAATGAATACGACAATCAGCGTGGCTAATGGCCCCGCGATGGTCGATTCGGCCAGCAGGCCGCGGGCGCCTTTTCGCCAGACCGCAACGGTACTCATGGGATCACTCCCTGATAGACCTGACAGGTCTTCGAGACCTGTCAGGTCTGGTCGGAGAAGGGGAGTGGAACGGGAAGGGAACTCGTTTGTCCCTCCCCGTTCCCTCCTTGCCGGTCAAAACGCATCCGATCTACCGCTGGTGATTATCCACAAATGCTCAAGCCGCCGTCCCCGGCGGCCACCGCCTGCGCCGAGGACGGCGCATGGAGCGAGATGTGTGCAATCACCAGATCTACCGGTATTGACCGGCGAGTGCCTTCACGATTTCGATGTTGCTCTGGTCCACAAAGCCAGGGCCTGTCGGCGTGACCGGCAACGCAGGCGTGATCCCCTGGCGCTTGAGGAGCGATAGTGTCATCACAGCGCCATACCCTTGCAGGAAGGGTTGCTGGTCGACGGCGAACAAAGTGGTGCCATTTTCGATGTTCGCTACGATCTCCGCGCTCAGGTCGAAGGTGCCGTGGAGGACATCGCCCGGCCCCATGCCCTCGGCTTCCAGGAAGGCGTAGAACGGGTTGGCGCCGTTCGGACCGAGCGTCAGGAAGACGTTGACATCCGGGTTGGCAGTGTGGAAGTCGCTGATGATGGTCTGCGACTGGGCCGGGTCGTTGGTGATGGCGAGCACCTCGGCGGAGAGACCTTTCTCCTCCATCGCGTCGAGGAAGCCCTGGCAGCGGGCGTCCAGGCCGGTGTGTCCCACCTGATGG
>DATEUJ010000190.1:0-10824 GCA_035283185.1 Anaerolineae bacterium | reverse complement strand
GTTGAGCCGGAATCAGGAGGCCTTCCGGGATGTATACCATTCTGAACATGACCTGCCTGGCACCCTCCAGCAACTGATTGTCGATTGGACTACAGCATCTCGCCTACCCAGTCTTTAATGTGCTAGTTTTGCCGTGTTGCCCCCGAACCGCTTTATCAAGCGCCCAAGTGCTGGCTGGAAATCGCGCCAGATTGACAGGTTCGACGGCGTGGCCCTCCTGCGGAAGCGAGTATCCTTGAGAAGCCTGGTGGGAGGTCTGCAGCTGCACGCTGGAATGTGTGGAGGGGAGCGGGTAACTGCCCTCCCTACCGCGACGGCGGCTCAACTGGAAGACACACCGCAGGCCACGTTATCGAATCGAGTTGTAGAACACGGCCCTTCAGCGTACAATAGAGGACAATATGGAAAGAGTGGTCGGCATTCAGAAGTCCTTCACCAAGGTGAGTATGCGTCAGCAAAAGAGCGATTTCGCTTACTGGCAATCGCAACCGTATCAGGTGCGTCTCGCGGCCCTTGAACAAATCCGGCAGGAGTACCACCGTTGGAGGTACGGTGCTCAACCAAGACTTCAAAGAGTTCATTCAATCGTTAAACGATAACCGCGTTTACTACTTGGTTGTCGGCGGTTACGCCGTCGCGTTGCATGGACATCCACGTTACACCAAGGACATGGACATTTGGATCGAGAGGAGCCCGGAGAACGCGGCAAACATGGTCAAGGCACTGGAACAGTTCGGTTTTAGCTCGCTGGGGCTGAAAGAGGCGGACTTCCTCGTTCCTGATCAAATTATCCAACTGGGTTATCCCCCTAATCGCATTGACCTGCTGACCACATTGCCCGGCGTGGATTTCGCGAGTTGTTATCCCTCACGGGTCGAGGTAGAAGTCGACGAGGTGCTCGTCAATTTCATCGACTTGGAGAACCTTAAGAAGAACAAGAAAGCATCCGGTCGGCATCAGGATTTGGCCGACTTGGAGAACTTGGAATAGACAGCCTCTGGCCCAAACCAGCCCCAACATTGTCAAAAGCATGGAGGTGCTGACAGGTCGCCTGGATCACGCGGCCATCGCCGCCGCCGGAGAGGCGAACAGAAATACCGTCCAGCCGCCATTGAGTCGATTGCTGGATGCTTGCGTGCGCTATGCGGCGGTTGCCAGCGTGTGCTTGCAGCGGGGGCAGATCTGGTCAGCCGTCGAGGTCTTGCATCGCATGCGCGGCATTCTGATGGAGCTATTCGCCCGCGCGCACGGCGGGAGCGCGCCGTCCAAACCTTTGAGACTGAAGCGGATGCGATATTGCGGGCTAGGCTGGGTGCGACGCTGCCGAAGGATGATTTGAACTCACTACGAGAAGCGCTTGAGGAATTGCTGGATATGATGGAGAATGACTTGGGACACCTGGCAGAGGGACAGGTTCACCTGACCGGCGCGCAGCAGGCGGTCTTGAATCGGGTTCGCCAGGAAGTAGTTTCCGCCCGTGACATGACTCAACCGGAACGGAGATATTATGAGACGCAAAAAGAAGGCGGTTGACACTCTTCCCGAGGAGTTCAGCAGTTACGAAGAAGCGGCTGAGTTCTGGGACACTCACGATACGACGGATTATCATGACGCCTCGCGCCCTGTCAAGATGGTGAGTGAGTTCCGCGGCCGCCACTATGAAATCGAGATTGAAGTCGGCGTGGCCGAGGCACTCCGTTCACAAGCCAAGCGGGAAGGTGTCAGGCCTAGCCATCTGGCGAATGACCTTCTGCGGCAACAACTGGCGACCCTGACTAGCGCCAAGAGATCCGCCAAACACACGCGCGCAGCCGACCGCCGCTCTAAGCGGACTCCTATTCGTCCGGCACGCAGCTAAACTATGGTCAGCAGGTTGCTTACCCCGCTGCCGCTCCATAACCGGACGTGATCCATGAAGCGTCCGGTCAGAGAAGGCGGGTAACTGCCCTCTCTACTACAACGGCCGGCTTCCTTCTTCTTTAAGCGGGCATAGTGAGCAATAGCACAGCCGTATCATCACGGCGCATGCTACCCTTGACAGGGATACGCCATTGGCGTCTCTCTCCCTAGAGACTCAGTCGATCCGATTCTCAGACTTCGGAAGTCTAAAGGCGTGTTCTCGCAGGCGACGGTGGCCGGAAATCCGAGTCGTTTCGCTGGCGAGACGCCACTGAAAGACTTCCGAAGTCTCGGCAGTGGCTCAAATCGAGATCTACCGAGACTCAGTCGATCCGATTCTCAGACTTCGGAAGTCTCAAGGCGTGTTCTCGCAGGCGACGGTGGCCGGAAATCCGAGTCGTTTCGCTGGCGAGATGCCACTTAAAGACTTCCGAAGTCTCGGCCGTGGCTCAAGGGGAGCGATTCTGCGCGGTGAAGCTAAGCCGTCTCGCGCCTTCGTTGTGGATGGGCCGAATATCAAGCGGATTCGGGCGAACTATCGGCTTTCGCAAGGGCAATTCGCCGCCTTGCTCGGCATCAGTGTCGGCACGTTACGCAATTGGGAACAAGGTCGTCGCACACCGGAGGGTCCGGCGCGGGTGCTGCTCCAAGTTGCGGCCAGGCATCCGGATGCCGTATGGGATGTTGTTCGTCCAGCAGCGAACCGGCGTCGAAGTGCAGCTAACGCAAGCAAGGCGGAACGACGCGTCCACTCGTAGAGTGTCCGCATCTTGACATGCGCATCTCATCGCTAAAGACGATACGTCCTCGCGGTGAACGCCGGTCTGGTGAGCCTCGATCCGGGCCGAAGCTTGCTTGACCTGATTGCGATCAAACAAGACCTCGAAGACCTGCTCGGTTGCGAAGTAGATGTCGTCACCGAGGCTGCCATTAGTCCCTATGTTCGCGACCGTGTGCTGAGGGAAGCCGTCGCAATATGAATGGCGACGTGGCGTCGCATCGCCGGTCTGAGTGATGTTCTGATTCTGCAGTGAAAATCCCCTCCAGAGCTTTCCTGGCGCTCTTGATTTTTCTTGCAACGCTGGCCATCTATGTCAAAAGCCAGGTTACATCCCGTGGCGACACCCTATGGTCTCTATACGTCGCAGCAAGCATCCTCAAAGAGGGCAATACTGACTTAGACGAATATGCTCACCTCATGTCGCCCGATGACTATCGTTTAGAGCGAGTGGGAAGCCACATTTACTCCAGGTTCTCCGTCGGGGCGCCATTCATCGCAGTGCCTTTTGTTGCGATTGCCGAGAACCTAGCGCATCAACGCCACGCTGACCGGCGCGAAGGCAGTCATGGACTCGCTGGGCGAGAGCGCCAAGCCGGCCATCGGCCTGGGCACGGTCCGGGGCGGGCTGGCGCAGATTGCGGGCAAGCTGTTCAGAGGGTGAGTGGCTTGTTCTCTCAGGCAGAGGCCAGCTCCGGCAAGAGGGGCACGCCGTCGCGCTGAACTTCTCGCCACAGTGTGGCGGCCCACTTCTGCATTTCGGCCCAGCGGTCGGAGGTGACAGGGGAATGCCGTTCTGCGGCGTTTCCCAACAGGGACTATCTATCTGGAGGGATGTTCGCCGTCACAAACTCAAGAATGCGCCGCGCCAGGTCGGCCCCATCTGCCGTATCGAAAATGAACGTCCCGTGCGCGTCGCCGTCGTAGATGTGCAGCGTCTTCGGATCGCTCGCCGCGTCGTGCATCGCCTGCATGCCCGGCGTGACCGGATCGCCCCGGCTGGTGATCCACAGCGACGGCATGCCGCCCAGTTGGAGATCCTCCGACGCGACGTTCAATCCTTCGAACGACTGCGGGCCGGAAAGGACGACCAACCCATCGTCGCCGACGACAGCGGCGACTTTGGCCGACGCCGTGCCGCCCATGCTCGCGCCGATCAGCACGACGCGCCCCGCACCCTGCGACCTGAGGAAATCGACCGCCGCGCGGACGTCGCGGTCGATCAGGCCGAGCGCCTGGGGGCCTTCCGATTTGCCGTACCCTCGGAAGTCATACGCCAGCGCCAGATAGCCATTGTCGGCGAGCGTCTGCGCGAAGGCGTGCCACGAGGTCTGATCGACCGGGCGCATGTGCGAGAGAACGACGCCCACGCCCCCCACGCCGAACAGCGTCCCGCTCAGCGTGACGCCGTCCTCGGTTTGGAACGAGACCTGGCGCGGGCCGGCCTCGGCGACCGGCTCGGCGGTTGACGGCTGCGTCGCTTCGAGCGCCGTCGTCGGCGGTATGGCCTGGGTGGCGGGTATCGCCGTCGGGACATCCGGCGGCTTCGTCGTCGTCGCCGCGCTCGTGCACGCGCCGATCATCACTACACAGACCAGAATCAACATGTGCCTGAGTGTGCTCATTTTGTTCGATCTCCTCGTGTACAGTGATCAGTAATCAGTGATCAGTAATCAGTAATCAGTGATCAGTGATTAGTAGTTTCCATGAACGGCGTTCACCGCCACGCAGGAAAGATCCCGTAGTGACGACTTCAATCGTCCGGTGCCATAAGCGACTGACCCCACTCCGCTGCGCTACGGGGGCAAGTGAGTCGCCACTACGAACAGGAAAGCATCCCGTAGTGACGACTTTAGTCGTCCGGTGGCATAAGCGACTGACCCCACTCCGCTGTGCTACGGGGGCAAGTGAGTCGCCCTTACTCACGCAATCACGCAATCACGCAACACGTTTTACGTTTCACGCATCACGCTTCACGTTTCACGCCTCACGCATCCCCCAACGCCTGAATAATCTTGCGATCGGTCACGGCGAACGCATATCGGTCGATCTCGCTCATCCGCACCCATTTGAAATCGGCCACGCCCGTCGCCTGCGGCTTGCCGGATAGGACGCGGCACTCGAACGCATGCAGTGTGATCCTGAAGTGCGTGTAGGCGTGCTTCACGACCGCAACCGGCTCGCCCACCTCAATCTCTAATTTCAACTCCTCTCGAATCTCGCGCCTCAAACACTCTTCCAGCGACTCTCCCGTCTCGCGCTTGCCGCCGGGGAACTCCCACAGCCCGCCCAGCATCCCCTCGTGCGGACGCTGCGCGATGAGCACGCGGCCGTTGTGCCGGATGACCGCCGCCGTGACGTCGTAGTGTGGCGTCAACTTACGCGCGTGCCTGACCGGAAGCCGCTCCTGAATGCCGCGCCGCCGCGCTTCACAGTGAGCCGCAATCGGGCAAATCTCGCATTTTGGCGCGCGCGGCGTGCATATCGTCGCGCCGAGTTCCATCAGCGCCTCGTTGAACTTCCCCGCCTGCCCCTTCGGCAGGAGCGACCCGGCCAGCGACCACAATTCGTCGCGCGTCCGGGCTTCGCGCGGATCGCGCCGGATGGCGAAGATGCGGCACAGCACGCGCGCCACGTTCCCGTCGAGCGCGGGCGCGTCGACGCCGAAGGCCAGGCTGGCAATCGCCCCGGCGCTGTAACGGCCGACGCCGGGCAATCGCATCAAGCCCTCGACGGTCTTCGGGAACCGGCCCTTGAATTCGTGGGCGACGATCCGCGCCGCGCGATGCAGGTTACGCGCGCGCGCATAGTAGCCCAGGCCCTCCCACAGCTTCAACACCTCGTCGAGCGGCGCATCGGCCAAAGCCCCGACGGTCGGGAAGCGCTTCGTGAATCGCCTGAAATAGGGGATCACCGTATCGACCTGTGTCTGCTGCAGCATCATCTCGCTCAGCCAGACGCGATACGGCGTGCGCCTGCGCCGCCACGGCAAATCGCGGGCATTCGCCTCGAACCACCTGATCAATTTGCGCGCCAGTTTTGATCTCATCGCATAGTAAGTGGAGATTGGAGATTAGAGAATATGGTACACTCACTTCCGCCATGCCACAAGCCTACGACGTCGCGATCGCCTGGAACTGGGAATACGACGCCGACTTCGTCACGCTGCTCGACGCGGCCTGCCGCGCGCGCGACCTTTCGCTGCTGCAAATCACACCCGGCACTTTGGCGGCCACGCTCGATCGATTGCAGGCAGGCGACAGTGCATTCCGCCTCCTGCTCGACCGCGCCTGGGACGTCGATGAGGCGTTCTACCCGCTCGCGGACGGATGCCGCGCTCGCGGCGTCCGCATCCTCAACGATCGCCCGCTCGCGCTGCGCGCCTGGGACAAGGCGACGATGCACCTGGAGTTCATCAGCGCCGGCCTGCACGCGCCGCATACGATCGTGCTGCCGCCTTTCGACGAAGCGCCCGATCCGCCGGCGCCTGACCTCGCGCCGCTCGGCCACCCGCTCATACTCAAGCCCGCGCACGGCGGCGGCGGCGCAGGCGTCAGGCGCGATTTGACGGGCTGGGCGCAGATTCAGGACATCCGGCGAGAAAACCCTGCCGACAAATACCTCGTCCAGGCGCGCGTGACCCCTGGGCGAACCGAGGCCGGGCCGGCCTGGTTTCGCGTCCTGTTCGCGCTAGGCGAAGTGCTGCCTTTCTGGTGGAGCGTTCAGACGCACGAGTATCGACCCGTGACGGCCGAACAGGAAGCGCGTTTCGGTCTCTCTGCGCTGCGCGACATCGCCCGGACGGCGCCCGCATCAGCCGGCTCGACATCTTCTCGACCGAAATCGCCCAGCGCGTCGGCGACGGCGTGTTCGTGAGCGTCGACTACGTCAACGATCCGATCGACCTGCGCCTGCAATCCAAAGCGCCGGACGGCGTGCCTGACCCAGCCGTGCGTCTTATCGCCGAGCGCATTGCCGGCCTGGCGGAATCTCTCACATGAACGCTCCACTCCGTCTCCTCGCCGGCTTCGCGCTGAGCACACTGATCGGCTACGCCGGATATGGGCGCAACGCACTGACGCGATCTGGATGGCTGGGCGCGGTGATCACCGGCACGGCGATCTTCGGCTTCGGCGGGCTGGCGCCGGGCCTGCTCCTGATCGCGTTCTTCGTCTCGTCCTCGCTGCTCACACGTTATAAAGAGAGCGCCAAGGCCGAGGTCGCCGAGTCGTTTGCAAAGGGCGGCCCGCGCGACCTGGGTCAGACGCTGGCCAATGGCGGCGTCGCATCCGTCGTCGCAGTTCTGTATAGCATTGCGGGAGAGCCGCCCTGGCTGTTCGCGGCCTTTGTCGGCGCGATGGCCGAAGCCAACGCCGATACGTGGGCGACCGAGCTGGGCGTGCTGTCGGCGCACAGGCCGCGCCTGATCACGAGCGGCCGCGTCGTCGCGCCTGGCGCGTCGGGCGGCATGACGTGGCTGGGGACTTCGGCTGCGCTGGGCGGCGCAGTGTTGATCGGCGGATTGGCGGCCATATTTTACGCCGACTGGCGGCTGCTGCCCCTCGGCGCGATCGCCGGGCTGCTCGGCTCATTGCTCGACAGCCTGCTCGGCGCGACAGTCCAGGGCATTTACTACTCGGAACGGCGCGGCAAGGAGACCGAGAAGCCGATCGAGCGCGACGGCACGCCCAATCGGCGCGTTCGCGGCTGGACGTGGATAAACAACGACGCGGTCAACTTGCTGGGAACGCTGGCCGGCTCGTTGATCGGACTGCTGGCCTACCCAACTCGCTGATTCGCTCATTCGCTGACTCGCTGATTCACTGACCTACATGAAACACCTCTTCGTTCTGTTCCAAGCGATCCTGATCGCCCTGTCAGGATTATGCTTCGGATGCACCACCGATCCGGTTCGTCAGGCAACTGATCGCGCATCTGCGCCGCTTCCTTCCCCCATACCCGCCGACACCTTCGGGTTCCCCCTCGATCCAACCCGCTTCGGCCCATATGTGCACGGCGTCACAGGCCCGCTGAACGTCGATACGCGTTTCGGCGTGCAGAATCCGGGGCTGGGCAGCGCGGGCAAGTGCTTCGTCGATCGGAACGGTGACCGCGTCCCGTTCGACAAGCTGTATCACGCGGGCGAGGACTGGTTTGCGCTCGATGCGCGGGGGCAGGTGTCGCCGGGGCTGGCGGCCGGCGCGCCGGTCGTGGCCGTCGCGCATGGGGTCGTCTCGTGGATGCAGCCGGCCGGCGGCGACGGCGACATCGTCGTGATCGAGCATCTCCTCCGGGACGGCGCGCGTGTCTGGTCGGCGTACTGGCATCTGGATCGTGTCGTCGTCGTTCGAGGCCAGATAGTGCGGCGAGGCGACTTCGTCGGCCGCGTGCTCGATCGCGGGCCGAACTCGCACCTGCACTGGGAAATCCGTGACTGGGCCAATGGATCGAATCTATTTCCGCCCGACTCGGCCGGGGGGCGAGGTACGTGTAACGGCCGCGCGCCAGGGCTGGGCTACACGTGGGACGACAGCCCGTCGCGCGCCGCGCCACGCACCTGGGGGTATCTCGATCCGGCGCAATTCGTTCGAGACCATCGCTAAATATCACAACGCTACGCAAACTCAATATCCGCCCACTCCAAACATTCCTGAATCCTATCCGGCATATACTCAGTTGCAAGTTGAAGAGCGGGGTGGATATGCAAAAGCATGCGTTGGTCGTGCATCCGGACCAGGGAACGGGTATCTTATTGGAGCGGTGGCTGCGCAAGGAAGGCTATCTGGCGCAGTCGGTTCGCAGAGGCTCTGACGCGGTGCTGCTCGCCCGCCGCGCGCCGGTCGATTTGATCGTCCTCGACCGGCAGGCGCCCGATTCGGAGTGCTCGGACGTCATTCTCGCGCTGGCGACCGATCCGAAATCCGCGCGCATCCCGATCGCGTTCGCGAACGGCAACTCGCGGGATTTGCCCATCGTCGGCACCAGCCGCCTCGTGCATTAGATCAAGTTCCTTCATCAAATCATCGTCATCGCGCAAACAGCCGGCACAAGCGCCGGCTGTTTGCGCCTACGAAGCCTTGTCCTCGGCGATGAATCTCATCTCCTATTTCGCCTTTTGGCACACACCATTCGCAACTTGTACGCTATCTGACGTACAACCGACAGCGCGGCTCAGCAGTGCTACGATGGCAGGCAATATAGAGCAAGAGGACGTCATCATGTTCATTGCCACAACTTACCCGCCCATCTTCGAGCACACGATCATGACCTCGACGCTGGCGCTGCGCGCGCTGAGCGCGTCGACGGGAACAGGCCGGAGCGTCGCCATCGTCCGTACGCTGCGCGACGGATCGATCACCCACGAGTATCTGCCGGAATTCCTGGCCGAGCTGGTCGTCGCCATGATCCCGTTCGCCGAGCCGCTGGTCGCCTCGGCACGGATCGCTTACTCGGATCTGACGCCCCGCTAAGAGCCCATCCGAATACCACCGGAGTGCGGACTGTGCGTAGCCCCCTTTAGGGTTAGTCCGCTTCAGATGCGGCAGGCTGACCCCACTCCGCTGCGCTACGGGGGCAGGTGAGCCTGCACTCCAGTTTCATCTGCTCCCGCTCCGCTTCGCGTGATCCATCCGGCGGCTGAAGGCGGCGGATTGATCACCCGAAGGGGCCGCGAGCGCTGCCAAAAGTGAGCGCAAGTGCGAAATCCGGGCTTAGGATAGCCTCCAAACGGTCGAGCCGCAAGCGAAGCCGCCTGCGGCTCGAATCGGATCTCCATTCGCCTCGGATCACGAGAGCATGAATTCGGCGATGAGCCGCGCCGTGGCGACGAGCGATTCCTTGTGCGTGCGCTCGTACGAATGGCTGGCCTCGACGCCCGGCCCGACCAGCCCGACCGCCATGTCGGCGCCCGCCCGCCAGGCTGCCTCGCCGTCCGATCCATAGTACGGGTAGACGTCGAGCTTGTGCGGGATGCCCGCATTTTCGGCTAACGCGACCAGCTTGCGCCGCATTTCGATGTGGTACGGCCCGCCGGAGTCCTTGATGCAAATCCCCACCGAGAACTCGTCGCTGTTTTGGCCCGGGCCGACGGCCGCCATGTCGACCGTGAGCAGTTCCTTCACGTCGGCAGGGATGCCGGTCGACGCGCCGTGGCCGACCTCCTCGTAATTGCTGATCAAGATCGTCAGTCGCTGGCTCGGCTGCTGGCCCGCGTCGAGCAGCGCCTTGACCGCGCCGACGATGCAGGCAATGCCGGCCTTGTCGTCCAGGTGTCGCGAGCGGATGAAGCCCGTGTCGGTGACCTCGACGCGCGGATCGAACACGACGAAATCGCCCACCTCGACGCCCAGCTTGCGCGTCTCCTCGTCCGACGAGGTGCGCGCGTCGAGGCGCACCCACATGTTCTCGTCGTCGCGCCTGGCGCTCTCGATCCCGTCGCGGCCGTGGATGTGGACCGACGCCCGGCGCGGCATGATCGCGCCGCGAATCTTTTTTCCGGCAGCCGTGATCACAGTGCAGCCCTCGGTCTCGACGGACGTCCACGACACCCCGCCGATCCGGGTCAGCGAAAGTCGCCCCGTCGCATCGATTTCCTTGACCATCGCGCCCAGCGTATCGACGTGCGCCGTCAGCGCGCGCGGCCGGTTCGACGCTTTGCCTTTCCAGGAGGCGACGAGAGCGCCCTTATTATTCAGGCGGGTGTCGAGCTTCAAATCGGCCATCACTTCGCGCACGCAGCCGACGGCATCCTCGGTGTAGCCCGTCGGGCTGGGAATTTTCAGGAGATTGACCAGAAAATCCGTCATGTATCGCAGGTCGACGATGAGACCGCGCCCAGAACTGGCCCGAGCCGCAGGTTTGCTCGTTCCAACCGATGCATCTGGCCTTCTGGCTGCCTTGGGAACCGGTTTGCTAGCAGCTTCCTTTTTCTTAGCCATGGTCATCCTCTCGACATAAGTATTCGACCACGCTCATTTGCAGTTAGCGAAGCGAATTATAGCACAAGCGGGTGCATTTCAGTTTGGGGGCAGATTTCGGCTCTATAATAGAGGCACCCCATCTCTTGGAGGCATCAAATGCGACGCACCCGCGCAGAACTCAGGGCTGAGTTAATGGGCCAGGCGGAAATCCTGATCGATGAGTTGCTG
>DATEUJ010000189.1:0-8166 GCA_035283185.1 Anaerolineae bacterium | reverse complement strand
GGCGAGCGAATGCATACGGAATCATGACCCGACCCCTGGCCCTGAAAACGTGGAGAATGGGGAGGGGGTTTTGTATCTGTTTATCGATTGGCAAGGTGAAATCTTGCTCTGTTTGTAAAGAATTCATAGTGTCAAGGAGTTCAGCCCGCGTCATTGCGAGCGCTTTTTGCGAAGCAATCTCCTGCACGGACTGCCATGTGCGCTCATGGCGGCGGAGATTGCTTCGTCGCAAACGGCGCTCACCTGCCCCGCACGTCATTGCGAGCATCTTTGTGCGAAGCAATCTCAGCGGGGTCGCAATGTCGGCTGAGTAGTTACACGACGGTCAAATATTCTATCACCTGGGTGCCTTCGTGTCTTGGTGGTGAGAAAAGCCCTTACCTAACCGGCCATCATGGTACAGTACCCACGATTCGATCTGGCTGAACTTCCTTTGGTGAAGCCTGCCCTGCGCAGCCGCTGGCCGCAGTTCGTCGTGCGCGTGATCGCGCTCGCAGGATTTGTCTTCGCCATCGTCGCCGGGCTGGCCGGCACGCCGGTCGGCAGCCGCAACTTCGGCGTCGTGTTCGTCTGGATCGCGTGGTGGGCGCTGCTGATGCTGATCGCCGTGCCGCTCTTCGGACGCGGTTGGTGCAGTATTTGCCCGATCCCGCTGCCGGGCGAGTGGCTGCAGAATGGCGCGGTGCTAGGCCCACAAGGCCGAGGCTTCACGCTCGGCAGGCGCTGGCCCCGCCGCTTGCGCAGCATGTGGATTCAAAACGGCGTGTTCGTCGCCGTCGCGCTCTTCAGCCTTGTCGTGCTCACACAGCCCGGCGTGACGGCGCTCGTGCTCGCGCTGTTCCTCGCCCTGGCCATCGTCACCAGCCTGATCTTCGAGCGGCGCGCGTTCTGCCGCTACCTGTGCCCCGCTGGCGGCTTCATCGGCCTGTACTCGCAGTTCGCGCCGATCGAAGTGCGCGCCAAGGAGCCGGCGCTGTGCGCCTCGCACACCGAAAAGACGTGCTACACCGGCAACGCCGACGGCTACGGCTGCCCCTGGCAGGTCTTCCCCGGCGGGCTGGCGAAGAACACCTACTGCGGAGCGTGTGTCGAGTGCCTGCGCACGTGCCCGCACGACAACATCGCGCTCAACCTGCGCCCGTTCGGGGCCGACCTGCTCAAGCCGGGCGGGCGGAAACTCGACGAGGCGTTCAAGGCGTTCATCATGCTCGGCAGCGCGATCGTGTATTCGGCGGTGATGCTCGGGCCGTGGGGTGAGCTGAAGGCCGCTGCCTACTCCGTCGGATCGGTCGAGTGGCTCGTCTACGCGGCTGGTTTCCTCGCCGGCGTGCTCGTCGCGCTGCCGGTACTGTTTCTCGTCGCCGTCCATCTCGGCCGGCGACTTTCCGGCTCGAAAGTGAAGTCGAAGAAGGCGTTCACGTCTTTCGCCTACGCGCTCGTGCCGCTCGGCCTAGCGGCGTGGATCGCGTTCAGCATTTCTTTCGTGTTCGCTAACCTCTCGTACGTATGGCCTGCGCTGTCCGACCCGATGGGTGAGGGCTGGAACCTGCTCGGCACGGTGGGCGTCGCGTGGGCGCCGTATCTCACGCAGGCTGTGCCTGTCTTGCAGACCGCGGCACTGCTTGGCGGATTGGCGTGGGCGAGCATGACGGCGCGCCGCATCGCGGGCGAGCAGTTGCCGAAGCGCCCGGCCCTGCAGCAAGCGCTGCCCGTCACAGCCTTCTGCCTGCTCGTGACGATCGGGCTGTTGGGGTTGTTGATCGGATGAGCGCCGAACGCACCGCCCGAATCATCGTCATCGTGCTCGCCGTGGGCCTGCCGGTCGCGGCGGTCATCGCCGGCAAGGCCCAATCGGTCGCCGGTCAAACGATCGAATTGAACGGCACGATGTCCGAGATCGGCGGCTGGACGCCGTCCGACATCACGGCGAAGGCCGGCGAGCCTATCCGCCTGCGATTGACCTCCGACGACGTGATACACGGCTTCGCCGTCGGCCAGAGCAGCCTGCCTGCGCTCGACGTGAAACCCGGCGAAGTCACGGAGACGACACTGATTTTCGACGAACCTGGCAAGTACACGTTTTACTGCACGCGCTGGTGCGGGCCGAACCACTGGCGCATGCGGGGGACGATCGAAGTGACCAGTGATCAGTCTGTCAGTTATCAGTTGGCAGTGGAACAGCCGCTGTACCTGAGGCTCGGTATTGACATCGATGCGCCGCATCCCGCGGACGTCATTCCCGGTGGAGCGCCGTCGGCGGGACGCGGCGCCGCGCTCGGGATCGCCATCCCCGTCGAATACCTGACGACCGAGTTCTACCGCGCGCATAGTCCGGCCGATGCCTGGAAGCGATTGCGCGACGAGCCGTTCACACAAGGCTTAACCGATGGGCAGGTATGGGATCTCGTCGCAGACGTGTGGCGATCGAATACAACTGCGCAGGCGCTCGAAACGGGGAAGAAACTGTTCGCCCAAAACTGCGCCGCGTGTCACGGCGAAAACGGCGCGGGCGACGGCGTGATGGCCGAATCGTTGACCGGAGAGACTCACTCTGGCGACACGCTGCGCGAGCGACACGACACGAAAGCGCCCGCCGACTTCACCGACGCGTCGTCGCTGCTCGGCGCAAGCCCGGCGCTCCTGCACGGCAAGATCGTGCGCGGCGGCATGGGCACGGGCATGCCGTACTGGGGACCGATTTTCACCGAGGAACAACTGTGGTCAGTCATCAGCTATCTGTGGACATTCCAATTTGACCTGGAGGGGAACGGATGAGTCAAAAGAAGAAGAGGAAGCCAGGCGCTTCCGGGCACAAGACTCCTCGATCGAAGGCGCCTCTGCTGATCATTGCCGGCGGCGTGGCGCTCGTCGTTATCGCCGCGCTGCTGATCTTCAGTGGCGGCGCGCCGGCAAGCCCGCCGGCGGCCATCGAAGTGAGCGGCGCGCCGGCGCTCAAGGTCGACAAGGAGAAAGTCGATCTGGGCACCGTGCGGCTGGGCGAGTGGGTGACCGTCAACTTCGAGATGGCGAACGCCGGCGACCAGCCGCTGCGTTTCACAGAGAAGCCGTACGTCACCGTCGTGGAGGGGTGCTGACCGCCCACCCCGACCATCGGTTCGATGGTCCTCAACCCGGGCGAGCGCACGCTGGTATCGATGCAGTTCATGATGCACGGCGACATGGGCGGCCTGCACGACTTCCGCCTGCACCTGCCGACGAACGATCCGACGAATCCCGAGAAAGAAGTGGTCGTCCTGTCGAACTGGGTGCAGTGAGCGGGCAGTAACGTGCGGCGCACGTCCGACCCCCTCCGCTTTCCTTCGGCTGCACTCAGGACAGGCGCTGCGGGGGCAAGAGTGCGGCGCACGTGAGGTCGGATGCGGAAAGCAGAATGTCTGATTTCTCGAAGCGCCTGGCGCTCGACCGTATGCAAAACCCGAGCCGCGAGCGGTGGCTGTCGCATGTTACTTTCCGGCGGCGCTTTCATCTGCTTCAGAAGCTGATACCGGCGGCGCTCGTGCTTCTGGTTGTCGTCTACGAGATCGGCCCGGCACGCTGGATTCACGATGTCCTGGGCGAGGATCATCACTTCGTCGCCGAGATTTTGATGTATGGCACGGTAGGGCCGGCACTCGCCTTCCTTCTCCTCGATTTCGTCGGCCGCTGGCTGGACGAGCGGGATACGGCCGAGCTTCAGGCGCAAGTGCTGGCGCACGCCCGCGAGAGCGAGCGCATCAGCCGCGAGCTGAGCGACGAGGCGCTGCAGACGCTGTTCGCCGCCAGTGCGCTGCTCGCCTCTCTTAAATCCACGCTGCCCGAGATTCCGCCCGAAACGGCCGCCACTCTGCGCGATACCGAGCAGATGCTTGACCAGGCTATTCAGAAACTCCGCGATCATTTGCAGGCTTGAGCGTCTTCTGATGGCGTGAGCAAGAAGGGGTTGAGTGGCTGAATTAATATCTTGTATTTCTGAGATTCCTCTTGCATTTTCTTTGATTGTCTTGTATAATAGTTCAAACAGGAGGCAGATTGTGCAGACTGCGGTCACGAAGCGTGGTCAAACAGTGATTCCGGCGTCGATTCGCAGACGGTATCATATTCAAGAGGGCGATCGCCTGGTATGGCTGGATGATGGACAGACCATCAAGGTTGTTCCTGTGCCAGCCAATGCCATTCATGCGCTGCGCGGTCGCGGTCGGGGTGAGCGCCTGGTGGAACGGCTATTGATCCTGCGCCGAGAGGAACGCGACCGTGAGTCCTGAGCGTTATCTATTGGACACCTCGGCTCTCTTGACACTGATCGAGGATGAAACCGGCGCTGAACGCGTAGAAAATGTGCTCACTCAAGGCGAGACGTTGCTGCCCTGGCTGGCTTTGTTGGAAGCGCACTACATCACACTCCAAGAGCGTGGACAACCCGAAGCGGATCATCGTTACGCCCTGATGAAGCAACTGCCCGTGACCATCCTATGGGAAGCGGATGAACCGATTCTCCTGACGGCTGCCCGATTGAAAGCCGTTCATCACCTCTCACTGGCTGATGCGATCATCGCCGCATTCGCCATTCGCCACAACGTTACCCTCCTCCATAAAGATCCGGAATTCGAGGCGCTGGCGGGTCAGACGGCGTTGGAAGCCTTGCCCTACAAGGGCGCCTCGTCCGCAGCATGAGGCTGCCTCTGCGCGTCCTCTATTCGCCCAGATTCGCCCTCAGCCATTCATACATCAAGACGCCGCCCGCCACGGCCACGTTGAGCGACTCGGCCTTGCCGGCGATCGGCAACCGCGCCCAGGCGTCGACGTGGCGGCGCACGTCATCCGACAGCCCCCGCGCTTCGTTGCCCAGCAGGAGCGCGACGCCGCCTTTCAACACACCCTGGCCGTACGCTTCGCCGAGTCGCGCATCTGCGCCGACCCGGCGCAGGCCGGATCGACGCAGTCGATCGAACAGGCCCGGGACGTCCGCCGTGTGTGCTAGCGGCACGTTGAACAGCGACCCCATGCTGCCGCGCACCGTCTTGACGTCGAATGGATCGACGCACGGCTCGATCAAAACGACCGCCGCTGCGCCGACCGCGTCGGCGGTGCGGATCAGCGTTCCCAGGTTGCCGGGGTCTTGCAGTCGATCCAGCACGACGACCAGCTCGTGACCGGCCAGTCGAATCTGGTCGAGCGGCGTTTCGAACAGCGCGAACGTGGCGACGAGACCCTGCGGCGCATCGCGCTCCGAGAGCGCCCGCATGACGTTTGGGGAGACGGCGAGCCGATCCGCGCCGCTCTCTCGAAAGCGCTCGAGCAGCGCAGGCGCTTCCGGCCCGTCGAATTGCTCCTCGCAGTAAAACACTTCAATCGGACGTGCCCCCGCATCCAGCGCCATGTGCAGTAGTTGCAGACCATCGACCAGGAAGCGTCCCTGCTCGCGGCGCTGCCTGCGCTGGTCGAGCTTGCGCGCCTCGACGATGCGTGGGTTACGGGTGCTCGTGATCATCGGCAACTTCTCAATATATCCGTGTCATCCGTGTCATCCGTGGTTTGTCTTTTGGTTGCGGCACGCTCGCCCTGCCGGTTCAAGTCGTCTAGAAGAGTCAGCAGTTGTTCGCTGGATGGAATGTCACTCATCGACCTGCCGTAGTGCAGGTAGCGCACTCGACCGGCCTTGTCGACGATAGCCTGCGCGGGCATACGACCAAACTTGAACAGGTTGAATTCCTGACCGTAGCGCTTCAGCACGCTGCCGTCCGGGTCAGGCAGGCCGATAAAAGGCAAACTCTGCTCGCGCCAGTAGTCGGCGAAGGCGTCCGCGTCATCCGGCCCGACGACGATCACTTCGGCGTTCCGCTCGACGAACCGATGATAATCGCGGCGCAACTGCGCCATGTGCCGGCGGCAGAACGGTCACATGAAACCGCGATTGAGCACGAGCACGACGATCTTGCGCCCTCGATAATCCGACAGCCGGATCGCGCGACCCTCGAAGTCGTCGAGGATGAAGTCGGGGGCCTGCGCGTTGAGTGCTGCTTTCGACATGTCTTTTTACTTTTTTCCCTTCGACAGCAAATCCCTGAACGCGGCTTCCGCTTGCGGGAGCTTGAAAGCATAGCCCATCTCCGTCAGGCGCTTCGGCATCGGGCGCGGTCCCGCCAGGATGAGCGTCGACTTCTCGCCGAGCAGCAGGCGCAGAGCAAAAGCCGGCGCCGGGATGAACGGCGGCCGCCGCAGGGTGCGCCGCAGTAGATGGGTCAGTTGCGCATTCGTGATCGCATCCGGCGCCGTGAGGTTGAACGCCCCGCGCGCGTTCGGATTTTCGATGAGGAAGCGAATCGCGCCGACCTCGTCGGCGACGTGCACCCAGGAGAACCACTGCCTGCCGCTGCCCAGCCGCGAAGCCAGGAAGAACTTGAAGGGGAGCGCGATGACGGGCAACATGCCGCCATTCCTGCTCATGACCAGGCCGGACCGAATCACTACGCGCCGCACGCCCATCACCTCGGCCTGCGAGGTAGACAGCTCCCAATCCCACACCACGCGCGCCTGAAAATCAAAGCCGGGCCTGTCGTCCTCGGTCAGCGGCTCCTCGCGCGCGGCGCCGTAGTAGCCGATGGCAGACGCCTGCACCAGAACGCCTGGCTTCTTTTTCGCTGCCTCGATCGCTTGCAGAACGGCGCGTCCCGCGTTCAAACGGCTCTCCAGGATCAGGCGCTTGCGCCGAGATGTCCAGCGCTGCAAGAAGACGCCCAGGAAACCGTCGCCCGCGATGCTCGCGCCGGCCAAGTTGACGATCGCGTCCGCGCCGTCGGCCAGGTGAGCCCAGCCGCTCGCCGTGCGCCCGTCCCACGGTTCGACGCGCACACTCTTGGGAAGCGATCGAGCGTACTTCGGATTGCGACTCAGAATGATGACGTCGTGGTTGTCCGCGGCGAGGCTGGATGCCAATGCCCTGCCGATGAGTCCGGTTCCTCCGGCGATGATCACACGCATAAATGACCTCACAAGCGAGGATGCGCCTAATTATCGCACGTGTTGAGCCTTTGTCCAGATTGCGCCAGGAATAGGTCGTCAATCCTGCGACGAACACCCGGCCGATCGCACGACTCAGGTATAATATGACCAGGGTCGGCTAGTGTTCCGGGGAGCAAGCACCTATGAACCAGAGGTCATATCCAGAAACCGTCACGCTGCGCGATGGCACGGCCGTGACGCTTCGCCCGATCCGGCCTGAAGATGCGCTTAGACTCCAGGAAGCGTTCGAGCAGCTTTCGCCGGAGAGCGTCTTCCTGCGCTTTCTCGACCAGCGCGCCGCGCTGTCTGACGTCGAAGCGCGGCGCTTCGCAACCGTCGACTATCACAGCAGCATGGCGATCGTCGCGGTCATCGAAGAGCATGGCGAGGAGCACATTATCGGCAGCGCGCGGTACGTGGCCGTCGATCCTGCGAAGCCGGACACGGCAGAGGCGGCGGTGACGGTCGTCGACGAGTACCAGCGGCGCGGGTTAGGAGTCATCCTCGTGCAGCACATCGTCGAGTATGCCCGTGCACACGGGATTCGCTATTTCCTGGCGACCGTGCACTACAGCAACGAGCAGATTCTGCACTTCATCGAGCGCAGCAAACTCCGGACTGATAAGAGATTGGAGAGTGGCGCCTGGGAGATCAAAATACTGCTCGACGCCCAGACGTGATTCGCGCCGTCGTCTTTCCGTTCTGATATTACCCGCTCTCCCAGGCCGGGACGAAAAACCTCACGCCAAGACGCAAAGTCGCCACCCTCTGCTGATTACCCACAACGCTCAGGCCGCCGTCCCTTCGACCCTTCGGCTGCGCTCAGGGCAGGGCTCAGGGCAGGGCTTAGGGCAGGCTTTGCTCCCCGTTCTCTTCGGTCGGGGACTTCGCAGGGCAGGCCCCGGCGGCGTTGCCCGCGCCGAGGCTTGCCTTGCGGCCGAAGGGGGTGTCGAAGGGCCTGCCCTGCGACCGAAGGGAGTGTCGAAGGGACAGCCCTGGGAGCGAGATGTGAATAATCACCAGCTAGGGTGCATTTCAGTTTGGGGGCAGATTTCGGCTCTATAATAGAGGCACCCCATCTCTTGGAGGCATCAAATGCGACGCACCCGCGCAGAACTCAGGGCTGAGTTAATGGGCCAGGCGGAAATCCTGATCGATGAGTTGCTG
>DATEUJ010000188.1:0-13244 GCA_035283185.1 Anaerolineae bacterium | reverse complement strand
ATGGCGCGTGTATGACGCACCGAACTGGTGTTCTTGGGCTGTTTTTCGGTTGTATCGGTTGTGGTCATGCACTAATCTTACACGAATTCGTTCAAGGCAGGGCTTGACACCAGCCCGAAAACCTTAACTTGTGAACAATGGCCTAAGGAGGGATCTATGCCAGCAATGAGGAATGTAAGGCTAGTCTTGTTGATACTCATCGGGCTCGCCGTGGCGCTGGGCCTGGGACAAACGAGGCTGGCCTGGGCAGAAGCCACGACTGTTACCACCAATACTACGCTCATGATCGATCGCCTTCTGCCCGGGGCGGAAGCTTGTGGGGAAGACATTCACCTCAGCGGCCCGGTTAAGGCGCTGTTCCACGTTACTCTCGATCCGAGCGGCGGCTTCCATTCGGTCACTGTGTTCAACCCGCAGGGCGTGACCGGCGTGGGTCTGACGAGCGGCGCCACGTATCAGGGCACAGGTGAGACAAGCTTCTTCTCCAATGGCCGGGCGCTTCCGTCCCAGTTCACGTTTGAGAACAACTTCAAGATCATCGGTCATGGGCCGGCTAATAATCTACTGGTGCACGAGACGTTCCATGTGACGGTCAACCCGGATGGTACCGTGACCGCGTTTGTCAACAACTTCAGCTCCAAATGCAAGAAGTAATGTCCTGCCTCAGGGTCTTGTGTGGGGGCGGGCCAGCCAAGTAAGCCGGCCCGCCTCCACAGGTCGGCTACAGATAGGTCGCGACTCCAGTGGGTTCGGTGAGGGTCTCAGCCCCAGAGGGGGCAGGCCGGTAGTTAAGCGTTCAGCGGTTGTCACTGCTTGTCCGCGAACGAGAGGCAAACGCTCGGCTTGCGGCCAGGCCGTGATGATCGCCGGTAGCCGTCGACGCGGATGTATGGGGTTGGCCCCATCTGGGCCGACCCAACTACTGTATCGTTGCTGCTAACCTCTCCTGCCTTTCGACTGAGCGTGGTGAGGACGTGCGCAAGCGAAGCAATGGTTTGGCAGGGAATCGAAGGTGACTGACTCATTGACGACGCAGCTGGAACAGCTGCAGAACGCGATTGCAGGCCTGGAGGCACAGCGCGCGGTGTTAGGGGACGCCATCGTCGGACCCGCGCTCGCCGCGCTGCGCCAGCAACTCGCCGCGCTCGAAGCGCAGCAGGCAGCCCCACCCTCGCCCGCCGAAGAGCGGCGCATAGTGACCATCCTGTTCACCGACATCGTCGGCTCGACCGCGCTGGCCGAACAACTCGACCCTGAAGACTGGCGTGAAGTCGTCGCCGCCGTGCATGGCATGGCGGGCAACGTGATCCAACGGCACGACGGCGCCGTCCTGCAATACCTCGGTGATGGGCTGCTCGCGCTGTTCGGCGCGCAGACCGCCAGCGAGCACGATCCGGAAAATGCGATCCGCGCCGCGCTGGGCATCCAATCGGAAATTGGGAACTGGAAGTTGGAAACGGCGCCGTCCAACCTCCAACCTCCAGCTTCCAGCCTCCAACCTCTACTCTCTAACCTCCAACTTCGAGTAGGCATCCACACTGGGCTGGTGGTCGTGGGCGAGTTAGGCTCGGAGGTCAAGCGCGAGTTCACGGCGACGGGCGACGCGATGAACCTGGCTGCGCGATTGCAAGCGGCCGCTCCACCTGGCGGCATCTTGATCTCGCATGATACCTATCGCTACGTGCGCGGGGTATTCAGTGTGACGCCCAAGCCTCCACTCACCGTCAAAGGCAAGACGGAACCGATCCAAACCTACCTGGTGCGGCGCGCCAAGCCACGCCCCTTCCGGACAGTGACGCGCGGCGTAGCCGGGGTGGAGAGCCGCACCGTCGGGCGGGACGCTGAACTACAACGCTTGCAAGCCGCGTATCTCGACGCCTTTGAACATCGGAAGGTGGTCTGGGCGCAGTTGGTCGGCGAGCCGGGCGTGGGCAAGAGCCGCCTGCTTGAGGACATGAACGAATGGTTTGATTTGCGGCCCGAAACGCTGCGCCTGCTGCGGGCGCGGGCGTATGGCGGCGATGTAGGGCAGCCCTTCGCGCTCATCCGCCGCCTGTGGTTCGATCGCTTTCAGATTGCGGAGGATGCACCGCTGGCGCGGGCCGAAGCCAAATGGGTGGAGAAATTTCAGGAACTCGCGGGGACTCAAGGAACTGAAGGAAATCTGGGAACGGAGGCCGCACACGCCTTAGGGCTGTTGGTCGGGCTGCCGTTCAACGACAGTCCCCATATCGGCGCGATGCGGTCTGACCCGACGCAGGTCAAAGGCCGCGCCCTAGTGGTGAGCCGCGAACTGTTGCAGGCTATCCGTGAGCAGACCCCCATCGACATGCTGCTCGAAGACTTGCATTGGGCGGATGCCTCCTCATGGGAGTATCTCACTCAGGTGATTCTGGAGTGCATGGAAGGAACTGAAGGAACTCAGGGGATGTTCATTCTGGCAACCGCGCGGCCCGAATGGCAGCCCCCAGAAGCGCTGCTTCAGTATGCCCACTACGTCCAGGTGGATCTCGCACCCCTTTCCGATGACGCCACCCGCGAACTGGCCTGTGAATTGCTGCAGCGGGTTGAGGGTGTGCCTGACGAAGTGGTGCGGATGATTGCCGAGCGCTCCGAGGGTGTGCCGTATTTCGCCGAGGAGCTGGTCAACTGGTTCGTCGACCGGAGGATCATCGACCAAAGCCGCGAGCCGTGGCGCTTCGTCCCCGCCCGGCTGAAGGAGTCACTACTGCCGGCGACCTTGCAGCATCTCCTGCTCACCCGGCTGAGCGCGCTGTCGGACATCGAACGCGCGGCCTTGCAGCGCGGGGCCATCTTTGGGCGTAACTTCTGGCAAGGCGGCCTGGAAGCCCTGGGCATTCACCGATGCGCGGACGTGCTGAGCAACTTGCAGCCGCGCGGCCTGGTCGATGTCCAGCCGGAGTCGGCCTTCGAGGGGGAGAGCGAGTGGAGTTTTCATCACGCACTGCTGCGCGATGTGACGTATGAAAGTGTGCTCAAGCGCGAGCGGGCGGCGCTGCACAAAGCGGCGGCGGAGTGGCTGGAGGAGAAGGCGCAGCAGGCAGGGCGGCTGGAGGAGTTCGCCGGGCTGCTGGGCGATCACGCCGAGCGAGCTGGGGAAACGAGCGCGGCAGCTGAGTGGTATACCCGTGCAGGTGAGCGCGCTAAAGCGCAGGGGGCACCGAGAGAAGCACGGGCCCATTTCGACCGGGCGTTAGAACTCTTTACGCCGGATGAGCGGGAGCGGCGCTGGCGTGCACTCCTGGGACGCGAAGAGGCGTTGGACTTGCTGGGCGAGCGAGAGGCGCAACGACGTGATCTCGAGGCGTTGTTGGAATTGGCCTGGCAAATGGAGGATAACAACCGACTGGCGTGGGCCTATTACCGCCAAGCCATATATACCTTCGGGATGGGTGACTACCGAATGTCTGTGCAGGCAGAGGGCGAAGCGTTGACAGCCGCCCAGCGGGCGGGCAATGCCGTGCTGGAAGTGCTCACCCTAGCACATAAGGCATTGACGCAGACACGGCTGCTGGACATGAATGCCGCTCGAGCGACGGCCGAGGAGGCGCTCGCCCGCGCGCAAACGTTAGGCGATGAGCCGACATTGGCCCGCACCCTGAATCATGTGGCACTTCACTATATTGACTCTGGTGACATCGCCAAGGCAGCGCAACTCCACACACGACATGTCGAGATTCTGCATCGCCTTGGTCATCGCGATCGCGAAGCGATCGGCCTGTCGAATCTCGGCTTTGTGTACGTACTATTGGGTTTGTATAAGCTGGCGCGCGCAGCCTTAAAGGAGTCACTCAGATTGGCTGAAGCCATCGGGTACCGCGGAGCGCGCGCCTATGCCTTGCAGAATCTGGGATTGGCCTACTTTCGCAGCGGCGATGGCCGGGCCGCGCGCCGGGTGTTGGAGCGATCGCTGGTTGACATGACGGCGATCGGCGATGCGTACGGTCGAGCCGAAAGCATCTTGTATCTCGCTTTCACTCTGGAATACTCGGGCGACCTCTCCGGCGCAGCGCAGCGCTTCGCCGAAGCCAAGAAAATCTATTGCAGTACTGGTTCGAGCGGCCTTGCGACTGATGCATTAGCGGGGCTGGCGCGCTGTGCGCTGGGGCAAGGGCAACCGGACGAGGCACACCAGCACGTGACGGATCTCTGGAATTACCTGAATCAGCATGGCACGGCAGGCATGGAGATGCCGGTGTGGGCCTACCTCACCTGCGCGGATATTTTCGATGCATTGGGGGAGGAGGAGCAATCCCGTGCCGCGATTGAAGCGGGCTATCGCGAGCTGGTAGCCCGCGCGCACAAGATCAGCGACCCGGAGTGGCGCCGGTCATTTCTGGAGAACGTGCCGGAACACCGAGCGATCGTCGAGCTGGGGGAGCGGTTGGTGACGGATGGGTGACAAGCGGCGAGAGCCACACCACACTTATCACCTGTCACCCGTCTCTGGAGAAATGTCATGATGAAAGAACTACACATTGCATCTGCCAACTTGATCACCTTTCTCCGGCGTGTGCCGCTGTTTGCGGACCTGAACGATCACGCGTTGGAAATGCTCGCGCGTGTCAGTCACACCAGGCGGGTGCCGAAGGGTTATGTTCTCTTTAGTAAAGACGACCCCGGCACAGCCGTTTACGCGGTCCTCTCCGGTTCCATCGCTATTCTGCTCCCTACGCTGGACGGGCGCGAATTAGTGATCAATGAAATGGGCGCAGGCGAAAGCTTTGGGGAACTGGCGCTGCTCACCGGGCAGCCGCGCTCGGCGAGTGCGGTGGCGCGCGAAGCGAGCGAGGTCATCACGATCCCATGCGACGAATTCTTGGCGGAGCTCGAAGCGGAGCCAAAGTTGATGCGGCACTTGCTCAAGACCATCGCCCAGCGTCTTCATTCCAGCAGCGAACGCGAGAGCGCGCTCGCGTTTCTGGATGCGCCCGCGCGCCTGGCGCGCATCCTGTTACATTTGGATCAAGAGACCGGCAAGCGCGGCGTTGTGATTATCTGTCAGGAAGAACTCGCGCAGCGCGTTGGCGTGGCGCGGCAATCCGTGGCAAGAGTCTTGAGGCCATGGCGGCGCGCCGGCTGGATCATCACCGGGCGCGGCAAGATCATGCTGCTGAATCGCCCTGCCTTGCGACGGCAGGCGGAAGAATCCGAAGTCTAGCCTCCAACCCCGCAGGACGGGGCGCAAGCAGCCTCCAAACTCCCGTGCGCTTGTGACTCACGTGTGACAGACAGATTCGATCACTGGTATTACACTGAGCCCAAATAAACGAGATAGAGAAACGAGATTTCCAATGAACATACGTAC
This sequence comes from Anaerolineae bacterium, assembly GCA_035283185.1. GTDB lineage: Bacteria > Chloroflexota > Anaerolineae > Fen-1058 > Fen-1058 > DASSFZ01. The sequence goes on along the minus strand of DATEUJ010000188.1, from coordinate 7,915 downwards.
CGCAGTGCGATGGAGGATCACGAAGTTGCTTCTCGGCATCGTTGTGGTGGCGACGATGCTCATGGCTGCACCGACCGCACCGGCATTGGCACATGAACCGAATTGTGACCATGATCTTATTAGCGTGGGTCAGGGTTGGATAAGCTACTTCTTAGGATTCATCCCGTTTTGGTGGGAGGGAGGTTTGGGACATTGGCACGTTTATCTACACGGCTTCTACGACTACCCCACTCTTTCCCATATCGCTATCAAGTCCTGTCCAGCGGACGAACATTACATCTGCAACCCATGCCAGAGCACTCTGCAGCCGGGCGGCGAGCTGACGCTTTACGACAACTCTGACGGCACCATCAATGTAGTCATTGATCTGGGAGAGAACACCACTCAGATGTCAGCGACCATCCACGATTGGCAGGGTGAAAGCTTCAATCCCGAGCCTACGTACCAGTTAAACGATGTGGTGGACGGCACCAGCACGACCACGCTTAAGGTCTCGCTGGAGGAGTTGCTGGCTACCCCGCGTCTTATCTTAATCCAGGATAAGTCGGGCATCATCGCCGCCGCTGGCATTATCTCCGCTCAGTGATATACCGCCCGGCCAGCCGCGGTCGCCCATATTAGTCGAGCGTACACGGCAAGCAAATCACGGAACGCTAGCGGGCCATATCCTGTGCGCATATGGCCCGCTCGTCGGCGGGGACGCCGACGGGAGCAGAGTGGCTCGTAGCATGAGGTCAAATGTTTTCCAAGGGGGGAAATGCAATGTGGATTCGTTTGCTCCTCACAGCGATCATCCTGGGACTGGTTATCCTGGCGACGATGCCAGCACCTGCCGGATAATCCTCTGAGAACCGGGAACTTTGTCCGCGCCAAGTGCGTCACTATCGCTAGAATAGCAACCTCAGGAAATAGTGAGCTAGCATGGTCAGCTCGAACGGGGGGTTCCGATGAGTTTAATCGTTCGCATCGCTCGCAGTGACAGAGATCCGCAACGGACGATCGTCGCTTTGCGCTTGGTCAATGAACGTCTGATGCGCGAGCTGGCTCAGTGTATGGCACACTCGCACGCCGGCATTCGCCCAAAAGGATCGCATGTGTTGGATCGGCTGCGTCGGGCCGAAACGCAGCAGAGCAAAATATCAGGTGCGGCAGCGCAAAATGGGCGAGGAGGTTAGCAGTCGCTGGGTTGTCCCACAAGATTCATTACCCAGGTTGTTAACGGGTTGGTGACCAATCATTGAGCGCACTCCTACAGGATAGCAAAATGAGCACACGAATGCAATTGATCAAATTCATGGCCATGCTGGCCATGGCCGTGGTTTTAGCAGCATGTACCGTGTCCCGAACGCCAACCGCGGAGTCAGAAGAAACACTCGCTCCACGAACTGAACCAACTGCCACGGGCACGACTCGACCAGAAGCGACAGCAACAACCGTTCCCACCGCACAATCAACGGCCACGGCCCAGGTGGCGGAGATAGTGTGCGAGGCCGAAGGCACCCAGGTGCTCACACCGGTGGTTCAGGTCCAGGCTGACGGCGTTCACATTCGGGTCGACAATCGCTCCAGCGTGGAGCGCTTCATCTTCAAGCAGGAGAGCCCGACCAGCGCCTTCAACCAGCACCAGGCGCCCCCCGGCATCTCGGAGACCGTTTCCGAAGAAGGGCCGGGATCCTGGAAGGTCATCTGCTCAGACCCCAACGATTACCCTCAGGCAGGCTCGTCGTGGGTGCGACTCGAGGTCGTCGACCCGGACGGGGTGTGGCTCCCGGACCGGCCCGCGTGCGAGCACCCGACCGGTATACACCCGGACTACGTAGAGTACTTCGAGGGCCGCTTGCCGAAAGGGGAACGCCGCGACCCGCTGGAGCTGGCGAGAGAGGATGCGCCGCGGGAGCTGCCGGGATGGCAGGCCAGCGACGTGGTGGAACCGGCAGGGTACCCGGAGGCGAGTCCTCGCAAAGTCCGGGTGAAACGGGGCGATGAAGTCGTCGCCGTCCTCTCATACCGCAGCGACGGCGAGGGGGGCTGGTTCTTCGGAGACATCCTGTACTGTCAAGGCGGGGAAAGCGGTCAGCCGTAGCCGCCGAACGAACTTGCCTGGGAGTGGGTGCCTTCCAGCCGGCTACCGACTCCTTTCGGCGCTGGACGAAGTTCGAGAAGTGTCGTGTTCTGCCTGCTCGACCGGCCTGTCATGGATGCAGCGTGTCACGCTTTCCAGCGGCGCCGCGCTGACATCGAACAGTCTTCTCGCGCATCGCTTGCTCACGCCTGCCGTCTTGGCCGATACTGCAGCGCCTCGGCCAGATGCGCAGGCTGGATCTTCTCAGCCCCTTCCAAATCCGCAATCGTCCGCGCCAGCTTCAGCACGCGATGGAACGAGCGCGCGCTCATGCCCAACTGCTGCATCGCCGCGCGCATCAGCGACTTGCCCGCCTCGTCCACTTCGCAATACTCGCGGATGTGCGCCGGGCCCATATCCGCGTTACAGGTCAGCGGCGTGCCGTTGAAGCGCGCTTGCTGCCGCTCACGCGCTGCCCTCACCCGCGCGCGGATGGCCGCACTCGGCTCGCCGGCCCGGTCGGCGGCCAGTTTCTCGTACTCCACGCGCGGTACCTCGGCGCGCTTCGCGTGTCGAAACGGTCGAGCAGCGGGCCGGAGATGCGCTTCTGGTAGCGGGTCACCATCGCCGGAGAGCACGTGCAGTTGCCGAAGGGTCGGGTCGCCCCAGTAGCCGCACGGGCAGGGGTTCATCGCAGCAATCAGTTGAAAATTGGCGGGAAACGTGAGGGTCCCGCTGGCGCGGCTGATCGTGACCATGTGGTCTTCGAGTGGCTGGCGCATGGATTCGAGCGAGCGCTCGTCGAATTCGGGCAGTTCATCCAGGAATAGCACACCCCGGTGCGCGAGCGAGATTTCGCCGGGGCGCGGAACCTCGCCGCCGCCGACCAGTCCGGCGTGGCTGATCGTGTGGTGGGGCGCGCGGAAGGGGCGCTCGCGGATCACCGGCGCGTCGGGCGGCAGCGCCCCGGCGACGGAGTAAATATGCGATACGTCGAGCGCTTCTTCGAGCGTGAGCGGCGGAAGGATGCCGGGCAGCGCCCGCGCGATGAGCGTCTTGCCTGCTCCGGGCGGGCCGGTCATCAAGACGTTGTGCCCGCCGGCCGCCGCCACCTCCATCGCTCGCTTGACGTGTTCCTGACCCTTGATGTCACTGCAATGAAAACAGAGCAAACTCCCTCTCCGGCTGCATCGTCTCCTGCATCACTTCGCCTAACCGCGCCGCCAGGCGATCCGCATGAACCCCTGAAGCGGGCAAAGCCGCCTCGCTGATCGCGGTTGCTGTCGCGGCCAGTTTCGTGCTATGATCTTGGTGTGGAGGTGCGTATGGAACAGACCAGGGAACAACTGACCGACCGGCTGATGGCTGATATTCAGGAATTGCCCGCCGACAAGGTATCCACTGTTCTTGATTTCGTCGGTTATCTGAAGAGCCAGCACACGGCTCAACGAGCCGAACGCGGTTCGGCTCAGGCCATTGTGCGCGCGCTGGATGAGGTTGGCCCGTTGCAGTTCGAGCGTGGCGAGTTGGACAGCCTCTTGTCGGATATCGATCACATGCGAGCGTTAGACCTGAATCAGCATGGCTAACTACTTGCTCGACACCAATCACGCGAGCAGGCTGATGGCGCAAGAGGAGCCGATTGCATCCCGCGTGCGACAGGCCGCCGCTGGCGGCGATCGGTTTGGCATGTCCGTCACCGTTTTGGGCGAACTGTACTTCGCCGCCTATGCCAGCCAACGCCGTGAGCAGAATCTGAGCCGCCTCCAAGCTCTGTCGAGTGCAATAATCATCTGGCCGTTTGATGAATCCGCTGCCGAGACGTTCGGGCGCATCCAGGCCGAGCAGAAAGCCGCCGGTCAGCCCGTCCCGCCTTTGGACGCGCAAATTGCCGCCGTCGCCCGCCTTCATGGATTGACAGTCCTCACGGCTGACCACCACTTTCAGTTCATCACCGGCTTGAATATTGAGAACTGGATTTGATCGTCTCGTTCACCACGTTGAGCAATTCACTCGTCAACTTCTCCAACTCGACCTCATCCCGCACCGTGGCGCTGAACGCGGCCAAGGTCTTGGTCGCGTCATACTTGCGCCGATAGAATCGCCGATCGATAGTGTTCTGCACGCGCCATCACAGCGGGAAGAACAACGCCGCGACGACCAACGTCGAGATGACGATTGCTACCTGCTGTAGTGCTTCCTCGGGTGTAGAACCAAATGCCGAGCATGCCTCCAGGTCGGGAATATCAGCGATATACCCTTCGTCGTCCTCGCTGTAGAAAATGTTGATATGGTAGTCTTTCATGACTCGTCCTCCAGTTCAAGATTATACCGCTCAACCAACCTGGAGTAGTTTGCGTTTGCTCATCGATTCTCGTGCTTATGCCAAGTGTCCGATCCTCAAGCCTGTCGCCTCGGCCGATACTGTAGAGCCTCGGCCAGATGCGCCGCCTGAATCCTCTCCGCGCCTTCTAAATCCGCAATCGTCCGTGCCAGCTTCAGCACCCGATGGAACGACCGCGCGCTCATGCCCAGTTGCTGCATCGCCGCCCGCATCAGCGACTTGCCCGCTTCGTCCACTTCGCAATACTCGCGGATGTGCGCCGGGCCCATGTCCGCGTTGCAGATCATCGGCGTGTCCTTGAAGCGCGCCTGCTGCCGCTCACGCGCTGCCCTCACCCGCGCGCGGATGGCCGCGCTCGGCTCGCCGGCCCGGTCGGCTGCCAGTTTCTCGTACTCGACACGCGGCACTTCGGCGTGGATGTCGAAGCGGTCGAGCAGGGGGCCGCTGATGCGCTTCTGATAGCGGGTCACCATCGCCGGAGAGCAGGTGCAGTTGTGCGTCGGATCGCCCCAGTAGCCGCACGGGCAGGGATTCATAGCGGCGATGAGCTGAAAGTTAGCTGGGAACGTGAGCGTTCCCGCCGCACGGGATATGGTCACGAGATGATCCTCTAAAGGCTGGCGCATGGATTCGAGCGAGCGCTCGTCGAATTCGGGCAGTTCGTCCAGGAACAGCACGCCCCGGTGCGCGAGGGAGATTTCGCCGGGACGCGGCAGCTTGCCGCCGCCGACCAGCCCGGCGTGGCTGATCGTGTGGTGCGGGGCGCGGAAGGGGCGCTCGCGGATCACCGGTGCGTCGGGCGGCAGCGCCCCGGCGACCGAGTAGATGTGCGAAACGTCGAGCGCTTCTTCGAGCGTGAGCGGCGGCAAAATGCCGGGTAACGCCCGCGCGATGAGTGTCTTGCCGGCGCCGGGCGGGCCGGTCATCAAGACGTTGTGCCCGCCGGCTGCGGCCACCTCCATCGCTCGCTTGACGTGTTCCTGACCCTTGATCTCTCTGAAATCGGTGTAAATAGACGCTTGCGCGGGCGTGTCAAACGGGGTGGCCACCTGGGCCGGAATCGGGGCGACTCCGTGCAGGTGATTGACCAGATCGACCAGCGAAGTGACCGGGATGACGTCCAGGCCGTCTATGAGCGCGGCTTCGGCGGCGTCGTCGGCTGGGACATATACCGTGCGAAAGTCGTTATTCACGGCAAACGCAGCCGCAGGCAGCACGCCGCGCACGTGCCGAACCGACCCGTCGAGCGAAAGCTCCCCCACAAACAACGACTTTTCCAGGCTATCCGGCGGGACCTGCTCGGTTGCGGCGAGGATGCCGACGGCGATCGGCAGATCGTAGGAGGGGCCGGCCTTGCGCAGGTCGGCCGGGGCGAGGTTGACGGTGATCCGGCCGCCGTGCATGTGCAGGCCGCTGTTCTTGATCGCCGAGCGGATACGCTCGCTCGACTCCTTGACAGCGGCATCGGGCAGGCCGACCAGGAAAAACGAGGGCAAGCCGCGCCCGGTGTCAACTTCTACTTCGACGACCTGCCCATCCAGCCCGATCACTGCACAGGTGTAGACTCTCGCCAGCATGACGGCCCCGCTTCGAGCTTGCGAAGGTTCGCATCGTTCGCAAGGTTGAGCGAGTTTAGCACAGAGCCGGGTCGTGCACAACTATTGACCAGTCATTTCGAGTAGAACATGTGTGCCAATGTGTTTCCTTGACATCCGGCCCGGTCGCATTTTCAAGCGTTTTCGACCCTTTCCCACGAAAACCGGCGCGTTTGCGTATTTTCTGGACTGTGGTAATGTTAGACCCAGTCGGGAAGTCCTATCACCGGCGAAAAATCAAGGAAAACTTCACCGAATCATTCACAGGAGGCAAACAATGGGAAAAGGCATGACCAAGGCCCAGACTATCGAATACCTCGTCCAGAAGACAGAGCTTAACAAGAAGGACATCTCCAAAGTTCTGGACGAGCTGGCCACGCTGGCCTACGCTGAGGCGAGTCGCGGTTTCACGGTACCCGGCTTAGGCAAGCTGGTCGTCGTCGATCGGGCTGCCCGCATGGGCCGCAACCCGAAGACCGGCGAGGCGATCCAGATTCCGGCCAAGCGCGCCGTGAAGTTCCGCCTCTCGAAGGAAGCCAAGGACGGAGTGGCCGCCGCGCAAATGGCCGAACCAGAGCCGAGCGCTATGCAGATGGCCCAGCCTGAGCAGCAGGGCTGATTGCATTTGGGTCGTTCAAGCTTCAGAAACACCAGGAAAATCAGGACATCCGGCTCGACAGAAGGCTTCCGAGGCCGGATTTTGTTGTTTTTGCGCGCCCGTCATTCTTGTGCCAGCACGATCGGCAAATAATACTGCTGGGGCAAGCTTGGGTGAACGAGCGCGGCCCGACTCGTTTTGCCACCCCAGTCGGCGATCTGCACGGCGGCTGCCGGGACGACCAGGTCGGACGTGCCAGTAATCGTCTTGTCGAGTGACCAGGGTGTATCCCACACGCCGTCGCCGCCGAAGTCCCAGCGCGCCAGGAGATCGGCGGCAGGCGTCTCCGGGTCGGTCGACGCAGAGGCATCCAGAATCACGACTCCGCTCGACGGGATGGTGTAAGTGAGGATCGCCGTCGGGGACAGGCTGAACGTCGCACTGACGGCTGCCAGGGCGTCCACTCTGCCCCACCCCCATACGTTATTCGGGCGCGATGTCGCCGTATCTCCGCCGCAGCCCTGGGTTGTGAAAGCCGGCCTCGCGCTCAGGCGCAGCACCCACTCTGTCAAATCGACTTCGCCGACCAGGTAGGGCGCGGCGTCCCACAGCAAAGCCGCTGCGCCGGCGACGTGCGGCGCGGCCATCGACGTGCCGCTCAGGGTGCGGTACGTGCTTGTCGATGCATTGGAGGCCGAAAGCACCAACACGCCCGGCGCGGCGATATCCGGTTTCAAGCGGCCGCTGCCGTCGATCGTCACCGGCCCGCGGCTGCTGAATGAGGCGATGCTTCCGCCCGAATCGTACGCGCCGACGCTGAAGGACTCGGCGTAAATGGCGGGCGGGTCGTCGACCGTCGAGCACCCCCACGCCCCGCGATTCCCGGCCGAGACGGCGGTGAGAATGCCCGCCGCGCGCATCGCCTGCACGCCGCTGACGATTTCCTGGCCGGTGACACAGCCTTCGTAGGTTGGGCAGCCCCACGAGTTGTTAATGATGTGCGGCGCGCGGGCCGGATCGCCGCCGGCGATCGTGCCGGTGATGGGATAAGGCGCCAGGAACCACTCGAAGCATTCCAGGTAGGTCGATGGGCTGCCCCAGCCTTGATCCATGTTGCGACACGCAATCCACTCCGCGCCGGGTGCGACGCCGATGACATTGCTTGCGTCGCTGCCCGCGACGGTGCCCATCGTATGCGTGCCGTGACCGTGGTCGTCACAAGGTGTCGTCACGTTATAGCCACAAGGATTGCCGGGAGGGCTGCCGCTTACGTCGGCGTGGATCGCATCGTGCCAGTTCAAGTCGTGGACGGCGCT
>DATEUJ010000187.1:0-7265 GCA_035283185.1 Anaerolineae bacterium | reverse complement strand
GGATGGGCGCGGCCTCGTCGGCCCGGCCCAGTTTGCCCAGCGACTCAGCGGCTGCCGTGCGCACGCCTGCGTCCACGCGCTCATCGCGCGCCAGCGCCAGCAGGTCGTCGGCCCGGCCCAGTGTGCCCAGCGCCTCGGCGGTTGCCTGGCGTATGTCTGCGTCCACGCGCTCATCGCGCGCCAGCGACAGCAGGCCGTCACCCGCCAGTGGATAAGCGCGTAACTCCGCCAGAACGGTCAGAGCATTAGGCCGCTGCCGCCTATCAAGCCAGTCCATCCTGCGCGCTGCATCAAGCAAAGATCCAATGACGCCATCGGCGAAGTTGGGAGATACCTGCACCTTTTCACTGAGGGCCGCACCCACAAAGTAAAGCGCTCCTTGTTCGCGGCGCCAGGGTATGCGCTCGAGTAGATGCGTGACGTCCGTGCCTTCTTCGCTTAAGATGCCCAGCGCAAGCAGCGGCACCTCGCGCCAACGCTCGTTCTGCCAGTGGGAGATGGCCCGCTGCCAGACACACTCCCGATCGTTCTCGCACGCCCGCACAATCGCGGCTGCCGCCAGATATTCGCGGAAGCTGGGGTGGATGAAGTCATACGTGGTGCCGCGCTGGACCACCAGTCCCGTCCGCTGTTGAACCAGGATGTTCAGCACGTCTCCGGCCTTGCGGCGCGCGTCGGCGTCGCTCCAGCGCGGGAGCCGTCCCAGGAACTCGATCAACGCGGCCTCCACGTAGCGCGCTTCCTGCATCGCCAGCGCCACGCACTCCAGCGCCTCGCGCCGGTAGTCGAACAGCGTCTCGCCCAGGTCGGTTCGGAATTGCTCGCAGAATTGCTCCTTCATGCGGCGGTTGGCCGTGCGGTCTTCTTTGAGTAGGATGGTCACGAACCGCTCGTATAACGTCACACGGCGAATATCGGCCAGCCCCCGATGCGACTCGGGGGCCAGTACGCCAACGTCCGTCGCGGTTTGTTTCTTTGCTTCGTCCTCGAACACAATCGCGGCGACGGTGAGCAGTAGTGGAATGCTGGTCACGGCCCGCAATGTCGGGTGTTGCACGTTTCTCAAGAAAGCGTCGACTAATGCTTCATCCTTGAACCAGTTGTGTGCAAACGCCTCGACCTGCGCCGGCTCGAATGGCAGCAGATCGAACGGCGTGACCGCCCCGCCGGTCGAGAGAGATTCATCGGGTCTGCTGGTCAATACGATGCGCGAGCCGGGCGGCCACGCAGTCTGCGCCAATTCCTTCAACAGCGCGCGGCGGCGATCGGCGTCGAGAATCTCGTCCAGCCCGTCCAGCGCGATCAGCCATGCCGCGCCGGTCTGTTCCGCCCATTCCTTAAGGAAATCATCCGGCAATCTGGCGGGCAGGCGCTTGCCGAGTTCGGCCTCGATCTGTTGGCGCAGGCAGGTCGTCGCGTCTCCTTCGCGCCCGGCCAGGCCGCGCAGTGAAACCAGGATGGTCAGATGGGCCGTCGGCGAACGCAGCGTGAAGCGAGCACCGTCACGCGCGTCGTCCTCTTCGACAAGTTGCTCTTCGACCAGGTGACGCAGTAAGGTCGATTTGCCCGCACCCGGTCCACCCACGACAAGCAGACGCGCGTGCTGCGCCAGCGCCTCTTCGATCGGCATCGGGCGCGCGCGCCGCTCTAACGCTTCCAATTGGGCACGTTCGTCATCTGGTTGCCGTTTCTCGTCGGGCTTACGGCGCATCTGCTGGCGGACGTACACCGTCGTCAACGGCACATCGCGCTCCAGGCTGACGTAGGGCAGGTCGCGGCAGAACTGGCCGAGGGCGGTCAGGTAGTCTTCAACCGCTTGCGGCAGGTGGAGTTCAAGTTCAGGGCAGACTTCTTTGAGCGTTTCACTGGTGGTCGCCCATTCGAGCGGCGCACTAGGCGCGTATTCACTGACCATGCCTATCACGCGCTTCGTGTTCAGGTCGAGCACTGGCGCGCCGCTCATGCCCTGGCGAATCGGCTTTGCATCCAGTTGAAGCATTGGTCGCTTGCCCGGATGCGGCACCACGCCGCGTATCTCGCCTTCCGCCCAGGCAGTCTCATAACCCCCCGGCAATTCCGGGAAGCCGAGCGTTTGCAGTTTGTGGCCGTTGCAGTGTCGCGTGAAACCGAGCCGGATAGGCACGACACCTGCCGGCAGGGGCCCATCCAGCCGGAGAATGGCGACATCGTCTGAGTCGTGAGGTCGCCACCAGGCTGGCTCGACGATAGCGTCGCGCTGCTCGCCGGTGGCGTGGAAGACAACGCTCACTCGCTCCGGTCGAGGCTCACCGTCGCGCTGCGACTGCTCGCTTTGAACCACGTGCGAACAGGTCGCGATCAGGCCGCGCGCAGAGACGACAAAGCCTGTCCCGGCGGTCGAGCCGTCAGCATGCAGGATACGGACGATACCGGCAGCCAGGTCAGGCTGCAATGCACACCTCTGAGGCTACTTGTTCGCCCACTTCAGCGTGACTTTGTAGTTGGCTTCGACGCCCGCCGACGCAATGAACGCGCCAGCCTCGGCACTCAGCTTGATGCCGAACTCCACGCCGATCTCGTCGGGCGCGTCGTGCAGTCCACGCAGTTTGGCGATGATCGACTGCGCTGCCGGCTGAATCTTTCCAGCGCATCCTCGAGCGTCTCCTTCGCCTTGGCCACAACTTCTCCGGGGCGCGCGGCCTCGACTACGCCCTCCGGCAGTGGTTCATCCACTTCTACAATCACCGAGCCGCCGTCTTGCAAGGGGAACTTAATCAGGCGCTTCATAGGTCGATCTCCATGTAGAAAGTCTCGCAGCAAGTTTACACCTGAGTATCACAAAAGAAAACCTTCACTTCATACCCTGTACAGCAAATCCATATACCGCTTGAGCAATTCACCCACCACGCCCCGCAACGGCAGCGTGGCAGCCATGCCGTACACGGGAGCCATCCCTCCCTCCTCATGCGGGTTCGCCCTCACATACTCGACCGCCGCTCGCAGGTCGTCGACGAACCGCTCGGCCACGCCCGGCTGCGTGTGTCTCAGCGTCACGCAGATGTGGACGCACGGCGGCTTGTGCAGCCCATTCAGGTTCCACTTCCGCCGCGCCATGAAGTCCATGACCTTGTAGATGTCGAGCGTTTTCGATCCGAAGGCGATTACCCACAGCGGATCGCCGAGTACGTACAGATCGGGTATCTCCTCGATCCCGCGCCGGATCGCCGCAGCCGTTTCGAGGATGCGCCTGGTCGCCTCCATATACCCCTGCTCGCCGATCGACACCATCGCCGCCCAGCACGCCGCGCTCAGCGCGCCCGGCCGGCTGCCGGCGAACGTCGGCGAGAAGTACAGGCCGCCCGGCCAGTCTGTTGCCGTAAAGTATTGGTAGCGCCGCAGCGCGGCGCTGCGGTACAACACGACCGACGTGCCCTTCGCGGCGTAGCCGTACTTGTGCGTATCGGCCGACATTGACGTCACACCCGGCAGCCTGAAGTCGAAGCGCGGAACTGGGTAACCGAGCTTCTCGGCCCACGGCAGGACGAAGCCGCCCAGGCATGCATCCGTGTGAAACCCGATGTCCCTCGTCTGCGCCAGCTCTGACAACTCTTGGATCGGATCGACGATGCCGTGCGGAAACGAGGGAGCCGACCCGACGATGACGATCGTGTTTCGCGTGATGGCTTTCCGCGCGGCGGTCACGTCGGCCCTGTAATCAGCGTCCACCGGGAGGCGGACCATCTTTATACCAAAGTATTGCGCTGCCTTGTCGAACGCGGCGTGCGCCGTGACTGGCGCGATCATCTCCGGTTGGGTGATTCCCTTTTGCTCCCGCGCCCTATCCCGATACGTCTTCATCGCCAGGAGAATGCTCTCCGTCCCGCCCGAGGTTACCGTCCCGCACACGCCCAGATCGGTTTCCTTCGACTGCCCCTTCACTGCGTTCAGGGCTTCGGCTTCGCTCCGCTCAGGATGCGACCGTCCCGCGCCCAGCATGTGCGCCGTCATCGACACGATCTCGGCCTCGAATTTCGCCGTGCTCGGCCAGACGTCGGCGTGGAGCGGGTTGCTCTGCGAGTGGATGGCGCACACGCGGTTGAGAAAGTCGACGTGCTCCTCGTCGCCGTGATACACCGCTCCCGAAACGAATCCCTCCCTCCAACGGGGCGCTTCGATGCAGCTCAACGCTTCCATCTCCCTGAGAACGTCTTCCCTGTCGCGCCCGACGGGCGGCAGTCGATCATACGTCGCGAAGCCCTCGCGGTACGGCTTGAGCGCACTCTCCAAATCCTCCATAATCCCATCGTACTCCTTTTCTATCTTCGTCTTCACCGAAGGGATCGAGGTAAGTCGCTTTTCCATCGCTGAGAGCAGGCGCGGATTGACACGACCCAGTCGCTTCGTCACGAAATCGACGACGTCCATCTTATCCTCCAGTGGATTCAAGAGGTGATCACCTGCAACCGTTCAGCAGGTTATTGGATATGGTGTCATCGAATCAACAACGAATCAACAGATAAGAGGGCGGCCATTCGTTGATTCGTTGATTCGTTGCCCATTCGTTGACACCTTTTGAACGCGTACGTCACCTCTTCCGATTCAGCCGCGCATACATCTGCCGGTTATTCTTATAGACATTCACGAATTCCCGGAACAGCTCGTCGTAGACCCCTCGGTTTGCCGGGTTGGGATCGTAAGTGCTGGCGATGGGGACACGCTCCGAGATGTCGTCGAAGGTGAGGTGGCCGAGCGCGGCGGAAGCGAGGAACGCCGCGCCGCGTGCGTTGACCAGGATGGGATCCTTGACCTGCCGGATCGTTCGGCCGAGGATGTCGGCGTGAATCTGGCACCACACGTTGGAGTTGGCGCCGCCGCCGACCATGTGAATGGGATCGAGTCGTCTCCCGACGAACTTCTCGACGTAGCCGAGCAGCCACCTGGCGTTGTACGCGACGCCCTCGAATACGGCGCGAATCAGATGCGCGCGCGTGGCCTGGAGCGACAGGTTGTGGAACCCACCTCGCACGGCGTGGTCGCCGACCGGCGTGCGCTCGCCGTACAGCCACGGCGTGAAGATCAGTCCGCCGCTGCCCGCCGGCGCCCGCTCGACGATCCGGTCGAAGATTCGGTAGGCGTTCGAGCGATCCGCTTCCACGGCCAGCTCGTCGTCGTGATACAGAATGTTGTCTCTCAAGAAGGCCAGGCACGCGCCGGCCGTCTGCTGCTCGTTCGAGACGAGATACTTCATGGGAATGGCCGACGGAATCGCGGCGATGTTGTGGATGACGTCCGTCTTCTTGAACGGGACGTGACACGCGAGCCACGCCGATGTCCCGATGTAGAGGTGCGCCTCGAAGTCGCGCGCCGCGCCCGAACCGATCGCCGCCGAGTGGACGTCGGGCGTCCCCATCACGACCTGGACGTTCTCGCTCAGGCCCAGCTCGGCGGCGACCTCGCGCCGGAGCGGGCCGAGCACATCCATGGCGCGCTTCAGGTTGGGCAGCTTCTCGCCGTCGAGCGTCGCCATCTTGAGCAGGCCGTTGTCGTAGGCGATGTTCGAGATGTCTCGGTTGTCGGTGACCCAGTGCAGCGCGATCGAGTCGTACGAAGCGGCGAATCGACCGGTCAGCCGCAGGTTAATGTAATCCTTAGGTTCGAGGAACTTGTAGGTCTGCCCGTAGACCTCGGGCAGCTCGTTCTTGATGTACAGGATGTGTGCGATCGAATCCTTGCCGATGCGCCCCGGCGCGCCACCGGTCAACCGTATCCACTTCAGCAGCTTCCATATTCCGTAGCCTTCGATCCGGACGAGTCCATCGACGATTCGTTGAGCATACGGCGCGCCGCGCGAGTCCATCCAGATGATCGCATTCACCAGGTGATGGCCGTCCCGGTCGACCGCGACCGTGCCGGACCACTGCGACGTGCAGCAGACGGCGACGATGTCGTCGACCGGGACCGGCGCCTTCGCCAACAGCCTTTGGGCAGCTTTACAAATGGCGTTCCACCAGTCGTCGGGTTGCTGCTCGGCCCCGCCGTTGGGGAGGAGCACGAGCGGCGTCTCCTCGAACTCGTAATCGACGATCTCGCCGCGCGTCGAGACCAGCGCCACCTTCGGCCCGGTCGTGCCGAGGTCGATAGCCAGGATGAATTTGCTCGCGCCGGTTGACACACCTCACCTCCTTGCCAGCTCATTTTGAGGGGAGTATACTGCACCTGAGCAAGACTTCGGAAGTCTTCCTTCAGACTTCCGAAGTCTGAGTATCCGAGTGCCTATGTTTCGACTTGCTTCGCGCTCGCTGATCATCGTCGCCGCCCTGCTTGGCGCGTGCGGGCCGGCTGTGACGCCTTCCCCTTCTGGGCATGCCCCTACCCCCTCGCCCGCCGTCGACGATCCGTACGCGGAGCTGCGCGAGCGCATGGTCTCCGATCAAATTGAAGTGCGCGGCGTCACCGATCCGACGGTGCTCGCGACGATGCGCCGCGTCCCGCGCCACCGCTTCGTGCCTGACGAATACCTCGACCAGGCATACGACGACCACCCGCTGCCCATCGGTTACGGCCAGACGATCTCGCAGCCCTACATCGTCGGGCTGATGAGCGAGAAACTCGAGCTCCAGCCGGGCGACAAAGTCCTGGAGATCGGCACCGGCTCGGGCTACCAGGCCGCAATACTCGCCGAGATGGGCATGCAGGTGTACACGATCGAGATCATCCCCGAACTCGCGACCCAGGCCGCCGAGCGGCTCGAAGCGCTCGGCTACGCGGACGTTCGCGCGCGCGCCGCCGACGGCTACTGGGGCTGGCCGGAAGAAGCGCCGTTCGACGCGATTATCGTCACCGCCGCGCCGGACCACGTGCCCCAGCCGCTGGTCGAGCAGCTCAAGCCGGGCACTCGCCTGGTCATCCCCGTCGGACCTGTCGGCGCGGTGCAGACGCTGTGGCAGTTCACCGCCGACGAATCGGGTGAGCTGACGGCTTATAATCTCGGCGGGGTCAGCTTCGTCCCGCTGACGAGAAGCGAGCCGACACCCTGACACCTACTCACCTGACACCTATTCACCTGACACCTGACACCTTCTCAGAGCGCTTCGTCCCGCTGACCAGGAGCGAGCCGACACCCTGACACCTACTCACCTGATACCTATACTCAGCGCGGGCGCAATTTGCGCTTTTGTTAGCGTGACTGTGACGGCCACTGTCATGCCCGAATGCTGTTGTCGGGCATCCAGTTTGACGATCGGTACTCCATGCCGATAGGGTTGCTGGATTCCCGCCTAAAGCGT
>DATEUJ010000186.1:0-10307 GCA_035283185.1 Anaerolineae bacterium | reverse complement strand
TGCCCAGATCCGAAGCTACATCTCCACCGGCCGCAAGAATGGGCAGCGGGTCTTGGACGCTCTGGTCGCCGCGTTGACCGGGACGCCTTATGTGCCGCCGATCCTGGCTGCTCAACCTGCGTCGGCAGGCTGAGCAGTTACATTCGACATTCTTCATTCACCATTCGTCATTCTTCTCTCAGCACGTAGCCGACGCCGCGCACCGTCTGGAGCAGGCGCGGCTCGCCGCCCGCCTCGGTCTTCTGCCGCAGGTAGCGTACGTACACTTCGATGATGTTCGATTCCCCGCCAAAGTCGTAGCCCCAGATGCGGTCGTAGATCGTCTCGCGCGTCAGCACCTGGCGCGGATGCCGCATGAACAGCTCCAGCAGATCGAACTCTTTGGCGGTCAGGATGAGGCGGCGCTCGCCGCGCTTCGCCTCGCGCGCGACCGGATCGAGCGTGAGGTCGGCGAACTTGAGCGTCTCCGTCGCCTCGGCCGGCTTGCTGCGGCGCAGCAGAGCGCGCAGGCGCGCCAGCAGCTCCTCGAAGGCGAACGGCTTGACCAGGTAATCGTCGGCGCCGGCATCCAGGCCGGTGACGCGATCGGCGACGCTGTCCTTGGCGGTGAGCATCAGGATCGGCATGGACTCTGCCGCGCGCAGCCGGCGGCACACTTCCAGGCCGTCCATGCCCGGCAGCATCCAGTCGAGAATGACGACGTCCGGCGGCTGCTCGCGGGCCACAGCCAGGCCGCTCGGGCCGTCCGGGGCGACCAGCACTTTGTAGCCCTCGAACGTCAGGCCCCGGCGCAGGAAATCGGCAATGCGCGCTTCGTCTTCGATCACGAGAACGGTATCAGACATACCTGAATTATATATCGGCCCGCCGAAACGCGGAATATCTGGTGATTGCACACATGTTGGGGCGACAGTTGGACTGTCGCCTGGCGTCCGCAGTGCAACTGCGGACGAACGGAGCGGAATACGGCTTGACGAGTCTCCCGGTCTTCGCTATACTGCCCACCGATGCCGCGGTGGCGGAATCGGTATACGCGGTGGTCTCAAAAACCACTGGGCGCGAGCCTGTGAGGGTTCGAGTCCCTCCCGCGGCACTGGCAAACGTCGCGGGCCGATTGGTTAGACCGGCCCGTTTATATGATGATCCGACGACTCCTCTTCGCCCTCATCGGACTGGCCCTCGGCATCAGTATCGGCCTGTTCGTCGGCTGGTTCGTCTGGCCGGCCACGTTCACCGGCGCGCCGCCGTCCGTGCTCGCGCCCGGCTGGAAAAGTGAAGCGATCTGGGTGGCCGCTCAGGCTTACGCGTACGACGGCGACCTCGAAGCCGCCAGTGGCCGACTGGCGCCCGTCTTCGGCAGCGTCGATCTGGGTCCGATCGTCCTGGCGCGCGCCGAAAAAGCGATCGACGAAGGATTCCCGCCCGTTGAGATCGCTCATCTGGCGCGGCTGGCCGCTGCGTACGGCGCGCGCTCACTGCGCACCGACCCGTTTCTCAGCCTGGCGCCCTGATCTATGCGTGCTGTATTCCTGATCAGCATTGCCGTAGGAATCGGGCTGGGTCTGACCTATGCCTGGCTGATCGATCCGGTCGAATTCACCACCGCCGATCCGTATCACGTCGATGCGCGCTACCAGGAAGCGTGGCTGGTGATGGCGGCCGAGGCCTACGTCACAGGCGATGACTGGGATCGGACACAAGCCAGGCTCGACGGGTTGGGGGACCCCAATCTGGCGCAGACCGCCGCCGCTCTCTTCGAGCGCTACAGCGCGAACGGTCCGAATCCACAAGCGCGCGCCCTGGCCCGCCTCGTCGAGCGCCTGGACGCGAGGGCCGTGACCGCAGGCATGCTCGTCTACCTGACGACGCCCGTCACCCCGACGCCGCGCGTGACGAGCCTTCCCACATCGATACCGCCCACCCGCACACCTGCCCAATCGACCCCGACGCCGACCGACGCATTTCCCACCCTGACGCCCAGCGCGACGCCCACGCCGGAATTCGTCGTCGTCAGTTCCGACGGCGTGTGCGAGTCCGGCGCGCCGCAGATTCGCGTCGCCGTGCAAGACGCCGAAGGCAACGGGCTGCCCGGCGTCGACGTGTGGATCACGTGGGACGGAGGCGCGGATCGCTTCGTGACCGGGCTGAAGCCGGAGCTAGGACCTGGCTTCGGCGACTTCGACATGCAGCCGGACGTGAGCTACCGCGTCGGCGCCGGCTCGCAGTCCACGCTCGCGCTCGTCGACAACCTGAGCGCCGATCCCTGCACGACCGATACCGGCGCCGACGGTCGACTCTCGTGGAACGTCGTGCTTCAGCCCCTGACGCCATAGAGCCTATCCGAAAACCACCGGAGTGCGGGCTGTGCGTAGCCCCCTTTAGGGTTAGTCCGCTTCAGATGGCAGGCTCAAGCCTGCATTCCAGTTTTCGGATAGGTTCTCAATCGATTTTACCAACGGTTTACAACCCCCACATTCCCTCACAACATTCAGCCGCGATAATCAGCCTCAGAAGATCTGAACAGCTCTGGAGGGAGTAACTGCTCAGCCCGCGTCATTGCGAGCGCTTCCTTCGACTACGCTCAGGACAGGTTTTGCGAAGCAATCTCCTGCACGGACAGCCAGGCTCGCTCAGGGCGGCTGAGATTGCTTCGTCGCAAACGGCGCTCACCTGCCCCGCACGTCATTGCGAGCGCCTTTTTGCGAAGCAATCTCAGCGGGGTCGCAAGGACGGCTGAGTAATTACTGAAGGGATTGCTAAATCCCCGGATTGGGCCTGGATTTGGCAATCCAGGCCGAGCAAACTTCGATCCACTGAGTCTCAGCAGATCCGATTTTCAGACTTCGGAAGTCTCAAGGCGTATTCTCGCAGGCGACGGTGGCCGGAAATCCGAGTCGTTTCGCTGGCGACAGGCCACTTAAAGACTTCCGAAGTCTCGGCCGTGGCTGAAATTCGGATCTACCGAGTCTCGATAAACAAGCAGGGAAGACTCACGGAGGTTAAGATGAAGCACACGACTTTGTTGATCGGACTGTTGGTTGGGCTGCTGGCTTTCGGCGGCATCGGCCTGGCACACGCCGAAGGACCAAAGCCGTTCGGGCGTGACGGCCGGCGCGGCGCGATCGTGGCAGGCGAGGTGACCGCGATCGACGGCGCCGCCCTCAAGCTCGACACGCGGTATCGCGGATCGATCGTCGTGCAGACCGGCGCGCAGACGAAGTACCGCGCGAAGGACAATCCGCAGTTCTCGCTTGCCGACATCGAGGTTGGCGACACGATCGCCGCCAGAGGACGCTTCACGGGCGAGGGTGCGTTCGCCGCGCGAATCGTGATCCTGGTCCCAGACGAGCTATCCGATAGCGTGCGCGGCAAGGTGATCGCCGTCGACGGCAGTGTGATCACCGTCGAAGACAGAGACGGGAACGCGGTCGATATCGCCACGTCGGCCGATACGAGGTTCCGCGTGAAAGGCAAGCCGGAGGCGTCGATCGACGACGTTCAAGCCGGCATGCTCCTCGGCGCGGTCGGCCAGTTCGACGCGAGCGGCGCGTTAGTCGCGAAGCGCATCGTCGCGGCTAAGCCGCGCGGACCACGAGGCGGCCCGGTCGAAGCGGGCAGGGTAGCCGAAGTGAGCGGCGACGCGCTCATCCTGAGTTACCCGGATGGCTCGATGCTCACTGTCACCACCGATGCCTCGACGCTGGTCGTCAAGCGCGGTGAAGACGGCTCCACGCTCGGTTCGCTGAGCGATGTGAGCGAAGGCGCGGGCATCGTGGTGATGGGCATCCCGTCGGAAGACGGCCGCAGCATCGCGGCGAGGGTGATCATAGCGGCAGGCGGGCCGCGCGCTCGCGGCCTCCAGCCGGGCAGCCTGCCGCAACCGTGATGCCAGCCACGGACCGGAAAATACAAATCGACGGATGCCATAACGGCATCCGTCGATCTTGTTCAGTTGCTCTTTCGGGTGAGCCTTACGGAGTGCATACCTCGCCCGTGTAGGCGCCTTCGCCGCCAGCAGCAGCCGTGAATGTCCCAATGGCGCTTATACTGCCGGTGGCCCCGGCCCACTCCCCGGTGCCGCCAACGATCGTGTCAACCTCCACGAAGTCGCCGGCACCTGTAGTCTGCAGGACGATCGCGTCTTTGGTCATGAGCGTTCCTCTCGCCGTCTGGATGAGGTTATCGCCAGTCAAGATGACGACGGAGGTGGTGGGGGTATCCACCTTTCGCGGTCAAGACTTCGGAAGTCCTTAGTTCGGCCGGCAGTTGCACCGCCGTCCGCCGCAGTGCAACTGCGGCGGAACACTACCTCCTTCCCCGTTGTGCCCGGTTTTGCGGAAGTGCCGGTACGTGCTTGCGTATAGTTGCGCGGCTCTTAGCCAGACGGCTGCACAATGAAGAACCCGAGCCAGAAGTCGCTCGCGTAGATGCGCCCATCCGAACCGAAGTAGGCACCCCACGTCTCGCGGCCCTGGAAGAAGCAATTCTGGTTGCAGGCCAGGTTCTTGTTCGCGTTGGGAAGGTAGAACGACGTCTCGACGGGCGCCGCCTTGTTCGTCGTGTCGACGAGGCGTATCCCCATGGAGTAGTTGGCGACGAGGAGAGTATTCTCGCCCTCAAGGTCGAGGTTGTGAGCGTCGTAGGTGAAGAATCGCTGGATCACCCCGTGGAAGGCCCCGGGGCCACGACCATGGAAGGCAGCCGCCTGGACGGGATGGCCCTTGATGTGCCAGAACCCAACCTGGGTGGGCGTGCAGTAGCTCGTGCCGCTGCAAGCGCTCGTATCGAGGATGTGAACGCCGCCGGTGCCCCCAACCCCGATCTCGTCTTCCACGTATACCCAATCACCGGAGGGAGTAGCCGCCGCATCGTGGGCGCAACACGTGCCGGCCGCCGGGCTGTAGTCGAAAGCGCCGACTTCCACCGGGTCGGACGGGTTAGTCACGTCGAAGATCCGCAGGCCGCTGTCCCAGTAGCTGACGTAATCGAGGACCTTCCCGCTATCCGGATGTCGCTGGATGAAGCCCTCGTGAGCGAAGCTGAATTGCTGGCAGTCGACTTCCGAGGGGAGACAGCCAATCCCCTCGGAGGAGGTTAACTGGCTGAGGATATCACCGGTCAGGATGTTGACGATCGTGACCTTGAAGTTTCCCGCGCTGTTGGCGTAGGCATAAGGACGGCCGGCTTCCACCTCGGCATCAAGCTGCACCGTGTGCACGCCGCCGGGGATGGAGATGCGGCGGAGCAGAGCCGGGTGGTACGGATCGGGCTGCGTGTCGTAGACGCTGATACCTTCGAACGCGCCGGGTCCGCTCCATTGCTGGTGACTGACGGCCAGGTAGCGCCCCACCAAGTCCAAGTCGGCCGAGTCGGATGTGTCGCTCGCAATATGCGTCGAGAGGATTTCGGTCAGAACAGGATTAGCCGGATCGGTCGTTTTGATGACCGCCACGCCTTGGTCGTCGAACGATCCGAGGTAGCCCACGTGCCGAGCGGCGTCGGCAGCGACGTTGGAGAACTGACCGTCCTTCCAGGGATTCAGGGCGCCCACGAGCTTCATCGGGTTGCCGGCCGCCGATACCGCCGAAGATACGATGAGCAGCAATGCGAGTGCAAGACTTATCGATCGAAAGCGCAGAAGGGATTTCATGGAAGCTCCTCCTTGGTTGAATTGGCGCGTGGCAGCGGAGATGTTGCATTCAGGATAACATATCTGGCGGGCGCAAGTCAATCTCGACCGTGAAATTCATACGAATTCATACCTTTGGCATATCGAAAACCGCCCAGCCAGCGCCATCGAACCGCCGCAGGTCATTTGTTTGAAGCGATTAGGACGCTATGTGCAAGCGCGCGAAACCGGTTATAATGGGATTCTGCACATTCATCTTCGAGGAGACCATGCCTGATACGACCGTCATTACCGCTATTGCAAAGGTCATGATCGCCGCCGCGTGGGCCGACGGCGAGATCGACCACGAAGAGCTGAACAGCATCAAAGACCTGCTTTTCTACATGCCGAACACGACCGCCGCGGACTACGCACAGGTGGAGATCTACCTGGCGACGCCGATCGGAGAGGCCGAGCGCGCCCGGCTCGTGGCCGAGCTGTCCGGTGTCATACGCACCGATGCCGACAAGGCGCTCGTGATGAACTCGTTGACTGCGCTCGCCCAGAGCGATGGCGAAGTCGGCGAATCGGAAGCCGCCGTGCTGGCCGAGGTTCAGCGCGCGTTCGACGAGGGCAGGTCCTCCTCCGGCCAGCTCGGCCGGCTGCTGCGCGGCGCAGCCAGACGCTGCGCGACGCGCCGAATCGCGAGAACTACCTGGACGACTTCGTGCGCAACCGCGTCTATTACCTGGTGCGCGAGCGTATGGGCCGCGAGGCGATCCAGCTCGATCTGGCCGACGCCGAGCTGCGCCGGTTGTCGCTGGCCGGCGCTCTCGCCGTGCAGGTCGCGCACGTGGACGACGGGATCAACGAGATGGAAAAGGACACCATCGCCCGCGCGATCAGAGCATACTGGTCGCTCGCGCCGGAGCATGCGATGATCGTAGCCGAGGTCGCCGCATCGGAGGCGAGCCGGGGGTTGGACAATTATCGCGTTGCGCGCGAGCTGTTCGAGGTGACGACCGAGGAAGAACGTGTCCGGTTCCTCGACGCGCTGTTCGCCGTCGCGCGCGCTCACGGTAAAGTCTCGTTCCGGGAGATCGAGAGCATTCGCAACATCGCCAGTCTGCTCAAGCTTAGCCACGAGCAGTTCATCGACGCCAAGCTCAAGATCCCGCGCGAAGAGCGGGATGGCCTGTAATCTGTCGTTTTCTCCTGTCCGGCACCGAGTACCAACGTACTACTTGCCCTCTTCGCCGTTTTACCTCATGTTTACATGGCCGCAAAACGCCTGCAACCTCCCTGACGCAAGATAGACTTGCCATGGCAGGCGATCGGCCCGGCGCACCTCGATTCGCCGGGCGCACAGCGTAAGGAGGAAGACATGAGCAAAGCGAATCGGTCTCAAATGCTGCGGCGGGTTGCGATCACGATGCTGCTGCCGCTCGTCGCCGTCGCGCTCACGGTCGCGGCGACGGCGAGCGCCGCGCCGGCGTCGATCGGCGGCATGGTCACGCTGCCGGGAGGCGGGCTGCCGGTTCCGAGCGGCACGCGCGTTCACCTGCTCAACCCGAATCTGAGCATCCACGGCGACGCGCCGGTGAACCCGGCGACCGGCGCGTATTCCTTCGGCGCAGTGCCTCCCGGCGCGTACGTCCTCCGCGCCATCCCGCCTCAGGTATCCGACTACACGCCGAGCAACTTCCAGCCGATCAACGTCCTGTACGATCCGCTCACGGTCGATCTCCAACTGACGAACCCCAGCATCACCGGCACAGTCTACGCGCCGGACGGCCTCACGCCGGTCGACGCCTGGGTGAGCGTGTTCGCGGCAGGCAGGCAGGTCGAATCGCGTCTGGCAGTGAGCGGGTCGCTCAAGGTGGGCGGCTTGTTCCCGGGCACATACGAGCTTCAGGCGCGGCGCGCGACGAGCGATCCGTACTGGCGCTCGGCCAGAATCAGCGTCACCGTCACTGGCGGCGTGACGGTGCAGAACCTCACGCTCACTCCCGCAAACGTGTACGGTAACGTGACGGATTCGACCGGCAATCCCGTGCCCGGCTCGACGGTGCACGTCGCCCGGCATCCACATCGCGTCGAGCGCGACGTGACCGACGGGAACGGCTACTACGCGATCGGCGGTCTCGAAACCGGCACGTATTGGCTGGCGGTCACGCCGCCGTGGGACGAGCCGGGCCTGATCTCGCCGCTGCCCATCACGTTCACCGTGCCGCCAGCGCAGCAGCAGATCGATCTGCAGTTCCTCTCGCCGCGCAAGATCGTCAGCGGCGTCGTCAAGACTAACACAGAGGATCCGGTATACCACGCGCTCGTCGCCGCGCGGCGCGTCGACCAGAACGGCGAAGCGCGCGCGCTGACGAACCATTCGGGCGAATATCGCCTCGAGTTGAGCGAGGGCCTGTGGGCGATCAGCGTCCATCGTCAAGATGACTCGGATCCCTCGCGCTGGATCTATCCGTACCCGCCGAAGCTCGTGTTCTTCCAGCACGATAAGAGCAATGAGCACAAGACGATCAACTTCACCGTCCTCACCGCCGATTCGACCGTGATGGGCGAAGTGAAGCTTCCCCACGGCGAGACGCCGCCGTTCACCGTGACCGTCGCGCTGCACCGTGACGACGGCGTCGGCGTCGAAACGAACCTCGACGCGAGCGGCGCATTCACGCTGCACGTGCCGCATGGCCGCTACAAGGTCGGCGTCCGCCCGCACGACCCGAACTGGGCCGGTCCGGCGATCGAACCGATTTTCGCGCCGCCGTCCGATACGCTTGACCTCGGCACGATCACGCTGATCCCGCGCGACAGCGCGATCACCGGGACGCTGACGCTCAGCGGCACGACGACGCCCGTCGCGGGCGTGCCGGTTATCGCCTGGCGGGTGCGCGGCCCGGGCGGCGCCATGGGCGAAAGCGGCCTCGACGGCATGTACGCGCTATCGGTGTATACCGGCACGTGGCTCGTCCGTCCCGCGCCGAATCCTGACCAGCCCTATCTCTACACCGGCCGTCCGCAGGAAGTCGAGATCGCCGGCTCGAACCAGGTCGTCTCCGGCGTCGACTTCGGCCTGATCGCCGCAGACGCGACGATCCACGGCACACTCGTCGGCGAAGACGGGGTCATCGTCACGGATGCCGCCGGTTGGGCGGCTGCCGCGCAGATCGGGAATCCCGAAATCCACAATGGCGCGCCCGCGCGGGATGGCGCGTTCGACATCCTGGTTCCCGGCGGCGCGACGTACAAGGTCGGCCTGCATCTGGCGCCCGGCGCGCCGTACCTCGTGTCCGGCGCGACGAAGTTCGTGCCTGTTAGCCTGGGCCAGACGGCCTACGTGACCTTCACGCTCGAGGCAATCGATTCACACATCGCCGGCGCGCTGTGGGATCCGCGCGAGGACAGGATACCGACCGGCGTCGCGGGCGGCGTGTTCGGATGGATGCACGACTTGTGGGCGCGCGCGCCGATCGATCCGGCCAACGGCATGTACAACCTGGGCGTCACCGGCGGCGTGTGGTGGCTGAATTACGAAGTCGATCCCGAAAGCGGCTTCGTCGAGCTGAGCGGGCCGCGCGCCATCCCGGTGCCTACCGGCGCGACGGTGCCCGTCCCACTGCCGGTCGCGAAGAGGGACGGCCTGATCACGGGCACTGTTCTCTCGCCCGACGGCTCGCCGATGCGCGAGGCGGTCGTCCTGGCCGACGGCTTCGGCCGCGATCTCGGCCGCTTGCACCTCAGCGCGCCGGTGAGCGACGATGGCTTGTTCGCGCTGCGCGTGCCGCACGGCGCGTGGGTGCTGCGCGCGACGACCCGGCACGATTCGCGCCTGATCAACCCGGCGTCGCGCATCGTCGTCGTGCCGAAGGACGGCGTCGTGCCAGGCATTGTGCTGCGCTTCGCCCGGCCCGATGCGCTGATCACCGGGTCGCTTTCACTCCAGAATAACGCCCCGCTCAGCGGCACGGTAACGCTGTGGACGTGGAACCAGCACGGCCAGTACAACAAAGTCCACGCCGCGCTCGTCGACGGCGCGGGCACGTACACCATGCCGGTGATCTCGAACACCGTGTGGCATCTCGGCGCAGCGTTCGAGACGCGGAACACGTACTTCATCACGCAGACGCGTGTGCACGTCGGCGGCGGCAATGCGACGCAGGATCTGGTGCTGATGGGGCCGAAGCCTAAGCCCGGCCCGCTCGCCATCACGTTCGACGCGAGCGAGGCGCAGCATCTCGAGCTGGCCGATGGGACGCGGGTCGTCATCCCGGCCGGCGCGCTGCCGGCGAGCGGACGCGTGATCTTGCACATCACGCCGATCGCGACGTTCCCGCATCAGCAGCACGCGAACGTCCTGCGCTACGGCTACGCGTTCGAGGCGTTCGACGAAGTGGGCAACCCGATCGAGCAGCGCTTCAACCAGGACGCGCTGATCGTCTTCCCGTACAGCGAGGCCGAGCTGATCGTGGGCGGCATCCGGGAGAGCCACCTGAAGCCGGCGTACTTCTCGACGACGACCGACTCGTGGACGTTCCCCAATTCGTACGTCGTCGACGAGATCAACAACCTGGTGGCGATGCAGATCGATCACTTCACCGACTTCGCGCTCACGTCGTCGCCGCCACAATCTGAGGTGTTCCTGCCGATTGTGATCCGGTAAGAGCGAACCCAACGTGCGACGCACCTT
>DATEUJ010000185.1:0-38054 GCA_035283185.1 Anaerolineae bacterium | reverse complement strand
GGGGGTGAGGTCACGGCCCCCAGTAGTCGCTGTTCCAGTTCACGCTGTTCCAGTTGACCGAGTTCCAGTTGACCGAATTCCAGTTCACGCTGTTCCAGTTGACTGAGTTCCAGTTCACACTGCCCCAGGTGATAGGGTCAGGGCCCGTCCACAACAGTTGGCTGGCTTGAATGCCAGTGTCCGCACTCTCGTTCGTCGTGCCGTTGACAGCGGCGTAGATATCGAGATAGCCTGTGCCCGCTGTCGTGGCGTTGTAGCCCGGCCAGTTCTTGTTGGCCGTCGCCATCAGGCGATACTTCACCTGGTCCGGTGTGAGGTTCGGCTCATCCTGCAGCAGGAGAGCCACCGCACCGCTGACCATCGGCGCCGCCATCGACGTGCCAGACATGCGGAAGTAGTTGGTGTCCACCCGGTTAGACCCGCGATTCCTGCTCATGTTGAGCTTGTCGTTCTCCGGCAGCACGCCGACGACGTTCACGCCTGGCGCTACCAGGTCGGGCTTGGCGAAACCCTCTGGCGTCGTGCCATAGGCCGAGAAGGTGGCGACCGCGTCGTCGGCCAGCGTCGGCGTCTTGCGGTCGTCGACCGCGCCGACGGTGATGACGAACGGGTCGTTGGCCGGCGGGTACAGCTCGGTGCTGCCGTTGTTACCGGCCGCGACGACGACGACGATGCCGTTGAACCAGAGAATCTCGACGGCGGCATCCAGCGGGCTGGTGTGGTAGGACTGCGCCACGCTCGAATTGAGCGACAGGTTGACCACGCGGATGTTGTACTTGTCTTTCTTCTCCAGAACCCACTGCAGGGCTTCGACGACGTCTGTCTCGGTGGCCATGCCCTGGTCGTCGCTGACCCGGACGTTGATGATGTCGGCCTTAGGCGCGACGCCGATGTACTTGCCGCTCGACTGCGAGCCGCTGCCGGCGATGATGCCGGCCACGAAGGTGCCGTGACCGTAACGGTCCGCCGAGTCGTGATAGGCCGCGTTGAAGTTGACGCTGGCGCGCTTCCGCTTGCTCAGGTCCTTGGTCTTGAAGATGCCGCTGTCCACGACGGCCACGCCGATGCCCTTGCCGCGCAGCCTGTACGGATCGTTCCACAGCGACGAGGCGCCGATGACCTGGTTGTAGACGTTGACCAGCTCGGTCGTGCTCAGCGCGGTGTCGGGTGTCGTCTCGCCGCCGGTGTCGCCGGTGGTGTCGTTTCCGGGCGCGCTCGTCACGCGCAGGCCGACGGCATCGTAGTAGATGCGACTGTCGTCATCCAGCCTGGACTGGTTAATGACCAGCTCCAAGCCATTGTCAAAGTCTGACCAGCGCCAGGTGCGTGTGGCTGTCATGTCCACATAGATAGTGCCCGCTTTCGCGACTCCGATGTACGGATCGAAGGCGTGATGATTGAGCGTGATCTCTTTGCCGGCCACACCCGCGACGTAGACTCTCAGTTTGGGATCATCTCCGGCCCCGAGTTTGCCCGGCGCGTAAGCGTGTAGCACTACCTCGACTTTGCTAATGGCGTACCCGGGAGTGACCTCCGCTGCGAATCCGGTGAAGGCTCCCTTAGAATCTTCGCTACCGGAACCGAACGTGCCGTTCGGCCCGAGTGCCGAATCCACCATGGCCGTCGCATTGTTGAACTGGATTCCGACGGACGTGCCGAACTCCGTGGCCCAGGTGGTGAACTGCGCCGTCGCCTCCATTTGCTGAACCGGCGCGTCCAGGCTCACCCAGCGCACGCCGCCAGCGCGCGCCAGTTGCAGCGCGTCCTTCGCCTTCATCTCCGCCGCGAAGGCGTTGATGATGTGCAGGTCTTTGCTGACCGTGCCGCCCAGCGCGGCGACCAGCTCCTCGACGCCGGTGCCCTGCGCCACCTTCTGCACGATGACGCGCACCATGTCGTCGGGGCGCTCGGCCACCATCTGAAGCAGCAGCGGCTGCGCGCGGGCGTCGCTGGCCGGCGCGGACGCCACCGGCAGCAGCAGCGCCGCCACCAGTGAGAGCGCCGCTAGCAGATTGAGCGCCCTCCCGCCCCAGTTCACAGATTTCGGTATGTTGATGAGTGTGCTGTTATGCATGTTGACTCCTTGATTGCGTGCTGAGCGCCTGTCGGCTCAGCCGCCCCAGTTCGCTGATTTCGGATGGGTATTCGATTGTCTGTACATCGCTATCTCCTCAGAGTGTGCTATCAGTTTCGATTTGAGCCACTGCGGACCAGACCGGGGGCCGGATACTACGGCCCCCAGTGGGCGCTGTTCCAGTTCACGCTGTTCCAGTTGACCGAGTTCCAGTTCACCGAATTCCAGTTCACGCTATTCCAGTTGACGCTGTTCCAGTTGACGCTGCCCCAGGTCACTGGTTCAGTGCCGCTCCACAGCAACTGGCTGGCCACCAGGCCGGTGTTGGCCGACTGCGTCGTGCTGCCCGTGACCACGGCGTACACGTCCAGGTACGGGTAGGTGTACGTCACGGCGGTCTTGCCCGTGCCCACCTTGATCGACAGCGTCCGGCCGCTCGCATTGAGCAGGCGGTACTTCACCTGGTCGGGCGTCAGGTTCGGCTCGTCTTGCAGCAGCAAGGCCACGGCCCCTGCCACCATCGGCGCGGCCATCGACGTGCCGGACAGCAGGAAGTATTCGCCGTTGCCGACCACGCGCAGGGGATACTGCGTGCCCCACGACGAGCTCTTGCTCAGTACGCTGATGACGGCCGTGCCCGGCGCGATGATGTCCGGCCTGCTGAAGCCGTCCATCGTCACACCGTAGGCTGAGAAGAGCGCGATGACGTCGTCGCCAGGACTGGTGCTGAACGCCTCGTTGCTCGCGCCGACGGTGATGATGAACGGGTCGTTGGCCGGCGCGGCGTTGACCGTGTTGTAGTAGCCGCCGCTCGATAGCGTGTTGCCGGCCGAAGCGACGACGACGATGCCGTTGAACCACAGGATTTCAGCGGCGGCGTCCAGCGGGCTGGTGTGGTATGACTGCTCGACCGTTGAGTTGATCGACAGGTTCACCACGCGGATGTTGAAGGTGGCCTTGTTATCCAGCACCCACTGCATGGCGCTCACCGTGTCCGACTCGTAGGCCATGCCGGACTCGTCGCTGATCTTCAGGCTGAGCAGGTTGACCTGCGGGGCGATGCCGGAGTACAGTCCGCCCGAGTCGTATCCACTGCCGCCGACGATGCCGGCCACGTGCGTGCCGTGGCCGTACGTGTCGTTCACGTTGGGCGAGTTAGAGCTGAAGGACATCTGGCGCAGCACGCGGCTGCTGCTCGACTGGCCGGCCACCGCGAAGTCCGGGTCTTTGGTGATGCCGCTGTCGATGACGGCGACGCCGATGCCCTGGCCCTGCAGGCCCATGTCCCACACCGGGCGCACGCGCAGCGTGTCCAGGAAGTAGTTCTTCGGCGCGGAAGGGCCGGGCTTGCCAGCGGCGCCTGCCACCGGCGCATCCAGGCTGACCCAGCGCACGCCGTCGGCGCGGGCCAGTTGCAGCGCATCACTCGCTTTCATCTCCGCCGCGAAGGCGTTGATGATGCGCAAGTCTTTGGTCACTTTGCCACCGAGCGCGGCGACCATGTTTTCGAGGCGGTCGTCCTTCACCGCTTCTTGCACGATGACGCCGAGCGTCGCCTCGGGCTGCTGTGCGGCCATCTGCAGCAGGATCGGCTGGGCGCGGAGCGGCATCGTCGGCGCCGAAGCCACGGGCAGCAGCGCCACCACCAGCGTCAGCGCCACCAGCAGATTCAGCGCCCGCCCGCCCCAGTTCACCGATTTCGGTATGTTGATAAGTGTGTTGTGATGCATGTTGACTCCTTTGTTGGGTGCTGAGCGCGGCTCGATCAGCCGCCCCAGTTTGCCGATTTGCTCGGCGGGGTGTTAAGTGTGTTGTCGTGCATATTCGCTCCTTTGAAGGTTACGCCTTTCATGGTTGTCATTCTCCTTATCTCGTTTTCGTTTCTGTCGGAAAATGCCACGTAGCCTAGCCGCTTGTCGGCGTCTATTGCGAGATTCCAGCGCCCACAAGGGGCTAAGCTACCTTTTTCCGACACGAACTAGGCTCGATCGGCAGAGCGACGGTGAAGGTGCTGCCCTGCCCTTCGCCCGCGCTCTCGGCCCAAATGCGTCCGCCGTGCGCCTGCACGATGGCCTGGCACAGCGCCAGGCCGATGCCCATCCCGCCGAAGCGGCGCCCCATGCTGCTGTCCACCTGATAGAACCGGTCGAACACCTGCTGCAGCTTGGCGGGCGGGATGCCGACGCCCTGGTCGCTGACGGCGAGGACGATGTCGTCCGCCTCGGCCCTGACGCGCACGCGCACGACGCCACCGTCCGGACTGAACTTGACGGCGTTGTCCAGCAGGTTGGTGACGACGTGTCCCAGGAAGTCGGGGTCCGCCAGCAGTGAGGGCAGGGAGTCCGGCGCCTCCAGCTCGAGCTGGATGCCGGCTTGGGCTGCACGTATTTCCCAGGCCTGCAGTGTTTGCTTCAGCCAGGCACTCACGTCCATGGGCCTCCGATTCAGCGACTTCACGTCCAACGTCTGCAGCGCCAGCAGCCGCTCCACCATGAACTGTAACGTCTCTCCCTTGTGGCGCATGATTCGAGCGGCCTGCCTCTGCTCGGGTGTAACCGGCCCCAGATCGCCGCTTTCGAGCAAATCGTTGTAGCCGTAGATAAACTGCAGCGGAGAGCGCAGTTCGTGCGAGACGTTCTGGATCATCTGCTCCTTCGCCTGGAGCGCCGCCTGCAATTCCGCATTCGCGTGCTTCAACTTCGTCCATAGCCGGGTTTGCCGGACGGCAATCGCCAGCAGGTCGGCCACCTCAGAGGCGATCTGAATGTGTTCGTGATCGAAGGCGCCCGGTTGGTCTGATCCCAGGCTGAGGGAGCCGAAGATTTCAGCCTCGGCGACGAGCGGAATACTGGTATAAGCGCGTATCCCCTCGCGCAGCAGTTGCTGCTCCACGGGCGAAAGATCCGATAGACTCGACAAGTCTTCGATCCGGAAGAACTTGTCGGGCCGGCGTTCTTCACTGCCCCTGAAGGCTTCTCTCGGATACGACCGGCCCGGTCTCAGGTGAGTCTTGCCGTTGGCATTGGCGGCCAAAACGAAGAAGTCGTCGGACTCGGGTCGGAAGAGCGTGACACGCGCCTGGCGAAAAGGCACCAGTTGCCGGATGCGGCCCAAGGCTGCCTGGGCAATATCCTCTGGCAAGCATGCGGCCAGGATGACCTCTCCGATCTCGTTCATCATCTCCAGGCGTTGGGTATAGCGGCGCAAGGCATCTTCGGCCTGCTTGCGTTCAGAGATGTCCTGCACAATGACCGCAACGGTGCGCGATGTGAGCCACTTGTGTTCCGCAACTGGTTGGATTCGAATCCGGACGTGGCGTTTCAAAAAGCCATCGTAGGTTTCGACTTCGGCTGGCTTGCACTCGCCTGCCTGCACCGTGTATCGGTGCAGGAGTTGGTGGAGGTAGCAGAAGAGGTCTTCGCAGTGAGGGTGGATCAGCTCGTGGAGGTCCCGGTCCTTCACCGCCACAACCTGGCTGAGACCCCAGGTCTCGGCCGTTCGATTCGCGCGAATGATATGGCCGCGATGGTCTATCAGGCAAATGAGTTCGGGAAGCGAGTCTGCCGTGGCCTCCCACTCCTGCTTAGCCCGTTCGACCTTGTCGAAGATCGCCTGGAGCGGCTCCTCAGCACACTGAAAATCGGAAAACCGTTGGAGGAATAGAGCGGCAGTCAGTGTCTCTGCGTCGTCTCCATCGAGGGAAGCGATGGAGCTGTAGATCGGTTGTAGCATCGTGGATCTCCTCGTAATTCGGATTGCGCCTGCGTTCATTTCTCAGGCCGAGAGGAGTCCACATCAACTGACCTCGCTCTTCGGCAGCCCGGCGGCCCTGGCGAGTGGCTGTAGGCCCGTGGCTTTGCGTCCCCGCCTTTCGACGGGTTTGCCTTTATCGGAGAACACAAACACCGAAATCTTAAGCGAGTTCAGTCGAAGAGGATATAGGAATTCGGAGAGGCGAGAATATCAACCCACTCCACTCGACGACAAACGATATTGGCGATCAGAAACTGTTATGCTCGTGTTATGGATCGAGTGCTGTGGTTGACTTCCGATGGGGCGGTGTCTCCGACCCGCCCCCGCCGCCCGACCGCAGGTCTCCGGCAGGGTGAGTTTGAGACCTGTGGCCGGATACGCGGCGCGGTCGGAGACCCTTCGGCTGCGCTCACGGCAGGCTTGCGGTGTTGCCGAGCCAGGTTCACGGCACGATCTCGATCGTCGGCTCGACGACGATCTGCGATTTGACCGAGTTGGCGACCAGGCTATATTTCTGCGCCGATTGCAGCGCGCGACAGGTGCGCGCTTCGACCACCGACGGCTCTTCTTCACCTGCCGCGATGCGGATGACAGGCCACAGGCGCAGGTGCGTGAAGATCTCGGTGCGATCCAGCTCGATCAACTTCGTGCCTTCCACACGGCAGTCATACGAAAGCAATTTGAGTTTGAAGCGCTCCGTCGCCCAGATGAACATCATCATGATGCAGGTGTTGGCCGCGGCGACGAAGGCGTCTTCTGGTGTAAATACTCCCGCGTGGCCTTGTGCGTCGGGTGGGGCGGAGAAATCCATCTCCGGGCCGTTGCCCATGACGATGTGCCCCCAATGCTCGCCCTTCCACGACACGGTCGTGTGATAGGTCGCCGTGCGGCTCATGCCTGCGCCGCCTGCTTCGCGCAAAACGCAGCATACTCGCGCAGCAGCGCGTTCGCGTAAGCCTCTTCGGATTCGGCGGGAATCGGGTTGTACACCTTCACCGTCTCCAACAACTCGCGCGCGGTGCCGTTGTCGAGCGCTTTTCCGGCTTCGCGGAACTGCTGGAAGATGAGCGGCAGGGCGACGAGCGTGATCTCCTGTCCATCGACGCTGACTTTCTGAGCCGGGATGCCCGAGCCGCAGGCGCAGGTCGCCTCGACCGGCTCTTGCGCTTCCACACGTGCGGGGAGTTCTTCGACGAACGCGCCTGACCGCCGGCTCCACTTCTTTTCCAGCAGTTCGTCCACTTGTTCGGCGGCGCGCGCGGCCGTGACCTCCACGGCGTGCAGGCCGGTGTCGTTCAGGCGTCGTGCGCGGCCCATCTCTCCGGCAACGAGATCGGTCACCACGAGGCTGGCCGCTGGCTTGCCCGAATACATCTCGGTGGCACGCGCGGCGCAGCGCTTGTCACATCCATCGATGGCGATCGTCGGATAGAATCGCGCAAAGGCGCGATCGCCTTCACCGCCGGCCAGGAACAGCGGCAGGCAGATCGTCACGGTATCGGCGGGGCGTAGGTGCTCCAACACTTTCAGCGCAGCCAGGCGCGTCACCGTGCCTTCAGCCATCTCTTCGCCAGAGCAAGCGATAATGCCGACTTTCTTCTTTGGTAGGTCAGGCATTCTGGTCTCCTTCACTGCTGGCGCCGAGCGTGTCGACCACGCCGGCAATCTCTTCGGCCAGTACATGGGCCAGTTTCTGCCCGCCTTCATTCAGTTCGGCGATGCCCTGCGGCTTGAACGGCTTGTAGCGGCGATACACGTCGAGCACGGCGAAGTCCTGTGCGACCGTCCCGCCGCTATCCTTTACCATCTTCGTCGCACATGCCAACTTGCATCCATCGATCGTCACCGCCGGAGTCTCGGCGACTGCGGCGCGCGCGGCCTCGTCGCCTAGCACCAGCAGCGACAGCGGCACGAGTTGTGTCTCGGCCGGCCGCATGTCTTCCGTCACCTCGTAAGCGGCCTCACGGCTGACCGTGCCGTACGTTTTGCCGATGCCGCTGCACGGCACGATCGCGACTCGCTTGCGGTTGGTCATTGCTTGTTCACCTCTGCTTCGGCATCCGCTTTCATCACCGTGAAGTAGGCTTGCGGATCGAGCAGCCGCGATCGCTCGGCTTCCCAATCGGTCGCTTCGATCACGGCCAGCCAGCCTGCGCCGTAGGGGTCCTGGTTAATCGCCTCCGGCGCTTCGCTCAGCGCCTGATTAACTTCAACGACCGAACCGGCGACCGGTGAGCCGAGCGCGATATCGACCTTGATGGTCTCGATCGAAGCGACCTCATCTCCAAGAGCCAGCGCCGTGCCGACCGGCTTCACTTCGGCGAAGGCGACGTCGCCACTGCGCTGCTGCATGAAGTCCGTCAAGCCGATGCGCACTCGCTTGCCCTCGGCGAGCGCCCACACGCCTTCACGGCTGTAGAGACGGTCGGTTGCAACTCTGAATGTGAACTTATCGACGGTCGTTTCGAGATAGTCGGGCATGCTGTGTTCCTCACATGATGAATTCGTGTCAAGCTTCCTTCACGCCGGAGTGGGGTTGAGAGCGCGCTGCAGCCACTCGGTCACCTGCTCTTTCGTCGGCACCGATCCGGCCCAGGCCAATTTGCCGTTGATCAGCAGGCCTGGCGCGCGGTCGCCCAGCAAGCCGTAGTCGATCATGCGCTGCTCACTGACCAGCTCGACCCGGGCTTCGCGAACTCCCAACGCCTCCAGGGCTTCGATGACGATGTGTTCCATCTTCAGGCAGCCGGCGCAGCCGGTGCCCAGCACTTTGATGTCCAACATGGCAAACTCCTTTCCAGTGGATAAACCACTCTCAACTTCACGTCGTCATTAGAATCGCGACGCGCTGGACGGCCAGCAGCGCCAGCGCCGCTGCGAAAATGCGGCTGAGCGTCAACGACTTGACCCGCTTCGCCATGAAGCGCGCACCCAGCCATGCACCAATCACAGCCGTCACCGATGTCAGGCCCAGCATCAGCCAGTCGAAGTGCGCCGAGCTCAGGTGACCCGCGAACGCTGAGAACGACGGCAGCGTGACAATGACGCTGTTCGTCGCCGCTGCGATGCGCGCCGTGTAGCCGAGCATGACCAGCGTCGGCATCATCAAGAAACCCGGCCCCACGCCGAGAAAGCCGGCGAAGACACCGATTGCCGCGCTGGCAATTCCGCCCTTGACGCGGGCACGATCGGTGATGACCGGCTTTACGCTGTCGTCCATCTTCGGCGGGAAGGCCATGCGATAGGCCAGGAACAACAGCACGCCGACGTAAATCCACCACACTACGTTCGTCGGCACAAATTGCAGCAGCCATACGCCGATAGGCGCAACAATCGTGGTGATGATCAACAGCGGGATCGCCGTGCGCCAATCGACCATCCTCGCCCGCGCAAAGACAATCGCGCCGGAGATTGCGGTCAGGCCATTGAGCCACAGCGACCACGGCATGATGACGTGCTTCAACTCGAAGCCGAACAACCCCAGTACCGGCGTGGCGATGAAAGCCACGCCCAGCCCCATCATGCCGGCGACGAAAGATAGTATGATCAGCACAGCCGAAATCAGGAGATACGACATTACGTTCCCTCGCCGATGATGTCGCGTAAGGCCTTTTCGAGTCTGTGTCTAGGTGGATAGCCGGTCAGCACGATGCGATCGTCAACGATCAAGCCGGGCAGTGCCAGCTGGCGATAGTCCAGAATCGCAATCAGGTCGTCTACGCGCTCGATCTGCGCCTCGATGCGGTGCCGTGCGATCCACGCTCGCACGTCTTCTTCAAGTTGCCGGCAAGCCGGACAGCCGGCTCCCACGATCCTGATCTGCATCATGCTCATTCGGTGGTCATATTCGCACTGTTGAATGTGTTTCTGCCTGAAAAAGCCCCGTGTCAAACGGGGCTATCCCGCTCAGGCAGGCTCCTGCTCGAGCGCGTTGGCGATCCACGTCGTCACTTCGGCGGCGCTGGGGATACGCCCCGCGCTGACCAACTTCTCGTTGATAACAAGACCCGGCGTCGCTAGCAGGCCATATTGGGCGAATAGCGCGCGGTCGGTCACCTTCTCGATCTGGGTTTCGACGCTCAACATCGCGACAGCTTGCCGCGCCGCCTGCTCCACCTTCTTGCAATTGTCACAACCAGGCCCTAGAACTTTGATCGTCAGCATAGGTTCACTCCTTGTGGATGGATCGCGGAGGCTTGAGTCATGTGCACCGTCAGGCAGTGGCAGCCACCGCCACCGGGTTGCAACGCGGGCACGGACATGGCGCAGACTTAGCCGGCTTGCGCCGGGCGGCCGCTCGCGTGTCGCCCGTCATGCGCCGCGCGGCATCGACGAGGGTATACACCTGCGTGTCGGTCACACGATAGAACATATTCCAGCCGTCGCGTCGATCCTGGACTAATCCCGCCTCGCGCAGCACCGACAACTGCTGCGAGATGTACGCCTGCCGATAGCCTAGCGCAGCTTCCATGTGGCAGACGCACTCTTCGCCATTGCGGAGGATGTCGAGAATCTCTAGCCGTGCGGGATGCATGAGCGCCTTGAACAGCCTGGCCGTCCTCTCCTGGTCTTTCATAAATGCTCCCAAAACATATTCATGATTCCGAATTAGATTCTAAGCCGGAAGGGATAGACGGAGAACGGCAAAGCGTCACCCTTTTGGGGTGACACTCAACACTTCCGCATCGTGCGTCGCCCGACCCGCCCCCGCCGCCCGACCGCAGGTCTCCAGCGGGGCGAGTTTGAGACCTGCGGTTGGATACGCGGCTCGGTCAGAGACCCTTCGGCTGCGCTCAGGGCAGGCCTGCGCCGAACAAGTGATGGGCGAAAAACAAACCTGCCGAGTTGAGACAACCCGACAGGTCTGACTGTTCTCACATTCGCGGCGCAGGGGCTGCCTGACCTAACCAGGCCCGGTGGACACTTGTTGCAATCTCTCCTTCAGCCATAAATTCACTAGACTTTCGGTGCTTAAGCCGCGCGCGTGCGCCGCCTGCCTGACTTCCGCCAGGAGATCGGGATCAACGGCCACATAGTGCTGGCGTGCGCTGACATTGACCTCGAATTCGACCCTGTTGAGAGGATAGTCTGCCGTATCGTGTGAATCCCAGAAGTCTGCTACCTCGCGCAGGCTGCGTGACTTGGAAACACTCGTCGTCTTGGCTGTGCGGGGTGTTCGCGATTTATAGGTGCTTGGCATTTAACTTGCGCGACCGTCTCCAATATGAATTGGACGCACCTAATCGATGCCGGATTGGCCCGTTATGCCATGAGCAGCGCTTCAACTCGATGGGGGAGCTGCCGAGACCGCGGGACGAAACTTGTAGCCGTACACGATCATGCCGCGCTCGCCGTTCGACTGCAAGGCGCGCGTCACCATCTCGACCGGCATGCCGATCTCGATCTCGTCGCGATTCACGTCGGTGAGCTGCGCTGTCACCAGCGGGCCTTCCTCGAGCTTGATCATCGCGACGGTGTAGGGCGCCTGCTCCTCGTGGCTGGCCGGCGCCTGGTAGACGTGGCTGAACGAGAACACCTCGCCCCGGCCGGAGAACACGTACGGCGCGTGCGCGGGCGAGCCGCACTCCGGGCACACGTCGCGCGGCGGGAAGATTTTGTGCTTGCAGTCTGGGCACTCCTCGCCGATCAGCCCGTACCGCTGCGTCTGCAATCTCCAGTGTCGTGGAACGTCCATTTGAAAACCTCCTGAATGAGTTCATAATTCAGTTCCCTCAGTTCCTTCAGTTCCCTTGGCAAGAAGGAACTGAGGGAACTCAAGGAACTAATCTCGAACCAGAATGTGCGTGATGGCGGTCGCGCCGTTCGCGCCGAGCGACTGCGCCAACCCGAGGCGCGCGTTAGCGATCTGGTTGGGGCCGGCCTGGCCGCGCAACTGCTGCACAGCTTCGACGATCTGGTACACGCCGGTCGCGCCGCCCGGATCGCCACGGCCCTTCAGCCCGCCGAGTGTGCCGATGGGCGTCTGACCGTCGCGGGCGATGCCGCCGCCCTTGGCGAAATTCACGCCGCCGCCGCGCTCGGCGAAGCCACACGCTTCGAGCGACAGAGCGGCCAGCACTGTCGCCGCATCGTGCAGCTCGGCGAAATGGATGGCGCGTGCCGTGATGCCCGCCTGCCGGTAGGCGCGGCTCGCCGACGCTTCCGCAGCCGCCAGCCACAGCGGATCCGATCTGTCGGCGATCGCCAGCGCGTCGGTCGCCGCTGACGAGGCTGCAATGCGGACGCGTGCGGCGCCGTTTCCTGTCGCGCTGTTGCCGCGTCCCCTGACCCAGTCGGAGGAAGCCAGAATGACCGCCGCCGCGCCGTCGGCCGGGGCCGCCGCGTCGAACAGGTTGATCGGGTCGGCGACCATCGGCGCTTTGACGAACGACTGCACCGACAGCTTGTTGTGGAACATGGCGTACGGGTTGGTGCTGGCGTTCAGGTGCGCGTTGACGCTGAACGCGGCGAAGTCGGCCAGCGACGCATCGTACTC
Organism: Anaerolineae bacterium; assembly: GCA_035283185.1. Classification (GTDB taxonomy): domain Bacteria; phylum Chloroflexota; class Anaerolineae; order Fen-1058; family Fen-1058; genus DASSFZ01. The sequence continues at coordinate 25,731 of DATEUJ010000185.1, read as the reverse complement.
GTGCATGTAGCGGCGCATCATCATCGCCGCGATCGCCAGCGGCGTCACGCCGTGCGCGGCTTCGTAGTCGCTGTCCGTGGCCGTGGCCTGCGCCGTGACGGCCGTCGAGCCGACCACGTCGCTCAGCTTCTCCACGCCGACGACGAGCGCGAAATCCATCAGCCCGCCGGCGACGGCCAGATACGCCTGCCGCACGGCGGCCGCACCGGACGCCGACGCCGCTTCGACCGTGACGGCCTCGACGCCGCGCAGCCCGACGAAGTCGGCGATCAGCGCGCCAAGGTTACCCTGGCCGCTCAGCTCGCCGGCCAGCATATTGCCGACGAACAGACCGTCGACCCGATCGACGTCGGCCTCGAGCGCCGCGCCCTTGATCGCTTCGAGCGCCAGGTGGCGCAGCGAAGTATCCCAGTGCTCGCCCACCCGCGTCTGTCCGATTCCGATAATGCTCACGTCTCGCATAGTGAATCCAGTTGTCAGTTGCCAGTTATCAGTTATCAGTCATCAGTCATCAGTTATCAGTCGTCAGTCGTCAGTCGTCACTGGTCACTGATTACTGATCACTGATTACTGATTACTGCATCACCAGCTTCTTCCGGTAGCGCGCGTACGTCGCGTAGTCGATCGGCACGCGGCGCGCGATGTAGTCGCGCGTCGCCGTCGCGCGCTTCTGCCGATCGGCGATCTTGTCGGTGACGGTGATGCTGAACGCGTCGCTGCCTGCGCCCGAGCCGAAGGACACCATGAAGATGCGATCGCCCGGCCTCGCCTGGTCCAGGATCGCCGTCAGGCCGATCATGCACGATCCGGCGTAGGTGTTGCCGATCAGGTTGACCAGCAAGCCCGCCTCGCTCTGCTCGGGCTTGAAGCCCAGCATTTGCGCGGCGCGCTGTGGGAATTTCACGTTCGGCTGGTGGAACACCGCGTAGGTGTAGTCTTCCGGGCGCGTGCCCAGCTCCTGCATCAACTGCTCGCCCGCCGAGGTGATGTGCTTGAAGTACGCCGGCTCGCCGGTGAAGCGGCTGGCGTGCTCGGGATAGTGCGCGTACGGCCGGCGCCAGAAGTCGGGCGTATCGGTGACGAACGAAAGCGACGCCTCGATTTCGGCCAGGCTTTCTTCCGCCGGGCCGACGATGACCGCCGCGCCGCCCGCGCCCGCCGTGTATTCGAGCGCGTCGCCGGGGCGGCCCTGCGCCGTATCCATGCCGATGCTCAGCGCGTACGGCGCCATGCCCGACGCGACGAATCCCATCGCCGCCTGCAATGCCTCGGTGCCGGCCTTGCAGGCGAACTGCCAGTCGGCCGCCTGCGTGTTGGGCACCGCGCCGATCGCTTCGGCGACGATCGTCGACGTCGGCTTGACGGCGTAGGGATGCGATTCGCTGCCGACCCACACCGCGCCGATCTGCTCGGCGTCGATAGCGGCGCGCGCCAGCGCGTTGCGCGCCGCTTCGATGCTCATCGTCGCCACGTCTTCGTCGAGACCCGGCACGGCTTTCTCCGCGATCGGCGCGCCTTCCGTACTGTCCGTCCACACCCGCGAGACCTCGCTCGCCGGCAGCCGATAGCGCGGCACGTACGCGCCATAGCCGACGATGCCCACGGGTCGATTCGGTTTCATCAATCCCATCGTCTCTAATCCCTCGTGATCAGTTATCAGTCATCAGTGACCAGTAATCAGTGACCAGTGAACGGTAAGTGATCACTGACAACTGATCACTGACCACTGATTACTGATCACTGATTACTGACTTCGCGCGCTCCACCGTCTCGGCGATCTCTTTGACCAGCGCCTCTGCGCGATCCAGGCGGATCGTCTTCTCGGCGACCATCTGCGCCGCGATGCGCTCGATGAGATCGCCGCTCGCGCCCGCCACCGAGGCGAGCTGCCGCGCGTGCAGCGACATGTGACCGCGCTGGATGCCTTCCGTCGCCAGCGCCCGGATCGCGGCCAGGTTCTGCGCCAGTCCCACCGACACGATCACCTCGGCCAGCTCGCGCGCCGTCCGGATGCCCATGATCTTCAGCGCGACGCGCGCCGCCGGATGCACTTTCGTCGCGCCACCGACGATGCCGACGGCCATCGGCATTTCGAGCGTGCCGACCAGGTTGCCTTCGGCGTCGCGCCCCCAATGCGTCAGCGACGTGTACCGGCCGGATCGGGCCGCGTAGGCGTGCGCGCCGGCCTCGATCGCGCGCCAGTCGTTGCCGGTGGCGATGACGACGGCGTCGACGCCGTTCATGATACCCTTGTTGTGCGTCGCCGCCCGATATGGATCGGCGGCGGCGAATGCCCACGCCTCGGTGATGCGATCGCGCACGACTTCGCCGTCGTACTCGTCAAAAGCCAGGGCCGTAGGCGGAACCTTCGCCATAGCGCGCGCCAGGCGGCGATCGGCCAGGTTGCTCAAGATGCGCAGGCCGACGCGCCCGCCGGTGATCTCTTCGATCATCGGCCTGAGCGCTTCGGCGGCGGTGTTCACGGTGTTCGCGCCCATCGCATCGCGGCAGTCGTACAGCAGGTGCATCACCAGCATCGGGCCGACCGGCGACTGCTCGACGATGCGGGCCTCGATGTCGCGCGCCCCGCCGCCCAGGCCGGTAATCACCGGGTCGGTCGTATTGGCGAAGTCGAGCAGGCGCTGCTTGTTCGCCAGCAGGGCGAGTCGAGCCGCGTGCGGATTCATCAGGTCGAGAATCTGCACCTGCGCGATCATGACCGGCTCGTCGCTCGTGGCCGTGAACCCGCCGCCTTCACGAATCAGGCGTGCGGCAAACGACGCGCCGGCGATGACGGACGGCTCCTCGATCGCCATCGGCACGAGCACGTCGCGCCCGTTGACGAGAAAGTTCGTGGCAATGCCCAGGGGCAGGCCGAACACGCCGATGGCGTTCTCGACCATGTGATCTGCCGCGCCGGAAGACAAGCCGCTCATACCGGACATAACAGCGGCTTCCTCCGGGGTCAGGCCGACCTCTTGTGCCATCACTTCGAGCCGTCTGGTGAGTGGCAGATTATAGAAACCTGGCAAACGTGACGAACCTGTCATATTTATACAAACAGCCCGGGCCTTATGGCGTGCGGGCTGAGCCATCTCGCGCAAAATATATCACCGGCCTGCCTTCAAAATCTATCAGGCTTGCTTTGTGGGGCGGTTTGAGACTATCTGACTGCTAAACTCTTGCGAAGGTTCTGAAACCTTTGGGTGTCATTCTGAGGAGCGCGTTTTGCGACGAAGAATCTCCTTCCCTTTGCGCGAGATTCTTCGCTCCGCTCAGAATGACAGGCCCTCAAATTCATTGTGGTCGAGTACTGGTTCATCGCAATTATGAGAGTGAGATGAGAAAAGAAGAAGCAGAGGAAGGATTACCTGCCAGACGTCACTTTGCTAACGAACTTCTGCAGGGAGTCTCCGCCCCGGATGCGAATGCGGCTCAGTTCCAGGGCGCTACCGAGACTGTGATCGCGGCCATACTTCGTCGTGACCGCCATCCAGAAATCGCGCTCGCTCAGGAAACGCAGCACGTTGGCGTCGTACTGCCCGGCGGGATAAGAGAAAAACGGCGCGGGTCTTCCGGTATGCGCTTCGATCGCCTGCCGCGCGCCGACGATCTGGAAGAATAGGAATTCGCCGGGCCGGCGGCGCAGGTCGACGTGGGCGCGGCCGTGCACCTGCATGTCTTGTCCGGCCGCGCTCATCTCGGCAATCATTTCCCAGGTGAGATAGCGCGGCGACGCGACGTCCGCCGGCCCGGCCAGGACGAAGAAGACGCCGGTGAAGCCGTACTTCTGGAGAATGGGGAGGGCGTTTTCGTAGTGATCGACGTAGCCGTCGTCGAACGTGAGTATGATCGGATTCTCCGGCAAGGGCGCGCCGATTGCCAGGTGAGTGTACAGGTCGGTGAGCGTGATTGTGTGATAATTGTTCTCGGCCAGCCACCGCATCTGCGCGTCGAAGTTCCCGGGCAGCACGGAAAGGTCGACGCGCAGCCGGTCGCCAAGATCAGGCGGCGCCGAGATGTAGTGGTACATCAGAATGGGCACGCGCGCCGTGCGCTGCACGCCGTCGGGCTGCGGTCGGGATCCCAGTGCGGTGGCTGCTGGCGCCCCGCTCTGCGGGGTCGGCGTCAGGCTCGGCTCCGGCGTTGCGCTCGGCAGAGGTGTGTCGGTCGGCGTCGGCGTGGATGTGGGCGTCGAGGTCGGCGAGAGAGTGATCGTCGGCACAACGGTGGACGCGTCGACCAGCAGCGGCCCCGGCTCAGCCTCAGCGCTTTCCGTAAACGTCGAAGTCGCCGCGACGGCGACTCCCACGAGAACGATCACGGCGAGGATCAGTATCGCGCTGAGGAGCGTTGTGACCGCGCCGTTGTTGGAGGCTCCAGTGGACGACACGGGCGAAGGATACCCCGGCGATGGCGGTGTGTCAAGGCGCGCCTGGCGAATCGCCGTCGCCGTGCTGGGCGTGATCATCGGCGTGACCGGCCTGGCGGCGATAGCCATCGCCATCCGGCCCGACGTTCGCCGCGCGGCGCCGATATGGTCAGACGAGTTCGATCGCGCATCGCGCGAGTGGACGATCGATCCGGGCGAAGGAGAGGCAGTCGCAGGCCGTCTCCGCCTGCATCCAACCCGGCCCGGAGCGAGCGCCCTGGCGACGCACGCCCTGCCAGTCGACGATTTCGTCGTGGAAACGCAGGCCGGCGCCGTCGCCGGACCGCCCGACAATGGCTACGGAATCGTGGTCGGAAGCGCGGACGAGATGACGGCTTTTTTGGTCGGCGGCGACGGTTATTTCAGTGTGCAGCGCCGCATCGACGGTCGATGGTCCGAGGCGCAGCCGTGGCGGCAGTGGCCGCACGTTCGGCGCGGCAGGGCCGTCAACACGCTGCGTATCGAATGTCACGCCGCCGCGTGCGTGTTCTACGTGAACGACGAGTTGACGGCGCGCGATACCATCGCTCGCGAGCGGAGCCTTATCGGCGCGATGGCGCAGCGGTACTCCGAGGAGCGCCTGGAGGTCGAGTTTGACTATCTGAAGGTGTGGCAGAGATGAGGCCCGGGCAACAATGCAACTGTCGCCCCAACAGGCGTGCCATCACCGGTTGAAACCGTGTTGGAGGGCGGTTACACTCCCCTCAAACCATTTGACTTTTACGCATGCCTCAGGTATCCTGGTGGGTGCCGCACAGGAGATACGCAGCTTTCCGGAGGGCTTATGTTAGACGATCTGCGCAAAGCAGAGGTCGATCCGAATGCGCGCTACGAAGAGGCGTCGCCGTCGCTCATCGAGCGGCTGCCTGTCTTTTCGGTGCTCAAGCCTCAGCAGCGTTTTGTCTTGGCACTCCTGCTATTCATGAACGTGACGGTCCTGGGATGCGGGTGTCTGCTCGCTTTCGATCGGTTGATTCTGTGAGCGGCCATGGCTGAGACGATTCTGATCATCGAAGACGATCCGTTGCAGTCCGACGTCGTACAGGACCTGCTACAGCTCGATGGCTACACGAGCGTCGCGGCGATGGACGGCCCGGAGGGGCTGCGCAAGCTGTACGAGACTCAGCCCGACCTGGTGATCCTGGACGTCATGCTGCCGACGATGGACGGGTGGGAAGTGTGCCGCCGCATCCGCGAGCTGTCTACCGTGCCGGTGATCATCATGACCTCGCGCACCAGCGACGAAGAGAAGATCAAGGGCCTGCGGCTGGGCGCGGATGATTACATCGTCAAGCCTTTCAACCCGAAGGAGCTCGGCGCGCGCGTGAACGCCGTGCTGCGCCGCACGCGGCTGCCGCCGCCGGTCAAGAGCAACGTCATGCGCTTCGCTGGCGGCGACTTGATCGTCGACCCGAAATCGCCCACCGTCATTCGCGACGGCAAGCCGATCGAGCTGACGCCCACCGAGCATCGTATCCTGATGTACCTGGTCGAGCATCCCGGCCGCGTCGTCTCGGTAGACGACATTTTCACCGCCGTGTGGGGATTCGAAACGGAGGTGAATCTCAACAACGTGAAATGGTACATCTGGCGGCTGCGCCAGAAGCTGGAGGGCGACGCGGAGCAGACCCGTTTTATCTTCACCGAGCGCGGCGTGGGATATCGGTTCACGGCACTCTAGCCGCAATGGAGGTTGGAAATTGGGATGTGGTGTATGTCGATAGGGTTCTGCATGCTCCTGCCTTGAATTTCTAACCGTCGACGCCTGACAACTCAAACCGGTCCCTTACCACAGGAGCCATATGTGTTTGGTAGAATGTGAGCACTCTCGGCTCCAGAGGCAAGAACGCCGGTGCGCAAGTCTTTGATTCCAACTCGCCGTGTTACACTTATCCTCCTATTCCTGAGCCTGCTGCTGTCGCTGTACGCCGGCAGCGCTGCCGCTTCTTATTTCGATTCCGCGCCTCACCGCACGGCCGTAAATGGCGAGTGCCTGAGCAACAGGACCGATGATCGCCCACCCGATTTAGTTGTGTTCCTCCGGGTCCTCCCGCGCGAGCAGGTAGCCCAGGTTGTGGTGGTTAATCGCTCCGAGTCCAACTGTTACAACGTCGGCCTCGCATCTTACGAGCGGCAAAGCCCTTCGAATGCGCCGATATACTTCTCCAACGCGACGTCAGTCGTGCCGCCCGGGCAATCTCGCTCGCTGCAAGTGGACGTGCCCTGTCGCGGTGACGCTTACTTGTTCCTCGGTCCCGCAATTGTAAACTCGCCGATCGATTACGGCGATCGCCTGCTTCGAGTGAAGCCCTTCCTCATCCCCCGCCCATACTGCCATCTACAGCCAATACTTACCGCGACGCCAACGCCGACCGATACCGCGACCCCGACGCCGACTGACACGGCCACACCGACACCGACCGACACCGCGACCCCCACGCCGACTGAGACCGCGACTTCTACGCCGACTGAGACCGCGACTTCTACGCCGACCGAGACCGCGACCTCCACGCCGACGGAAACGGCGACGCCGACGCCTCAGGCCATCACGAGCAAAAGCGCTGTCGTCCACCGCGATGGACCGACGACGCCGGTTCCGGGCATGGTACAGCCGCGCGACCGTGTGGTGTATACGGTGTGGTTCACGAATACCGGACCGGTCGATATTCTCCAGGCTCGCATCAGCGATGCGATCCCGAACGACACGACGTACCTTCCCGGAACCGCATCCAGCAACGGCAGCCTGACGATCGGCAACCCGCTGGTGTCGGTGAAGGATCCATTGACCCCGGGTCAGGTCTTCACGCTCACCTTCACCGTGATCGTCAATCCAGCGCCACAGGGGCCGCAGATCGAGAACTGCGCCGTCATCGACGCGCTGAATATCGATCCGCCTGATCCCTGTCTTGTCCTCCTCGTCGACCTCGGCAGTAATGGGATTCCTGATATAATAGGGGCCGCGCCGAGGAAGATCGTCTACCTGCCTGTCCGTCCGCGTGACCTCGGCGACTGAGATTCTCAGAGCGCCTGCGAATGCCTCAAAGAATACTCGTCATCGACGACGATCCGGCGCACGTGCGCATGATCGAGCTGGCTCTGCTCGACGCCAGCTTCCAGCCGGTCACCGCGACGAGCGGCGAAGAAGGCCTGCGCAAGCTTCTCGAGCATCGCCCGGACCTGGTCATCCTCGACGTAATCATGCCGGGCATGGACGGCTTGGAGACGTGCGCTCGCATCCGCCAGGTCTCCACCGTGCCCGTCATCTTCCTCACCGCGAAGCAGACCGTAGACGACAAGGTGGCCGGCCTGCAGCTCGGCGGCGACGATTACCTGGTCAAGCCTTTCAGCCCGGGCGAGTTGATCGCGCGCGTGGAAGCCGTGCTGCGGCGCTCGCACCGCCCGCTCGCCGAGCGGGACGCGGTTCTCCGGGTCGGCGAGCGCCTGGTCATCGATCGCGGCACACGCCAGGTCGTCGTGCGCAATCGGTCGGTGTCGCTGCGTCCCGCCGAGTACAACCTCCTCGTGATCCTCGCCGAGCGCGCCGGGCAGGTGGTCAGCGCCGGGCAGATCGGCGAGCTGATGGGCATCGCCGATCCGGGCGCGCGCGCGAGGCGCGTCAAATGGCACATCTGGAAGCTGCGCCAATCGCTCGAGAGCGATCCACGCAAGCCTGAGCTGGTGCTCACGCGGCGGGGCGGGTATCTGTTGGTCAATTCGTAGTGACTCGCGATTCTTTAAGGCAAGCACCCCTTCGGCAGACTCAGGGCGCGCCCCGAGCGGAGTGCAACGGAGACAGGTCATTACTCCGCTTGGTGTTGAAGTGGCCTAATGAGAACTTGAGATATACTTGTAACACCGATTGAGATTTCCTGAAGTTGCGGGCTTTTCAACCACATCATTGGTTAATCCTTACATGTCTGAACCTCATCATCTCCGGTCCGCACCGATTACAGAAGCCATAATTGACTTTAGAGTCAAAGCTCGTCCTAGCTTTCATGCCCAGGAGTTTTCTGCCCTAAAGTCAACGCTCGTCGATCGCTTTCCCAAAGTCGAAGAGCGCCGCGGTGGTAAAGTCACCTTCCAACTTTCACCAGGAAGCACCAGCTATCCTGCAATCGAGGATATTGGCCTGCAAGGTTATTTCTTCAAATCGCCAGATGACAAGCTTGTAGCCCAATTCCGTATTGACGGTTTCACACTCAATCGCCTTAAGCCATATACCAGTTGGAAAGAGTTGCATCCAGTCGCAACAGAGCTGTGGCAGCAGTATTGTAAGATTGCTTCACCAGAAGCCATAACGAGAGTAGCCCTCCGCTATATAAATCACATTCCTCTACCTTCTGATCTATCTGATTTCGGACGCTATTTGCGGGCTGCGCCCTCAGTGCCTTCTGAGTTACCTCAGTACATCAGTGCTTTCTTCTCCCGTGTCACAATTCATGATCCTGATAAGCTCCTGGCTGCACATGTAGTCCAAGCACTGGAAACCGATGCGGCAGCGCGAAGGATCACTCTTATTCTAGATATAGATGCTTTCCAAGAGGTGGACATGCCTCCCAGAGATCCAGCACTAGAAACGACCCTCGACCAATTGCGCAATTTCAAGAACCTAATATTCTTCAGCTACCTTACGGATGAAACGCTGAGGCATTTCGAATGACCCTAGCTCTGGTGATGGAAAATAGATATGCCTTCACAACGATCCTGGATCGAGCTCTGAGCGACGAGGCCCGCGAAGTTAGACGATTAGGCGCTCATGCAAATGACTTCACAACGAGCATCACTCTTGGCATGCCCAAGCGCGCCGCAATCGAAGCTCTAGAAGACGCGTTTGCCCATGCCCAAGAGCGCGGTTGGGACGGCTACGAGGCAGCCCCTGCCGACCCTGGAGCTTTCGTTTATGCACTTCAGTTCCTTGCTTATCTACCTATATCAACACCCTTGCCTGAAATTGCTGTTGACACGGATGGCGACATCGCAGTCGAATGGGATTTTGGTGCACGTCGAATTTTCTCGGTGAGAATAAGCAGAGATGGAACCCTCAACTACGCCGGTTTGGTTGGGCACACAAACTTCCATGGCACAGAACTCCTTCGCGAAGGTATTCCGAGCACTATCTCAGCGGGGATTGACCGAGTTGTCAGAGCCTCTCAGATCTAACGTGGCTCCAGACGAGATCATCACACGTTTCATTCTGAGCACATCTCACTTCAGCCGCTTAAACTCCAGAGTGAAGCATCGGGCGTTTGAACCTTCTGCACAAGACAACTCAACATCGGTTTTCCGAATCTCAGCTCTAACTGATAAAGGTGTTTGGTCTTTGGGCCAACAGTACGTCGCCTACCCAAGTAGGCGAACACTCTACGCACGTGCCGATTTAGCCGCCCACACAGTCTTGGCCGTTGGACTGCACGTTCAACCTGACGAACCACCACCTCGTCATGCGAATATCATCGGATGGCCTCCAGAGAAGCACGCCCGGATGTCCATCGCGCAACAACTAGCAGCCGAAGCATCACTTGTCTTAAACGATCTCCACGCAGTGGCCTAAGGTATGGTCGGCGGGGCGGTCGCTCCCCCGCCGCCACCACAAAACCGAACGTGACCCTCCGCCGAGGAACTGATGAAAAGCCTGGCGCAGGACTTGCGCCTACATGCCGGGATGTGCCCTTCGGGGGAGGCAGTTGAGCAACAAGTCCGCCTGAAAAACAACCACCGAGGCGCCAACGAAGAAGACCTTGAAGCTCTGGTTCTTCCGACTTTGATGGGGTTTGAACCGCGAAGACGCAACCCCGCAAAAAGAAGCGGGGTAGGCGGACGCCAAGTTTTCTCGAACTCTTTGCGCTCTTGGCGTCCCTTCGGCTGCGCTCAGGGCAGGCTTCGCGGTGAGGATTTCCCCTACCGAACCCAGACGAGCCGACGTTCTTGGAACTTTGTGTCTTGGTGGTTAACGATTGCGCAGCCGCCCGTACAGCCACCAGCATCGATCCGCCGGCAGGTAGACCTTCAATCGCTCGTCCAGGACGAATTCCCCCGGCGCGAACGCCGCGCGCACGCGCTCGTCGAGCGCGTTGGCGCGCGCCCGTTCGGCGCGGCCGCGCTGATGCGGCTCCACTTCGCTCAAGAGCAGTTCGGCTTTGAGCCGCGCCCGAACTTCGCGGGGGTAGTAGCTCGCCGCGTCGGCTGCGCTGCGGGCGTAGTCGTCAAGGTACCAGGTCCACGCGTCGAGCCGGCTGCGCGTTTCGCGCTCAGCGTGGTCGAGATACCGGTACAGGCGTCCGGACTTGATGCGCTGCAAGGACGAGCGCAGCGCCGGCGCGTCCGGTGCGCCGGCCGCCTCGGCGCGCAGCAGCGCTTCGAGCAGGCCGCCGATCGTCAGCTTCGGCATGCGGTCGCCGAGCGCGTTCGAGGCCGTCTGCCAGTAGAGCACGTCGGACGCGAGGTACTCCTCCAGCTCGGCGAGCATCGCGCGCGCTACGCTCAATTCGAATTCGACGTCGATTATCTTGGTCATGTCGGCGCGAGCTCCAAGTTTCAGGGCATGGACAGGTGGCGGCTCATTTAGGCCCCGCGGTGCGAGCCTTATCCGTTCGCTTGCTGCCCACCCGCTGCGACCCTGCGCGCCGCCATTTCATCCAGCCACGCCTTGTCCTCGACGCGCATCAGGTACGGATTGAGTAACTGTCCCACGCAGAACAGCGCCAGGACCCCGCCGAGCACGGCCATCACCACGCCAGGATTGAACGCGCCGCCCGCCCACCCGGCCAGCGCCGTGCTGAGCGGCCAGGTGAACTGCGCGATCAGCCGCCGCACCGCGAACACGCGCCCCTGCAGCTCGCGCGGCGTCTGCGTCTGCCAGATCGCCTGCGAGTGGGCGTTCATGATCGGGATCATGGCCGTTTCGAGGAAGGCCATCGCCGCTGTGAGATACAGCGCGCCCGATAGGCCATAGACGATCAGCGCAAGGCCGGTGGCGATGAGCGAGACGACGACGCCGTACACGCGCTTACGCTTCAGCCCGCCCCAGGCGCTGATGAATACGCCGCCCGCCACGCCGCCGGCGCTGCCGACCGACGCCAGCAGCGCCAGCGCCGTCTCGAAGGTGAACCCGCGCGCCGACCAATCGGCGGCGAGATTGAACTTGAGCATGAGCGGTTGGAACACGCCCAGCGGCCCCGCGACGAAGTTGGCGACGGTGAAGGTGCCCAATAGCCACAGCAGCGGGCGGCGGTGCCAGATGTACAGGGCGCCCTCTCGGATGTCCGCCCACAGGCTCTTCCCGGCTGTGCCATCGCCTGCCTGCAAGTCGCCTCGTTTCGGCGATGGCACGTACAAGAAGGCCAAGACTGCCGAGGCCACGAAGAAGGTGAGCGCGTCGATGCCCATGACCAGCGGCGTCCCGTCGCGGAGCTCGGCAACGCCACCTGTCACGCCGCTCTGCCGCAGGAGGGCCGGCACAGAGATCAGCGCCGCGGCGATAGCGGGCGACACAATGCCCGACAGCGCCCAGATCGTCTGCATCATGCCGTTGGCGCGCGGCAGCTTGTCCTCCGGAACGATCATCGCGTACGACGTGTCAAACGCCGACTGATGAAACAGGCTAAAGAGGGCCTGGACGACGACGAGGACGATAAGCAGCGGCAGTTGCAGCGCGTTATTGATCACCAGCGCGGCCAGCAGTAGGCTCAGCAGGCCATTGGCGAAGTCCATCGCCATCATCGTTCGCTTGCGGTCGTGGCGATCGGCCCACGCACCCGCGATGGGCGCGCCGAACACCGTCGGCAGCGCGAAGGCGAGCGCGATCGCCGACAGGGCAGCGGCGAGTTCCGGCTTCTGCTCCGGGCGTGGATACAGCGTCTGCGCCAGCCAGATATTGACGGCGAAGAACGTCAGCGCGCTGCCGAACACCGACACCGACTGCGTGACCCATACAATCAAGAACGTGTGCCAGCCGTTCGGCGGGGGTTGATAACCTGTCGGGCCTGCAGGTTCGGTCATGCCTCGGCTCCTGGTCGGCATCCCGCCGTTTGCCGCGGGCGAGGACGTCAGCGGGAGGGTCTGATCTCCCCTTTTCGAAGATCAATATTCTGAAAGGCTGCCCGTGCGCCGCGCGCGGTTTTCTTCGCGGCGATACAGCCACAGCCCCAAGACCGGCATCAGCAGACCGAATGCCGCGACGATGACGACCTCGACTTCGATGGAGGCCAGTTCCGGGAAGCCCTCCGGGTAGCCCATCAAGGTCGAGCGGAACGAATCCACGGCGTACGACATCGGGATCAGGCGCGAGATATTCTGTATCCACTCCGGCAGCGCCGAGAAGGGGAAAAACGGCGCGCACAGCATCATGAACGCGAACTGGATCAGGTTCGCCATGGTCTGCCCCGCTTCCTTGATGCGCAGCGTCAGCGCGGCGAAGGCGAATCCCACGCCGAACGTGCCGGACAGCGCCATGACCAGGACGAAGGCGCCGAGCGGCAGGTTGTGAAACGGCAGGCGGCCCAGCATCACGCTCATCAGCGCGGCCGACGCGACGCTCAGCAGGCCGGTCCACACCAGCGTGACGGTGACGCGCGAGACCAGGCTGGCCGATTTGGACGCCGGGCTGAGGTACAACTGCTCGAGCGTGCCTTGTTTCTGCTCGCGCCGGACGTTGTACCCGATCGTCCACAGCGTATCACTTAAGAACATGAAGACGATGAAGCCGTACACGACGATGCCGGACGTCTGCCTGCTGCCGCCGGACTGCACGCCGTTCGGAGAGAACATCAGGCCGGCCAGCGTGAGCACGATGACGATCAAAAATATTTGCCCGAAGCTGGCGACGAACTCGACCGGGTAGCGCACCATGATCGTCAGCTCTTTGCGCGACATGGCGAGGAGCGAGCTGATCCACGCCGGAGCGCCGGTCAGCAACTTGGCCTGAATCGTTTGAGCTGCCATTCGTACCTTTCCCTGCGGTGTCGTGAAACGTAGTGCGGAATCAACGGCGCCGAGAACGCGCCATGCCATCCGCCATCTGCCATCGGCAATCGGCTAGAACTCCCCCATGCCCTGATTGCGGCGGATGCCGTTCTCCACGCGATGGAAAGCCCAGAATCCGAACAGCGGCGCAAAGAGCATGAACGCCCACAGCACGGCCATATCCAGATACCAGGTCTCGAAGAAGTAGCCGACGCCGAGCAGCGCCGAGCGCACGCCGTTCAGCATCCACGTCGGCGGGAAAGCCTTGGCGATAGTCTGCACCAACGGCGGCAGCACGGCTATCGGGTAGAAGATGCCCATCAAGAAGGCGACCACCCACTGCATCAATCCGATGAGGGCGTTCGACTCCTTGACCCTCAGCACCACCGCCCCGAACAGCAGCGCTACGCCGTACAGCGGGACCAGGCCGAACAGGACGAACAGGAAGGCCAGCAGCACCTGGCCGTCGAACGGGTTGACCTGAAACACGACGCAGCCGATCAGATACGCCAGCAGGCTCGACGTGACGCCGCGCACGGCGCTGTACAGCGCCACGCCCGACGCCAGCGTCGTGCTGCCGGTCGGCGTGAGGTATACGGCTTCCAGCGTGCCGGTCTCCTGCTCGAAGCGCAGCCAGTAGGCGATGTGCCAGAAGGCGCTCGTCACGATAGTGAAGGTGCTCGCGCCGATCAAGAGGAAGGCGACGTAATTCGTCGTGCCCGTGTTCGCCTCGAAGTTCGCGGCGGCGTCCGCGCCGGCGGTCGCCCGGCCCAGCAGCATGGGCATCGCGGCGAAGATGATCGGGATGATGATCTCCATCGCTAACTGGCCGGGATAGCGGCTGATGTTCAACAGCCGCAGCCGCGTCTCGGCCAGCGCGGCAGACAATTTTTGCCTGAGGGAGGGGTCGGCTATGGTAGTCATGTGTGGCCTGAGTCAAACAGTCGTCAGTTGTCAGTTATCAGTTATCAGTCATCAGTTATCAGTGCCCACGGCTCACCGATTACTGTTCACTGATCACTGGTCACTGATTACTGATTACTTCACCCTCGTATCCTCGGCCAGCGTGCGGCCGGTGCGCGCGATGAACACGTCTTCGAGCGTGACTTCTTCGTGGACGATTCTCTGGACGACGGCGTCGTGCGCGGCGAGCGTTTCGATCAGCCGCGGCAGGAGCGCGCGCTGGTCCTGCACGACGACGGTGAGCTGTGTGTGGCCGTTCACGGCAGCTCTCGCCGCGCGCACCACGCCCGGCAGTTCCTCCACGGCCAGGCTGGCCTGCGACGAAATCACCCCTTCGAAGTGAATGATCTCTTCGCGCTCCAGCGAGGCCTTCAGATCGGGCGCCGTCCCCAGCGCCAGCACTTCGCCCCGGTCGATGATCGCCACGCGATCGCACATCGTCTCGGCCTCGGCCATGATGTGCGTCGTGTAGATCACGGTCTTGCCCGCCGTGTTCAGGTTGCGCACGATGGCGCGCAGCTCGCGCGCCGAGGGCAGGTCGAGCGTGTTGGTCGGCTCGTCGAGTATCAGAAGCGGGGCGTCGTTGATCAGGGCCTTGCCGAAGGCCAGTTTCATCTTCTGGCCAGAGGAGTAGGTCTCGACCGTGCGGTCGACGATCTCACCCAGATTGAGCAGGTCGACGATCTCGTCCGCGCGGCGGCGGCGCGCATCCGGATTGAGGTGATACAGCGCGCCGAAGAAGACGAGATTCTCACGGCCGGTGAGCTTCCAGTACAGCCCGCGGTCGCCCATCAACATGCAGCCGACGCTGGCGCGGATCGCGTTATCGTCTTTCGTCAACCGATAGCCGTTGACCCAGGCGCTGCCGCTCGTCGGCAGCAGCAGCGTGGTCAGACACTTGATCAGCGTCGTCTTGCCGGCGCCGTTCGGCCCGAGCAGGCCGAAGATCTCCCCCGCCTGAATCTCGAACGACACGCCCTTGAGCGCCTCGACCGTCCTCGCGCTGGACTTGAACAAGCCCTTGCGCTGCTTCGTGTGATACACCTTCCAGAGGTTGTCGATGCGTACTTGACCTTCCATGCAATCTCCTCCTCGGTGTGACGCAGTCTGACGGCGAACCCCCTCCGCTTTCCTTCGACTGCGCTCCCCGCTCCCTTCGGTCGGGCACTTTGCAGGACAGGCGCTACGAGGGCAGGCGGCGAATGCCGTGTTATTGTTGGTCGGGAATCACGAGATTCGCGAGCAAGCCCGTCAGGCTGATAATGATCCCTCCCAGGAAAGCCGCGCCGAAATCGCTGACGGAGAATGGAATGCCAATCGCCTGCGCCAGCGAGCTGGTGAGCTGCAAGAGAAACGCATTGATCACCAGCAGGAACAGTCCCAGTGTGAGCAGCACGAGCGGACAGGAGAGCAGGCCCAAGATGGGCTTGAGCACGGCGCTGATTAGGCCGAAAAGAAGCGACAGAAGGACAAACTCGAACGGGCCGCCCGCGTAGCGAATGCCCCCAACCAGTTGGATCGCCAGCGCCAGCCCCAAGCCGCCGATCAGGCAGCGAAGCAAGAAGGTGCGACGCATAGTTCTATTCTCCGGTGAAGGATAAACGAGTGGGAGCCGCCCGGCGCTATTCGACGAAAATCTCGACGCGCTCGCCGTCTTCTTCGTCGACGACGTCGACGATTTTCCCCTGCGCGCCCGACTTGATGGCCTCGGTGATCTGCTCGTAGTCCAGGCCCTCGACGTTCGGCGCGAAGCGCGCGCCCATCTTGAGACCGACGGCGACCAGGCTCATCGGTATGTTGACGTTCACCGTGTTCCGGCCGGTATCCAGATCGGTGACGCGCACGCGCAGCCAGCGCGCCTCGTCGCCGGCGAGCGCGCCGCTCGTCCGGCGCTTGTCGCTCTTGCCGGCGAGCGCCTGCAAGAGCTTCGCGCCCTCCTCCGCGCTAATCTTGCCTTCCTCGATCATCTTCAGAATCTGCATGCGTTCTTCGACTGTCGTCATGTTGACCCTCACGCATCATGCATAAAACATAAGTTACCGCACGTGGCACATGGCACGTGGCACTACCCAATATACACCTGCACGCGCTCGCCGTCGTCGTCGTCCTGCACGTCGACGACCAGTGGCTGGTCGCTCTTGAGGCCCTCGTTCAGCGCGACGATGATCTCGTCGACGCCGGTTTCTTTCAGCTTGCCCGAGAAACGCGACGCGACCTTCAGCACCCAGGCGGTCAGGCGCAGCGGCAATGGAAAACTGAGCTTGATGTTGCGCCGGGAGCCGTCGACATTCGTGATGCGGATGTGAACCCAGCGCGACTTCCGCGCGAACCATCCGGCGAATATCGTCAGCAGGCCGATGAGGAAAACGGGCCATCCGCACACAAGCCACAGCCACGACCCGCTGGCGGCGTAAAACGGGAACACGGCCAGCGCGCCGCATACGAACAGAGCCAGCCCCACGTACATCGGGATGAGCCACAGGCTCCCAAAGCGCGGCATGGGCGGCAGGGGCGATAGCTCAGGCTCGTCGGCGGGCAGCTCGCCCTGCGCGCCCACAGCCTGCCCTGAGCCTGCCGAAGGGTCGCCCAGCGCCGCCAGCAACTGCGACGCCTGCTCGGCGCTGATTTTGCCGTCGGCGACCATTTGGAGTATCTTCGCGCGTTCTTCTGACATGTGTCTTTCTTCTCTCCTGGCTTCTGGGCAGATTCAGACGCTATCGGAAGTTACTTGTACAAGTCCTTAGCCCCGGAGTGCCGGGCTTTAGCCCGCTTTGGCCATGCAGACTGAAGTCTGCACTCCACTTTTCGGATAGGCTGCTAGTGCAGCGTAAGCCGCATGTGCGTCAACCGGCGGTGCGCCTCGAAGCCGGCGGCCTCGAGCGCTGCGCGTGCGGCGGTCTGCAGGGCCGGTATGCTGGCGAAGATCGCGCTGCGCGCCACATTCTCGACCGAAGAGAGCGCCGCGTGTACCAGGTGATCTTCATACCGACCCTGATGGCTGGGCAGGACCCCGATCCACAGCCGCCCCTCATGCGGCGGGGGCGGTATCACAATGTGCGCCGCGCCGAGCATCTCGGCTTCTGACTCGATCACCCACCATGCCTCGCGTCGCCTTGACAGCCAATTGGCGAAGTCGCGATCCAATCCCATCAAGAAATCATCGCGGCGCAGGGGCTCTGCCCAGCGTAACTCTTCCGGGATAGCCGCCTGTGCCAATCGGTAAATGCGCTCTCCGTCCCGCGCCGCGCCACGCCGCACGCGATCCTCTCCAAGCGATCCGGGCTGCGAGACCGGCGCCAGGTAAGTCCGCCGATAGTGGATGGTTTCGCCAAGGACGGCGAACCCCAACGAATCATACAGCGACCTCGCATCCGCGCCGTCCGAGCGTACCTGAAGCGCCACCCAATCGCCGTGATGCCGGCGAGCCAAATCGATGGCGGCCTGCATGAGCGCCCGGGCGATGCCGCGCCGGCGCCACTCGCGTGCGACGGCCACGTTGCCGATCATCCAGCCGCGCTTGAGAGGACCGCCCCGCCGCACCGAGACGTTCCCCACGATTCGGTCATCTTCGACCCACGCGAAACCGGGCGCCATGCCCTCGCCCGGCGGCGCAAAGCGATCCATCCAGCCGAACAAGAAGGCCCAGCGTCCCGTCGCGCGCATGTCGCGGATGGCGCGCTCGCCGGCCGGATCCATATCGTCCTGGAAGGCTTCGGCGATGAGATCGGCGACGGCTGCCAGGTCGCGGCCAGCGTCCAGAGGCCGGAGGCCGGAGAAGGGTGCACGCCGCCGTGCGGCGCTGGCGACCACTCAGCCCTCTAGTGCGTCGAGCAGCCGGCCGGCTTCTTCGACGCTGATTTTGCGCTCCTCCAGCATGCGCAGAATCATCAAGCGCTCAGCCTCGGTGACGGGGGCGGTGGACTTCGAAGGCGCGGACGGTCTGGCGGCTCGCGGCGGGATGTCAACATGGATGTGCGCAGCGTGCCACCGGCTGCTGCGGTCGGCTCGCCGGCGCGCGCGCTCGGCTGCTCGCTCGGCCTGCCGCCGCGCGCGCTCGGCCGCGTGTTCGGCCTGCCGGCGCGCGTGCTCGGCGGCGCGCTCGGCGTGCCGGGTCACGCGCTCGGTGGAGGCGCGGCTCAAGCGCGCCTCCAGGTCGGCTGCGCCGACGGCGGCCATTCGGGCGATCTGTTCGTTGAGCTTCGCCATCTTGGTGTCGAGATCCCGCTCGATCTGCTCCATCTTCGCCTCGATCTGGCTATCGATCGCGTCGAAGTTGAAGCCGAAGTCGTCATCGCCCTTGAAGCGCGCGGGCAGCAGCATCAAATCGCCGCCCGCGACCAATTCGACCTCTGCTTCACCCTTACCCATGGCGCCCTGGCCGGCATGGGAGTTGCCCTGCCACTCGCTCAGCTCGATCCGCCGTCCGATTTCGCCGCCCGCGCTGAGCTTGAATCGCGCGCTCGCGTCATACGGCACTCGCAGTGTAAGATCGCAGCCAGCTCGGGCCCGATAGGTCTCGCCGGCCTGGATGTCAGGTTCGAGCGACATGTCGCAGGCGGCGCTGAGATCGAAACCGCGGCCGAGCGCGCGCGCGCTGATGTCTCCGCCGACGTTCGCCGCAATGAATTGGCCGGCGACGCGGCGAACCTCGAGGTCGCCTCGAATGGCCTCGATACGCAGATCGCCTGCGATGTCGCGCGCCGACACATCGCCGCCCGCCGACTGGATGGTGACGACGCCTGCCCCGCGCAGCGATACGTCGCCGCCGGCAGACTGAACGGCGAGCGTGCCCTTGAGATCCTGCGCGCTCAGGTCGCCGCCGACTTGCTCGATCGTGATACTGGCGCCAGGCGGGCACGTGATCTTGCAGTGGCCGCCGGTTCGGACGCGCAGCGTCTCGCCCTCGCGCTGAATGTCTCCATCGTCACGGCTCAAGTCGACGAGGACTTGCGGCGCGTCGGCGGCCGCAATGGAGAGGTCGCCGCCGCACATCTCGACGGTGATATGCGGCGTCGGCGACGTGTCGAAGATTCGCTCAGCCATGGCTCACCTCACTCAATCCACGTAGACTTCGATCCGCTCGCCTTCTTCCTCGTTTTCCACTTCGACGATGCGCCCCTCGGCGCCGGTGCGGATCGCTTCGAGGACTTCGTTCACGTCGATCTGCGCGAGTTCTGGGTGGTAACGCGCGCCGATCTGCAAGCCCAGCATAATCCAGGTGATCGGGAGGTTCACGCTCACCTTCGGCTGCCGCGTCGACAGGTTGGTGACTCGCACGCGCAGCCAGCGCCCGGACCAACCCGATTGGGCGGATGGTTGGCTCACGGCGCCGAGCAGGCGCGCTCCCTCGGCGGCATTGATCTTACCGGCCTCGATCATTTTCAACACTTGGGCGCGTTCGGATTCGGGCATCATGGTCATTCTCCTTCTCAGGTGTGACTCAGTGCGACCCTAATCGTTTGAGGACTTCTTCGGATGAGATGTTACCCTGAGCCAGCTCGTCGAGGAGCTGGCGGCGCTCTTCATCGCCGATGGCAGACTCTTCTTCAACCTGGTAGCCAAGCGCGGCGATGACCTCTTGCAGCCGGGCGCGGACGGTCGGGTAGGAGATGCCGAGATCTTCGCCAACCCGGTTGATTTTGCCTTCGTTCTTGAGGAAGATCTCGACGAATGCCAGTTGGTCGGGCGTGAGCTGACTGAGCCGCCCAGGGTTAAAGTGACCCTCGACGGTCGTATCGCACGCTCTGCAATGCAGGCGAGTGACCTCCAGAAGCTCGCCACATACTGGACATTGTCCAAGGATTGCGTTCATAGTGAAGATTATTGATTCGACTCTTGATAAAATGAATCATACAGTGAATTTTCGCAACATATTATACAGGACAAATCAATTTTGTCAAGATGTAAATCAATTTTCTCAATTCGGTCTGTCATTTCGAGGAGCGTCCTTATTGCCAAAAGCAATATGCTGATGTAGAATCAGGCCGGTTTGGAAATCGGTTTGGGGACGCGATAGGCTGACGGAATGAGAGTGTCCAGGTATCGTATTGCCCCGCTGCTATTGTTTGCCCTGCTCATCGTGCTCGTCCTGGCCGGGGGGTTATGGCTCATCTCTGCGCGCCGGCACGCGGGCGACGATTACGAGTATTTTCCCCAGATCCAGCACAACGTGCGCGGTGAGTTCCTCAAGTTCTTTCGGGAGAACGGCGAGCTGGAGATCTTCGGGTTCCCGATGACCGAGGCGTTTCTGTTCGACGGCCGCATCGTTCAGTACTTCCAGCGCGCCAGAATGGAGCTTCACCCGGAGAACGAGGAGCCCAATCGCGTCCGGCTAAGCCCGTTGGCCGATGAATTGGCCGGGAAATTGAACCTGGACACCGGACCGATGCCTGAGCCATTGAGCGTTTCGCCTGGCGACCCTTCCCAACGTCACTTCCCGGAGACCGGACATGCCGTCGGCGAACCGTTTCTGCGGTACTTCGACGCGCATGGCGGCGTCCGCATTTTCGGCAACCCGATCACCGAAGCTGTTCGGCAAGAGGGACGCCTGATGCAGTATTTCCAGAACATGCGCCTGGACTATTACCCGGAGCGACCGAGCGGACAGCAGGTGCAGCCAGCGGACCTGGGCGACGTCCACTTTCTCCTTACCGGAATGGATCCAGGCCTGAGAAAGGGCGTCAAAGCGATTGCAGCGGCAACACCCGGCTCGTCTGCGGGGCCTGCGGAGCTGCGGCTGGATGCGCACGTCGCCCGGCCGTATGCGGCGTCTCCCGAACAGCAGGTTTTGCACGTATACGTGACAGATCAGGACGGTCACTCGGTTGAAAACGCCGCGGTCGAATTTACGGTGCAGTACCCAGGCTCTCCCCGTCTGTACAAGATGCCTCTCACAAACGAGGAAGGCCATACGTCGATGAGCTTCCCGCTCGAGCCTATACCGGCCGGGCAGAAGCTGATGATTCTCGTCACCGCTTCATCCGGCGCCGTCGCCGAGACCATGCTCGTCTCGTCGCTGCCGTGGCGATGACCGGGCCGAATAACAGCAGCGCCCGCGAGGCTTGACCCCGCGGGCGCTTTGTGTTGGTTCCCACATCACGTGGGCGGTTCAGTCTTCCCAGCCGATGATCCACACGCACAAACCGGCTAAGCCGATCGTCGCCGCGACGAGCGCGAGCATTTGCGTCGGCAGCAAGCCGACGTCCTTCGCGGAGAGCACGACGATAATCACCATGCCGACCGCCAGCACGAGCCAGGCCGCCAGTCGGGGATGTCGATCGATCCATTTGCGGATTGTCGCCATCTGGGCACCTCGGCGTCAAATCGGCTGGCGCACCAGCTCGGCGCGCAACTGCTTGACCATGACGAAACGGTCATCCGACACGACTTCCTCGGCCGACTCGCGCCATGCATCCGGCATCTCGGCAAGCGGCCTGAAGGCATAACCGCATGACTCGTAAAACGTCACGGCGTCGATCGACGCGCCGCGCGCGACGAGCAGGAGCGCCGCTTCGCACTCGAGCTCTCGCGCGGCATCTTCGACCTCCACCAGCAATTCGCGCCCGGCAATCGGACGCAGGTTCACGGGATGCACGATGTAGTCTTCGACGCGCGCGACGAGATTCTCGGCGGTCCAACCCGCGATGCCAACTGGGTTTCCCTCCGCAGTCGCCATGAAGAATCCGCGCAGTCCCATCCGATCGATCACGTCGTCCTCGGTGGGACGGATGCGGCCGCCGGTGGCCTCGGCGACCAGTTTGGCGATGGCTTCCGCGTAGACGGGGCGGGCGCGCTTCACCAAGAGCCGCGTTCCGGGAAGGGGTCGTGTGGGCATGAGCTATCTCCTCTGCGGGCAACCAGCGATACTATACCACAACTCGATCAGCGCTTCAAACCGATGGCCGCGTAAGCTTTGGCGACCTGTTCTCGCGTGTCGTCGAGCGAGCCGCCGTTGTCGATGACGACGGTGGCGTGCTTGAGTTTCTCTTCGGGCGGCGGCTGCGCGTCGACGCGCTGGCGCGCTTCCGCCTCGCTCAGGTCGCGGTCACGCATCAGGCGGGCGATCTGCGCGTCGCGCGGCGCGGTGACGACCCAGATCGCATCGCACATCGTGTGGCGGCCGGCTTCGACGAGCTTGATCGCCTCGTAGACCACGACGTCTGCCTTCGCCTCCGACATGCAACGCCGGCTCTCGATCGAGACGGCGGGGTGCACGATCGCCTCCAGCGCGCGCAGCCGCGCCGGATCGCCGAAGACGATCGCGCCCAGCGCCTTGCGATCGATCTCGCCATCCCCCTGCAGGATGCCGGGGCCGAATTCGGCGACGATCTTCTCGTAGGTGGGCGTGCCTTTGCGCTGCAGGTCGTGGACGAGCGCGTCGGCATCGATCCGCTCGGCGCCGAGGTCGACCAGCATGCGCGCGACGGTCGATTTTCCGGCGGCGATGTTGCCGGTTAGCCCGATGAGGTATTTCATGACTGCGTGGCGAGCAGTGATCAGTTATCAGTGACCAGTTATCAGTGACCAGTTGTCAGTTACCAGTGACCAGTGACCAGTGACCGGTGACCAGTTATCAGTGATTAGTTATCAGTGAGCGGTGATACTGATGAAGACTGACCACTGATCACTGGCTACTGATCACTGGCTACTGATCACTGATTACTGATCACTGATTACTGCCCACTCATCCAGCCGCCGATGCAGGTCTTGCTCGACCCGTGTGTACTCCTCTCCCAAAGGGCCGACTTTGTCCGGCGGGGCCTTTTCGATCTGGTGCGACAGGTCGGCGATGCGCGTTTCGAGCACCGTGATCTCGGTCTCCAGCTCGGCGACGCGCTTCTGCCGCTTTCGTTCTTCGTCCTGGGCCGCTTTGGCCGCGCGCGCCCTCGTCGCCCCGCCTCTAGCGGGCCTGCCCTGTGCGCGCGCTTTCGCCGCTCGCTGCGCGGCGTAGTCGGTGTAGTTGCCCTCGTGCGTGACCAACGCGCCGCCCTCGATGGCCCATACGTGCGTCGCCAGCGCGTCGACCAGATAGCGATCGTGCGAGACGAGGATCATCGTGCCCGCGAAGTCGCTCAACACGTCCTGCAGGACATCCTGCGCTTCAAGGTCGAGATGGTTGGTCGGCTCGTCAAGCAGCAGGACGTTCGCGCCTCTGAGCGCGAGGATCGCCAGCGCGACGCGCGCGCGCTCGCCGCCGCTCAGGTCGCCGGTGCGCTTGAACACGTCGTCGCCGCTGAACAGGTAGCGCCCCAGAAGGCCGCGCGCCTTCGAGATCGGCATGTTTTCGACGGCGAGGATCACGCCGAGGATCGAATCGTCTGGGTCGAGCGCCTCCTGTGCTTGCGTCAGATAGCCGACGTCGACACTCGCGCCGAGCGAGACTTCGCCCGCCAGCGGTGGCACCTCACCCAGCACGGTCCTGAGGAAGGTCGTCTTGCCGGCGCCGTTCGGCCCCCACAGCGCGGCGCGCTGGCCGCGCAGCAAGAGCAGCTCGTCGCAGCGCACGAGCGGCTTACGATCGTCCTGGTAACCCACGACCAGGTCGCGCGCGCGCAGCACGATGTCTCCTGATCGCAAGTCCGTCTCGAGGTTCAGGCGCATCGCCTTGCGCTCGCGGGGTTGCTCCAGGCGCTCCAGGCGGTTCAGGCGCTTCAAGCGGCCTTGCGCCTGGCGCGTGTTCTGGCCGGCCATGTTGCGCCGGATGTACTCTTCCTCTTTGGCGATGCACTCCTGCTGGCGCTGGAATTCTTTGACCCGCCGCTCGCGGCGCTCTTCGCGCAGCGCCAGGTACTTGCTGTAGTTGCCCGGGTACTCTGCGACGATCCCGCGCTCGAGATCCCAGACGGTGTTGACGACGGCGTCCAGGAAATAACGATCGTGCGCGACGATGACGATCGCGCCAGGGTAGTCGTCGAGCGTCGCTTCGAGCCACTCGACCGCGTCGACGTCGAGGTGGTTGGTCGGCTCGTCGAGCAGGAGCAAGCCGGGCGATTGCAGGATCAGCCGCGCGAGCAGCGCGCGCGTCATCTGCCCGCCGCTCAGGATGTTCACCGGCCTGGCGTAATCCTCTTCGCCGAACCCGACGCCGCCGAGCACCTGCTTGATGCGCGTCTCGTACGTGTAGCCGCCGTCCAGCTCGAACTGCGCGTGCAGCCGGCTGTATTTGTCCATCGCCGCCTCGCGCTCGCCAGGCTCGGCCATCGCCAGCTCAAGCTCGTGCAACTGCGCGGCGCGCGCATCGAGGCCGGCGAACACGGCGCGCATCGTGTCGTACAGCGAGACGTCGCCGGTCAGCTCGGCTTCGGCGTGCTGCGGCAGGAAGCCGATCGCCAATCCGCGCGCGCGATGCACCGTCCCACCGCTCGTCTCTTCCAGCCCGGCCAGGATGCGCAGGAGCGTCGTCTTGCCTGCGCCGTTCGGCCCGACGAGCGCCGCGCGCTGGCCGCGCGCCAGCGCGAGTGTGACGTCGCTCAGCACGTCGAGCGCGCCGAAGGATTTCCTGACGTGATGTGCGGTGACGATCGACATCTCAAGACGATTATACCATCCCGATTTCGCGGCTGCGAGGTGATGGGTTATAATCGAGTGGGGGGGATTGGAGGTTGGAGGTTAGAGGTTGGAGGTTAGAGGCGGGTTCGGCGCAATGAGCACCCCATCCAAGATACGCTTTCTTCGTCGCGATATACCCCGTCGATTTGACTGGATCGTTGCGCTTGTCCTGCTCGTGGGCGGGGCGGTCGGACTTTATCAGGTCGTCACGACGACGTCGCCGATCGCCGGCGAGGTGGCGGGCGACCTCAGCGGGCCGGCGTACGCGGAGTCGTTCTTCGATTCGCCGAATGTCGGCAACGTCGCCCTGCTGCTATTTGCATTGTTCGTTACGGTGCTGGGCGGCGCGTGGTTCGTCGTGCGCCTCCTGCATTGGCGCTTCCGCCCGACGCACGAGCCGGTGAAGGTGTGGCGGCAATCGCTGTGGGTCGCGCTCTTCGTCGTCGTCGGCGCGTGGCTGCAATCGTCCCGCGCGCTCACTTTTGCGCTCGGCGTCATCATCGCCGCCGGCTTCGTGCTGCTCGAGGTGTATTTGAATGTCCGCGAGCGATAGAAGCGACGCGCTGCGCCGCTTGCCGTCCGTCGACCGGCTGCTGGCGCGCCCGGAAACCGCGCCGCTCGTCGATACGCACGGCCGGTCGCTCACTACGGACGCGATCCGCGCGGCGCTCGACAGCGCGCGGGCGGCGATTCGGAACGGCGGCGAGACTCCTCCTGAAGCCGAATTGATCGATCGAGCCTCGGAACTCCTGCGCGGCTGGACGCGCTCGCGCCCTCGGCCGGTCATCAACGCGACCGGCGTGATTATTCATACGAATCTGGGGCGC
>DATEUJ010000184.1:0-27856 GCA_035283185.1 Anaerolineae bacterium | reverse complement strand
GCGTGACCAAGTCAAGCAACGCAAAGCCAAGGTGTACAAGCGCCAAACGCTGGCGGCGCGTCGGCGCGCCGACCGGGCGCGCCGGGAGCAGCAACGTCCGCGTGGCCAGCGCGACGAGAAGGCGCGCCGGCAATTCCGCTTGCACAGCAGTCTCGGTTGGCAGGCCCCCGTCACCCGCTATGCGGGTCGCTTGGTCGCCGTGCGCGGCCTGGCCGGCAGCCTGGGCCTGGAGCCCCTGGCCGCCGACCCGCCGTGGCGGCCAACGGCCTGGGACCCGCCCGTCGAAATCACGCCCATGACGGCACTGGCTTCGCGGGCGCTCGTCTCGCTACACGAACGATCAACATGTGGGTAGACTCAACAGATGATCAAGTCTTACATTGACTCAGATTTCCAATAGGTGAGATTTGGACGCCACAACCACCCCTCGCTTCAGCTTTCTGCGCTCACTCAAAATCGGCTCTTTCAACATTGGCTCGGCGATGGTCGACATTCTCACGGCGTCGGTGTGGAACCGCATCCTCATCGCCGACCTCGGCGCGAGCGCGACGCCGGTATCGATCCTGCTCGGGCTGCGCTACCTGCTCGCGCCAATCTCGCTATGGATCGGAGCGCGCTCGGACGCGCGCTTGGTGCTCGGCTTGCGGCGCATCCCTTACATCTGGCTGGGACGTTTGATGATGCTGGCAGGGATCGTGCTGCTGCCGATCTCGACCCTGCGCCTGTCCACCGCCGTCGACGATCCGGTCGGCTGGCTCATGGCGCTCGCCATCTTCGTGTTTTATGGGCTTGGCACGGCCGTGTCCGGCGGTCCTTACCTTGCGCTGATTCACGACAGCGCGCCGCCCGCGAAGCGCGGCGTCGCAATCAGTATCGCCCAGACTCTCCTGATCGCGGGCTTCGCCACGTCGCCCATCCTGTACGCGCGGTTGCTGCCGTCGTACGACCCCGAGCGCTTCCAGGCGCTGGCTCTCCTGACGGGCGTGGTTGCAGGAGGGATATGGTTCCTGTCGGTTCTCGGCGAAGAATGGCGAACGGCGTCCGCTGGCGACAGCGCCGGCCCGGCCAAAACGAAAATGAACCTGCGCGCGACGCTGCGCAGCATGTGGTCCGATCGGCGGACGCGGCTGTTCTTCGCGTTTCTCGCGCTCGGCGCGATGTCTTCGTTCGCGCAGGATGCCGTGCTGGAGCCTTTCGGCGGCGACGTGTTCGGCCTGAGCGCCGATGCGACGACACGCTTCAGCGCCTATTTCGGCGGCGGCGTGCTGGCGACGATGATCGTCACGTCGATCGTCACGCGCCGCAAACGGCCCGAGGAGCAGACGCGCCCGGCGACGATCGGCCTGAGTGTGATGATCGCCGGCCTGGCGCTGCTCGTCGCCGCCGGGTTGGGCCTGACGGCCTGGCTGATCACACCGGCGCTGATCGTGTTTGGACTGGGTTTCGGCGTGTACACCGTGGGCGGCGTCAGCCTCCTGATGGCGATGACGACGGAAGCGAGCGCAGGCGCATACCTGGGGCTGTGGACGATGACGCAGCTCGTGTCGCGGGGTGTGGGCATCGGCCTCGGCGGCGTCGTGCGCGACGTGACGCTGGCGCTGACCGGCTCGGCGGCGATCGCATACAGCAGCGTGTTCGCCCTCGAAGCGATCGGACTGGCAGTATGCATCGGCCTGCTGGCGCGGCTGGACGTGGTCGGATTCGCGCGCGACCATCAGGCCGAAACGACGCTGTCGGCTTTAGCAGCCATGGCAGATTGAGGAAATGGCGACAACCGCATCGACGAAGACCCAATCACGCTGGCTGAAGAAGATTTACGCGCTACCCGCCGAACACGGCGCGTGGGCACTGTGGCTCGGGCCGCTGGCGGTCGGCATCGGCGTCGCCGGGTGGAATGCTCTGCCGACGCTGCTGCTCGTGCTGGCGCAGTCGGGCGCGTTCCTCACTCGGCAGCCGATGGTCATTCTCGTGAAGGCGCTGTCGGGCCGGCGCTCGCGCGACGACGCAGCGCCTGCGCTGGTGTGGCTATCCGTGTACACGGCGCTCGCGGCGATCTTCGGCGCAGCGCTGATCGCGCTGGGCTACACGAAACTGCTGTGGGCGCTCGTCCCCATTGCGCCGATGTTGATCTGGCAGGTGTGGCTGATTCGCCAGCGCGCCGAGCGGCAGATGTCGATCGAGCTGGCCGGGTCGGGCATGCTGGCATTGGCCGCGCCGACGGCGCACTACGTTGCAGCCGGCGTGGTCGACGCGACGGCGATCATCCTGTGGGTATTGTGCTGGCTGCAGTCGGCGGCAGCGATCGTGTACGTGTATCTCCGGCTCGCCCAGCGCCGGCTTGGTGAAATGCCGCCCATGCCGGAGCGCTGGCGCATAGGCCGGCGCGCTCTGCTGTACGCAGGGGCGAACTTCGCGCTGTCCATGGGACTGGCAATCGCCGGCCTCGTGCCACTCCTGACGCCGATCGCGTTCGCCGCAATGCTCGCGCAGGCCGTCGGCGGCGCGCGCAACCCGTGCGTCGGCGTGAGGCCGCAGCGCATCGGTTTCGCGCAGGTCGCGGCGACGGCGATCTTCTCGGCGTTGCTGATCGTCGCGTATCGCGCATAGCATATTGCTGATAGCGGATGGCTGATGGCGTTTTGAGGTTAAAGGTTGGAAGTTGGTGGTTGGAGGACGTTACGTGCTTAATCATGCGCTATTAGCGATAAGCGATAAGCGATAAGCGATAAGCGATATGCGATAAGCGATAAGCGATAAGCGATATGCGATATGCGATAAGCGATATGCGATAAGCGCAGTGCAAAGGGCAATACTATAGGGGGCAGCATGCGATACCGCACCTTCGGTCGAACCGGCTGGCAGGTCGGCGACGTCGGCTACGGCATGTGGGGCATGGGTGGCTGGAGCGGGTCAGACGATGAGGAGTCGATGCGCTCGCTGCATCGCGCCGTCGAGCTGGGCTGCAACTTCTTCGACACGGCGTGGGCCTACGGCCAGGGACGCAGTGAGCGGCTGCTCGGCCGGTTGGTGCGGGCACACCCCGACAAGAAACTGTACACCGCGACCAAGATTCCGCCCAAGAACTCCAGGTGGCCGGCCAGGCCGGAGTACACGCTCGACGAGACATTCCCGCCCGATCACA
Source organism: Anaerolineae bacterium (assembly GCA_035283185.1). Lineage (GTDB taxonomy): Bacteria > Chloroflexota > Anaerolineae > Fen-1058 > Fen-1058 > DASSFZ01. The sequence goes on along the minus strand of DATEUJ010000184.1, from coordinate 24,714 downwards.
TTCGCCGATACACGGAGAGCAGCCTGCGAAATCTCAGGCTGGACAGCGTCGACCTGATCCAGTTCCACGTGTGGGATGACAGTTGGGCGGACGACGAGCGCTGGCAGCGCGCGGTGGACGACCTCAAGCGCGAGGGGCTAATTCGGGCCATCGGGATCAGCATCAATCGCTGGGAGCCGGAGAACGCGATCCGCGCGCTGCGCACCGGACTGATCGACGCGGTGCAGGTCATCTACAACATCTTCGACCAGGCGCCCGAAGATCGCCTGTTCCCGGTCTGCCGCGAGCTGAACGTCGGCGTCATCGCGCGGGTGCCGTTCGACGAGGGCACGCTGACCGGGACGCTGACGCTCGACAGCAAGTGGCCCGAAGGCGACTGGCGCAACTCCTACTTCGTGCCGGAAAACCTGAAAGCCAGCGTCGAGCGAGCCGAGGCGCTGCGACCCACGATCCCGTCAGGCAAAACAATGCCGGAGATGGCGCTGCGCTTCATCCTATCCAATCCCGATGTGAGCACCGTCATCCCCGGCATGCGCAAAATCAAGTACGTCGAAAGCAACATCGCGTGCAGCGACGCGGGCGGGCTAGCGCCGGAACTCATTCAACAATTGCGCGCGCACCGTTGGGACCGTAAGCCGGCATGGTGGTCGCAGTGAGCGGATAGCGTATCGCATATCGCGTATCGCAGATAGCGCCGATGAGTCTCCATTGAGCGACATATGCGGCGATCACGCTGTGAGACGCTCGATTTCCTTCAAGACAGCCGCTAAGTCAGGCGGCGTGACAGCGACCACGTTCTGCTCAGAGCCGTCATGTTTGTGGTGAGGGAAGCCTGGCAGTTCCGAATAGTGCGGAGTATCATCGTACCGAAAGATGAGTGATGCATCGGCGCGCTGATAGTGATAACTGTAGAGTGGCTGCCATGGCAGCCAGCAAGGCGCGCAGGTAGTCTTCAATCGACAATGTGCGCCTCTTGCAAAGCGACGTGTTTCTTTTCTAGCAGCGCAAGCATGCCGATTTCCATGCGCCAATCGGTGAAGTCGAACGTCTCTTCGAGCTCGCGCGCGTTAAGGCGACGCTCAAACTCGAAGGAGGTCATGCCATAACGCCTCTCAAACTCCGCCAGCCTGGATCGGGTGCGATCGATGCCAGCTTTGAGCGCCCCTCCTACTTCCAACTTCCAACCTCCAATCTCTAATCTCCAATCTCAAAACGCCAACAGCCTCTCTATCTCCGCCCGAATCTTCCCCACCGTCGGGATCACCGCCTCCAGCAACCGGGGATTGTAGGGGATCGGATGATCCGGCATCGCCAGGCGGACGATCGGCCCGTCGAGATCCATGAAGGCCTCCTGCGCGAGCGTCGCGGCGATCTCCGCGCCGAAGCCGGCCGTCCAACTATCTTCATGGACGATCAGCGCCTTGCTCGTCTTCCGCACGGATCGCAGCACCGCTTCCTTATCCCATGGCACGATCGTGCGCAGGTCGACGATCTCGACGCGGCCCTCGAAATCCTGCGCCGCCTCCAGGCAGCGATGCAGCGTCTCGCCCCACGATACGACGGTCAACTCGTCACCCTCTTGCGCGATCTTAGCCACACCGTAGGGAATCACGTAATCGTCGCCTGGATACGGGCGGCGCGCCTGGACCGTGTCGAGCAGTGCGCGGTGCTCCAGAAAGATCGTCGGATCGTCGCCGCGCAGCGCCGAGCGCAGCAGGCCGACTGCGTCTTCGGCGTTCGAGGGGAATGCGACGCGCAAGCCGAAGGCGTGGGCGAACGTCACCTCGCTGCTCACGCTGTGCCACGGATCGCCGGTCCTGCGTCCCGTGCCGCACGGGATGCGGATGACCATCGGCGCGGCGAAGCGGCCCGCCGTGCACCAGCGCAGCCAGCCCAGGTCGTGGATGCGCTCGGTCGCCGGGTCGGCGTACTTGCGGAACTGAATCTCGGGCACGGGCATCAGCCCGGCGTAAGCCATGCCGATCGAGCGCCCGACGATGCCCTCCTCGGAGAGCGACGTGTCGAATACGCGATCCGCGCCGTAGCGCAATTGCAGCTCGGTCGTCGCGCCGTGCACACCCCCCTTGACGCCGACATCCTCGCCGAAGATCAGGACGCGCGGGTTGATCGCCAGCTCGTGCTCGAGCGTGCGCTTGACGGCGTCGATCAGGTTGAGGCGCACGCTTGCGCGAGTTCCTTCAGCCTGCCCTCGCCCGCTGTCTGCGGGGGTTCCCTGGGTTCCTGGCGAAGGAACTGGGGAAGCTGGCTTGACACCTTCCGGGCGCAAGCCGCCGACGATCTGGGGCTTATCCGGCTCGAAGAAGATGTACCGAGACGTCTCAGCCGGATCGGGGTCGGGCCACTCCAGGACCGCGTCGCGCGCGGCGACGACACCGGCGTTGACCTCGGCTTCCAGCGCGGCCCACTCGTCGGGCGACAGGATGTCGTTGTCGATCACGAACCGATACAGGCGCGGCAGCGGGTCGCGCGCCGCTTCTTGCTCGCGCAGCTCGGGCGACTTATAGGCCTGGTTATCGACGAACGAGTGCCCGGTCAAGCGCGGCACCGACAGGCGCAGCAGGCACGGCTCGCTGCGACGCGCGTGAGCCACCGCCTCGACGATCTTCGTCGCCGCATCCGCCGGATCGGTCCCGTCCGCTTCCAGGATACGCAGGTTTCTGAAGGAGGCCAGGTTCTGAGCGATATTCGCGCCGGGTGTCTGGAGCGCGCCCGGCACGCTGATGCCGTAACCGTTGTCTTCGATGAAGAATAAACAGGGCAGCGAGAGCGTGGTGACGATGTTGAGCGCGGCCCAGAAGCCGTTCGACGCGACCGATCCGTCGCCGCCCAACGCGACGGCGATCGCGCCCGACCAATCCTCTTCCTTCAGCACGCGCGTCCGATAGACGATCGCCTGCGCCCAGCCTGCCGCCGGCGTGTACTGCGACCCGACGTCGCCCGAAGCCGGCAGCACGAGCGCGCGCTCCCGCCGCAGCAGCGACATCATCACGCCGACGTCGCGCCCGTTCGTCATGCCGCCCTGGCGGGCGAGCGTCGAGGCGAACGATTCCTCGAGCGTCTGGCCGCTGGCCAGGACGAACGGCCGCGAGCGGTAGTAGATCGCCGCTGCATCGCGCGGATGGTCGAGCGCCAGGCCGAGCAAGATTTGCGCCAGGTCGTGCCCGCGCGCCGAGAACTGATAGGCGAGCTTGCCGCTCGGCACCAGCTCGGTTTCTTCGATGTGGTCGATCGCGCGCGAGGTGAGGAGCAGGCGGGCGACTTCGCGCCAATCGAAGCCCGGCGCGGCGAGCGCAGTCGCCTCGGCGCGGGACGCAAGTGCACTTCTGGATGTGGTCATTTCTTCGATAACTCGCGCCCCTTTCGCGTCAGTAGTTTCTCAAGACGACCGGCAGGAACACCCGCTGCGATTCGCCTAACACTGCCCACACACTGAGGTGATTGGGCGTCGCAGTGATGGTGTTGTTCACCGTGTCAACTAAGCTAGTCAGTTCCTTTACCCATTGCGAACTCGAACTGTCCCAATAGTAGAGCGCCAGGTCGGATTCGTTCACATAGAGAGGGACGTTGGCCTCGTCGTAATACACGACAACAGTATAGGTCTGACCAGGAGCGATTTGTGCTGTCTGCCCGGTACCGGCATACACGGCAGTGATGTCAAAGAAAACACCGGCGTGTGGCAGCGAGCCGGAGGGCTGCAACACGGTATAGGAGAGGACGACGGTGTCCGTGACTGCGCCGGCCGGGAACTCAAAGGTGGCTGAGCCGAAAGCCCCAAACGTGCCGCCAGTAGTCGGGATGACATCGACCCTGACCTGCCAGGCGAACTTGAGATCTCCGTTGGTGTAGTCGTAGTAAGCGATGCGTGGGCGATCTTCACCATCGAGCGCCAGCGAGGCTTCAAGGCCGACATTTCCCAGGCCGTCCACCGTTTCCGTGATCCATTGCGTCCCGTCGTGATAGGCGTATCCCAGGTGACTGTCGCCGTTAGAGTAGGCAATTCGAGGCCGGTCGGCGCTGTCTAAGGCAAGTGAGGCGCTGCAACAGACCCCATTGCTGTCCACCGTCTCAACCACCCAGGCGCTGCCCGTCCAATGGAGATACTTGAGTTCATCCCAATATATATAAGCAATACGAGGCTTGCCGGAGCTGTCCAAAGCGAGCGAGGTGGGTTCGCTCGTGTTTCCGGTATTCCCCACGCTTTCGATCACCCATCCACTGCCGGTGCGGCGGGCATATCTCAAGTCACCATTGTGAGTGTTGTGGTGGCTGATGTATGGCGTGTACGGCGCAGTTGAGGCCAACGCCAGTGAGGGGCTTTCCAATTTCCAGAACGAATCGGTTCTGACATCTACCGTCTCGATACTCCACCCGCTGCCCGTCCAGCGAGCGTACTTCAGGTTGCCACCATTGGCGAGGTAAGCGATGTGCGGCTCATATGGCGAAGCCGGAGCCAGCGCCAGGGAGATACCCCAACCTCGCTCTCCGGGACTGTCCACTGTCTGTGTGACCCAGTCACTGCCTGTCCAGTAGGCATGCGTTACTCTACCGTCAGTTGATGCATAGTAGGCAATGTGGGGTGTGTATGGCGCCGTCGGTGCCAGCGCTAATGCCGTGCCATTCGCGATGACACTTTCCACGGTTGTGATAATCCAGGTATTCCCGTTGTAGTAGGCGTACCTCAGCTTGTCCCCTGCGCCATAACTGATGTGCGGCGTATAGGGTGCAGTCGGCGCGAGCGCCAATGACGCGTAACGGCCTATGGACCTGCCGATGTCTACCGTCTCGCTGTTCCACGCGCTGCCTGTCCACAGCGCGTACTTCAGTTGCTCGCCTGATAAGTAGCTGACACGAGGCGCGTCGAGATCGTCCAATACCAGCGATGCGAGCCCGCCCCTGCTATCGATAGTCTCCGTGAGCCACGCGCTACCGGTCCAACGGGCATACGTCAGTCTGCCGTTCGTGGAGTTGGTGTAAGCAACGCGAGGATTCTCGGAAGCGTCCAGCGCGATCGAAGTATACACGCTTCCCCAACCCACCGTACCGTCGACTATTGCCGTAATCCAGGTGCTGCCCGTCCAGCGAGCATACATCAGGTCGGTGTTGCCGCCGTCGAGATAACTGATGTGCGGGCGGTCGTTGCTGTCTAACGCAAGTGACGTATATTGGCCTACGGCGGACCCACTGTGCACCGTCTGCGTGACCCAGGCGCTGCCTGTCCAGGAAGCATATCTCAGCGCTTGCGGATTGGGCCATATGCGCCAGTAATAGCTGATGTGAGGACGGTCGGAGCTGTCCAGCGCTAGCGAAGTGTATCCCAACGCGCCGCCGCTTCCGTCGGCCGTCTGGATGCTCCATCCACTGCCGGTGTCTTTGGCGTACTTCAAGTTGCTATTGATCCGATCCAGGTAGGCGATGTGGGGACGACCCAGATTGTCCAGCGCCAGCGAAGTCGACTCGCCTACGTCGTCACTGCTGTCCACGACCTGGATGATCCACTCGGAGCCACTGCGGTAAGCGTACTTCAGGTCACCGTTGATGTCGTCATAGTAGCTGATATGAGGCTTGTCGCTGCCGTCCAGCGCGATGCTAGCGTAGCGCCCTACGCCCCAGGCCGGGTCCACCGTCTCGATGTTCCATGTGCTGCCGTCGTGCCAGGCGTAGTAAAGATGATCCGTCCCGTACGCGATATGTGGCCGGTTGGCGCTATCCAAGGCAAGGCTTCGGTCGGTCATGGAGCCGAAGGTCTTTTCGGCATCGACGCGCTCGGTGGCCCAGGCAGGGGTAAAGGTCTGTGTCGCTGCCGCCTCCTTAATAGTGGTGGCCGGCAAAGCACCTGCCGGCTGAGGCATGGCTGGCAGGCTCGTTACCTGCGCCTGCGCGGCGCTGCCTTGTAAGCCCAGCAGCAGTGCGCCTATGAACACGACCCCTAGGATCAGTGCGATCGTCAGTTTCCGATTGCGTGACATCTCAACCTCCTCAGTGATTCTTCAGTGCGACGGGCAAGAACACTTGTCGCGTCTCTCCAAGCACCGCCCACACCGAGAGGTGGTTAGGGGCCGCAGTTATCGTGTTGGCAACCGTGTTCACTGCGCTGGTCGGTTCTTTGACCCAGCCGGTTCCATTCCAATAATAGAGTGCCAGGCTGGATTCCCTCGTGTTTAGAGGGATGGCCCCTTCATCATAGTTGATGCTGGCAGTGTACGTCTCACCAGGCGCAATCTGCGCCGGTTGGCCGCTGCTCTGATAAGCAGCACTGAGGTCGTAGAAGATACCCACATGCGGCTGCGTTCCGAAGGGTTGAAGCGTCGTGTATGTCATCACAGCCGTGCTGGTGAACGCGCCATCGGGGAAGGTGAACTCCGCCGTGCCGTAAGCGTTAAAGGTGGCGCCAGCGGCAGGGATAATACCCACCCGCTCCCGCCAGGCGAACTTCAGATCGCCGTTTGTGGAATCAGCGTAGCTGATGAGGGGATTGCCATTTGGATCGAGTGCCAGTGACGTATAAAATCCGACGCTCCCGTCGCTATCGACTGTTTGAATGTCCCAGCCACTCCCTGTCCCGCGAGCATATTTGAGGTTCCCGTTCGTATTGTCGTGGTAGCTGATGCGCGGGTTATCGTTTGAATCCAGCGCCAGGGAGGTGTATGAGCCTACCGTCCCGGTGCTGTCCACGGTTTCGATGACCCATGTGCTGCCCGTCCAGCGGGCATACTTGAGGTCACCATTCGTGAGATCACGGTAGCTGATATGTGCGTTGCCGCCTGAATCCAGTGCCAGCGCATTGTCATAGCCCACATTTCCAGGACCGTCCACCGTTTCAGTGATCCAGGCAGTGCCTGTCCAACGGGCGTACTTGAGATCACCGTTCGGAAAATCGTAATAGCTGATATGCGGATTGTTGCTCCCATCCAGGGCCAGCGAGCTGCATCCGCACCCGTTTCCGATGCCGCTCTCGACTAACCGTACTGTCCACGAGCTGCCGTTCCAGAAGGCATATCGGAAGCTCCAGTCGAAAAGTCCGTTGAGGTAACTTATGTGGGGCCGATCGTTGCTCTCCAGTGCCAGTGAGGGCTGTCCTCCAAAGGATCCCACTGATGCTACCGTGCTGATAGTCCAGGTGGAGCTGATACGTCGGGCATACTTAATCGACGAGGTCGACTTATCGTAATAACTGACGTGCGGCTCTCCGCTTGAATCTAACGCGAGCGACAGCTCTCCGCCAAAGAAATCTTCTCGTCCAGCGATGCCGCTAGCAACGATGCTGCTGATCCAGACACCCCCGCTGAGCCGAACGTGCTCCGCGACGCCACTGTCTGCTCGGTTGCCGTACGCAACATGCGGGATGCCACCGCTGCTCACGGCCAACGAGGTCGCGTTGCCGACCGCGGCGCCGCGGTCGACGATGGTGGTGTTCCAGGTGGCGCCGTTATACCTTGCGTATTTCAGGTGGTTGTTTCTCTGGTCGAAGTAAGTTATGTGAGGATTATTGCTCGCATCCAGATCCGCCGAGGTGAATCCTCCAAATTGCCCCAGATTGGTCTCCACCGTCGCGCTCATCCAGATGGTGTCGCTCAACCAGGCATATTTCGCCACGCCAATGGGAGGCACATCGCTGAGGTAGCTGATGTGAGGGCGATTACTTCCATCCAGCATCAGCGAAATGTTGTTGTCCAAGATACCTGCGCCAGTGGAATCCACCGTTTGGCTGATCCAGGTGCTGCCTGCCCAGCGAATGTATCTCAAAGTCCCCGAAATGCTGTCACGGTAGCCAATGTGAGGCTGGTTGCCAGAATCCAGGGCTAGAGAGGTGTTCGCATGGCTCACACTGCCGGTAACCAATGTGCTGACCGTCCAGGCAGCGCCCGAGTACGCCGCGTACTTGAGAGCGCTGTTAGTCGTGTCTTTATAGCTGATGTGCGGATTGCCGCTGGAATCCAGCGCCAGTGAAGCACCCTGTCCGACATTCCCCGCGCTATCCACTGTTTGAATGCTCCAGGTGCTGCCCGTCCAACGGGCGTACTTCAGATCGCCATTCGTGGCATCGTAGTAACTGATGTGCGGGGAGTTGCTTGAATCCAGTGCCAGCGAACTACTTGAGCCTACGCTCCCGCTGCTGTCTACTGACTGGATGATCCAGGCGCTGCCGTTCCAATAAGTATATTTCAGGTCGCCTCTCGTCTCATCATAGTAGGCGATGTGAGGACGGCCAGCGCTGTCGAGCTGGAGCGAGGCATACTTGCCGACTCCCCAGGTGGAATCGACGGTTTCGTAATGCCAGACAGCGCCATCGTACCAGGCATAGTATAGATGGTCCTGCCCGTAGGCGATGTGTGGGTTGCCTGAGCCGTCTAATGTCAGGCTCCGATCGGTCATCAACGTGAAGGTTTTCTGGGGATTCACGCGCTCCGTCGTCCAGGCCGACGTGAAGACAGACTGGGCAGCAATCCCGGATGGATTGTCAGTCACGACCTGCTCCTTGGCCGCAGCAAGGGAGGGCAATGCAGCCCGCGCCGGTTGAGCGAGAATCGCTGACAATAGCGACAACCCGCTCAAGGCCAACAATAGAGCCAGCACTGTGAAGACGGTTTGCTTACGCATGGTCAACTCTCCTCTCATATGTCCTTTGGGGCGACAGGCGATTGAGTGAAACGCAGCATGTTCAAGAAGATGCAGGCTTTCCGCGCCCGGCGCGTGCGCTACTGTCGGCGACTCGATTAGTAGTTCTTCAAGACAGTCGGCAGAAATACCCGCCGCGTCTCGCCCAGCACGGCCCACGTGGAAAAGTGATTCGGTCTGGCAGTAATGCTGTTGCCCACGGGGTCTACCAAGCTGCTCGTTTCCTTCGCCCACTGGCTGCCATCCCAGTAGTACAACGCCAGCGTGCTCTCGATGGCCGGGCCTCTTTCGGCGTCGGTGTATTGCACAGTGAGGGTGTAGGGTTGCATGGGCTGGGCCGGTTGACCGGTACTGCTGTACACCGCGGTGATGTCGAAGGTGTGACCGATGCCGACCAGGCTGCCACCCGGAGCGGGCACGTTGCCGGGGAAGCGAGGCGTGTGTGTAATATTCACCGTATCGGTGAACGCGCCAGACGGGAAAGTGTAGGTCGTGCTGTCGACCGCGGACGTCAATGAGCCGCCGCCGGTGGGAATCGCCGCTACAGTCGAAGGCGCGAAATAGAGGATGAACAGGCCGCCCGCGCCGTCGGCAACGTAGGCCAGGCCGCCGGCCAGTGTCACCTCGACGGCCTGCCCCGGCGTGTCGTAAAAAGCGACCTCGACCGGGATCATCGGATCCGCCACGTTGAAGATGCGCAAGCCTCCTCCAGAATCGGCCACGTAAGCGTGCGTTCCCGAAACGGCCACGCCGTAGGCAGCCCCAGGCGTGTCGAAGAATCCAGCCTGCGTTGGCGACAGCGGGTTCGAGACATCGAAGATGCGCAGGCCACTGGCGCCGTCTGAGACGTAAGCGTAGTTTCCCGCTGCCGCGACATCCAGGGCAAACCCCGGCGTGTCGACAAAACCAACTTCGACAGGCGCCGCCGGATTAACAATGGAGATGACGCGCAGGCCGCTGGCCCCGTCTGCAACGTAGGCATGGTTCCCTGCCACGGCTATACCCTGGGCAGAGCCTGGCGTGTCGCGGGTGCCGGCCAATGCCGGGGCCGCCGGATTCGCCACATTCACTATGGTCAGGCCGCTGCCCCCGTCGGCCACGTAAACGTAGTTCCCCGTCACAGCTACCCGGTTGGCGAATCCCGGCGTGTCGTAGAAGCTGACCTGACTCGGAGCGATCGGGTTGGCAATGTCGAAGATGCGCACGCCGGAACCATTTGAGACATAGGCGTAACTCCCGGCGACTGTCACATCGGAGGCCGTCCCTTGCGTGTCGTTGAAGTCGGTCTGGATAGGATTGTACGGCTGAGCGACATTGATGGTTCGCAGTCCGCTGAATCGAGCGGCGATGTAGGCGTAGTTCGTTCCCACGTCGACACCCTCGGCAGCCCCCATCGTGTTGTAGAAGCCGACTTGGTTTGGGGCTGACAGGTTAGAGACGTCGATGGCACGCAGACCACCCTCGTCGGCGACGTAGGCGTGAGCGCCAGCAAAAGCGACGCCCCTCGCCAGCCCCGGCGTGTTGTAGTAGCCGGCCTGAAAGGGGCCGGCCGGGTTTGCGATGTTGACGATATGCAGCCCATCGAATCCGGCGGTCAGGTAGGCGTAATTCCCCACCAGCGCCACGTCGCCGGAATCGCCCGGCGGATCGTAGACGCCGGCCTGGAACGGGGAGGCCGGATTCGTCACGTCGATGATGCGCAGGCCGCTGTGCCAATCGGCGACGTAGGCGTAGTTGCCCGACACGGCGACGCCGGTCGCGTAATCCGGCGTGACGAAGAAACCGGCCTGGGTGGGGGACGCCGGGTTGGACACATTGATGATGCGCAGGCCGCTGCCGAAACTGTCGGCCACGTAAGCATAGTGGCCCGCCACCGCGACTCCCAGCGCAAAGCCGGGTGTGTCATAGAAGCCGACCTCGGTGGGCAATGAGGGAGAGGAAACGTCCACGATGCGCAAGCCCTGGTTTGAATCGGCGAGGTAGGCGAAAGTCCCTGATACGGCCACGCCGTAGGCATACCCCGCAGTGTCGTAGAAGCCGATCTCGGCAGGCGCTGCCGGGTTCGTGACGTCGACGATGCGCAGTCCGTCGCTCCCGGTGGCGATGTATGCGCGCGAAGACTTCACGACCAGGTCTTCTACAGTACCGGCCAGGAGATCTGTCTGCCCGATCACGACCGGGTTGGATGGATTCGCGACGTTCAGGATAACCAGGCGTGCCCCAGCGCCCACGTACGCCGTCGTGCCACTCACGGCCACGGCATACGTGGCTCCCCCGATCTGGCCGACGAGCTCGGCATTGAGTGCGTCGATAGACGTTGCGACTTGAGGCGTGAGCGGACCGGCGTGCGACGCCGGCGCCAGGAGCAGTGCGACCGCCAGAATGGCGATCGCAATCGGCAGAATGGCAGCGAACATTTTTTGCATTTCGTATACCTCCTCGTTCTGCCCTGCGCTCATTTTATCTCACCGGACTGGCCGGCCACACAGATGAGGTGCTGCCGCTGGCGCTGCGAGGCGCACGACAACGAATTGGGGAAGTAACGAATTCGCTTTATCCCGAATTCGTTGTCGTGCCTTCGCGCCGATCCGCCGACGTTCCTCTTTCACGTCAACGACACGAACCTGGTGCACTTCTCGTACGAGCGCTAGCTGGAAAATCAAATTCGTAAGTTGTGCAGTTTCCTTGGCACGCCGATGCGGTTGAACTTCAGGCCCCTCAGCCGGAGCCGGGAATGACGCCGGATGCGGTCTGACCTAAACGAGAAGCCCTGAATGAATCAGGGCTTCGTTGTGCTGACTATTCACGAGAGAACGTCCCGGTTTGCAGAAGCGCGTCCGCGACAGTTCATTAGCTACCTTTGTGAATCACGATCGAACCGCCACCGATTTCGGTCGTGCCGGTGGTCGGATCAATTTCGTCGAAGTCCTCTGCGCCAAGCCCATTGTCGTAGACGACGTGTTCGGTGCCGTCGACATCCTCCCACCAGATCTTGATGCGGAAGCGGTCCACGGTGATACTGTCTCTAGTGTTTATGTCGGCGTCGATCGCCGTGAGCAGGAACTTGTATTCCCCGCTACCGTTGATCGTGCCGATGCCCTTGTGCTGGGCCCGGACCCCGGCGACAACCAGCCAGTCGTAGGTGTCAGAGTGGAAGTTCAGGTCGGCGAGCTGGAACTGGAATTCGGTAACCCCGGTCGGGACTGTTGCCCCCTTCTTGTATTTCGAGACGAACCCGAAGTTGGCCCGCCCCGTGAGTGTCGGATCGGCCATATATGCACCTGCGGGCGAATTGATCCAGCCGCCACCGGTGACGAAGCCGCCCTCCGGGTCGAAGACGACGACGAACTGGAAGATGGACTCACCTGAGTCGCCATCGTCGTCTGTCACGGTTACCTTGACCGTATAGACACCTGGCGTAGTGTAGGTGTGGCTCCCGGTTGCCGTGCCAGAGCCATTCGTTTCATTGACCGTGCCAGGCGAAGTGCTGTTGTCGCCCCACTCCCAGACTGCGGTGTGGGTGTCGAGCGTGCCTGGATCTATGAAGCTGGCGCTGGTGTTGATAGTCGTATTGACCTGAGCCGGGCTCACCGGCGCAGTGATCGCCCCCACCGTCGGCGCAACGTTCAGCACGTTGACCGTCGCCTGGTCCGTGGCCGAGAGGCCACCGCTGTCAGCGGCCTGCACCGCGATCGTGTGGCTGCTCGATCCATCAAGCCCGGCTGCGGAGAAGGTCACGCTCTGGCTTGGTGTCTCGAAGGTTCCATTGCTGTCGAGATCCCAGGCGAAGGTGAGCGCTCCGCCCTCAGGGTCGCTGCCGGAAGCTGCAACCACGGCAGAGTCACCCTCATCCACGGTGTACGGCCCACCAGCATTAGCTGACGGAGGTCGGTTTACCCTCTCGACGACAGCAAACGGGGAGAGGTTGCTAACTTGGCCGCAGATAACATTGTTAGTTGTGTCATTCGAGGTCGTGACATCCACCCAGGCGTTGTTCTCATAATGAAGGAGACGAAGACCGTTCGGATCGCTGTACTGAGCGGGATCGTATGTGATACAGATCGTCACGGGTGGGTCGTATGTTGCCGTCGTGCTGAAATCGTAATAGGTCGGCGGGTCTCCGAGGCTGAATCCGGCCGGAGGGATCGGGCCGCTACTACTAGTGGTCACTGTGGTCTCACCGGGGGAGGAGACGCTAACGAAGGTCACCATCGTCCCGCTGCCGGGTGATACAGTCACGTTGCTCCCCGACGGGGTATTGGAGAGCTTCGCCACAAAGCCGTTGCCGGAGGCGTATAAGGGATTTGCAGTCGGGAAGTCAGTCGAACTGGTCATACCCGTTACGTAGGCGTTGCCGGCGGCGTCCACGTCAATGCCAACGCCGAAATCGTCCCGGCTGCCGCCGAGGTAGGTAGAGTAGACGAGCGCGGAACCTTCAGGATTCAACTTTGCCACGAAGGCATCGTAACCGTAAAGGAGCTGGCCACCGAAAGCCGGCTGAAAGGGATTTACGGTTGGGAAGTCGGTCGACTGGGTCACACCCGTCACATAGGCGCTGCCAGCGGCGTCCACGGCTATGTCGAAGCCATAATCAAGCCAGCTGCCGCCGAGGAAGGTGGAGTAGACAAGCGCGGAGCCGGCGGCATTGAATTTCACCACGACGGCATCCTTGAAGCTGCCGATAGCCGGCTGCAGGGGATTCACGGTCGGGAAGTCGGTCGATTCGGTCACACCCGTCACGTAGGCGTTACCGGCGGCGTCCACGGCGATGTTGAACTCTCCTTCCTCATCGTCGCTGCCGCCGAGGTAGGTCGAGTAGACGAGCGAGCCGGTTGGACTGAACTTCGCCACGTAGGCATCTTGTTCACCGCCGGCGTAAGCCGGCTGAAAGGCATTTACGGTCGGGAAGTCGGTCGACGCGGTTACGCCCGTCACGTAGGCGTTGCCGTCGGCGTCCACGGCGATGTTGATGGGGGTCATCGAGATCGAGCTGTAGGTTCCACCAAGGCAGGTGGAGTAGATAAGTGCGGAGCCGGCGGCATTCAGCTTCGCCACGAACACGCGGACGTCTTCCTCGGTACAAGCCGACTGCGGCAGGGGATTCACGGTCGGGAAGTCGGTCGAACCGGTGAAGCCTGTCACGTAGGCGCTGCCGGAGGCATCAACGGCGATGGCGCTTCCGCCCTCATTACGAACGCCGCCGAGGTAGGTGGAATAGACGAGCGCAGAGCCGTCGGGATTCAACTTCACCACGAAGGCGTTGCCGCAGCCTAAGCCAACGGAGGCATAGCAGGTCGGCTGGAAGGCCCCCGGCGTGGTGGGGAAGTCGGTCGAACCGGTAGATCCTGTCACGTAGGCGCTGCCGGCAGCGTCCACGTCAATGCCAAAGCCGAGATCGTTGCCGCTACCACCGAGGTAGGTGGAGTAGACCAGGGCGGAACCGTCGGGATTCAACTTCGTCACGTAGGCTTTGGTGCAGAAGCCTGATAACGTAATGCAGGTCGGCTGTAAGGCCCCCGGCGTGGTGGGGAAGTCGGTCGAATAAGTGAAACCCGTTACGTAAGCATTGCCCACTGCATCGACGGTAATGTCCTCAATGTACCCTTCTCCACTGTCAAGATATGTGGAGTAAACCAGCACTGGATCGATAATAAGTGGTCGGTTATTATCATATGCACCTACTTGAAAGCTGACGTGGTTGTTGTCTGCAAGTAAGTAGCCACCGGGGATGTCGCGCTTGGTCCCGTCTATCTCCTGATAGACAAGGGGCTTGCGCATTCGGACTTGTTCACTGCCGATATACAGGGCCAGATTGCCTTGGGTATCCACTTCAATTTTGTCAACCCCATCGTAGCCAAGTGCAATACTCTTGGGGTCAGCGCCAGGGGCGACGACAAAGTCGTATTCCAGTTGTCCCTGGTTGCCGTAGTAGACCAGGTCCACCCCAGGATACACTTCCTCGTATTTGACTCTGGCGAAAGTAGGAATGTTGGTCTGCCACTTCTGCGGATCGTCGCCGATGAAGTAGTTGACCTTGCCGGGCAGTTCCGCCAGTCCAGCCACCTGAGGCTCAGGGTTAGCGCCGACGAGCTGCATCAGCAGCGCGGTGTACTCGACAGCTTGAGTGTCCTCCATGTCGGCGGATATTGACGCCAGGTCTACCTTGTTTGGGAGCTCAGATGCAGCCGACTTGCGCAATGCCAGCACCGCCTCAGCAGGGGTCAGGAACAGGCTGTAGCCGCTGCCGCGGGACAGGAATTTGACCTGGTCGTCGGTCTGACCCTGGTTGGCTTCAAAGCTCAGGGGCAGTTGGCCGTATGTTTCCAGAATCGAGGCCGTGCTCGACTCGACCGATGAAGGCTGGAAGACCGGACGCGCCAACAGCAGCGTCGTAAGCACGAGCATGAACGCGAGGAACAGCGAAAGCGGACGGTTCAGGGCGGAAACAAGTGGGTGGGGCGACGGCGTGTGCATGGTAAGCCTCCTCCAATGACCGGTACACAGCTCATGCAATCTTGCCGCGTTAGCCGAAGCCAGCGCCGCTAAGCGAGCATGAGGCAATCGCTATTATACAACAGGAAACGAGCATTGATGCATAACAACTCGTTCGAGTTTGAACTTCCGGGCAGTGGAACTCCCATACCCCCATACACCCACGCGCCTCAAAACACCGCCAGCTCCCGAATATCCGTAAACGGCCCGTCCTCGGAGGTCGTCGTGCGCACGACGAGTGTCATGAGTGACACGCGCGTCTCGCTCCCGTCGCTGCCGCGCAAGACAATGTGACCCTGCTCTCGCTCGCGGAACGAGTAGTGCGTCTTGATGCCTTCGTCGAAGCGGCGGCGCAGCTCGCCGCGCAGATCGGACAGCGCGCTCAGCGACGTGATCATCACGAAGTTGTCGTCGCCGGAGTGACCCAGGAAGTCCTCGGCAGAGCCGTAGGCGTCCATCACTTCGCCGAACAAGCGGCCCGAGAAGCGCAGCACCTCTTCGCCGGCGAGAAAGCCGTAGACGTCGGTGAAGGGCTTGAAGCCGCGCAGGCTCAGCCGCATCAGCGCCCACGCCGACTCGGCCTTGAGCAGCTCGCGCAGCCGCTCTTCGATCAGGTATGGCCCCGGCAGGCCGGTGATGGGGTTGACCAGGTTCTGATACGCGGCGCGGCGCAGCGCGTTGCGAATGCGCAGCTCGAGCTCCTCGACGTCGATGGGCTTGACGACGAACTCGTCGACGCCCGCTGCCAGGGCCGACAGCCGCACGTCGCGCCCCGTCTGAGGCGCGATCAAGGTGAGGTGAATGTGCCGGGTGCGCGGCGTCGCTCGCAGACCGTTGGCGACGGCCGTCACGTCCAGCCCGGGCACTTCACTGTCCAGGACGATCGCCTCCGGCAGGTCGCGCCGGGAGATTTCCAGCGCTTCGGCGGCGCTCTGCGCGAAGCGCAGGTCGTAACCGGCCTGGCGGAAATGGTCGTGGAGCAGCACAGTCGACTCGGCGTCGGCGGAGACCATCAGAATGGTGCGGAGCGTCATAGCCTGTCCTCCTGCAGAGGATTATGGCATAGCCTGAAAGTACGGTCAAGCATGTGTTGCCCGGCCTTATGAGATGGAGTATAATCTTTCGGAACGCACGAATAGGAGTAACCGTTGGAATTCCCTGTTGAAACGCCGGCGCCACCGGCGGATTCGTCTGCCGAACAACCCCCGGTTCAGGCGCGCGCGCGCCGCCCGCATGTGGTGCGCGAAATCGTCGAGACGGCCCTGCTGACGGCCATCATCTTTCTCCTGGTCAATGCCGCGACGGGCCGCTTCAAGATCGACGGCTCGAGCATGGAGCCGAACCTGCACAACGACGAATACGTGATCGTCGACAAGGTGACGTATCTATTCGGCAAGCCACAGCGCGGCGACGTGGTTGTGTTCTACCTCGAGGGCCAGCCTAAGGACTACATCAAGCGTGTCATCGGCTTGCCCGGCGAGACGATCGAGGTCTCCAATGGGACCGTCCTCGTCGACGGCCGGCCGCTGGACGAGCCTTACCTGACGCCCTCCAACGTGACGTACCCCCAACGCCAGTTGGGCGAAGACGAGTATTTCGTGCTGGGCGACAACCGGGGCAACTCCAGCGACTCGCGCAGCTTCGGGCCGATCCACCTAAGCAACGTTGTCGGCCGCGCCTGGATCGTGTACTGGCCGCCGACGGACTGGGCGATCGTTCCCCACCATACGTATGCGGCCGCCAACGCGCCATAGTCCCCTGGCGTCTCCGGTTGGCGCGAGCGCGTCGATCGCCGCCCGGCGATCTCCCAGCCCGTGGGCGTGCGCCAGGCCGTGGGTTATGGACCATGTTGGAAACGCCGCTCGGAGCACCTATCCAGCCAGCCGAGTCGTCTTCGCCGGAGTCTGCGCTGCCCGCACGGCGGGCGCGCTGGCTGCGTGAGGCCGTCGACACGCTGCTGTTGACGGCGATTCACTAAACAGTATTGCGGTTAGCCCGGCGTGTTAGGCGCGGGGGCGCACGGGAGGGTATGTGTCGACGCAAGAAGCACACATCCGCGACGTCGTGCGGCGGGTGCTGCATCGCACGCTGGGCTTGGGCGATCGCCCATCCGGCCGCGACGCGCCTTCCACGAGCGCCTCGACGCTGATCACCGAGCAGGCCGTCGCCGGCGTCGAGCGCGGCGGGCGGATCAGCGTGCCACCCGGCGCGCTCGTCACGCCGCTGGCGCGGCAGATTGCCCTCGAGCGCAATATCACACTCGTCGAAAACCCCTCGCCGGGGAGACAGGTGGTTGCCCGTCCGCCTGCCCTCGTAGCGCAGCGGAGGGGGGCGACCGCGCCGGAGCGCCGCACAGTGGCGATCGGGGCCGATCACGGCGGTTTCGCGCTCAAAGAGACGCTCAAGGCTTTTCTTGAAGAAATGGGTTATACTTCGGTCGATTGCGGCGCCCACTCGAGCGACCCGGTCGATTACCCCGATTACGCCCTGGCTGTCGCCGAGCTGGTGTCGAGTGGGCGCGCCTGGCGCGGCATCGTCGTCGACGGGGCCGGCATCGGGTCGTGCATGGCGGCGAACAAGGTGCCGGGCGTGCGCGCCGCAATGTGCTATGATCAGGCGACTGCGGTGAACAGCCGCGAGCACAACGATGCGAACGTGCTGACGCTGGGCGCCGGCTTGATCGGCGCCACGCTTGCCAGGCAGATCGCCAAGACCTGGCTGGAGACCGATTTCGGCGGTGGCCGCCACGCTCGTCGCGTGGACAAGATCGCCGCCATTGAAAAACGGTTCTCTAAGTGACTGGTGTTTGGCAACGACCACATTTGGCGTCTGGAGTGCAGGCTTCAGCCTGCGGAGGCCGAAGATGGGGCGGCCTGAAGAGCCTGCCCTGAGCCTGCCGAAGGGCCGCACTCCGGCAATTTGCCAAAGTCCAGTAGGTGAGTGGGAAGACATGGCCGTTCAAGCCGTACCTCGAGTGAAGACGCACGGCGTGACCTACGCCGATTACGCGGCAATGCCGGACGATGGGCATCGCTATCAGGTGATCTACGGAGAACTTGTCATGACACCTGCGCCGAATGAACCTCATCAGCGCTCTCTTCTGAACCTGGCTTCACTGATTCGTGACCACGTCCGTACTGCCGCGCTGGGCAAGGTGTATATTGCTCCTTTCGATGTCGTACTATCCGACGACAATGTCGTTCAACCCGATCTGCTCTTCATCTCTAAAGAGCGGCTGAACATCATTACCGATGCCAACGTGCAGGGCGCGCCCGATCTGGTGGTCGAATTCCTCTCGCCTGGTACGGCCTATCTCGACAGAACCCAGAAGCGCGATCTGTACGCGCGCTTCGCCGTGCGCGAATACTGGCTGGTGAGCCCGGAGGCAGGTACCATCGAGGTACTGGTGTTGCGCGGGGGCAAGTTCGAACGGCTGGGCCTATTCGGCGTGGGCGATTCAGTGAAGTCAGAAGTGTTGAGCGGCCTCTCGTTTAAGACCGACGTCGTGTTTGAAGCGTAAAAGGCAGGCTGAAGCCTGCGATCCGGTTTTGCGAAGACATGCAAGTCGATACGGCCACTGTCGAAAGACTCGTCGAACAGATCACGCGCGAAGTCTTGCTGTCGCTGAGCGAGCAGCAGGCCAAAGCCGCCGGCTCATTGTCCGACGTATGCCAGTGCAAGGGCGGCGAATGCTCGCGCGACTGCGCGGATCGCGTCCGCAAGGTCGTGGCGGCGGGCGCGGCGCGCATCACCTCCGGCCTGGGGGTGGTGCCCTCCGACGCCGGTATCGCCGCCCTGATCGATCACACCCTGCTCAAACCGGATGCGACCGAGGCGCAAATCGCCCAGTTGTGCCATGAAGCGCGCAAATACAACTTCGCCGCCGTGTGCGTCAATCCCACGCACGTCAAATTGTGCGCGCAGTTGTTGAAGGGCAGCGCCGTGCGCGTGTGCACCGTAGTGGGGTTCCCGCTGGGCGCCACGCCGACCGAGGTCAAAGCCTACGAGACGAGGCAGGCGATCGACGACGGCGCGACCGAGATCGACATGGTGATCAATATCGGCGCGCTGAAGAGCAAGGATTACGCGCTGGCGGCGCGCGATGTCGCGACTGTGGTCGCCACGGCTCACGCGGGCGGCGCGATCGTCAAGGTGATCATCGAAGCGGCGCTGCTTACCGACGAAGAGAAAGTGATCGCCAGCAAGCTGTGCAAGGAAGCGGGCGCCGACTTCGTGAAGACCTCGACCGGTTTTTCGTCGGGCGGGGCGACGGTCCACGACGTGGCGCTCATCCGGCGCGCCGCAGGCCCGAGCATCGGCGTGAAGGCGGCGGGAGGCATTCGCACCTACGCCGACGCGCAGCAGATGATCGAAGCCGGCGCGACGCGCATCGGCGCCAGCGCCAGCGTCAAGATCCTGCAAGAGGCCAGTAGTCACGTAGTCACGTAGTCATATGGTCACGTGGTCACATAGTCACGTAGTCCACTGCCTGACTAACGACCACCCGACTACCCGACTACCTGACTACCTGACTAAGGACTACCCGACTAACGACTACCCGACTAAAGGGAGAGCCTGACCTTGCCCGATTTGAGATCGTACGTCTTCCTGGACTCGCTGCAGCCCCAGCACGCCGCCTTTCTAGGCACCGTCGCGCAGGGGTTCCTGCCGCTGCCCGGCGACGCCTCGCTTTGGATCGAAATCGCGCCCGGCATCGAGATCAATCGCATCACCGACGTGGCGCTCAAGGCCACCCGCGTGCGGCCCGGCATGCAAATCATCGAGCGGCTGTATGGGCTGCTCGAAGTACACTCCGAGTCGCAGGCCGAAGTGCGTGCGGCCGGCGCGGCGATTCTAGAGGCGCTCGATCTCACCGAAGAGGACCGCTGGAAGCCGCGCATCCTGTCCAGCCAGGTGATTCGAAACGTCGATCCGCATCACACGCAATTAGTCAACCGCATGCGCCACGGGCACATGCTGCTGGCCGGCCACACGCTGTACGTCCTGGAAGTGGAGCCGGCGGCCTACGCGGCGATCGCCGCGAACGAAGCCGAGAAGCGCGCTGAGATCAACATCCTGGAAGTGCGCGCCTTCGGCTCGTTTGGCCGCGTGTACCTGGGCGGTGAAGAGCGGGACATCATGGCCGGCTACCAGGCGGCGGTCGACGCGGTCGAGGGCATCCGGGGCAAAGAGGCGGCAGGTCGTAAAGAGTAAGGGGTAGTCATCAGTAATTAGTTATCAGTAATCAGTTATCAGTAATCAGTTATCAGTTATCAGTAATCAGTGCTTGTACTGCTCACTGTTCACTGACCACTGATCACTGACCACTGATCACTGACTATGATCACTCACACGAGGAGGGAATCGAATGGCTGAAGCATTGGGCATGATCGAGTGCAAGAGCTTCGCGGCGATGGTCGAGGCGTCCGATGCGATGGTCAAGGCAGCCAAGGTCGAGCTGGTGGGCTACGAGAAGACCGGCGGCGGCTTCGTGACGGCGATCGTGCGCGGCGACGTGGCGGCGGTGAAGGCCGCCGTCGAAGCCGGCGTGCGCAACGCCGAAAAGGTCGGCGAAGTCGTGTCCGTCCACGTCATCCCGCGCCCGCACCTCAACGTCGATCTGGTGCTGCCGCTGGGTCGCGAAGCCGAGGCCAAGCAAGAAATGCAGGGCTTGCCCTGAGCCTCGAAGGGGCGGCTGATGCAACTCGCTCGTGTAACTGGGACGCTCGTCGCCACGCGCAAAGACGAGAAAATGGAGGGCATGAAGTTCCTGATCGTCCGGCCGATCAACCCGGACGGCCAGGAGATTGCCAGCGCAGTGGTCGCGGTGGACGCCGTAGGGGCCGGCGTCGGAGAGGTCGTCATGATCGCCACCGGCTCTTCGGCGCGGCAGACGGTGCTGACCGACCGCCGGCCGTGCGACGCCGTCATCATGGCTATCGTCGACACGTGGGAAGTGGGTGGCGAGGTGAAGTACCGCAAGGAATAGTCATCCAAACTCCAAAATCCAAAGTTCAAACTTCAAAACAAGCGGCGAGCTGAAGTACCGCTGGCACATGGCACTGGGCACATGGCACTTGGCACAACCGACACACCACCCTCGATCGACGCTCACGCGGCGCTCAGGCAGCGCGAGGCGCAGTTGCGCCTGGTGCGCGAGGCGTCGCTGGCAATCTCGGCTTCGCTCGACCTCGAGCACGTCCTGGCCGAGATTGTGGATCGCTGCGCGCGGATGCTCGCTCCGCGAGAACCGTCTGTTCTGATCTACCTGATGAACAGCAGCGTCGACCTGCTGGAACGAGTCGTCGGCAGCCATGTGCCGGCGGTGCACGCCGGTCAGGACGCGGGCGAAATGCTCACGTTTGGCGAGGGGCCGGCCGCGCAGGCTGCCGACTCCGGCACAACGATCCAGATCGACGCCGTCTCCCCTCCCCCGCTTACGGGGGAGGGGTCCGGGGTGGGGGTGCTCGACCGGTTTGGGCCGAGGCGCAGCGTCAGCAGTCTGGTCGCCGTGCCCCTGACTTACGGCGGCGGCGTGCTGGGCGTGCTCGAAGTCGGATTCCCCGGCAGCCCGCTCGCGCAGCCGGACGTCGAGCTGCTAGAGCTGATGGCCCCGCACGCGGCGATGGCTATCGCGCACGCCAGGCTCTTCGAGCGCAGCCACGAGATGCTCAACTTGCTGCAGGGCGTCAACGATCGCACGGCTGCGGTCAGCAGCGTCGCCCAGGCTATCCTGGACGCGCGCTTCGATCTGCACCGCATGCTGGCCGACGCGCTTCAGCGCGCGATGTCCCTCCTCGGGCTTAAAGCCGGCTCGATTCTGCTCGCCAGCCCGGCGGGCAGCCACCTGCACGTCGTAGTTCACTATCGGTTCCCGCAGGACGACGCCGTCCTGGCCCCTCAACAGTCGATCCGCCCCGGCCAGCCGGGCCTGGCCGCGCGCGCCGCGCTGGAACGCCGGACGGTCGTCGTGCCGGATGTCGAGCGCGATCTGCTCACGAAGCCGGCGCTCGAGCAGCTTCGCCGGTTCGGTATCGCGTCTGTGGCGGCGCTGCCGATGATCGCCGGCGATAGCGTCGTCGGGGTGCTGCAGGCCGCCACCGGCGGCGATAAGGCGCTCGACGCCGGCACGCTCGATACGCTTCATCTCATCGCCTCCGAGCTGGCCCAGGGCGCCACCGGCGCGCGCCTGTTCAGCCGTGTGCGCGCCGATCAGGAGCAATTCACAGCCGTCATCAGCAGCAGCGGCGAGGTCGTGCTCAGCCTGGATCGCCAGGGGCGCCTGACGCTGGCTAACGAGGCGGCGCAGCGCGCCTTCGGCTTTGACGCCCAGGAAGCCGTCGGCCATCCTTTGGCAAAAGCCACGACGAATGTCGCGCTGAATCGCGCCGTCGAGCAGGCCGTGCGCACCGGAATGCGCGAGCGCATCGGATTCGAGGTGCCCCTGGCCGACGAGTCCGTCCTGTTCTGCAACCTCTCGCCGATTGCCGACGAAAGCGCGCAAGTGATGGGCTGGGTCGCGGTGATGCAAGACGTCACGCACTTCAAGGAAACCGAGCGCATGAAAAGCGACATGATCCTCACCGCCTCGCACGACCTGCGCAACCCGGTCAATTTGACGCTCGGCGCGCTAGACATGCTGCGCCAGAACACGGCCAACTGGACGGACACCCAGCGCGAAGTGCTCGACCTCGCCCTCATCGGCGTGCGCCGCATGGAGGCGCTGATTTCGGATTTGCTCGACCTAGAGCGCGTCGAGAGGCGCGTCGGGCTGAACTTGCGCGAGTGCGACGTGGTCGCGATCGCCCGGGCAGTCGTCACCGAGACGCGCATGCTGGCGCAATCCAAGCAGCAGACGCTCGAAGCTCATGTGCCGGAGCGCCTGCCGCCGGTGTGGGGCGATTCACAGCGACTGTACCAGGTCGTCGCCAACCTGGTCAGTAATGCCATCAAATACACGCCTGCCGGCGGCCAGATTGCGCTGGCGCTGCGACGGGAAAACGATCATATCTTGCTGGAAGTGAGCGACACGGGACGGGGAATCCCGCAGGAAGCGCAGGCCCGCATCTTCGAGCGATTCTTCCGCGTCGCCGGATCGTCCACGATCGACCCGACCGGCACGGGGCTGGGTCTGGCGCTCGTCAAATCCATCGTCGACCAGCACGGCGGCCGCGTATGGGTGACCAGTCAAGTCGGCCATGGCTCCACCTTCCGTGTCAGCCTGCCGATATGGCGCTCGCCAGCCGGCGCCGACCCCGCTGCGAAGTCCCCGACCGAAGGGAGCGGGGGGCGCCCCGCTGGGCGGGGGGCAAGCACGGGCGCAGGCAGCGAGCAAGCCGGCGTGGTAGAGGCCGGGCTTGCCCCTGCCCCAGAGAAATGACCGTGATGACGGCCAAGATTCTTGCCGCCGAAGATGCGCCCGACGAAGCGCGCGTGCTGATCGACTTTCTGGGAGCGCAGGGCTATACCGTGATCCAGGCCGCCGATGGCGAGGAAGCCATCATCAAAGCGCGCGTCGAGCGACCCGATCTCCTGCTCCTGGACGTGCGCATGCCCGGTCTCGACGGCTTCCAGGTGTGCGAGCGGCTCAAGTCCGATCCGGCTACCGCCGACATTCCGATCTTCATGCTGACCGGCGCCGGCGCTATCGACGATCGCGTGCGCGGGCTGGGCCTGGGCGCGGAAGATTACCTGACGAAGCCCTACGATTTTGAAGAGCTGGCGGCGCGCATTGCCGCGCGCATGCGCAACAAGCGCTCGACCGACGCGCTGCGCGAGGCGCAGCAGCGCATCCTCGATACGTTCCAGCGCTACGTCGCGCCGCAGGTTGTGGAAAAACTTCTGGCCGATCCGCACGCGGCCCGATTGGGCGGCATTCGCCAGACAGTCACCATTTTGCACGCCGATTTTCGGGGATATGCCACGCTGGCTGAGACGATTCCGCCCGAGCGCCTCGTCGACGTGCTCAACAATCATCTTGGCGTGGCGGCCCGATCGATTCTTCGATACCAGGGCACGTTGGACAAATTCATGGGGAATGCGGTCATGGCCGTCTTCAACGCGCCGCTGCCGCAGGCGGATCACGCGCTGCGCGCCGTGCGCGCCGCCGCCGATCTGCAGGGCGCGCTGTTCAAACTCCAAACTCCAAACTCCAAACTCCAAACTCCGGGGGTGCGGCTGCCTTGTTCTGTGGGAATCTGCACTGGCGACGCGATAGTCGGCAACATCGGCGCAGCCGAGATCGTCAATTACACAGCTATCGGCGACGTCGTGAACCTGGCGCAGCGCGTCGAAGCGGACGCGGAGGACGGCCAGATCGTATTCAACGACACGACGTACCGCCGCGTTTCGGATTTTGTCGAGTGCGAGCCGCTCGGCCCGCGCACGGTGCGCGGCCGATCCGGCATCGTCGACCTGTTCCGCTTCGCCGGGTTCAAGAATTTGAAGTTTGAAGTTTGAAGTTTGGAGTTTCATTATGGTCGAGCCAGCCATCATCGACGAGGCGCGTATCCAACAAATCGTGGCGGAGGCCATCGCCGAGCTGCGCGGAGAGGCTCTCTCCAAGACGGTCGCCCCCCTCCCCGG
>DATEUJ010000183.1:0-79184 GCA_035283185.1 Anaerolineae bacterium | reverse complement strand
TGGGAACATTTTCGTTGTCCTTGGCTTTTCGCATCGCTCTGTCCTGAGTGGGGATGAAGCATTCTACCCGGTCAGGCAGCGAGTCGCCAATCGCGGTGATGTCCAGGGCGTGCGGTTTGTATGTGAGTTTTGCACCTGTTGATAATAGGGTGGATCGGTGACGACGAAATCCACGGTATGGTCATCTATAGGCAAGTCGCGCGAATCACCGTGAATCAGCCAGAAAGCTTGGCGTTGGGTGGCCATCAAAGACGTTTGATCGTGAGCCTCAATGCCTCCATCCAGTTCGCCAGGAATCTTTATCACTTGTGTCTCACCCTTGCGCGCAATCTTCCGTTCAACCGGCGCAACGGCCCACTTGCGCCCACGTTCAATGCGGTCACGGAAAAGAAGCTGCAGATTACCCGAGGATTTTTCGTGGTTGACCGGGTTGTTCTCTGCTACGGTGTACTGGAAAGCGTAAGCGTGCAGCGCGAATACATGCCGAATCGCCCCAGGCCGGCGCTTGAACCATCCTTTGTAACCGCACAACATCGAGTTGAATTCGAGCGAGGTAGAAACCAGCAAAGCCAGGTTGAGCTTGGCTACGCCTCGATAGCCGCTGAGAAGCTGAATCGAATGATGTAAATAGAGCAGTTGGCGTGAAGAGAAGACGTCGAGGTAAGACTTAACGTTCTTTGAGAGCAGATCGCTCGACTTCGGACCATTTTTCACTGCGAAGCGCTCCACAGGACCAAAATCGAGCGCGGCTCGCTGTCGATCGGCTTCTTGAATGCGATTCAGGTCGGCGGGGCCAGGTGAGCGGAAGAAGATGCCGTGCGCTTCGCACTTGCCCACAATCGCAATGGGGACGTAGCGGGCATAAAATGGTCGGTCGAGCAGTTCTTGAAATTTCTGACCACAATCTGGACAGACAGCTTCACCCTTCTTAATAAGGCGAAGTCCTTTCCTGGTCCTCCTTTTGGTAGCCTCTTCATTTTCAGTGATTCCCCAAGTGTGTGGCGAAATGCGAAGCGTTCTATCTTCCTCCTGGCGTAGCTCGTACTGATCGATTTGTACAGCTTCCCCACAGGCGCAGCGCTTAAGCAAACCGTGCAAGATATACTGAGCATCAATGGTCTCTTTGCAATCCGGGCACTCGGTTTGGAAATAGTGGCCTACCCGACGATAGAGATCGGCAAAGAACGCATCAAAAGCTTCGCGCAGCTCTCTGAGTGGGGCCTGAGTCAGCGAGGCTCGCGCCTGACCAATCGGAATCGGATCGATATCGGCGCCGATCACTTTCGCGCCCAGACGAATTGCCTCGTGCAGAGTTGTGCCTCCACCCATCATCGGATCAAGAACGGTTTTGCCTTCCAGGCCGCCCGGCGCGTAGAAATCGCGACGCTCAGGATCAGGCACAAACTGCTTCAAGATAGCGCGGAACGTCGTTCCACAGCGTCGCGCCCACCACTTATGAAGATAGGTATTCGGTCGAAAGAGATGCTTGTTAAAGGTTTCCTGCTGAGCCAATTGATCGGCAAATTCCTCAGGGAAAGCAAAGTCAATGGCGAAAACATCGCCTGCCGTTGGGGCACGAAACATTTCGTCAAACGCCAGTTGCCGGACTTCCTTCAAAGCTTTCCTAGCCATAAGAGTGTGACTCAAACTTGCGAGGATTTCAAAGCCCTCGTGAGAGGCGGGCATAAGTATAATCGGGCGAGCGCGCCTGGTCAACCGCTTATGCTATACCGCTTTCGATCCCCAGTGAACCGCGATAGTGCCCAGCATTCGCCGCGCGAAGGCGACGTCGTGAAAACCGGCAAGGCCCATGTGCGTGGCCAGGTCCTCCGCCGTGAGAAACTGCTCGGTCGAGTCGGGAAGGTACGTGTAGGCATCTGCCTCGCCGGTGATCAGACGGCCCAACGTGGGGATGACGCGGCGCATATGGAACCGGATGAAAGGCGAGAGCAGGTTGTGCGGGGGGCGGGTAGTATCAAGCACGACGCATCGCCCCCCAGGCTTCAGCACCCGATGCTGCTCGCTCAGTGCGAGCGGAATGTCGATCACGTTTCGCATGAGAAAACCCGAGACGACGGCGGCAAATGTCTCATCGGAATATGGCAGACGGAGCGCGTCGGCGGCGCACCAATTTGTCACTGCATTATCCGTCCGCGCCCGACCCACGTGCATCATCTCCAGGCTGAAGTCGGCGGCGATCAGGTAGCAGTCCGGGCATTGCCGCCGTGCTTCCCGCGCCAGAGCGCCCGTGCCCGCGCCGAGGTCGAGCAGCCGGTCGCCAGGTTGCAGCCCGGCGCGGCTGATCGCGTCTCGCCGCCACCGCACGTCCTGGCCGGCGGTCATTAAGCGGTTCATCAAGTCGTATCGCGACGCGATGCGCGCGAACATGTCTTGCACGTAGCGCGCCCGCGTTTCACCTTTGAGATGGGTCATGCTTTTCGTGCGCCTGGTTGACTTGTCGTGCTCGCCAATTGTCACGTATAATAGGGCATCCCCCTCAGCCGGAGCCAATATGGATTATACTCAGTTGCTTCAAGTCGCGATCGAAGAAGCCAAGATCGGTCTGTCCGAAGGCGGCATCCCCATCGGCGCGTGCCTGGCCGATCAGCAGGGCCGCATCCTGGGGCGCGGGCACAATCGCCGCGTGCAGCAGGACGACCCGTCGATGCACGGCGAGACAGATGCCTTTCGCAACGCCGGGCGACAGCGCGGCTACCGCGACAAGATCATGGTCACCACGCTCGCGCCGTGCTGGTATTGCAGCGGGCTGATCCGCCAGTTCAACATCGGCACGCTCGTCGTCGGCGAGTCGGTCAACTTCCAGGGCGGCATGCGCTGGCTGGAAGAGAACGGCGTCAAGGTGATCGATCTCCACTCGCAGGAATGTATCGACATGCTGGCGACGTTCGTCCAGGTCCATCCGGAATTGTGGGCCGAAGACATCGGTGAATGACAAAATCAAGGAGGAGAAAATGACTGCTCAGCATCGTGTTCTCGTCGTTTCGCTGCTGCTCGTGGCCGTCTTCCTTTCCGCCTGCCAGACGACGGCCGCAACTCCAGAGATCATACGAGAGACTGTGGTAGTCACGCAGCCCGCGGAGGTCATGGAGAAGATCGTAGAGGTCACGCCCACGCCGGCCGGGCCGAAGGTGCTGAAGGTGTTCGGCGCTTTCGCCACGCCGATTGAAGAGCCGTGGGACGGCGTGATCCACTCGGCCTTGCAGGAAGCCCAGAGCAAGGGCCAGATCGAATACAAGTGGCAGGATAATATCGGCTACGCGGGCGACATGGAGAGAGTGCTGCGCCAGGTCGCCGAGCAGGATAAGCCGGACATGATTTTCGGCGACGCCTTCGGCAACGAAGAGGCGGTGCGCCGCGTCGCCGCTGAGTTTCCGGAGATCGCCTTCGTCTTCGGCTCGGGTCTCGGCCCGTCGGAGCCGAACCTGTCCGTGTTCGACAACTGGATCCACGAGCCGGCTTACCTGGTCGGCCTGATCGCAGGCAAGATGACGAAGTCCAATTCGGTGGGCGTGGTCGGCGGCTTTCCTGTGCCCGAGGTCAACCGCCTGATCAATGCCTTCACTCAGGGCGCGAAGGAGGCGAACCCGAACGTGAAGGTGAAAGTCTCCTTCATCAATTCCTGGTTCGACCCGGCCGCGGCCAAGGAAGCGGCGCTGGCTCAAGTCGCCGCCGGGGCCGACGTGCTGTACGCCGAGCGCTTCGGCGTGATCGAGGCTGCCCAAGAGAACGATCTGCTGGCCTTCGGCAATATGAGCGATCAGAATAGCCTGGCGCCCGACACCGTCGTCAGCGGCCCGGTGTGGAACATGAACCCCACCGTGCAGTACGTGATCGCGCAGGTCGCTGGCGGCACCTACACGGCCCAGGACCTGAAGGACTTCTCGATGTACGCGAAGGGCGGCGCGTCGCTGGCGCCCTGGCACGGCTGGGACCAGAAGCTGCCCGCCGACGTGGTCAAACTCGTGCAGGACAAAGAGCAGGCGATCAAGTCTGGCCTGTTCCGCGTCGACATCAGCGAAAGCGCGCCGACCGGCGAATAACAAAGCTGGAGAAACCCGGTTTCCTACCCCCTCACTTCGTTCGGGGCCTTCGGGAAACCGGGTTTCTTTTGTGAGAACCATGAACGTCGTCGAGATGCGCGGCATCGCCAAGCGCTTCGGCCCGGTGACGGCCAACGCCGGCATCGACTTCGATCTATCCGAAGGCGAGGTGCACGCGCTGCTGGGCGAAAACGGCGCCGGCAAGTCGACGCTGATGAAAATCCTCTACGGCCTGTACACGGCCGATGCGGGCGAAATCCGCGTGCGCGGCCAAGTCGTGCGCTTCTCTTCGCCGGCCGACGCGCTGGCTCACGGCATCGGGCTGGTGAGCCAGCATTTTTCGCTCGTGCCCACCTTCACCGTCGCGGAGAACATCGCGCTCGGATACACACCGGGCCTTCGTTTCGACGAGCGCGCCGCCGCGGCCTCGGTGAGCGCCACGGCGGCGCGCTTTCAAATGAGCATCGATGCGACGGTGCAGGTGCGCCATCTGTCGGTAGGCGAGCAGCAGCGCGTCGAAATCCTCAAAGCCCTGCACCGCGAATGCCGGGTATTGATCCTCGACGAACCGACGGCGGTGTTGACGCCGCAGGAGGCTGAAGCTCTGTTCGCGGCGATCCGGCGGCTGGTCGGGCAGGGCCTGTCGGTCGTGTTCATCAGCCACAAGCTGGACGAAGTGTTCGCCGTCAGCGACCGGGTCACGGTCTTGCGCGACGGGCGAGTCGTGGGAGAGACGCCGACACGTGACGCCAGCCATGCGAGCCTGGCGCGTCTGATGGTCGGGCGCGAAATGGCCGGCGTCTTGCGTGAGGGCGAGGCTGCGGCCGGCGCGCCTCTGCTGCGCCTGGAGGATGTGCACGCGCTGGACGATCGCCGCCTGCCGGCGCTGCGCGGCCTGACGCTGGCGGTGGGCGCGGGCGAGATCGTCGGCGTGGCCGGCGTCGCGGGCAACGGCCAGCGCGAGCTGACCGAAGTGCTGTGCGGCTTGCGCCATCCCAGCCGGGGGCGCGTCTTCGTCGGGAACGAACCAGCCGACATCACGCGGGCCACGCCGGCCGAGATGGCTGCGCGCGGGGTGGGGCGCATTCCCGAGGATCGGTTGTCGGCCATCGTGGCCGACCTCACGGTCGCGGATAACCTCGCGCTCGAGCACCTGGGCGAGTTCACGCACCGAATCTCCCTTCTCCCGTCGTGGGTTCGGACAGGAGAGGGGTTGGGGGTGAGGGTGCTCGACCGCAATAAAATGCGCCAGGCGGCCGAAGCGCTGATCTCCGAATACGGCATCAAGGCTGCGCCAGGCGACCGGGCGCGCACGCTATCCGGCGGAAACATGCAGAAGCTGATCCTGGCCCGCGTCCTCTCGCGAAACCCGCGCGTCGTGATCGCGGCGGAGCCGACGCGCGGGCTGGACGTGGGCGCGACCGAGTACGTGCGCGGCAAGCTGCTGGAAGCGCGCGATCGCGGCGCGGCGGTGCTGCTTATCTCCGAGGACCTCGACGAAGTGTTGGCGCTGTCGGATCGCATCGCCGTCATCTACGAAGGGCGGCTGACTGGCGTGTTGAGCGCGAGCGAAGCGGACCCGGAGCGGCTAGGGCTGATGATGGCAGGGCGAAGTCAGTAGACGGTTGGCGGTGATCAGTAATCAGTTGTCAGTAATCAGTTGTCAGTAATCGGTTATCGGTAATTGGTGGATTGCTGTCGGTAGAGAAAGAACGAAGCAGAATGCTGAGGTTTAGGCTCGAAGCGGGGGGAGCACCCGCGTGGCAGCGCGGGCTGATCCCGATCCTGGCGGTGCTCGTCACGTTCGTTCTCACCGCCGTGCTCGTGCTGCTGGCGCGGGCTAACCCGCTCGAGGCCTTTTATTACTTCCTGGTCGAGCCATTCACCGCCCGTTCGACGGCGATCGAAATCCTGGTGAAGTCGACGCCGCTGCTGCTCGCCGGCGTGGCGGTTGCGTTCGCCTTCGTCGCCGGCTACTTCAATATCGGCGTGGAGGGGCAACTGTACGCAGGCGCGATCGCGGCCGCGTGGCTCGGCCCGCGGTTGATCGGCGCGCCGGCAATGGTGGCCGTCCCGCTCATGTTGATCGCCGGCTTCGCGGCCGGCATGCTGTGGGCGCTGCCGCCGGCCTGGCTGAAGGCGCGCTTGAACGTCGACGAAGTCGTGACGACGCTGCTGCTCAACTCGGTGATCGTGTTCTTCGCCGGCGCGCTGCTCAACGGGCCGTGGCGCGACCCGATCAGCCAGTGGCCGCAGTCGCCGGAGATCGCAGCGAGCGCGCATTTCCCCGTGCTGCTCGCTCGCTCGCGGCTGCACCTGGGCGCGTTGGTCGGCGTCGTGGCGGCTGCCGCGTTCGGTTGGGTGCTGTGGCGCACCGCGCTGGGCCTACGCATGCGCGCCGTGGGGCTGGGTCGCGACGCCGCGCGTTTCATGGGCATCGACGTCGCTCGCACGACGCTGATCGCCGCGCTCGTCAGCGGCGGCATCGCCGGCATCGCGGGCGCGGGCGAGGTCGCCGGTATTCACTATCATTTGATCGAGAGCATCTCGCCCGGCTACGGCTACTCGGGCATCGTCGTCGCGACGCTCGGCGGCTTGAACCCGATCGGGGTGGGACTGTCCGCTGTGTTCATCGGCCTGGTTCTCACCGGCGCGCAGGAGGTGAGCCGCGCGCTGGGCGTGCCGAGCTACCTGGGCGACGTCGTGCAGGCGACGCTCTTGCTGGCGATGCTGGCGCTACTGCTGCTGACCCGCTTCCGGCTGAAGATTTCTCGGACACAGACGCAGAGCAGGCAGACACACGCGGATAAGGTCGAATCTGCGTAATCAATTACCAATTACGTTTTGTTAAGGCGGAAGGCTACGGCATCATGGACGTTATGATCGACCTGGCGGCGGCAACGTTGCGCGTGGCGACGCCGATCCTGTTCGCAGCGCTGGGCGAGCTGTACTGCGAGCGGGCGGGCATTCTGAACCTCGGCATCGAGGGGACGATGTTCATCGGCGCGCTTGCCGGTTTCCTCGTCTCCTACGTGAGCCAGTCGGTCTGGCTGGGGCTGCTGGCGGCGATTATCGCCGGCGTGCTGTTCGGCGCGTTGATGGCGCTATTGACAGTCAGACTCGGCCTCAACCAGCACGTATCGGGCCTGGGCACGACGCTGCTGGCGAGCGGGCTGGCGCTGTTCATCTACCGCCTGACGTTCGGTGCGCCTTCGGTGCAGCCGAAAAGCCCCGCGTTTCCCCTGATCGAGCCGCCTGCCATTTTCGGCCCGCTCGCGCCTCTGTTCAAGCAATATGGTCTGACCTACGCCGTGCTGGCGCTCGTGCCGTTGACGTGGTGGGTGCTGCGCCGGACGACGTTCGGCCTGAAGCTGCGCGCCGTCGGCGAGAACCCCGAGGCAGCCGACACGGCCGGCGTCAACGTGTTCCGCGTGCGCTATGCGGCGCTGATGCTCGGCGGCGCGCTGATGGCCATCGGCGGCGCGTTCCTGTCGCTCGCGCAGCTCGGCACGTTCACCTTTGGCATCGTCGCCGGGCGCGGCTGGGTGGCGATCGCATTGGTGATCTTCGGGAACTGGCAGGCGTTCAGGGTGTTCGGCGCCGCGTTGCTGTTCGGCGCGCTCTCGGTGTTGCAGTTGCGGCTTCAGGCGGAGGGAGTTGACATTCCTTACCAGGCGCTGCTCGCGCTGCCGTATCTGGTCACGATCCTGGCGCTGGCCGTGGCCGGGCGGAATGCGTCATACCCGGCGGCACTATTGAAGCCGTATCGGCGCGAGTAAGCGAGCCTCCCGAAAGCTCAGGGCCTTCGGGAGGTTCTCGTGTTCTTCAGTCGTTCGGTAGTCCCAACTCCTGCCGCATCTCTTCCAGCGATAGGCCGCCTTCGTCTCGCAATCGTCGGCGCGACTGCTCGACGATCTCCATCAATTCCTCACTCTGACCCATCAACCACGCTTCGGCCTCGGATTCATCCAACGCAATGACGGCGATAACCGGTTGACCGTGTTCGGTAACCAACACTGGACCATTCTGTGCCAATTTGGCCAGGTCCCGAAGCGTCAGCTTATCTTGTTCTAGCGCGACGGTTGTCAGTTTCACCTCAGGCGCGCAGTCCTTTACCCTTCAGCAGGCCGTCCAGCCAGGCGGCTTCCGCCTGTGAAAGCGCCGCCGATGGCGGGCGCCGGTAGTCGATCAAATCGGCGTATCCGCCGTTGTCGTAGCATTGCGTGAAGACCGCTTGCAAGTCCAGACCCACGTCGGGATCCGGCTCGCGCAGCGGGATGCGCACGCGGGGCAGGCGCTGTTGGAGTGGGAGCGGGTATACCTCGAAGCGATACCGATCGGGCGCGCGCTGCACGCTGGTCAAATACCGATGTGGCGGCAGCGACGCGAGTCCCTCCTGGGAGATGGCAACCGTGAGCAAGCCCGCCGACAGCAGATCGATCTCGATCAGATGAGCCGGGCTGTCCAGAATGTGTTGCTGCTTGCGGTGATAGAGCTGATGGCCTTCGCCAGGCGCTTTGTTGGTGGGACTCAGCACTTCGATGACGGCCACGACCTCATCGCCGCCGGCATGAACGATTTCCACGAAAGGCTCACGCTGCTCGACGGGGGGCAGGGTGAGGATGGTCGGCGTGTCCAGCGCCGTTTCGGCCTCGGCTTTCGCCGTGGCCGGCTCGCGGAGCGGGCGCTGGATCAGCATGATGTCCAGGTACAGCGCCTGGGGCGGGTTCAAGATATACACGCGCTCGCCGATGCGGGCATAGTAGCGCGGGCGCACTTGCGGCTGGAGCGCGTCGGCAATATAGGTGATCAGCCTCTGATGCACATCCGGCCAACGCGCCGGCTCTTCGAGATAGGGGTCCATTCCGGGAAATGGACTGGGCATCGCCGTGCTTCTCCTAATAAGAGTATAGCATAATTCCACTCCGGCAGTCATCAGCCGGTTCATGAGATCGTATCGCGATGCGATGCGGCTGGACATGCCTCGCAACGGCCCCGCGCTTCTCCCATCATCGGCTATAATCAACCCCGAATCCGTCACAAGTTCTTCGCAGTCAGCGATGGGGGGTCGCGTGAGCGAGCAAATCATTTACTCAATGGTGCGCGTCGGAAAGATCTACCCGCCGAATAAACAGGTGCTGCGCGACATCTCGCTTGGCTTCTTCTACGGCGCGAAGATCGGCGTGCTCGGCCTGAACGGCGCGGGCAAGAGCACGCTGCTGCGCATCATGGCCGGCGTCGATCAGGACTACGTCGGCGTGACGATGCTGACCAAAGGCTACACCACGGGCATGCTGGAGCAGGAGCCGCAGCTCGATCCGGACAAGACGGTCAGGCAGGTGGTCGAGCAGGCCGTGCAGCCGATCGTCGATCTGCTGGCGAAGTACGACGAGATCAACAATCGCTTCGCCGGGGACATGGCGCCGGAGGAGATGGAGAAGCTGATCGAAGAGCAGGGGCGCGTGCAGGAGGAGCTGGATAAGCGCGACGCCTGGAATCTCGACAGCCGGCTCGAGCTGGCGATGAACGCGCTGCGCTGCCCGCCGGGCGACACGCCGATCTCGACGCTGTCGGGTGGAGAGCGCCGCCGCGTCGCGCTGTGCCGGCTGCTGCTCACCGAGCCGGACATCCTGCTCCTCGACGAGCCGACGAATCACCTCGACGCCGAGTCGGTGGCGTGGCTCGAGCGGCACTTGCAGCAGGTCAAGGGCACGGTCATCGCCGTGACGCACGACCGCTACTTTCTCGACAACGTCGCGGGCTGGATCCTCGAGCTCGATCGCGGCTACGGCATACCGTGGAAGGGCAACTACTCGTCGTGGCTGGAGCAAAAACAGCAGCGGCTCGCGCTCGAAGAGAAGGCGGACGTCAAGCGCATCAAGACGCTGGAGCGCGAGCTGGAGTGGATTCACGCCTCGCCTAAGGCGCGGCAGGCCAAAGGCAAGGCGCGCATCACGGCCTACAACAACCTGCTCAGCCAGGAAGTCGAGAAGCGCCGCGAGGAGCTTGAGATCTACATCCCGCCCGGGCCGCGCCTCGGTGACATCGTCGTCGAGGTGAAGGGCGTGTCGAAGGCGTACGGCGACAATGCCCTGTTCGAGAACCTCACCTTCGAGCTGCCACCCGGCGGCATCGTCGGCGTGATCGGTCCGAACGGCGCAGGCAAGACGACGCTGCTCAGGATGATCGTCGGAGCGGAGGAGCCTGATTCTGGAACGTTCAAGATCGGCGAGACGGTCGTGCTGGGCGCCATCGATCAAAATCGCGACACACTGAACCCCGACAAGACGGTGTGGGAAGAGATCAGCGGCGGCGAAGAGACGCTCGCGCTGGGCTATCGCGCGTTTCGCGTGAACTCGCGCGCCTACGTCGCCAGCTTCAACTTCCTCGGCTCGGATCAGCAGAAGAAGGTCGGGGCGCTCTCCGGCGGCGAGCGCAACCGCGTACAACTGGCCAAGATGCTGAAGCGAGGCGCGAACGTGCTGCTGCTCGACGAGCCGACGAATGACCTCGACGTGAACACGCTGCGCGCGCTCGAAGAAGCGCTGCTCGAGTTCGCCGGCTGCGCGGTGATCGTCAGCCACGACCGCTGGTTCCTCGACCGCATCTGCACGCACGTGCTGGCGTTCGAGGGCGACAGCCAGGTCGTGTGGTACAAAGGCAATTTCTCGGACTATGAGACCGATCGCCGCAGGCGGCTGGGCGTCGAAGCCGACACGCCGCATCGCATCAAGTACAAGAAACTGACGAGGGTGTGAAGGGGGTCGGTGGGGATCGCAGGAAGTTCAAACTTCAAAATCCAAACTTCAAACTCCAAAGGGGTGGGCTGAATCACGTTGTTGCTACAGGTACAGTCCACCTGTTTGTTCGAGCCAGTCGGCGATCTTATCGACGGCATTCGGAACGTTGCTGTCTGAAATGTCGACGGTCAGCGCTGGCAGCGTCGATTCCTCGATCAAGCTCCGCATCAACTCTTGCTCGCTCACGAACACTTGAAGGTCATCGTACTGAGAGGGATTGCCGGAGACTTTCAGGCGTTCTTCCCTGGCCGCTTCGAAGGACTCCGGCGTGCGCGCGCAGAAGACGAGCCGGAAGCCCAGGGGCAGCAGGCGGTTTTCGAGCCACTTGAAGTCGTAACGCTTGCCGCGCGCCCGCAATTGATACGCCTGCGTCGAGATGTGAAACCGGTCGACGATCCACGAGTAGTAACGCTGCAGCTCGAACAACCGCGCCCAGGTGTGATACGTCTCCATCGCCAGCGCTTCTTCGTGCGGCTCGAAGTTGATCAGGCCGCGTCCCCACGGGAAGTTCGTGAAGGCGCACCATTCGGCGGAAACGAGCGGCGAATGGTAGCGGTACTTGCGCGGGCCGACGATGCGCGGGTGCTCGTTCAGGGCGAAGGCGATTTCGGTCTTCAGCGTGAGGCGTGTGCCTTCCAGGATGACCTTCGGGCAGAGTTTGGCTGACATGATGGCGGGCTGTCTTGCAGACTTCGGAAGTCTTAAAGACTTCCGAAGTCTTGGCCGTGTACGGCGTCAGGCGCGCAGTCCTTTACCCTTCAGCAAGCCGTCCACCCAGGCAGCTTCCGCCTCTGAAAGCGCTGCCGATGGTGGACGCCGGTAGTCGATCAAATCGGCGTATCCGCCGTTGTCGTAGCTCTGCGTGAAGACCGCTTGCAAGTCCAGGCCCACATCGGGGTCCGGCTCACGCAGTGGGATGCGCATGCGGGGCAGGCGCTGCTGGAGCGGGATCGGGTACACTTCGAAGCGATACCGGTCGGGCGCGCGCTGCACGCTGACCAGGTAGCGATGCGGCGGCAGCGAGGTGAGTCCCTCCTCCGAGATGGCAACCGTGAGCAGGCCCGCCGACAGCAGATCGATCTCGATCAGATGAGCCGGGCTGTCCAGGATGTGTTGCTGCTTGCGGCGATAGAGCTGATGCCCTTCGCCGGGCGCTTTGTTGGTGGGACTCAGCACTTCGATGACGGCCACGACTTCGTCGCCGCTGGCGTGGACGATCTCCACGAAAGGCTCACGATGCTCGACGGGGGGCAGGGTGAGGATGGTCGGCGTGTCCAGCGCCGTTTCAGCCTTGGCTTTCGCCGAAGCCGTGGCGGCTGCCGCAGCCGGCTCGCGGAGCGGGCGCTGGATGAGCATGATGTCCGGGTACAGCGCCTGGGGTGGGTTCAAGATATACACCCGCTCGCCGATGCGGGCATAGTAGCGCGGGCGCACCTGTGGCTGGAGCGCATCGCGAATATACGTGATGAGACTCTGATGCACGTCCGGCCAACGCGCCGGCTCTTCGAGATAGGGGTCCATTCCGGGAAATGGGCTGGGCATCGCCATGCTCCTCTTCGCAGGAGTATAGCATAATTCCACTCTTGCTTAATGCAGAACATCCCCTGTCGTGGGATCGTCAACGTACCGCCCTAACTCCACCGAGCGCATGACCTCGTCCCACACCGGTCGCAGGCGCGGGGCGTCATCCGCCCAGAAATCAAATGTGATCAGCGCCTGCAAATTCGACCCGCGCGCCAGCGCGATGCGCGAATACGCTTCCCGATGCTCCTGCGGATCCGTGAAGCGAATCTCCGTCCAGGCG
This sequence comes from Anaerolineae bacterium, assembly GCA_035283185.1. Taxonomy (GTDB): domain Bacteria; phylum Chloroflexota; class Anaerolineae; order Fen-1058; family Fen-1058; genus DASSFZ01. Next base: position 66,519 of record DATEUJ010000183.1, on the reverse strand, counting down.
ACCTCCAGATCGGCGCGCGACACGTTGACGACCTCTCCGCGCGCCAGGACTTCACGGTGATCACCCTCGACGACCGTCGTGATCAATTGCGCCAGAGGCAGCCCGCTCCAGTCCATCGGCGGCAGACGCAGGTACGAGACGGCCAACCGGCAGTCGTCGTCGGGCGGCTGTCGATCGTACAACTCGACGCAATCAGAGGCTGGAACGACCACCCAGCCGTGCGGAAAGTTGAAACGCACTGCGCCTCGATCGGCGGCGAAGATAGCATAGCCGGGCGGGGCTTTCCACGAGTGGGTATCTTTCAGCGTCAGGGTTTGCTTTGTCCAACGGCGCTTGGGTTTGTGCTTCATGTCAATACTATAGCGGTTTCCAGTTGGGTTCACGGTATTCCGGACTCGAGCCTGTGCGAAGCCCCCTTTAGGGTCATGCGGATCCGGCTAAAGCCTCGATTCCAAGTCGTAAGTCCAAGCTGCATCCATTCCCGCTCGCTCTCGGCTGTATGCGGGTCCGCCCCAGCGAGTGACCAAGCAGCGCCCGGCTTAAACACGTTACCGTGTACGCAGCTCTTCTTCGATCTTCTCCGCCACATAGATCTTCAGGAGAGATTGGTAGGGGACATCCCGCTTGTTCGCCAGCACCTTTAGCCTTTCAATCATCGCCTCAGGCAGGCGAATGGAGATGGTTCGAGTGGTCGGCCTCAAGTTGGGAAGCTTGACGCGCTCGGCCTTCCTCCAGTCCACGTATTCAGTGGAATCATGAGAAGACCAGAAGTCGCGCTCCTCCACTTCGCTTGCGAACTCAGGAATCATGCGCTTGTTCTTCGCTTTGGGCACGTTCATACTCCTTTCGCTCCCGTCTGCTCATGTCTCATGCTGAGTTCCCATCAAGGCAGAACGTCCCCCCGTTGTGGGATCGCTGATCACGTCCGACCCGCAGGGTGATGGATTGGCTGCGAGGCGAACGACTGCCCCGTCGGCCATACCATAGTGTCAACAACAGTCTATGTCAAATCAACTGCCCCGTCAAGCGACTTTTCCCATCCCAACGTTCCCACTTGACAAATCCGCCAAACTGAATAAAATTTAGGTATACCTAAATCTCAATTACGGTCTGACGAATCATGAAGCTCAGCCACCAGGTGGAAGACTACCTCAAGACGATCTACCTACTCCAGCAGCGGGCAGGCGAGGCGAGCACGAACGCCATCGCCGAGACGCTCTCGGTCAAGCCGGCCAGCGTCACCGGCATGGTCAAGAAACTGGCCGAGATGAAGCTCGTCCGGCACGCGCCTTATCAGGGCGTGACGCTGACGGCCGCCGGCGCAAAGATCGCGCTGGAGGTCGTGCGCCATCACCGGCTCATCGAATTGTTCTTGATCGAGACACTGGGTTACACCTGGGATGAAGTTCACCAGGAGGCCGACCGGCTGGAGCATGTGATCAGCGAGGACTTCGAGGATCGGGTGGCCAGGCGGCTGGGGGATCCTGCCATCGATCCGCACGGCGATCCGATACCCGCGAAAGACGGCAGTGTAGCGGCCGTCGAACAGCAGAGCTTGGTCGAATTGGAGACGGGCCAGTCGGCCATGGTCGTGCGCGTAAGCGACGCCGACCCGGAAGCGCTGCGTTACGCAGCCGGCCTCGGCCTGCGGCCGCAGGCGCGCGTCACCCTGGTCGATGCCGAGCCGTTCGGCGGATCGCTGCGCGTGCGTGTCGAGAATGCCGTGCGCTCGGTCGGCCGCGACCTGGCGCGGCAAGTCTATGTCGCACTAGAGAGTTAAGTGAGATGCCCGATCCGTTGATTGCGTTGTTGTTCGGCTGCCTGTTTATCAGCGCCGGCGCAATCCTCTTCTGGCCGAACGGCGGACTGTTCAGTCGCTGGCAACGCATGCGCCAGTTATCGAGCCGAGTCCTCAGAGAGGATGCGCTCAAACACATTCACGAAGCCGAACAGAAAGGCCAGCCTGCCACCCTGCAAAGCGTTGCCGGCGCGCTTTACGTCAGCGCTAACCAGGCGGCCGCGCTGCTGGTCGATATGCAAGAACACGAGTGGGTGACACTCACGGGCGGCGTTCTTCGCCTGACGCCGGCCGGGCGCGACGTGGCATTGCACGTCATCCGTGCACATCGGCTGTGGGAGCGCCACCTGGCAGAGGACACCAGCTTTGCCGAAGCCGAATGGCACCCGCTGGCCGAGCGCCGCGAGCACGAGCTATCGTCCGACGAAGCGGACGCGCTCTCTGCGCGGCTGGGACACCCCACGCACGACCCGCACGGCGATCCCATCCCGACCGCCAGTGGCGAGTGGGTTCCGCACGGCGGTCGTCCGCTAACGGCACTGTCGCTCGACGAGACGGCGCGCATCGTCCATCTCGAAGACGAGCCGGAGACCGTGTACGCCCAGCTCGTGGCGGAAGGGCTGTATCCCGGGCAGACGGTTCGGCTGATCGAGAACTCGCCGCAGCGGGTCCGCTTCTGGGCCAACGGCGACCCCCTCCGCTACGCTACGGGGGCAGGCGAGCACGTCCTGGCGCCCATCGTGGCCGACAACATTTCGGTTGCGCCGATGCGCCCGGAGGCCGCCGTCGCAGAGCCGGCGGGCGAGCCGCTTCATGCGCTGAAGCCCGGCGAGAAGGGCGCCGTCGTGCGCATCTCGCCGCGCTGCCGTGGATCGGAGCGCCGGCGACTGATGGACCTCGGCCTGCTGCCAGGCACGATCGTCGAGGCCGAGCTGGTGAGTCCAGGTGGCGATCCGACGGCGTATCGTGTGCGCGGCGCGGTCATCGCTCTCCGCAAAGAGCAGGCGCAGTTCATCCACATCACACGCACGACCGAGGCCACACCATGACCACTCGACTACCCGACCACCCGACTTCCTGCGCTGGCTGCGCGTGCAGCGGAGCACACTCTGCCGCCAACTTGTCGCGGTCGGGCATTAACATGGAGAACTGGGATTACGTCGTGGCGCTGGCGGGCAACCCCAACACCGGCAAGAGCACCGTGTTCAATGCGCTCACGGGTCTGCGCCAACACACCGGCAACTGGCCGGGCAAGACCGTCGCGCGAGCCGAAGGCGGGTTCGAATACGCCGGCAAGCGATACAAGCTGGTCGACCTGCCCGGAACGTACTCGCTGCTGGCGACCAGCGACGACGAAGAGGTAGCACGCGACTTTATTCTATTCGGCCAGCCTGACGTCACGCTGGTCGTCGTCGACGCCACGCGGCTGGAACGCAACTTGAACCTGGTGCTGCAGGTGCTGGAGATCACCGATCGTGCCGTGGTGTGTCTGAACCTGATGGACGAGGCGCGCCGCCACGGCCTGCACATCGACGAGCGCCGCCTGGCGCGCGATTTGGGCGTGCCGGTCGTGCCCACCGTGGCGCGTTCTCGGAAGGGGTTCGACCTCCTGCTCCAGATGATCGCGGAAGTCGCCGACGGTCGGGCAGTGGGCCTGCCGCATCGCATCCAGAACGAGCCACCGGCGCTCAAACGCGCCGTGTCGACACTCGTCCGGCAAATCGAAGCCGTCTTTCCGGGACTGCCGAATGCCCGCTGGGTTGCGCTGCGATTGCTGGACGGCGATGAGCGCGTCGCCGAAGCGGTGAGCAAAGGCGAACTGGGAAATCTGGCTGCGACGGCCGTGTCGATGGCCGCCGCCTGCCACCCCTGAGTCGAGGTCGCGCGATGAGCATCATACAGCTGGCCCACCAACGAACCGAGCGGCAACCGAACCCGCCACTCACGCGTGACGACATCCTCGGCACGGCTCAGGCGCTGCGCTGGGAGATCGACGACTTCCACGAGAAGCTGACGGAGACTCTTTACGCCGAAGCCGCGCGCATCGCCGACCGGGCTGTCACACGCCCCGGCCACACGCCGGGCTTCGATCTCGATCGCGCCATCGACCGCATCGTCACCAGCCGCGTGTGGAGCTTCCCGGTGATGATGCTGCTCTTGACCATCGTGTTCTGGATCACGATCAGCGGCGCCAACGTCCCCTCGGAGATGCTCTCGTCGCTGTTGATCGGCAAGGTCTATCCGGCGCTGCATCAGATCGCGGCCGGCATCGGCCTGCCGTGGTGGCTGAGCGGCGTGCTGATCGACGGCATGTATCTGGCGACGGCCTGGGTGGTTAGCGTCATGCTGCCGCCGATGGCGATTTTCTTCCCGCTGTTTACGCTGCTGGAGGACTTCGGCTACCTGCCGCGCGTGGCGTTCAACCTGGACAGCCTCTTCAAGAAGGCCGGCGCGCACGGCAAGCAGGCGCTCAGCATGATGATGGGCTTCGGCTGCAACGCGGCGGGCGTCGTCTCCACGCGTATCATCGACAGCCCACGTGAACGGCTGATCGCGATCCTCACCAACAACTTCGCACTGTGCAACGGGCGCTGGCCGACGCAAATCCTGATCGCGACCCTCTTCATCGGCGCGTTGGCGCCGGCGTACCCTTCGGCTTCCCCACTCCCTTCGGTCGGGGACTTCGCGCTCAGGGCAGGCCTGGCCGGGCTGATCTCGGCGCTCGCCGTGGTCGGCATCGCCATGCTGGGTGTGTTCCTCACCTTCGCGGTGTCGTGGGCGCTGTCGCGCACTGCTTTGCGGGGCGAAGTGTCGGCATTCAGCCTGGAGCTGCCGCCGTACCGGCCGCCGCGCGTTCTGCAAACGATCTACACCTCGATCATCGATCGCACTCTGTTCGTGCTGTGGCGCGCGCTCACGTTCGCCGTGCCGGCCGGCGCTGCCATCTGGCTGAGTGCAAACATTCATATCGGCGGGGTCAGCATCGCCGAGCACCTGGTGAACCTGCTCAACCCGATCGGCGTGCTGGTCGGCCTGAACGGCGTGATCCTGGTCGCCTACCTGTTCGCGATCCCGGCCAACGAGATCGTCATCCCCACCGTGCTTATGCTGACCGTGCTTGTCACTGGGATGAGCGGCGTCGGCGCAGGCGCAGGTGTGATGTTTCAGATGGGAGACGCTGACACGCTGGCGCTGCTTCGTGCCGGCGGCTGGACGCTGCTGACCGGCATCAACCTGATGCTGTTCAGCCTGATTCACAACCCGTGCAGCACCACGCTGCTCACCATCTACAAAGAAACGGGCAGCAGGAAGTGGGCGGCGGCGGCGGCCCTGCTGCCGCTGGCGTTGGGCTTCATCGTGACGTTTTTCGTAACGCAGATGTGGCGGCTGTTGGGAGGGGCAGGGTGATGGGTCGTTAATACAGGGCAGGGGCAAGCTGAAACGTGAAACGTAAAACGTAATCATAGCCAAGGAAGGAGTGAAGCACGATGACAACTGTATCTAGAAGGAATTTTCTGAAAGCAGGCACGGCCGGCGTGCTCGGCGCGGCCGGGCTTGCCGCGCTGGCGACGCGCCCGGCGCAGGGCGACTCACCGCCGGTCGACGTGCATCCGAGCCACCGTGAAGGACATGCCGGCAACGTGATGGTCGGCGACGTCGACCCGAACGGCGTCAATCAGTTCGACCCGACGGCGATACTGACCGACTGGGATTATGGCAAGGTGAGCACGCTGCCCAGCGGCCAGACGCTGCGCGAGTACGAGATGTTCGCCAGCGAGAAGGAGATCGAGATCGCGCCTGGGGTGTACTTCCCGGCCTGGACGTACAACGGGCGCGTGCCCGGCCCGACGATCCGCTGCACAGAGGGCGATCGCATCCGCGTCCACTTCGTCAACGGCACGTCGCACCCGCACTCGATCCACTTTCACGGCCTCCACCCGTCAGGCATGGACGGGCTGGATCCGGTGCCGGTCGGCGGCACGTTCATCTACGAGTTCGACGCCGAGCCGTTCGGGCTGCACCTGTATCACTGTCACACGCTGCCGCTCAAGCGCCACATCCACAAGGGGCTGTACGGCGGCTTCATCGTCGATCCGAAGGGAGGCCGCCCGCCGGCGCGTGAGCTGTTCATGATGATGAACGCGTTCGACACCAACTTTGACGGCGGCAACGAAGTCTACGCGGTCAACACCGTCGGCTTTCACTACCTGCGCCACCCGATTCAGGCTAAGGTTGGTGAACTCGTTCGCATATACGTGATCAATATCGTCGAGTTCGACCCGATCAACTCGTTTCACCTGCACGCCAACTTCTTCGACGTGTACCGCACTGGCACACGGCTGGAGACGAGCGAGTACACTGACACGTTCATGCTGGCGCAGGGCGAGCGCGCGATCCTGGAGACGCGCTTCAGATCGCCTGGCAAGTTCATGTTCCACGCGCACGTGAGCGAATTCGCCGAGCTGGGCTGGCTGGGCTTCTTCGAGGTGACGGAATGAGCGAGAACTCTTATCCTGTGATGGCCGATGGTCTCCCGACCGAGGCCGAGGGGGCGCGGTCAGAGACCCGCGCCCAGCCCCGGCGCTGGCTGTGGGTGCTGCTCCCGTTCGGGCTGCTCGCGCTCCTCGTCGTGTTCTTCCTGGCGACCGGCGCGGGTATTCAAGCGCCGAAGGGCTTGCCGCCGGTCGAAAACCTTGCGGTGCAGCGGGTGACGCTGCCCGAGCGAGAGACGATTGTCGTCGAGGTCGTCAACGCTGGGCCGGACCCGGTGACGGTCGCGCAAGTGCTCGTCGACGACGCGTACTGGGACTTCGAGATTGAGCCAGGGAACGAGATCCCGCGTTACGGTGCGGCGACGATTCGCCTGTCGTACCCGTGGGTGCAGAGCGAGGCGCACCTGATCGCGCTCGTCTCCTCGACCGGCACATTGTTTGAGGCCGAGATTCCGGTCGCCGTCGAGACGCCGTTGGCCGATCTGTCGACTGTCCTCAATTTCGCGCTGATCGGCATCTACGTCGGCGTGATCCCGGTCGCGCTGGGTCTGATGTTCCACCCCTTCATGCGAGGGCTGGGCCGCCGCACGATGGACGCGGTCCTGGCGCTGACAATCGGGCTTTTGGTGTTCCTGCTGATCGACACGGCGAGCGAAGGATTGCAGGTCGCGCAGCGCGTGCCGGAAGCGTTCAACGGATTGATCCTGTTCGGCGCGGGCGCGATTTTATCGTATCTGCTGATCCAGATCGCCAGCTCGCGGCGCGGCACGGATCGCGATACGCCGGCCGGGCGGATGAATCTCGCATATCTGCTGGCGATCGGCATCGGCCTGCACAACCTGGCCGAGGGGCTGGCCATCGGCGCGGCGTATGCCGCCGGCGAAGCGGCGCTCGGGGCGTTCCTCATCGTCGGCTTCATGCTGCACAATATCACTGAGGGCATCGGCATCGCCGCGCCGGTCGTCGAGGACCGGCCCAGGCTGCTCAGCTTCGCCTGGCTGGCGCTGATCGCCGGCGCGCCCGCCATTCTCGGCGCGTGGATCGGCGGCTTCGTCTACAGCGACGCGGCGGCGGCGATCTTCCTGGGCATCGGCACAGGCGCGATCGTGCAGGTCATCGTCGAAGTGGGCAGGCTGCTGGCGCGCCACGGCAAGCGCGAGGGAGCGACCTTCGCCACGTGGCCGAACGTGATCGGGTTCGCTGCCGGACTGGCGATCATGTACGCGACGGCGCTGATGGTCGCCGTTTGACCGGCTGCCGTCAGGTATCTGCCAGATCGCGGGGATGACTTTTGTCGTGCAGTGGGCGTATACTCTTGGGCGAACCTCCGCGCTCGGGAGTGCCTTGCTCCATCTTATACTGAGCGCACTTGAATTTCCGAGTGTACTGGGATGAGTAGCCTATGCTGAAGATGATCGTCAAGAACCTGTTCAGGCGCAAGACGCGCACGCTTCTGACGATGCTCGGCATCGCCGTCGGCGTGTCGATGATCGTCGCGCTCGGCGCGATGGCCGAAGGCATCCGCACCGGCTACCAGTCGATGTTCTCCGGCAGTGGCTCCGACCTGACGCTGATGCAGAAAGGCGCGTACGACATCACGCTCAGCGGTGTAGACGAGGAAGTCGTAAGCCAGATTGCGGCCATGCCGGAAGTGCGCGAGGTAACCGGCATGGTCGTCGGCAACGTCGCCGCGGCCGACGCGCCGTATTTCTTCGTGTTCGGCTACGATCCAGATGGGTTCGCCATCGAGCGGTTCCGCATCGTCGAAGGGCAGCCGCTCTCCTCGTCGCGACGGCCCGCCGCTAGCGGCCGCGAGATCATCGTCGGCAAGCAGGCTTCCGAGGCGCTGAAACTCAACGTCGGCGACACCGTGCGCATCACCGGCGGCACGTTCAACGTCGTCGGCATTTACAACAGCGGCAGCGGCTTCGAGGATGCAGCGGCGATTTTGTCGCTGAGCGATGCGCAGCAGTTGCTGCAGAAACACCGCCAGGTGGGCGCCGTGCAGGTCAAGCTCAAGGATGCGCGGCAGTCCGAACGAGTCCGCGCGCAGCTCGAGCGTCTGTATCCCCGCCTGGCAGCGTCGCAGTCGAGCCAGACCGCCGACCAGCAGCAAATGACCACCTACATTCAAGGATTCGCGGTCGCCATCGCGCTTCTGGCCGTGATCATCGGCGGCGTCGGCATGGCGAACACGGCGATGATGAGCACGTTCGAGCGCACGCGTGAGATCGGCACGCTGCGCGCGCTCGGCTGGAGCCGCCGCCGTGTGCTGGGCATGGTGTTCGGTGAGAACCTAGCGCTAGGGCTGGCGGGTGGATTGCTCGGCTGCGCCCTGGGCGCGGCGATGATAGCATTGCTGGCCCAGAGCGCGGCGCTGGCTTTTGTACAGGGTCAAGTCACGCCATCGCTCGTCGGACAGGGACTGGCGACGGCGTTGATATTGGGCGCGGTCGGCGGCCTGTATCCGGCCCGCTGGGCGTCAAGGCTGCTGCCCGTCGAGGCGCTGAGCTATCACGGCGGGAGTGCGAAAGGTTCCGGCGCGCGCCTGACCAGGCTGCGCTCGGAGACGCTGCGCTCTCTGCTGCGGCGGCGCACGCGCACGGCGCTGACCGTCGTCGGGATCGGCATCGGCCTGTCTGCGGTCGTGCTGTTGAGTGGCCTGGCGGATGGATTCATCATCATCTTCAACCAGATGATGGCCGGAACTGACATGGACCTGGTGGTGCGCCAGGCGGAGGCGACCGACTTCAGTTATAGCGCGATCAGCGAACGGGACGGCCGCAAGATCGCGGCGCTGCCGGGCGTGCAGAGCGTGTCGGGCATTGTCATCGGCGCCATCACGATGGAAGAGATGCCGTTTCTTCTCGTGTTCGGCTATGCGCCTCACGAGCCGGCCATCGAGCATTTCCGGATCGTCGAGGGGCGGAGCTTATCCGGCAGTCGTGAAATGATCTTGGGCCGTGCGGCGGCGGATGCCATGAAGGTTCGCGTGGGCGACATTGTCCGGATGAGCGAGGTCGGCTTCCGCGTCGTCGGCATCTTCGAGACGAGCATGTCCATCGAGGATAGCGGCGGCGTGATCCCGCTGCGCGATGCGCAGGCGCTGACCGGCAAGCCGCGCCAGGTGTCGATGTACGGCGTGAAGATCGTCGATCCCGGGCAGGCTGAATCGATCCAGGCGCAGATCGAGGCGTCCGTCCCCGGCGTGGCCGTGTCCCCGTCGAGTGAATTCGCGGAAAACCTGCCGGACTTGCAGGCGACATACGCGATGGTGTGGGCGATCAGTGGGCTGGCGATCCTCGTGGGTGGTATCGGCATGATGAATACGATGGTGATGAGCATCTATGAGCGAACGCGCGAGATCGGCGCGCTGCGCGCGCTGGGTTGGCGGCGGCGGCGCGTGCTGCGCATGGTGCTGAGAGAGTCGCTGGCGCTCAGCCTGGTCGGCGCGCTTGCCGGCATCCTGCTGGCCGCCGTGTTCAGCGCTCTGCTCTCTCTTATTCCGCTGTGGGGCGAAATGCTGATCGTCACATTCTCGCCCGGCCTTCTGGCGCAGGCCTTGATCGTCGCCGCGGTGCTCGGAATGCTCGGCGGGCTGTATCCCGCGTGGCGCGCCTCGAACCTGCGACCGGCGGAAGCGTTAAGGTATGAGTGAGCAAGAGGCAGGAGGCAAGGGCAAGAGGCAAGGGCAAGAGGCAAGAAGCAGGAGAGCAAATGCATCACAACACATACACTATAGGAGGTGCAGAGATGTCATTTCAGGAGTGGACGAAGTCGGTACCGGAGAACTTGAAGCGTGATGCGCTGTGGCAGTTCAACGTGTATCCAAAGACCTTGTATTTATACGACTTGGTCTGGGACGATTGTGAGCGACTGTTGAAGGACCCGCGAGGGCGAGCGATTACGGAACAGATCATCCGAAGTGCCGGCTCGATCTGCGCCAACATCGAAGAGGGCTACGGGCGCGGGTTCGGCGCAGAGTTCGCCTATTTCTTGCGCGTGACTCTTGGATCGGCGCGCGAAACGCGAGGCTGGTATTATCGCGCCCGTCGCCTGCTTACGCCGAAGACATTGCAGGAGCGAATGCAACTGCTGGACGAGATCACCGGAGCACTCGTTAATGCCGCTGGATATCAGAAACAACGACCCAAACGCAAATCCTAGTGCGCACCTTGCATCTTGCCTCCTGCATCTTGCCACCTGCATCTTGCCTCCTACAACTTTCGGAGGATAACTCTTATGAAGCGAGTAAGTATCATCTTCGTAATCGCGCTAGCCGCATTTCTGGCCGCGTGCGGGCAGGCGCCGGCCGCCGAGCCGACGCCGGCAAATGCAGGGGAAGTGCTGCCCGTCGTCGTGTCCGCCTCGGGCAAGCTGATGCCTGAGCGTTGGGCCACACTTGCGTTTCAGGCGGGTGGACAGGTGGTCGACGTGAGCGTCGAAGCGGGCGACGAGGTCAAAGCGGGCGACGTGCTGGCCCAGCTCGGCGACGTGGATGCCCGGCTGGCCGTGGCGCAGGCTGAGGCGGCGCTCGCGCAGGCCGAGGCTCAGCTCGCCCAGTTGAAAGCCGGCGCGCGGCCCGAGGAGATCGCGGTGGCCGAGGGAGCCGTCAAGGCTGCCGACGCGAATGTCTGGGCGGCTTCGGCGCAGCTCGCGAGACTGCAATCGGGCGCGCAGGCCGCCGACATCGCGGTGGCCGAGGCCGCGCTCGCCGCTGCCGCGATGGAATTGAAGACGGCGCAGGATGTCTACGATCGCATCAAAGAGATAGGCGGCACGCCGGAGGAGCAGGCTCGCGCGGCGCTGAACACGGCGACGCATGCGCATCGCGCCGCGCAGGAGCGCGTCGATCAACTCAAGGCCGGCGCGACGAAGGATGAGCTGGATGTGATGCGCGCCAACCTGGCGGCAGCACAGGCGCAGCGGGACGCGGCGCAGGCGCAGCTCGATCGGATCAAAGCCGGGGCGACGCCGGAGCAAATCGCCGTCGCCGAAGCAGGTGTGAAGCAGGCGCAGGCAGCGCTGGACACGGCGAAGGCGCAACTCGCCAAGCTGCAGGTGGTCGCGCCGTTCGACGGAACGGTTGGCGCGGTATTCGTGCGCGAGGGCGAGTCGATCGCGCCAAGCCAGCCGGTCGTGACGCTAGGCGACCTGAGTACGTTGCGCGTCGAAACGACCGATCTCGGCGAGGTCGACGTGGCGCGCGTGCAGGTCGGCCAGCCGGCGCAGGTGACGTTCGATGCGCTGCCGGGCGCGACGTTTCCCGGCCTAGTGACGACCATCGCGCCGATGTCGACGCCGGGGCAGGGCGGCGTCAATTACACGGCCACCATCGATATGGATGAAATCGATCCTGCGCTGCGCTGGGGCATGACGGCGTTCGTCGACATTCAGGTGGATCGATAGTCTTGCCACCGAGACACGGAAGGCACATCTGAGCACCTGACACCTGAGCACCTGACACCTGATACCGATTTGACCACGGAGACACAGAGGGCACGGAGATTCTATGGAACTGAATCGTGACGGGCGAGTGGTCGTCGAGGCAGTGGGATTGACGAAGGTCTACGGCGATGGCCGGGCGGCGGAGGTGCGGGCGCTGGACAACGTGAGCTTCCGCATCTGCGCTGCCGAGTTCGTCGCCGTGATGGGGCCGAGCGGTTCCGGCAAGTCGACGCTGCTGAACATGATCGGCGCACTGGATAGGCCGACGTCCGGGCAGGTCTTCGTCAACGGGCAAGACATCGGCGCGCTGCGCGACCTGGATGGATTCCGCGCACGCACGGTTGGCTTCGTGTTCCAGTTGCACAACCTGATCCCGACGCTGACGGCAGTCGAGAACGTCGAGGTGCCGATGCGTGGCCAGGGCCTGAGCGAGCGCATGCAGCGCAAGCGGGCCGCGGAGCTGCTCGCGATGGTCGGGCTGGGCGATAGACTGAGCCACCTGCCCAGCCAGCTCTCGGGCGGCCAGCGGCAGAAAGTCGCCATCGCCCGCGCGTTGGCGAACGATCCCGCCATCATCCTGGCCGACGAGCCGACCGGCAACCTCGACAGCGCCAGCGGCGACGAGCTGCTGAGCGTGTTCGAGCAACTGCACAGCCAGCGCGGGACGACGATCATCATCGTCACGCACGACGCGGCGGTCGCGCGGCGCACGCACCGCATCCTGATGATGCAGGACGGCCGGATCGTTCACGAAGACATCGTGGGCGACGCGTATTCCGAGGATCTCAAGGCGCTGGCGCGCTCCGAGTTGGGTCGCGCCGTGCTGGGCGGTGCGCCGCTCGAAATACTATCCGCTGCCGAGCGCGAGATGATGAATCGAATGCTGGCGCGCGCCGTCGAACGAAGCAAGGTTGACGCACCGGTTTATGATCAGTGAACGAGTAGTGCGTCGGCATCGTGCCGCTTGCCCAGCGCACACCCCCATACGGCATATTCAATGTCCGCGCCAGCACCACCTGGCTCGCATTCGTCGCAATACTCACCGTCCCCAGATGGTCCGTGTGCAGGTACGTCACCTCGCTGCCCGTCGCCGTGCTGCGCCGCATCGCGACGCGCGCCGAGCCGATAGAGATTGTCATTCGGGTCAACGGTATGACCTTCCTCATATTGCTTCGCCGCTTGATCGTGATATGACCGAAGCAGTGACGCACGCCTCGCGGCGGTCTGGCCGCCGCACCATGTAATACCAGGGGAGGTGCCCGATGCTTGCCACACGTGCTGCCCGCGCTCTGCTCGTCCTGTCGTTGATCCTCGGTGTGTTTGCTTCGTGGGTGATCGTCCCCTCGCCCACGTCGCCCCCGGCAGTGCTTCAGCCGCCCGCTGCCGGGCTTGATGCTGTGACAGCGCTCGAATCGCGTGCTCTGCCAGACGCCGTGAACCCGGCACAAGAGATCGTCGAGCGGCGCAGCGCGCACAGCGCCACCTTCCGAGTAGATGCCGATACTTACACGACGATCCTCTCCGCCGAGGTGCTGCACTACCGTGACCAGCACGGCGCATGGCAGCCAATCGATCCAGCCTTCCGCCCGCGCGGCGATAGCTACGTGGTCGAGCATAACTCGATCACCAGCCGCGCCGGTCTGCGCCGCGCCTGGCTCTCGGCGGCGGTTGGCAAAACGGCGATGATCTGGGAAACGATCGCGTTGGGATTGAGCAATACCGCTGGTGATTTCATCACGCTGGCTCAAGCGCTGCCCGAAAGTAACACGCTCGTTCAGAAACGTGATGATGGTCGTGTACTGCGCTACGCGGATGGTTGGAGCGTTTCGCAGCTCAGCGAAGAGATCAGCAGCGCGCCGGACAGCGTGGAACATACGCTGATTCTTGAAGCGCCGCTGTCGTTCGATGCGGCGCAGCCCTATCTGGAACTGCGCGCGAAACTCGAACTGCTGCCCGGCGCAAGCTTGTGGGCCGACGATCAACCCATCGGAACACAAGGTCGCTTGCGCGCCGCACATACCTTGCAGGTGCGTGATGCTTCGGGTGAGACGACCATCGTCTTTGATCGCGTGCGCGCCTTCGAGCAGCAATCCCCTGATGACGATGTGGCAGGCGACTATGTGGTCTACGCGACCGACGATCCAGCCGCGTTCATCATTGGCGTGCGCACGCCGCGCGCATGGTGGGCCGACCGGGCGCGACGCTATCCCATCGTGTTGGATCCGACGATGCGCGTCAACCGCAGCACCGGCTTTGCCGATGGCATGGCATGGGTGCGCAGCACGGACGATTTCGCGTACACTCTCGGCGACATCAAGTTGGGATCGCATCTGCCCAAATACAACACCAAGACACGCGGCTACGTGCAGTTCAACAGCCTGCCTGCCTTGTTGAGCAATGCGCCAGTGCAAGTGATCTCGGCGTCTTTGGATGTGGAGCCAATCCTGCCCGCCGCGGCGATGCCCGTATACAGCAACTCCAATCCCGATTGGGAACACAAAACGATCAAGCGCCACACGGAGTTGTACTACGTCGGCGCATGTCCCGATGAACCGGGCTGCAACAACATCGCCTTGTACGATAATCGGTTGACGAACACCGCCGTGTACACGTGGGGCAACAGCCCGATCGGCACGCTGATCGGCGGCGCATCGCAAGTGTTGACGGCCGGCCCAGCCAAGAAAGACGGCAGCGGCGAGCACACCATTACCACGTGGGATGTGACAAATGAGATCCGCAGTTGGTACACCACCTGGTATTCCGACACCACCGATCGACCTGGCCCGACGTTCATGCTCCGCTTTCGCGAGCAGGATCAATGCCCATCGGATGCGCCTTACACGGCTGGCTTCAAGAACGGTGTGTACTTCAATAACACGCAAGACGTGCCCAAGTGCATCTGGTTCCAACTGACACCGGGCAACGTGCGCCTGCGCCTCACCTACGATGAACTGCCGTTGGGGCTGGGCGAGCATCCGCTGAATAAACCGGGCGTGCCAAGTTATTTAGAGGATGTCTTCGAGGACACGCAGCATCAATACGATCTCACGCCGGGCAGCGGTTTCCCCGCCTACTATTGGCGCGCGATCGCGGTGCGCGGCAATCACGCTTTAGTCCCCGGCCTGCCCACACGCGCCGGCTTGAATTTGCTGCAAGTCACCGGCAGCGCGACGACGACGCTGGTCAGCGCGCCGACGCAAGGTCCCGATCAAACGGCCTTCATCCTCATCGACGATCACAACAACACCAGCGGCGTCGCCACCGCCGATCTCAAGGCGCAGGTCACACCGTCGAACGAAAACGATTACGCTTCTGATCTGCAGCGCAACTACCGCATCGATTACGAGCAGGCTTCGCCGGTTTCGCTGTCGTATGGCACGTGGCTCACGATCACCAAGAACCTGTATTCCGATCAGTTGATCGATCTCACCGAGTTCAACTTGACGGCGAGCGATTCGCTGCTGATTCGCATCTCCGCGCCGCTGACGGTGAGCGCGGCCTTGATCGAGCCGACGGGCAGCTCGCCCATCGCCGATGCCGTGATTGGCAACAACGACACGCGCGTCAATCGCAATTTCCTGCCTGCCGACAATATCACGCGCACGCTCGTAATCGGCTACGTACCAACGAGCGGAGCGTGGGCGCTGGCGTTGATCAATCAAGGGCCGCCCATCATTTGTCAGCCGGGCCATGACTGCCTGCCCGGCGAGGCCGATCTCTACTTCCCCACCATTTCCCTGTTGGCCTGCCCGCTTGGATCGATTCCCACCGCGAAATATGGCTGCCAACCGCTGCGCCTGCCTGACAACACCGTGCCACCCTCGCGCCTCATGCCGATTCCATCCGGCGGCAATCTGACGATCTACAGCGAAGGCAACTTCGTCGATTTCAGTGGCACAGGCTGGTGCAGCACCAACGAAGCACAGGGTGCGCCCGTCGTCGGGCCGGACTATTTCGGGCGGTACGCCTTCGTCGCGCAGGGATCGATCTGCCGGTCGGGCAGTGTGCTCACTACCACACCCGATAGCGCGATCGGCCTCACCGTGCCCGTGCTCAACTTTAATCCCAACGACAAGCGCGGCCAATTTCCACCGACGTTTGTGTATGGCGATAGCGGCCTGTCGCCGCTGCCCGCCGGGTTGCCCAGCGGTGTGATCAACTTGGGCAGCAACGGCGATCTGCTGCCCGGCGTCAACACCCGCCGCAACATTCTGCCCTTCAATCAATACTGGATCAGCGCGACGACGCACATCTCCGATGCCATCGTCACTGCCGATATGGCGCTGCATGGCCGCGACGTGATCGACGGGCAAGTCACCGTCGAAGCCGCGCAAGCGCCCATTGCCAAACAGTGGGACGTGCCGTGGACGATGTATCCCAACGATGCGATCAACGCGCAGAAGTACAGTTATGTGCCATACCCGATCATGCAGACGACGCCCTTCGACACGCCGTTAAACCTCGCCAGCCTCGAGCTGCGTATGTCGGAAGGTGGATCGCCGGACGGGCTGGTGCGCATTCTCGATTGGCAGCGCACGGCAGGCGGGCCGGTCGCTTATCAATTCCGCGCGACCGGCGGCATGCTCACGCAACCGATCGATCTCGGCGGCGCGCTGATGACCTTGCAAGTGGTGGTGCAGCCGCCGGGCATGGCGCGTCTGCCGGGCAACGAATCGAGCTGCAAATCCGGCAGCACACCCACCAGTTGCCTCGATCTGCGCCGCCTCGACTACGATTGGGCTAATGGCAATGGCGAGAAACAAGTGCAGCCGTGGCCGCTGCCCGACATGCACCTCGAAAGCGGCGCGGGCACGATCTTGTTCAGTCGTCCCGGCCAGCTTAACATCTTCAGCGTCGATCATCCCGATGCGACGAGCAGTTTCTCGCAAGCGTTCAGCTTCGACACGTGGGAAGCCACCGTCACGGTGGAGCAGGCCAAGTGTGCGGACGGCGGCCCGATCGTGACGGTGATCAAAGGCAAAGGCCACATCGCCTTGTCGGCCATCGGCGATGATGGCAGCGGCCCGCCGCCGTGGATCGATGTGGAGTTCACGCTGTGTCAGACCAAATTGCGTCAAGCCCAACTGACGTTCAAGACCACGCCGCCCGGCATCCCCGTCGGCAACACCGGCTTCGGCGTGAATCTGATCGGCGGCACCGTCACGATCGATCCCAACACCGACGACGCCGAAATCTCGCTGGACGTGGAGTTTCAATCGCTCGACGGCTACACCTTCACACAGGGCGCGGGCACAGTAACGATCAACACGGCGGGGTTGTTCTCGCTGCAGGCCAGCGGCAAGATCGTGGGCGTGGTCAACGCCGACAGCGTGCTGCTGAACGTCGCGTGGAATCCGCTCGACGTGCTCTTCGACGGCACGGTGTCGTACAAGAGCCTGCTCTCCGGCAATGTGTATCTGCATAGCTGGCTCGGCCAGGGCTGGCAGCACAAGTATGCGTGGTTACCGGATGACAACGCCTTTCATTTCACCGGCTCCATCGAGGCGACGCTGAAGATTCCCAAGGGCGAAGTGATCAACAAGAAATTCTTCAAGCTGCCGCCGTTCGGTTTCAGTTTATCGGCGGAAGTGGCCTTTGGCGAATTCTGCACCAGCGCGGCCAACTGCAATCCCAAGTGGGGCATGTCGGCCACGGTCAAACTCTTCGGCTACAAGGTCGGCGTGTATGTCGATACCGGCGGGCCTGATCTGATCCTGGGCAGCAGCAGCCACAAGCTGATTGACCAATTCGGCGGCGCGCTTCTCAAACCGATCGGCGCGAAGCGTGCGGCGCCCGATCGGCCCATCGACGCTCCACCGCCGCCGATCTTCCCTGGCAACTTACAGCAATATCTGCTGCCGGAATTTGAATCGCCTGCCAACAACTGGCCGGTAGAAAACCCAACAACGAGTTGTACGGGAACAAGCACATCGATCATCACCTGCACATTCGCCGTCGCCGCCGGAACCGGTCGGGCGATGTTTGCCGCGCGCTGGCAGAACGGCGATCTGAGCGCGCAGCTCATCAAACCCGATAACACCGTCATCGATCCCGGCAATGCGCTCTCGCACGGCGTCGTGATCTCAGCGACC
This sequence comes from Anaerolineae bacterium, assembly GCA_035283185.1. Taxonomy (GTDB): domain Bacteria; phylum Chloroflexota; class Anaerolineae; order Fen-1058; family Fen-1058; genus DASSFZ01. The sequence goes on along the minus strand of DATEUJ010000183.1, from coordinate 48,688 downwards.
GATGAAGGCGGGCAGCCTCTCGTCGCCTTCGCCGTCACGCCCACGGTCGGATCGACGATCATGAGCGGCGACTGGAAAGTGCGGCTGAGCAACATCGGCGTAGGCTTGCTGCCGGGCATCACGAACAACTACGCGCTGATGTTCGCCGCCGATCCGCCGGCGCCGACCTTGAATTGGATCACGCCGGTGCTCACCGGCACGACGCCCGCAGGCAATGGCTTGATCAACTTACAATGGTCGGTCACGCGCGGCGGTCAAGCGTTGGAGCCGGACGTGAAGCTCGATCTATTCTACGCGCCGCTGGCCGCCAAACCGATCACGCCCACGCTGATGAATGGCCTGATCATTCACGCCAACTACACGGCGACGCTGGGCAGTTACGAGTGGGACACCAGAAGCCTGGCAGCCGGTGAATACGCGGTGGGTGCGCGCCTTGACGATCACGCCAAAGGCAACGGGCACATCGTCGTGTGGGCGCCGGGCACAATCGTGATCACCGACACCACACCGCCGCCCGTGCCTGTGATCGCCAACACCATCCCGGTCGTGTATGGCTTGATCGTGATCTGGCAGCGCGATACGGCCACGCCCGATCTGGCCGGTTATCAGATCGAGTATCGCATCCCGGCGCTGAACGCCGACGGCTACATCACGACGACGCGCCGCCTGCCGCCGAGCCTGAAAGATAAAGATCCATTGTATGAGCGCGTGCGTTTGGGCGGCCTGCTGTACAACATGACGACGTCGATCTGCGTGCGCGCCTATGATGCCACGGGCAACCTCAGCGGCTGTAACGTGTACGGCGCGGCGATGCCGGAAGGGCCAGCGCCGCGCGTCGGGCCGCCGACCGGCGTGGTTGTCCTGGTGCAGGGCAGCGGCTCGGTCACCGCCACCTGGAATTCACCGGCAGGCAACATCAGCGGCCACTTGTTTAGCTATCGACCGTCGCGCTGCATCGCAGCAGATGCGGCGCGCAGCGCCAATGAAGGCCCCTCGCCCATCGTTACGGGTCGATTCAACACGGTTGCTCTTACCGGCTTGACGATCGGGCAGACGTACGAGTTCATGATCCGGCCCTACGACGATCAATTCGATCTCGGCCCGGCGGTCACGATCAACACCATGCTGATCGATCCGACCGATGCGAACGCCGACGGCATCGCCGATCAATGGGCAACGCTCTACGGCATCACAGACGCCCTCGGCGACAATGACGGCGACGGCCTACCCAATTTGCGCGAATTCAACAGGGGAGCGAATCCGCTGAACGCCGACAGCGATGGTGACGGCTTCTACGATGGCGAGGAAAGCAATCGGGGCACGGACATCTGTGGACCGGGTCGTCCGCCCGCGCCGATCGCGCCGCGACTCGCGCTGGCCGGTGAAGCGACCATGCAATTCACGGGCGCAACCAACCTGGGGCCGGGCGCGCCGCAATCGCTGCTGATCTTCAACGACGGCGGCGGCACACTCAATTGGACAGCGGAAGCCTCAGCGCCGTGGATCGTGCTGGGTGACAACGCTGGTGAAGACAGCGCGCTCCTAGACGTCAACGTCAATCCGCAGGGACTAATGCCGGGCACATACAGCGGCGTGGTGACGATCACCAATCAATCGCTAATCGCGCGGGTGCTCCAACCGGACTCACTGCTGCCCGAGCAGGCGACGATCCAGATCAGCCTGCAGGTGCTGCCGCCGCAGCAGCAGGAGTTGTATCTGCCGATGATCAGGAGGTGATTGGGAGGGTTACAGCTCAAACACCGGGGCCGCATCTGGCGTATAATCTGACGTAATGTCAGACCTCGAATCTCAGATCGCCGAGCTTCGCACCTCGATTGCCGCGCTCGAAGCGCAGCGCGCCGTGCTGGGTGAGGTGGTCGTCAACGCCGCGCTCGGCCCGATGCGCGAGAAGCTCGCCGCGCTCGAAGCGGCGCTCCACGCCCCCGCGTTTCATCCGAAGGAGTCCGACGCCGAGGGCGAGCGCAAGGTCGTCACCATCCTCTTCGCCGACATCTCCGGCTTCACCGCGCTGAGCGAGACGCTCGACCCAGAGCAGGTTACCGACATCGCCAACGCCTGTTTCCAGTCGCTGACGGACGCCGTGACGAGGTACGGCGGCACGATCGACAAATATCTGGGCGATGCAGTCATGGCGCTGTTCGGCGCGCCCGACGCCCACGAAGACGATCCCGAGCGCGCGATTCACGCCGCGCTCGAGATGCAGTCTGCGCTCCGGCAGACGATCTCTCAACTATCACCTGTCACCGGCAACCTGACGCTGCACATTGGCGTCAACACCGGCCCCGTCGTCGCGGGCGCTGTCGGCGCGGCCGGCCTGCGCGACTACACGGTGATGGGCGACGCGGTCAACCTCGCCTCGCGCCTGAAGGACGTCGCGCCGATCGGCCACATTTACGTCGGGCCGGAGACCTATCGCCAGACCAGCCGCCTGTTCGAGTTCGCGCCGCTCGCGCCGATGCGCATCAAAGGCAAGCGCGATCCGGTGCAGATCTACGAAGTGCGCGGGCGGGCGGCCTCGCCCGGCACGATGCGAGGCATCGAAGGGCTGCGCTCGCCTCTGGTCGGGCGAGGCGACGAACTCGACCTGTTAAATGCGCGGCTGCGCTCGCTTCCGGAAGGGAAGGGCAGCATCGTCGCGCTCACCGGCGAGGCGGGCCTCGGCAAGAGCCGCCTGATCTCCGAGCTGCACGTCGCCATGCACACCGCCAACACCTACAACGATCCTGGGCCTCACGCACACCTTTCCGGCGAGTCGGCCGTGCTGTGGCTGGAAGGCCGCTGCACTTCATTCACACAATCCGTATCGTACAGTCTCATCGCGCAGGTCTTGCGCAGTTACTTCGGGTTGAGCGGAAGCCTGGATGCGAGCGAGGCGCTGGAGCGGCTGCAAGAGGCGCTCGAGGCCGTGCTGCCCGGCCAGGGCGACGAGCTTGCGCCGTATCTCGGCACGCTGTTAGGATGGCAGGTAGGTGGCGAGCGCGTCCGCTATCTCGACGCCGAAGCGCTGCAGCGCCAGATTTTCTACAGCGTGCGGCGCTTCGTCGGCGGCTTGTCGATGCAAACGCCGCTCGTGATCGTCCTGGACGATCTACACTGGATCGACGAGGCGTCGCTCGTACTGCTCGAATCCCTGCTGCAGCTCGTCGAAGATCATCCGCTGATGATGGTGTGGGCCTTTCGGCCGGGCGCAGAGCAGACGGGCATCCAACAGCTCGCCGGACGGTTCGCACAAGACGGATCGCAGCATTTCTATCAGGTCGATCTGCGCCCGCTGGCCGACGACATGAGCCAGGCCCTGGTGCGCTTGCTGCTGGCGCGCAGCGACCTGCCCGAGCCGATACAAGCCGCCATCGTCGAGCGCGCCGAGGGCAATCCGTTCTATCTCGAAGAAGTCATACGCACGCTGATCGAGTCCGGCCTGCTGATAGAAAGGGGAGGGCGTTGGGTGGTCGACCCGCAGATCCCCGACGTGGAGTCCCGCATCCGGTCGGCGCTGCCCGACACGTTGATCGGCGTGCTGACGGCGCGCATCGACCGGCTGCCCGAGCAGCCCAAGCGTGCGCTCGGCATCGCGTCGGTCGTGGGCCGCTCCTTCTCGCGTCGCCTCATGACAGAGCTGATCGGCAGCCAGGCCGCGGTCGACGAGGCGCTGGCTGAGCTGGAGCGCAGCGGGCTGGTCGAATCCGGCGAAGCGACCCCGCTGGGCGGGGCGCAAGCAGCGTGGGGTCCCACTTACTCCTTCCGGCACGTACTTGCGCAGGAAGCGGCGTACAACATGCTGCTGCAGCGTCGCCGCGTCCAACTGCACGGCGAGATCGGCGGCGCGCTGGAGCGCCTGCATTGGGACGAAGTCGACGAGTACGCCGCGCTGTTGGCGTATCACTACGATCGCAGCCAGAACGATGCGAAGGCGATCACGTACGGTCTGCGCGCCGGCCGCGCCGCGCTCAGGGTGTACGCCAATCGCGAGGCGGCGGGTTTCTTCGCCCGGGTCGTGAACCGGCTCAGGGAATCGGAAGCGGAGGACGCACAGCTTGCGGAGGCGCTCGAAGCTCTAGGCGATGCGCGCTCGGCGTCGGGCGAAGTCAACGCGGCGATCGGATTCTGGCAGGAAGCGCTCGTCATGCACACGCGCTTCGGAGGTCGTGAAAGCGCCGCGCGCCTGAATCGCAAGCTCGGCAACGCCTGGTTCACACGCGGCGACCGGGCGCGTGCCATTGAGAGTTACCGGCGCGGCATCGACGCCGTGAGCGACCTGCCGCCCGGCGAGACGCTGGCGGGCCTGTACGCCGAGCTGGGCCGCGTGTACTTCCGGGCTGGGCAGGACGCGCAGGCGATCGACTGGGCGGCGCGCGCGCTCGATCTGGCCGAATCGATGGGCAGCGCCGAGACGGCCTCGCTCGCGCTCAACACGCTGGGCATCGCGCGGGCGCGCGGCGGGGAGCTTGCGCACGGCATCGCCGAGGTCGAGCGCGGCCTTCAGATTGCGATCGACAACGATCTGCCCGTCGCCGCCTGCCGCGCCTATACGAACCTGGGCATGCTGTACGGCGCGGTCGATCACAGCCGGGCGGTGCAGTTGTGCCAGCAGGGCCTGGCGCTTGCGCGCAAGATCGGCGATCTGTATTATCAATCGTGGCTGCAATCGTCGCTGGCCTCGACGTACTGCTCGCTCGTCGGCAACTGGGAGCGCGGCGTCGCCGCCGCGCGCGCCTCGATCGACCTCGACCTGCAGATGGGGCACCGCGCGCACCTGGCCGTGCCAGTCGTGCTGCTGGCGCAGATTTACCAGTGCCACGGCATGCTCGAAGAATCGTTGCGCGCGTACCGGGAGGCGCTGGCGCTGGCCGAAGAGAGCGGCGAGCCGCAGATGCTGTTTCCGTGCTACAACGGGCTTGGCGCGCTGTATCTCGACATCGGCGACGAGGAACAGGCGACGACTTATCTGGACAAGGCCCAGCAGGTGGTGAGCGAGGCAGGGTACAGCGCGGATTCGCTGTTCGTGCTACCGTTCCTGGCTTAGAGTGGGGAGTTAGAGTGAGGAGTTAGAGTAGTGGATACGACGAAGGACGAGGTGAAAATTGGCTCGCCTGCGCCGGAGATCGAGCTCGAATCGGTGCAGGGACCGACGGTTCGCCTGGGCGATTTCCGCGGGCGACGCCACGTCGTGGTGTGGTTTTCGCGCGGCTACAACTGCCCGTTCTGCCGGCGCTACATGGCGCAACTGGATCGCGCCCACGACACGTTCATCGCCGCGAGGGCAGAAGTGCTCCAGATCGGGCCGAACGCGCTCCGCCCGGCGCGCATCTACTTTCAGCGCCAGCCGCTCAAGTTCCCGTTCTTGTGCGACCCGACCAAGGCCACTTATCTGCGCTACGGGCTGCGTGACCTGGGGCCGATCGAGGCGAACATCAATACGTTCAGAAGCTTCGCCTACGCCTACACGCACGGTGACGGCCTCAACACGACGCGCATCGTCGCCGGCGACACGTTCACCGAGGGCTTCCTTGGCCGGCTGCACCACCACGCGCTCACGGCGATGCAGCAGGGCATGTTCATCGTCGACCGCGACGGCGTCGTCCGTTACGCCAACGCCTTCAAGCCGCTCGACACCATTCCGCCGATTGAGGAAATGCTGCGTGAGGTAGAGAAACTGCAACGAGTTCCTTGAGTTCCTTCAGTTCCCCGCCGGTAAGGAATTCAAGGAACTGAAGGAACTGGAGGAACTGGAGGAGCTACGCGGGGCAGATGTCGTCCACGCCGATAGCGAACCCGGCGACGACCTCGGATCGCACCGTATCGCCCGGCCCGAACTTGCCCACCTGCGCGAAGCTGCTGCCTCGCAATACAAAGACTTCAACAGAGCGTGCATCCGTATCCACAATCCAGTATTCGCGCACGCCGGCCCGCTCGTAGATGCGGAACTTGGTGCGTCGATCGGTGAGCCAGTTGCTCGGTGAGAGAATCTCCACAATCAGATCAGGCGCCCCTTCAATAACCTCATCCTTGACGATGTCCAGGCGTTCACGTGAGACGAACAGGATATCGGGCTGGACGGGGCTGGCAAGACCAGGGAGAATCACATCGATGGGTGCGTAGTATACCTTACCCAGATCGTACTCTTTGACGAACTGTCGCATAGGACCGCTGATATTTCCCGCAGTCTCCTGATGCTTTGGCCGTGGAGCAGGTGACATGTACAATTCTCCCTCAATGACCTCGTAACGCCATTCGTCGTCGGGCAGACGCTTGTAATCGTCGTAGGTCCACTGGCCCTGGGGTGGCGGCCACTGGCGCTCAGCCGGCGGCTGGGTTGGGGCTTGCACTGCCATGGCTTGTTCTCCTTTCCGCGCGCGTTGCCACGCTGCGCAGAATGTATCACACCTGACCCTGAGGGGCAAGTTGGCGCGGCAGCATCTGTCACGGTTGAACGTCGATCTCTTCGATATTCCACAACTCCGCCGCAAACGGGTCCAACCCGAAGCCGATCACCTCAGATCGCGCCCCGGTGTGCCACTCGCGCCAGAAGAGCGGCAGCGAGGGCAGGTCTTGAGCGAACAGCGCAACGAGGTCTTGTCCGGCCTGTTCTCGATCTGCCTCATAAACCCCACGCAGATACGCCAGGCATGCTGCGTCAAAGTCGGGGTTGCGGTAGCCGCTAAAGTTCTGGTAGCTTCCGGCGAACCCCACGGCGTCAGACGGTATGCGATCCGAGCGCCACGTTTGGCACACCGACAAATCGTTCGACAGCCAGGCAAATTCCGCCAGGTCGAATTGCCGGCCGTACAGCAGGCTGTCAGGCTCTTCGGCAAACAACTTCCCCGGTTCGAGAAACTCAGGATTGATGCGCACGCCGCAAGCAGCCATATCGTTGCGGATGCGCTCGGCCACTTCCCGACGCAGCGGCGATGTCGTCGTGAGCAGTGTCACCTCGAAGGGCACGCCGCCCTTGTCTGCGACGCCGTCGCCGTTCGCGTCTGCCCAACCTGCCTCGGCCAGCAACGCGCGCCCGCGATCCGGATCGTAGGTGTAGACGATCGCTTTGTCGGAAGAGAGGGTCCACGGCAGCTCGTCGGCAGGCAACGCCGCAGCAGACATGCCCAGGCCCACCCGATCGATGCAATACGCAAATGCGAGCCGCACCCGCCGGTCGCCGAAGAAATCGGGGCGGGGATCGCCGGCGAGCCGATCCAGGTTGAAGAACAGGTACTCCACGCCCACCGGCGTGCGATACACCTGGACATCAGGGACGCGTGCCTGCCAGACATCGAGCGAGAGGTTGGTCCCCGGATCGATGGACACGATGTCGCAGGCGCCAGCGGCGACAGCCGCCACTACCGATGAGTAGTCGACGTTTCCTTGAGCATCGATCACCTCAAACCCACTAAACCTGAAAACGACGCGATCCAGCCTGGGCAGGCCTTCCGACGCGCGGAAGTAGAACGGATTGCGCTCGAGTATCATTCGATCTCCCGGCTGCCACCGGACGAGCCGGTACGGTCCCCACCCCACGCGCAATGTGTCAACGTCACCCAGGAACTCGACCGGATCGCGGCCGGCCAACTTGTGCCTCGGCATCGGCGTGAAGAGGCGTGTGAAGTACTCCCGATCGAGGTAGCCCGGCAGGCCGACCCACTCGACGGTCAAGTCATCCAGCGTGCGGTAACTCGACGTGCGATCTGTCACGTCGCGCGGCAGGCCGAAGCCTAGATAATCATCCTTTAGCACATCCGGATCGGTGATGGTCTGGTAAGCAAAGACGGAATCGTGCACGGTCAGTGGCTCGCCGTCTGACCAGTGCAGACCGGACTTTAGGTGGAAGATGACGACCATCTGCGGCAACGTGGCGTCAGGTCCGTCATAGGTCACGACCTGGTCGTCGTCATTCACAACCCGGTCGCCACGCTTCACTGGCACTTGCCGGAGCTCGGCATCGCCGTCCCCGATGCGGGGGAGTTTCTCCAGGATGACCGGATGGTAGCCGTCGCGCAGATGGTCGATCGGGCCGTCGTAGATCGCCTGCATAATCGTCCGCCCGACAAGCGAGGTCTGGATGTATGGCAGCAGCGGCGGCGCCGGCTCGGCGATGCAGACGGTTAGCGTCTTCGGTTCAGGTGCCGGCGTCGCCGTCGAGGGAATCGGTGTGAGAGTGGGTGTTGGCTCAAGCGTGGCCGTCGGCGTTTCGACGGGAAGCGGCTCAGCGGGCCGGCAGCTCGCGGCGAGCAGCGTTAGCGCCATGACGCCGGCCACAAGGCGGATCAGTGATCGCCAGGGAGCGCACATTCAGACCTCCTTTGCAGCCTACAATGCGCACGCGGACGACCCACCCAAGCGCGCAACGTAATTATACGCCGATATTCGCGCCCTCTCCATCAGTTGACCCCCGCTTCGGTTATGCTAGAATCAAAGTATTCCATCTCTCTGCTTCTGAGGGCGCGCATCATCTTTAGATAAGGGGGTGATCGAACACGCTTAGCACGAGACACGAATCGGCTATACCCACCATCGCATCCACATTCTTTCTAGATCTGGAGGAGAAACACATGTCCGCTTCAACGAAGAAGACGCTCACTATCGTCAGTCTGTCGATCGTCGCCGTGCTGCTCTTGAGCGCGTGCCAGCCCAGCGCGCCGGCCGACCTGCTCGGCGAGATCAAAGCGCGCGGCACGATCAAGGTCTCGACCGACCCGAACTACGCGCCGCAGTCGTCATCGGTCCCTGATGCAACACGCAAGGCCGACACGAAGTGCGCCTCCGACGAGCTGACATCCGCCGAGCTGGAGGGCTTCGACATCGACACCGCCGTCGAGATCGCCAGGCGGCTGGGCGTCGAGGCGTGCTTTGTGACGCCGCAGTGGGAGATCATCACCGCCGGCAATTGGGCCGGCCGCTGGGACATCAGTGTCGGCTCGATGACGATCACCAAGCCGCGTCAGGAAGTGTTGTGGTTCACGACGGGCTACTACTTCACGCCAGCGCAACTGGCGGCCCGCGAGGGTTCCGGCATCGATTCCGTCGACGACATTGCGGGCAAACCCGTGTGTGTCGGCACGGCCACAACGTATGAATCGTACTTGAGCGGCGAGGACGTTGGAATCCCCAGTACGGACATCAAGGTACCTCCGCCGGCCGGCGTGCAAGTATTCCCGCTGGATACCGACGCCGAGTGCGCGCAGGCCATCCGGGCTGGCCGCCCCGATTTCGACGCCTTCCTGACTTCGGGAACCGTGGTCGACGAAGCGATCGCTCAGGGCATCCCGGTCGTGAAGGTCGGCTCGCCGGTGTTCGTCGAGAACCTGGCCGTCTCGATCGACAAGAACTCGCCCAAGGACCCCAAGAGCCTGCTGGATGAGATCAGCAAGATCATCACGGCGATGCACGCCGATGGCACGTTGAAGGCGTCCTCGATGAAGTGGTTTGGCGCCGACCTGACGACCGCGCCGTAAACGACGAGCATGGCTGGCGTGGAAGCGGCCGCCCGGTCGATCGGCGCCGCTTCCGCGCCTCAATCTGGCAGGTGACGCTCGCATCGATCGGCGACAGTAAGTGCCTGTCCGAAAACCGGCGGACTTGGTTCCCGTGCCCAGCCATCCGGCGGCGTGTCCGCTTCGCTCCGGGGTGCTGCGCAAGGAGCCGCCTCCGCAGACTTTCCCTAGGGAGGTGGAACGATGGCCACCCAAGTAGCAATCCGTCCGACGCTGGCTCAGCAGATTCTCCAGCAGCAAGCCCAGGCGCAGCGCGCGTTTGCCGTCAAGGTGATCATCTCGTGGGTGGCACTGCTGGCGTTTCTTCTGTTCATGTTCAGCAGCGTGACCATCCAGATAGGCCCGATCGCTATCCGGACCATCCAGCTCGACCGAGCTTTCATCGACAAGTACTGGCGGTACATCAGCGAGGGCGCGATCGAGACGCTGAGAATCTGCTTCCTGTCGATCTTCTGCGCCAGCATTCTGGCCCTGCTGGCCGCGCTGGGACGCCTGTCGCGCATCGCGCCCATCTACGCGCTATCCACGTTCTACGTCTCGCTCATTCGAGGCACGCCGCTGCTGCTGCAAATCTTTTTCTTCTTCCTCGCGCTGCCGCAGATGGGCATCGTGCTCTCAGGCTTCATCGCCGGCGTGGTGGCGCTCTCGCTGAACTACGGCGCGTATATGAGCGAGATCTTCCGCGCCGGCATGCAGAGCGTGGGCAAGGGCCAGCGTGAAGCGGCGCTGGCGCTGGGCCTGACGCAGAGCCAAACCATGCGCCGCATCGTGCTGCCCCAGGCGCTGCGCGTCGTGATTCCACCGGTCGGCAATGAGTTCATCGCCATGTTGAAGGATTCTTCGCTGGTCGCGATGACCGGATTTGTGCGCGAGATCATGTGGCGGGCCAGAGACGTCGGCCAGTCGAATTTCCGCGGGCTAGAGGCGCTGCTCGTCGCCGCGCTGTGGTACTGGGTGATGACGCTGATCTTCTCCGCCATTCAGTCGCGGCTCGAGACACGGCTCGCGCGAGGGGATCGGTAAGCATGCCGATTATCCGGGTGACCGACCTGCACAAGTATTTCGGTCCCCTGCATGTCCTCAGAGGCATCTCGTTGTCTGTCGAGCGAGGCGAGGTCGTCTGCATCATCGGCCGGTCGGGATCGGGCAAATCGACGCTGCTGCGCTGCATCAACTTCCTGGAGCAGCCGACGCACGGGCGAATCGAGGTTGACGAGCTGGCCGTGAACGTCGAGCGCCACCGTCTCACGCCCGAGCAGAAACTGGTGACTCGCCACATCCGGATGCGCACCGGCATGGTGTTCCAGGAGTTCAACCTGTTTCCTCATCTGAGCGTCATCGATAACCTGATCGAAGCGCCCGTCACGGTCAAAGGCATGAAGAAAGCGGATGCCATTCCGCTGGCAGAGAAGTACCTGGCCAAGGTCGGCCTGATGCACAAGCGCGACGAATACCCGGCGCGTCTGTCCGGCGGCCAGAAGCAGCGCGTCGCCATCGCCCGGGCGCTGACCATGCAGCCAGAGGTCATGATGTTCGACGAGCCGACCTCGGCGCTCGATCCGGAACTGATCGGCGAAGTGCTCGACGTGATGAAGGGGCTGGCCCACGAAGGGACGACGATGCTGGTCGTGACGCACGAGATGGGCTTCGCGAGCGAGGTGTGCGATCGCGTCATTTACATGGATGACGGCCAGATCGTCGAGGAAGGCCCACCGAAGCTGATCTTCACGTCCCCGGCTGACCCGCGCACGCGCCAGTTCCTCGATCGATTGCTGCGTACCGAGGCCAGCGAGAAGTGATCAGTAATCAGTGATCGGTGACCGGTGATCAGTGACAAGAGCTGACGGCGTCATGTGTCACTCATCACGCATCACTTGCCTGCACGAGGAAGAATGATTCCTGCCCACGCGATTGTCCGCCCACCTGGCGATACGTACCCAGACTCGCTCACACGGCTCGCCCCACCGCCACCGGTCGATCTGGATCTGGCGCGGCGGCAGCACGCGGCATATGAAGCGGCGCTGCGCGAGTGCGGCCTGGAGGTCATCGTCCTGTCGCCCGATCCCGAGCATCCCGATTCTGTCTTCGTGCAGGACCCTATCCTGGTGGGGGATGGCCGCGCGATCGTCTGCCGTTCGGCTGCCGAATCGCGGCGAGGCGAAGCCGATGCGTTGGTCGAAGTTCTGAGGCCGCACATGGATATCGTCGAGCTGCGGCCGCCCGCGACGCTCGACGGCGACGACGTGCTGATCGCGGATCGCCGCCTGGTCGTCGGACTGTCGACGCGATCGAATCGCGCGGCGTGCGAACAGTTGGGAGAGATCACGGGCTGGCCGGTCGAAGGCGTCCCCTTGCCGGAGAACCTTCTGCACCTGCTCAGCGGATGCACCACTCCCGGCGCGAATCGCCTGCTCGTCGTCGAATCGCTCGCGCCGCTCATGCCGGGGTTCGAGCATATTCTCGTGCCCGGCGACGAGGAACAGGCGGCCAATGTGCTCATCGTAGGCCATCACGCTATCGTTCCGGCAGGATATCCCAAGACGGCCGCGCTCGTCGAGCAGTGCGGTTTCGAGATTCACTTCGCGCCGATGAGCGAATACGAAAAGCGCGACGGCGGGGTGACGTGCTCGTCGCTGTTGTTTTGACTGCGAAACGGTATGAGAAACGACGAGCGGGAGCTGCAGGAGGAATTCGATACGGTTGGCCTGTGCCGCACGTGCCGGCACGTTAAAGTGATCGAAAGCGCGCGCGGCAGCACGTTCTACCTGTGCCGGCTGTCGGAGACCGACCCGCGCTTTGCGAAGTATCCCAGGCTGCCGGTGATACGGTGTGCCGGATACGTCGCGAAGCAGGATGAGGAATCAAAGTCGATCGAAGTGCCGTAATGACCTCCCACAAGCGGTCGCATGATATAATTGCCCTGTGAGTCGTATGAGGCCTATGTATGGAAGGCCGTACTCGATCAGGAGCGCAGATGAGCGAAATCCTACTGCCGGTCACTTACGTATTTGGGCCCCCGCCGCCCGATCGATCAGCCACGCCAACTGCCCACTTCCTGGCCTGACCATCTGTGCCGGCAATGCATCCGGCTGGAATTCGCCTTCGAGCACGGCCCTCAGTGCATCCGCCTTGTCGCCGCCGGCGACGAGAAACATGGCGTTCGCGGCAGCATTGACGAGCGGCATAGTGAACGTAATGCGATGGGCATTGAGCTGGGGCACATAATTCGCCGCGACGAGCCGGTGTGTTTCGCGCAGGGCCATCGTTCCAGGAAATAGCGAGGCCGTGTGACCGTCCAGCCCTATGCCGAGCAGGATGAGGTCGAATGTGGGAATGCTGTCTCGGACGGGCACTTCTCGCCGAATGATCTGCTCGTAGAGCATCGCGGCATGTTCCGGGTCGGCCTCGCCCATCACGCGATGCACACTGCCTGAAGGGATGGGAACTTTAGAAAGCAGCGTTTCGTGTGCGAGGTGATAGTTGCTGTCGGCGTCATGGGGCGGCACGCAGCGCTCGTCGCTCCAGAAGACGAGCGCCCGATCCCACTCGATCCGGGCGCGGTACTCTTTGCTCGCCAGCAGCACGTACAACGCGCGCGGCGTCGACCCGCCGGACAGCGCAATGGTGAATCGACCCTGCGCGGCGATTGACTCGTGCGCCAGCCTGACGATCCGGTTGGCCGCCTCGATTGCGACGGCGCCCGGGTCCGCCAGCACGACGATTTCCGGTTTCATACGGCTCACCTCTTTCGGCGCAGTGCCGTTTTCTTCTTCGCGGCCGGCTTCTGCCCTTTGGATTTTGAACTTTCGGATTTTGAAGCAGACTTCCCTATGGCAGCTTTTCTCTTGGCGAGCTGTTTCCTGGCCGCCTTCTTCTTCGTGCTGGGCTTGCGCCTCGTCGCGCCCTTCTGAGCAGGTGTCATTTCGGCCAGCAGCGCGTCGCGCTTTGTCGCAATCGCGGAAAGCAACTGCTCGTACGACTGGGTGAACTTCTCCACCCCCTCGGCAGAGAGCCGCTCGCCGACCTGGTTCAAGTCAATGGCGAGCCGCGCCAGGTCTGACACGACCTTGCGCGCGGCGTCCATGTCCTGGTCGACACTGCGCCGCACGAAGGCGTGATCTTGTATCGCGTCGTACGTCTCCGGCGGGACGGTATTCACCGTGTCGGGGCCGATGAGCGTATCGACGTACAGCGTGTCGGGGTAGTTCGGATTCTTAGTGCTGGTGCTCGCCCACAGGACGCGTTGCAGGCGCGCACCGCGCGCCTTCAGCCCCGCGAAGCGCGAGCCGTCGTAAATCTGCCTGAAACGCTCGTACACCAGCTTGGAGTTGGCGACCGCCGATTTGCCCATGAGCGATGCGGCCAGTCCGGCGTCTGTCCCCTCTTCGCGGACGATTGCTTCGAGCATGGCGTCGACCATCGTGTCGACGCGGCTGACGAAGAACGACGCGACCGAGGCGACACGCTCGACCGGCCGTCCGGCTGCTGCGCGCGCTTCGAGGCCGCGAATGTGCGCCTCGGTGACGGCCTCGTAGTGTGTCATGGAGAACATCAGCGTCACGTTGACGTTGATCCCTTCGCTCAACAACTGCTCGATCGCGCCGAGGCCGGGTCGCGTGGCCGGCACCTTGATCATGATGTTGGGACGGTCGAGCATTGTCCACAATCTGCGCGCGTCGGCGATCGTGCCCTCGGCGTCGTTCGCCAGCGTCGGAGCCACTTCGATGCTCACGTAGCCGTCCAGCCCATTCGTCCGGTCGTATACGCGGCGCAGCTCGTCGGCCGCGGCCGCCACATCGGAGATCGTCAGCGCATCGTAAATCGTCTCGACGCTCGCACCATCGGCGACCAGCCGGCGCATGTCGCCGTCGTAGTCGCCGCTTCCGGCGATCGCCTTCTCGAAAATGGTCGGGTTAGACGTCATGCCCAGCAAGCCGTCGTCGACAAGATCGTGCAGCCTGCCCGACGTGAGCAGCTTGCGGCTGATGTTGTCGTACCAGATGCTCTGGCCCAGCTTCGCCAGTTCCCGCACACGGTTGGTCGTCATGCAGGTCTCCGGTTCAGGATCGTGCCGCGCCGCGCTCGATGGCGAGCACTTTGTTCAAGCGCCGGAGGTGCCGCTCTTCGCCGCTGAAGCGCGCGCCGACGAACGCCGCCACCAGCTCGCGCGCCAGCTCGACGCCGATGACGCGCGCGCCCAGGCACAGCACGTTCATATCGTCGTGCTCGACGCCCTGGCGGGCCGAGTACGCATCGTGGCATAACGCGGCGCGCACACCTCTGATCTTGTTCGCAGCAATCGACGCGCCTACCCCGCTGCCGCATACGATGATGCCCCGCTCTGCCTCTCCGTTCGCGATCGCCTCGGCCACGGGGCGAGCGAAGTCGGGATAGTCGTCGCCGGCGTCGTAAGCATGCGCGCCGAGATCAACCACGTCGTGCCCGCTCGTCTTCAAATGCGCGGCAAGCTCGTTCTTCAAATCGAACCCGCCGTGGTCTGCTCCAATCGCAATTCGCACCGCATTCTCCTCGGGTATTGGGGCGCCGATTTGTGGACGAAAGCAGCACCATCCGTGAAATCCGCGCCTATCCGTGTCCCGCAATCAATCTGGCCCCCAGCCGCGCTCTTCGACCGCCTGGAAAATGTCCGTGTCGCTGATGATGCCGGCGAGCTTGCCATCTTTCATCACCGCCGCGCGGCGAATATTCGCGTCGAGCATGATGATCGAGCACTGGCGAATCGTCGTGTCCGGCGAGACGGTGATCAGGGGTGAGGACATCAGATCGCGCACGGCGACGTTTGGGAGAGGCCGGTCGGCGGCCACGATCTTGCGAAGCAGATCGCGCTGGGTCATGATGCCATACGCGCCGCCGGGCTGCTCAGGCTCGACGATCACGCTATGGATGCCTCTCTGCCGCATCAGGCGCAGCGCGTCTTCGACCGGCATGGACGCCGGCACGGTGGCGACGTCGGTGGTCATGATCTCGCCGACGGTGTGATATTTCGGATGGCCGGGGCGGGGCATGCTCCTCTCTCCTTTTTCAAGCTCGGGCCACATGACCTGAAGCACCTTCGCGTAAGGTATGTCCTCCCCATAATATTCACACATCGATTTCCACAGCGCCGCATGCGGCTCCGCATGGGGATGTCTGGCCCGCACCTCGCGGAATGCGTCCAACAGGCTCAAGCCCTCTTCTTCTTTGAGCGCGGCGACGGTGAACGCCGCCGAGCGGCTGATGCCCGCGCCGCACGCGATGAGCACGTTGCGGCCCAGCGCCTTCTCCAAGCGCACGAATTCGACGCCGATGCGCAGCATGTCGTGCGGCAGCGGCTCGCCGTCCATGACCGGTACGTACAGCGATGGAATGCCCTCGTGCTTCACGCTGTCGGCCAACTGCAGCATCGCGCCGATCTCGCGGCGGCGGAGCAAATCGTCGTCTTGCGTCTCGTTGAATTTTCCGACGTAGAGCCAAGGGCGGATACGATACATATGTCAACGCCAGAACATGAATCGCGAGAGACCATCCACCGCGAGGGTTGGGTCAACACGCAGCGTCTCCAGGATGGAATATACCGTGTTCCAGAAAGACTGGCTCAGCGGCTCGATGGTCCAGAAGGCCAGGATCACGAGCCATAGGCCCAGAAAGCCGAACATGCTAAGCCGCTGGCGCAGCTCAGGCGGCAGCCACGGCGCGATGATGCCAAACCCGTCCAGCGGCGGAATCGGCAGCAGGTTAAACAACACGCCCATGACGTTCAGCATGGCGACGGCCGCCAGCGCGCCCCACAGCACCGGCGCCAAATAGATTTGGAGGTCGCTGACCAGTGAGAACAGGAATGGCAGTGAAAAGATTAACGCCATGAGCGCCGACGCAAGCGGGCCGGCCGCCGAGACGATGCTGTTCCAGCGGAGGCTGCGCAAGCGGTGAGTCTCGACGTACACTGCGCCGCCCGGCAGCCCGAATCCTCCAAGCAGCAGGAACAGCAGCGGCATCACAATGCTGAGCAGGGGATGGGTGTACGCAAGCGGGTTGAAACTGAGGTAACCCTTCTGGCGGGCGGTGTAGTCGCCGCCGAGATCGGCGGCCAGAGCGTGCGCGAATTCGTGCGCGCACAGGCTGACGATCCAGCCGCCGACGACCAGGAAAACTGCGCCTGCCGTCTCGTAGTCCGGCTGTGTCGCCAGCCAGGCGCCGATGGCGAGCACGGCCAGCAGCGCCAGCACGGCGCGCCAGTCGATCAGACGGGGAAGCGCCTGCCGCAGCGGAAGTGTATCCAGTGCGGGCTGCACGCGTGTCTTCCGGACTGTTTCGACCGGTGGTCTCGCCTGCCACCTGCCCTCGCGCGTTTGGCGCGGGGGTCGCAGCGTAGCGGAGGGAGGAGTAGTCTGTGAGACCTCGGGTGGTTTTCTGAGCCACAGCCGGAGCCGGCGCGCATCGATCCCCGCCTGGCGCAGAATGTTGGCCGCGGCGCCGCCCTCGTCGAGCAGCCCGATGAGCAGATGCGGGGTGTCCACCGGCGCCCCCGACGACTTCGCCGCATCTCCTGCGTCGCGCAGCACGCGTTCCAGGCGATGACTGGGCGGCGGCTCGCCCGTGCCCGACTCGATCGGCGGGGACGACAGCGCCGCATCGGCGCGTTTGCGCAGCGGCACCGGATCGCCGAGCGTTCCCACCAACGCGTTCCACACCGCGCCGGAGGCAGGTGTGAGCAGCGCCATTAGCAGGTGCTCCGGCTCGACCTGCGGCGCGCGGCGCGCCTGCGCCTCGACGCGGGCGGCGCTCAGGCACGCTTGAGCTTCAGACGTATAGGATAGAGAACCGGATGCCAACGGCACGTGAGTCATAAACCCCGTTCAGCGGTGTTTCGCTGGTCCTGGCTCATGCGCGTTTCGTGCGATTCAAACGCTGGTGCGCGTGATGCCCGCCATCAGTAGGCCTAGTTCCTGCGGCGTCGCCTGGCCTCGATCGACGATGCCCACGATCTGCCCTTCGTACATCACGGCGATCCGATCCGAGAGCGCCTGGATCTCTTCGAGATCTTCCGAGACGAGCAGGATAGCCGTGCCGGCATCGCGCTGTTCGAGCAGACGTCGATGGATGTACTCTGTTGCGCCGATGTCCACCCCGCGCGTCGGCTGCGAAGCGATCAGCACTTTCGGCTGCCGCGACAGCTCGCGCGCCAAAATCAGTTTCTGGATATTGCCGCCGGACAAGTTCTTCACGGGTGTGTCCAGGCGAGGTGTCTTGACGTTGAACCGGGTGATCAGATCACGGGCGCGCGCGCGCATCGCCCCGAAATTCATGAAGATGCCGCGCGTGTAATCCCGCGCGGCATGGTCGCGCAGGAACAGGTTCTCCTGCACAGTGAAATCGCGGATCACGCCGTCGCGCATGCGCTCTTCTGGAATGTAGGCCTGCCCGGCGGCCATCCGCTCCTGCGCCGAGGCCTCTGTAATGTCGCGTCCGTCCAGGTAGACGCGGCCGGTGGTATGCCTGCGCAGGCCGACCAGGCATTCAGCCAACTCGCGCTGGCCGTTGCCGGAGACGCCGGCCACGCCGACGATCTCTCCGGCGCGAACTTCCAGACCGACGCCCCGCAGCACTTCGGTGCCGCGGTCGCCTTGCGCGCGCAGCGACTCGACCTTCAGTCGCACGTCTCTGGCGCGTGACTCTTGCGGCGCGAGCGGCTTGAGCTCACGGCCGACCATCATCTGCGCCAACTGGCTGCGCGTGACGGAGCGAGTGAGATGCGTGCCGACGACGCGCCCGTCGCGCAGGACTGTCACACGATCGCTGATCGACATGACTTCGTGAAGCTTGTGCGAGATGAAAATCAGAGCGTGACCTTCTGCGGCCATGCGCTTCAACGTGACAAACAGATCGTCCACCTCTTGCGGCGTCAAGACCGCCGTCGGCTCGTCGAGGATGATCAGGCTTGCGCCCCGATACAGCGCCTTCACAATCTCCACGCGCTGCTGTTCGCCAACGGCCAGTTGCCAGATGACCGCATTCGGATCCACTTTGAGGCCATACGCCTGTGCCAGCGCCCGGATGCGCGCCGACACTTTGTCGAGGTCGAGCAGCGGTTCGCGCGACGAGCGCAACCCTAGCGCGACATTCTCCGCCACGGTGAGCGTCGGCACGAGCATGAAATGCTGGTGAATCATGCCGATGCCGGCGCGGATGGCATCGGCCGGGGAGCGAAAGACGTGCGGCCGCCCGTCGATCAGGATTTCGCCTTCATCCGGCTGGTACAGGCCGTACAGTTGCCGCATCAGCGTGCTCTTGCCGGCGCCGTTCTCGCCGAGCAGGGCGTGCACCTCGCCCGCGCTCGCGTCGAAGGTTACGCCTGCGTTCGCGAGCACGCCAGGGAAGCGCTTGACGATTCCGCGCATCTCGACGCGATTGATCCGACGCGCAGCGTGCGAAGGTGGCAGGCCGATGGAGGTCATGGCACAACGGTCGTCCATTTGCCACGGAGACACAGAGGCACGCTGCTTGCGCCCCGCGCCGCGGGGGAGAAGGATTGACTGCTCGGTGTCTCCATGACTCCGTGGCTATGTATTGAGCCTGTCTACGGCTCGACCTTGATCGTGCCGTTCTTGATGCCCTCGATGGCAGCGTCGGCAGCCGCCTTGACTGCAGGCGGCAGGTCGTACTGCGGGTTAAACGCGATCTTCAGGCCATCGTTCGCCAGGTGCAGCGTGAAGACCTCACCACCCAGTGTGCCTGCCTTGTGCTTCTCGATCATCTCCTTGATGAAGGGGGCCCAGTCATAGACCTGGCTGGCGACAACCAGTTCGGGCGCCAGCGAAGCCTGATCCTGTTGCGTGCCGAACCACAGCACGCCGCCCGCTTCCTTAGCTGCGCCAATCGAGCCGACCACCGATTGCGACGAGCCAGTGAGCGCGTCTGCGCCGGCCGCGATGTGGGTCTTCGCGGCTTCTGCCATGAGCGCCACATCCGAGAACGAGCCGGTCCAGGTCTTGGCGACTTCGACGTCCGGATCGGTGGCCTGCACACCCTGCACGAACCCGTCGATGTAGGTCTTGGCGTCGCCGACTTCAATCGGACCGGTGACGCCGATTTGCTCGCTCTCGGTCAGCTCGGCCGCCAGAACGCCATTCACGTAGCCGCCTTCCTCGGCCGCCGCCGTGTACGCGAACACGTTGGGCAGGCCGAAGGTGTTGACGTCGGTGCCCCAGGCGAAGCTCGTGTCGGGGAAGTCCGGCGCGATCTCCTGAACCGACGAGCCATACTGCGAGCCGTGCCCGATCACCAAATCGTAGCCCTTGCTGGCATAATCGCGAAGGGCGGCCGCCGCGTCAGGCACGTTGAACATGCCTTCCGAATAGGCGATCTCGACTGCCGACGGACCACCCATCTCGGCCTGCACGGCGAGTAACGCCGAGTACATTGACTGGCTGAATGCCATGTCATTCGTGGCGCTGGGCATCACCACGGCGATGCGGAACGGCTCGGCTGCGGCGGGCGCGGTCGTCGCCGCCCCGCCGCCGCAGGCCGAAGCCAGCAGCGCGACCAACAGCAGCGGAATCCAAAAGCGTCGCGGGGTCATTCTATCCTCTCCTCAGAATGTGAGATTCGAAAGCGGTGCGTCGCGATCCGGGTCTGAATCTGTGGCCGGTCACCTCCGTTTCTGTCCGAATCAGTTCAAGCCGTATCATTCAGCCTTCACCGCGCTCAAAGGGCTTGTTCAGCGCAGCCGGCTGGCGCACGCGACTTACGGTCACAGCCAGAACGGCGATCGTCAGTATGTATGGTAGCATGACGGCCAGCTCGGGCGCAATCTGGAACCCCAGTACCTGCATCCACAACTGCAGCGCGTTGACAGTGCTGAAGAGGAGCGCGCCGGCCAATATGCCCAACGGCCGCCACCCGCCAAAGTACACCAGCGCCACGGCGATGAAACCCAGCCCGGCGGTGAGATTCTCCTGAAAGAGATTGAGCAGCGCAAGCGACAGCGAAGCGCCGGCGATCCCGGAGAGGATTGCGCCCAGGCATACACAGAAGTAGCGCACCGCGTTCACGCTCACACCCAACGAGTCGGCCGCCGCCGGGTTCTGACCGACTGACTTGATCTTGAGTCCCCAGGTCGTTCTGTTCAAAAAGAGCCAGGCGAGTGGCACCAGCAGGAACGCGCCATACACCGGCAGGCTCTGCTGGAAGACGATCTCGCCGACGATGGGGATGTCTCCGAGCACCGGAATCTTCACCGTCGGAAAGCCGTCGATGGTCTTGACCGTGCCGATCGCCTCCTTGTACAGCAGGCTCGACAGGCCCAGCCCGAAGAGGTATAACCCGATGCCGCTGATACCCTGCTCGGCCTTCAGCGTGACGCTGATCACGGACATCAAGAGACCCATGAGCAGCCCGACGACCGCCGCCGCAGCCACCCCCAGCCACAGGTCGCCGGTATTCAGCGCAACGTAGAATCCGGAGAATGCGCCCATGAGCATGATGCCGTCCACGCCGAGGTTCACGACGCCGGACAGCTGCGCGAACGTCTCGCCGATCGAGGCGTACAAATACGGCGTCGCCAGACGGATAGCCGAAGTGAGGACGCCGATGAAGACGGGCAGTGTGAAAAGATCACTCATGACTGGGTTCCACCCCGCTGGGTGGGGCGCACGCAGCGGTGCTGCGCCTCACCGGATCCGCGCTGGCGCCTTCGGCCGGCAGGGTCCCGCCTTCGGCCGGCATGTTCTCCTCCGCTGCCACCTCGATGGCGCGACGCGCGGCCCAGCGGCGCGACAGATAGGCAGACCCGACGACGAACAATACAATCAAGCCGAGCAGCGTGCCGATCAGCGCCGAAGGCACCTGCACGGCACGCTGCATCTTGTCCGCGCCCACGAGCAGCACGCCGAACAGAAACGAGGCCGGTATCGCGCCGATCGGGTGCAGGCCGCCGAACAGCGCTGCCACAATGCCGGTGAAGCCGTAGCCGCTGGTGATGCCTTGCAGGAGCCGGTGCTGCACGCCGATGACTTCGATCACACCGGCCAGCCCGGCGAATCCACCCGCCAGCGTCAGCGCCAGCGCCTGGTGAAACGGCACGCGAATGCCGGCGTAGCGTGAAGCATCCGGGTTGAGACCCACCGCGCGGATACGATAGCCGATCGTCGTGCGCCACAAAAAGACGTAGACCAGCACGGCCAGGATCACGGCCAGGATCGCGCCGGTGTGGAGCAAGGTCTGCGGCACCAGGCGCGGCAGCCACACGTTGTCCGGCAGCCGCTCCGACTGGGCCAGATACGTGCCGGCCGCGACGCCGGCCGGATCGATCATCGGGCCACGCAACAGGTAGTTCATGAGTTGCAGCGCGATGGCGTTCAGCATTACGGTGCTGAGGATCTCGTTCACGTTCAGGCGGGCCTTGAGGATACCGGGGATGAAGCCCCAGAATGCCCCGGCCAGGAAGCCAACGCCCATCGTCGTCGGGATCAACAGCCAGGATGGCCACATTCGAAATGTCAACGCAAACCAAGTTCCCGCCAGTGCGCCCAGGATGATCTGGCCCTCGCCGCCGATGTTGATCACGCTGGCGCGGAAGGCGATAACGATGCCGAGCGCGACGAGGAGCAGTGGCGTGGCCTTGACCACCAACTGAGTGAGACCCGAGACGTCACCCAGCGCGCCGCCGATCATCGCCGCGTACGCTTCAATCGGGTTAACGCCCAGCAGCAGCAGGAGAATCGCGCCGACGAGCATCGCCGCGAGCACGGCGAGGATCGGGGTGAGTGCGCGGAGCGCCACGTCGCGCCAGTCGAAATGAGGCGCACGGATGCGGCGGGGAGATGAGGCGACCCTATCGAGCATAGGCTCGTTCAATCTAACCATTCCTTCGACTGCGCTCCCCGCTCCCTCCGGTCGGGGACCTCGCAGGACAGGCCTGGGTCCGGCTTTCGAAATCTGCTGCTTGCGCCCGTGCTTGCCCCCCGCCCAGCGGGGCGCCCAGCGGGGTCGATCCGCCGGAAAGTCGCTGTCTTACTCCTGCTCAAAATGCGTCCCCAGCGCGGACGGCGGTTCGCTACGCAAGACGCCGCGCACGGTAGGCCAGCGATCCAGCAGTCGCCCGATCGAGTCACTGGACACCAGAAACAAGGTGAAGATCATCAACGGGAAGGGCAGAATCGACAGCACCTGTGACAGGTTCGGCAACACAGGCTGCAGTTTCAAGGCCAGAACCTGCAAAGCGCCGAACAGATACGCGCCGAATGCCGCGCGAACAGGATGCCAGCCGCCGAAGATCACGATCGCCAGTGCGATCCAGCCGAGGCCGGCCGTATGCCGATAGGACCAGCCCAATTTCACGTCGAGCGAGTACGCCGCACCGGCGATGCCGACCAGCGCCCCCCCAACGGCCGCGTACACATAACGCATCCGGTTGACGGGGATACCGCGTGCATGCGCCGCCTCGGGCCGCTCGCCCATGCCCTGCAATTCCAGCCCGCGTCGCGTCCTGAACACGAACAAGTAGGCCGCAATGATCGTCAGGATGCTGGCGTACACGACCGGGTCCTGGTCAAACAAGATTGGCCCCAGGAACGGAATGTCCTCGAGGATCGGAATGGGCATGTGTGGCACCGACGGGCCTTGAATCCGCACGAAGGGATTGCCCAAGAATGAGCTGAGATCGGCGCATAGCAGCGTCAGGACGAAACCTACCGCGACCTGGTTGAGCCGCAGTGAAATGCTGGCGTACGCGACCAGCAGTGCGACGAGCAGCGACACGATCGCCGCCGCCACGAAGCCCAGCCAAACGTTACCCGTGAGGTAGGCCGCCGCGAAGCCGATCATCGCCGAGAGGAGAATGCTGCCGTCCAGCGAGAGGTTGATTATGCCGGATTTCTCGGTTATGGTCTCACCGATCGTCGCGAAGATCAGCGGCGCCGAAGCCAACAGGATCGAGGCGAGGGCAGCTTCCATGCCAACTCCTAGAAGGATGAGGGATCGCTTTGCGGGATGAAGTCCCCCAGCGTCTGCGCTTCGGCCCTCATCACCTGCCCTCGCGCAGCGGGGGTTCCGCTCCTTCGACTGCGCTCCCCGCTCCCTCCGGTCGGGGACTTCGCAGGACAGGCTTCATCTTTCTCTTTTCTTGCCAGCCGCGGGCCAAGAGCACAAACAGAACCAACGTGCCCTGCAGCACGCCCCCTAGCGACGAGTCCAGGTTGAGCCGCAACTGCAATTGCGTGCTCCCGACGGTGATCATCGCAAAGAATAGCGCAATCGGCGCGATCCAGGCCGCGCGGAAGCCTGCCAGCAGCGCGACGAGAATGCCAAGGTAGCCGTAGCCGCCTGATATGGCGGGCACGAGCTTGTGATGAAAGCCTGTAGCCTGAATCGCGCCAGCCAGCCCGGCGAATCCGCCGCACAGCGCGAAGGCGATCAACATGTAGCGGTGGGTGGGTATGCCCAGCAGAAACGCGCTGCGCATGTTCTTGCCCACGGCGTTCAGTCGCAGGCCGAACAGCGTGCCGCGCAGTAGCACGTATACGACGATCACGGCGGCTATCGCCAGGACGATCGCCAGCGGCGCCAGCCGCAGACCTTCAAGCGTGGGCAGCCATGCCTCGCGCGGGAACGTATCCGTGCCGCTCGTCGAGGCGATACCCGCACGCTTCCAGGTCCCGATGATCAGATAGATCGTCAGGCCGATGGCGACGAAATTTAAGCCCAGCCCGCCGAAGATTTCATTGACCTTGCCAAAGGTGCGCAGCCCGCCGACCAGAAGTCCCCACGCGACGCCGCCGGCGATCCCGCCGATCATCGTGAGTGGAATGAGCACCTCGGCCGGGGTTTTCACTTCCCGCGCGACCCACGCTGCGGCGATGGCCCCGAAGACGATCTGCCCCTCGATGCCAATGTTCCACAAACCTGCGGCGAACGTGATCAGCAGGCCAGATGCGCACAAGACCAGCGGCACCCAAGCCATTAGCGTGTCCGAAATCTTCTCCGGCGTCCCAAACGCACCCTCGATCAGGTGTTGGAACGCCTGCAGGGGCGCCGCGCCGACGAGCAACAGGAGCACCAAGGCGAACGCTACGGCAAGAAGGACCGGAAGCAGACCCGGCCCCACCCGTCTCAATGCGGTCATGCGTTGACTCCGAGCGTAAAGCGTAAAACGTAAAGCGTGAAGCGTGGGCGTTTCATCCTTCGACTTCGCTCCCCGCTCCCTTCGGTCGGGGACTTCGCAGGACAGGCGTACCGCGCTTCACGCAACTTGCTTTCCCCCAATCAGATACCCGAGCTGCTCCACGTTTGTCTCCGACGCGTTCAGCACATTCAGCACGCGCCCGGCGAAGAAAACCATGATCCGATCGCCGTACTGCAGCAACTCGTCCAAATCGGCGGAGGCAAATACTATCGCTGTGCCGTGGGCGCGCCGGGCCAGCAACTGCACCCACACCCAGTTCGCGGATTCGACGTCCAGTCCGCGCGTGGGGTGTTCCATTAACAGCAGCTTCAGCTTCGGAGGGAACATCGCCAACAATAGACGCTGCTGGTTGCCGCCCGACAGCGCCTCAGCCATGGAAGTGGGTCGCCCCTTAATTTCGAAGAATTGGATGGTGTCTTCGGCGCGCTGATGTGCGCCTGCCCAATCGACGAAAAAGCGCCGGTCACCACCGGCCAGCACGAAGTGTTCCGCCAGCGTCATCCCAGCGACCAACCCTTCTTCGAGGCGGCCAGCCGGCAAATAGTGGACACCCACCGATAAGAACTCGCGGTAAGAATGACCGGTCAGCTCGCGCCCGCCGATGTGTATGCGTCCGGAAGACGGCCGGAGCAAGCCGGCGCAGGCGCGCAGCAGTGTGCGCTGGCCGCTGCCTTCCAGCCCGGCCAGGCCAATCACTTCGCCAGCGTTCACACTCAGCGACAGATCGTCGATCGACAGCAGGTGATCGCGCAGGCTGACGTGATCGAGCAGCAGCATTGGCTCACCCTGTTTGACCGGCAACCGCCCGCCTGGCACGACAATCTGTCCGAACATCAGCTCGACCAGCCACTCCACCGGGCATGGCAGGTCCGCCTCGCCGACGACCTTGCCTCGCCGCATCACGGTGACCTTGCCGCACAGCGCCTCGACCTCTTCCAGCTTATGCGACACGAAGATCACGCTCATGCCCTGTGCCGCGAGCGCCCGCAGCGTCTCGAACAGCTTGACGCGCTGCGGAGCCGAGATGCCCGTCGTCGGCTCGTCGAGGATCAGCACGCGTGCGCCAAGCCAAAGCAGCCGTACAATCTCGAGTTGCTGCCGCTCGCCCACCGTCAACGCTCGGGCGGGCGTGTCGGGATCGAGCGCAAAGCCGAACTGGTCGCACAGCCGCTTCAACTCGCGCTCGGCCGAGGCGTGATCGAGACGCAGCGATCCCGGACTGCCGAGCATGAAATTGTCGATCACCTTGAACGGCAAAAAGACCAACGGGTCCTGATGCAGCATGCCGACACCGTGACGGATCGCATCGACGGGCGAACGGATGCGGGCTGGCTTGCCGTCGAGGACGATCTCGCCGGAATCGGCGGGCTGGAACCCGGACAGAATTTTCATCAGCGTGGATTTGCCCGCGCCGTTTTCGCCGAGCAAGCCGTGCAGCGTGCCGGCCTCGACTGTCAGCGTGACGCCGTCATTGGCACGCACCGGCCCGAAGTGTTTGTGGATGTCTCGCAGTTCGACGCGCATGGTGGCGGATGGCGGGTGGCTGATAGCAGAGGGCTGATAGCAGATAGCCGGTAGCCCCGGCATCCCCATGCCGGGGTGCTATCGGCTATCTGCCATTCGCTAGCGGCGATTCGCTACTGGCTCGTGCTCACGCCGAGCATGCCCTCGAGCAACTGCGGCATATACCAGATCTGCAGGTCGGTTGCGACCTCGCCGTCCTGCAGATAGGTCGAACCGTCCTGGTAGTTCAGCGGACCCTTGAACAGAACGATTGACCCATCGGCCAGGCCAGAGACGAACTCGGCGAGGGTCGCGGCGTTGTCTTCCGGCAGCGCCGGGCCTTCGACAAACCCGACCGCGGTGGTGTCCGAATTGTTGATGTCGGTCCAGTCCGGGCCGTTCCACTCGAACGTCGCTGCAAACGTTCCATCGATGACGGCCTGCGCGACCTTCAGATAGGCCGGCCCCCAGTTGAAGTACGGCACGCCCAGGCAGATATCGGGCGCTTCATCGCACGCGCCCTCGAAGTCGTAGGGGACCGCCCACACCGTCTCGCCCTGGGCGGCGCGCTGACCGGCTACGACCAGCCCTTCAGTCGTGTCGATGCCAGAGATCACGACGTCGGCGCCGGAGTCAAAGAATTCGTTGGCGACCTGCGTCGGGTCGAGCGTGACGCCGGGGATGTTGAACCAGAAGCCGATCCACGTCACCTCGAACTTCAGATCGGCGGGGTCATTGCCGCGATAGTTCTCCCAGCAGTACTTCGCGCCGAGGTAGGCCGAGTTAGTCAGGCGGCGCGTCTCGTCGTTGATCAGCGGGCCGAGGTAGCTGATCGAGCCGGTCTCGGTGGTCAGCGCCGCAGCGCAGCCGGCGATCATCTTGCCGTACTCCATGCGACCCATGATGTTACCGAGGTTCTCCAGATCGGCATGGTAGTCCATGCCTTCGGCCCAGGCGCTGTCGCCTGACGACCAGACCATCGGCACGTCCGGGTTCTGCTCGGCGGCCAGCAGCGCACCATCCTTCATGTCATCCGACGTAGCGAAGATCAGCTTCGCGCCTTGCGCGATCATATCGCTGGCAACCTGATCGACGGTCGTGCCAGGCCGATCCGCCGGGTTGACCTTGTCGATGACGATCATCTGCGCGCCGAGCTTCTCTTCGACGTACTGCCCGGCCTCGAAGTGTGCCTGGCTCCAACCGTGATCGTTCTGCGGCCCGACCAGGATCATGCCAAAGACGAATCGCTCCTGGGTCGGTTCGGGAGCCTGCGTTGGTTCAGGGGCCTGGGTCGGTGCCGGAGGCTGCGTGGGTGCGGGTGGCTGGGTCGGCGCGGGCGTCGCCGTCGTGCATGCCGCCAGAATCAAGGCCAGGACAGCCAGCACAGCTACAATCGGATACATCTTCTTCGGGCTAAACATGCCTGCTCCTCCTTAAAAGTCGTGATTCAGATCGAAAGGCACAACGCATCGCTTTCCCGAATTCCTCGATCGTTCACCTCCTCTCCATCAGCTGCTATATGATATTACTTGCGCGGACCAGGTTTGTCTGAAGTCGCGCCAACTTCATGCAGGTATTTCTCGAGGCGGGTAACGAATCGCTGAGAGTCGTCTCTCGCGCGATCCAATCTCTGCGCGATCGCCGCGCGCTTTGCGGCTATGTCCATAGCTGGATGCCGTCGCGTTCGAGATTTTGGAAAAACAGAAGCCGCGACGTCCTTTGCTGCTCGTAGCGCGCCCGGCCCCAGATCTGGGGTGAAATGAGCGCACCGTGCTTGAGTGATGGCTCGAACGCTTCTAGTGCAACTTCACGGTGAAGCTGATAATCGCCGTCGTCGACGACGACAAGCACGTCCAGATCAGACTCGGCGTCCCCCTCGCCCCGTGCGCGCGAGCCATACAGAATAACGCTGAGCACGCGATCAGCGAAGCGCACTCGCAAGCGGTCAAGGTATTCGGCAAGCGCCGAACGCTCTTGCGGCTGGAGTTGAGTCAACCGTGCAACATCCACCACTTCATCTCCGTGGCCTCATCCTCGGACTCACCCCTCAGCCGGTAATCCACGTGCCCGTTTCGCCGCGCAGCGAGCGGCCGATGTTCTCTGGATTCGTGATCAGCGCCTGCCTGCCGCCGCGTTCGAGGTACCAGATGATCGCCTGTATCTTCGGCCCCATCGATCCCTTCGCGAAATGCCCTTCGGCATAGTAGCGCTTTGCCTCTGCGAGCGTCATACGCTCGAGCCACTGCTGATCGGATTTGTTGAAATTCAGCGCCACCTTCTCGACGGCCGTCGAGATCAAGAACAAGTCGGCTTTGATCGAGCTGGCCAGCAGGCTCGACGCGTAATCCTTGTCGATCACGGCTTCAGAACCGACGAGATCGCCTGCCTCATCCTCGATCACCGGGATGCCACCGCCGCCGACGGCGATGACGGTGAAGCCGGACTTGATCAGGCTCTCGATCGACGCCTGCTCGACGATGGCCTTGGGCAGCGGCGAGGGCACCACGCGCCGCCAACCCCGTCCCGCGTCTTCGACGACGTGCCAGCCCTCCTGCTCGCGCTGCGCCGCCGCTCTCGCTTCGTCCATGAACGAGCCGATCGGTTTGCTCGGATTCAGGTAGGCGGGATCGTTCTTATCGACGAGCACCTGCGTCACGACGGTGACGGCCTGCTGGTTCATGCCGCGCAGCCGGAACTCGTTGTGCAGCGCTTTTTGGAACATATAGCCGATCGCGCCCTGGGTGTCGGCCCCGCACGAGTCGAGCGGCACTTCGTGCAGCTCGTGCCGCGAAAGCTCGCTCCGGCGCAGGATAAACCCCACCTGCGGGCCGTTGCCGTGCGTAATGACGACGTTCCAGCCCTGCTCG
The DNA here is from genome assembly GCA_035283185.1 of Anaerolineae bacterium. Classification (GTDB taxonomy): domain Bacteria; phylum Chloroflexota; class Anaerolineae; order Fen-1058; family Fen-1058; genus DASSFZ01. The sequence goes on along the minus strand of DATEUJ010000183.1, from coordinate 19,631 downwards.
ATCATGTCGGCGATGTGGTGCATCGACTCGGCCGCCGCTGTGTATTGATCGGGCACGGACTTGTGAGCCTCGTCTTTGATCAGGGAGTTGCCGCCAACGGCGACCACGGCCACCTTTCGAGTATTGCTGCTCATGCGCTCCTTTGGGTAGTGTCCCTATAACCAGCAGGTGAAAGACATGCACGATCGACGAAATCATTCTAATCGAGAAGTCCTATTCTGCCAAGAATGCGGGCAGATTCGCGGGCGTGGGAGCCCGCTCTGCTTCAGAAATGCGACCACACGACTACACGACCACACGGCTGCCCGACTACGTGGCTACTCGACGGCCCCGAGTACCAGCGCCAGCAGCGCCATTCGCACCACGACCCCGTAGAACGCTTCCTGCCAGTAACGAGACCAGCGAGTGATGTCGACGTCGGTCGGGATCTCGTCCATGCGCGGCAGCGAGTGCAGCAAGATGGCGTCCGACTTGGCCTTGGTCGCAAGCAGCTCACGGGTGATCTTGTAATTCGCGGGCGTCAAGCCGATCTCGCCCGCGCGCTCGTCGCGTGACTTGGTGTAGTCGGGCTGAACGACCGGCTCGACCAGGATGACGTCGGCGTCGTGGATGGCCTGCTCGACGTGCTCGGCCTCTCTGAAGTTCAGGCTGTACTGGCGCAGCTCGACCTTGAACTCTTCGGTGAGCGACATGTCGGGTGGAGCGACAAAGGTGATCGGGCAATCGAACTGGGTCAGCCCGTAGCCCAGCGAGTGCATGGTGCGCATGCGCATGTCGCCGACGGCCAGCCACTTCAAGCCGTCAATGCGGCCTTTCTCCTGCAGCACGGTGTACAGGTCGGTCAGAATCTGAGTGGGATGCTCGCCCCAACCGTCGCCGCCATTGATGACCGGCACGCTGGCCCACCTGGCCGCTTCGTGCGGCGCGCCCTGCTGGAAATGGCGCATCACGATCGCGTCGCCGTAGAACTCCAGCATCTTGACCGTGTCTTTAATCGACTCCTGATAGAAGTCTCCGGCGCGGGTCATCTTGGGATCGGCGAAGCCGCACACGTGCCCACCGAGGCGATGCATCGCCGCCTCGTGCGCCAGGCGCGTGCGCGTGCTCGGCTGGTAGAAGGCCGCCACCAGCGTCTTGTGCTTCAGCAAGTCGCTGTTGCGCCTGTCGCGTGCGATCGGTTCCAAATCCCTGGCCACCTGAAACACGCGAAAAAACTCCTCCCGCTCGAAATCCTTCAGCGACAAAATGTCGCGGCCATTGAAGCTGCGCATAGTTAGTCCTCCTGATGAGACGAGATGTGTACAGAATAGCCCAGCAGCCATGCCGGGCGACATTGCCATTGTTCCGTTTTATAGGAGCCGAAAGTCATACGGCTGGGGCCCCCTCCGTGAGGTCGCAAGCGACGATCAGAGCAGGTCTTGCTCATTCCACGAACAGGGGGATCGTCTGAAACTTTACCACGTCCACCAGCCCCTGATCGGTGATCTTCAGTTCCGGGATCACCGCCAATGCCAGGAACGACATGGCCATAAACGGGTCGTGCAGCGTCGAGCCCATGTCGTGCGCGGCGCGCAGCAGGTCGTCCATCTGCGTCCGCACGCGCTCGATGGGTTGATCCGACATCAGCCCGGCGATCGGCAGTGGCAGCCGCGCGACGATCTCGGTTCCGCTCGCGGCGCTCATCCCGCCGTGCATGTCGCCGACGGCGCGCGCGGCGGTCATCATCGACGGATCGTCCGCGCCGATGACGACGATGTTGTGGTGATCGTGCGCGACCGACGACGCAATCGCGCCCGTCCGCAAGCCAAAGCCTTTCACGAATCCGACGGCGTGATTACCGCTGTGCGTATGGCGCTCGATGACCGCGATCTTGAGCAGGTCGAGACCCACGTCCTGCACCGCCTCGCCGTTCTCGATCGTCACGTCCTCGACCAGATGCTCGGTGATGATCTGATCGGGAACCGCGCCGATGACGTGCGCCTTGCGACCCTTCGCCTCAACCTTGAAGTTCACCCTGTCCCAATGGACGTTCATCGACGAGCGGAGGAAAGACTGGCGCACGGGGCGCTCGTACGGCAACAGCTCGCCGTCGCGTGCGACCAGCCTGCCGCCCCGGAACACCATGCGCGCGCGTACCGTGCGCAGGTCGTCGAGCACGAGCAGGTCGGCGCGGCGGCCCGGCGCGATCGCGCCGCGATCGTGCAGACGGAAATACTCGGCCGGGTTGAGCGTGCCGATGCGGATAGCGGTGATCGGATCGAGGCCCAGAGCGATGGCGCGGCGGATCAGGTAGTCGATGTGGCCCTGGTCGAGAAGGTCGGCCGGCTGGCGATCGTCGGTGCACCAGCAGATGCGGCGGGCGTTCTCCGGCGTGACGAGCGGCAGCAGCGTGTCGAGGTTGTGCGCGTTGGTCGCCTCGCGGATGAAGACGTGCATGCCCAGGCGAAGCTTCTCGCGCGCCTCCGCGAGCGTCGTGCATTCGTGATCCGAGCCGATGCCGGCGGCGACGTACGCGTTCAGCGCGGCGCCGCTCAAGCCGGGCGCGTGGCCGTCGCGCACGCGCTTCTCGAACGCGCGCAGCTTGTCGAGGACGTCCTCGACGCCGTTCACCACGCCGGGGAAGTTCATCATCTCGGCCAGGCCGAGCACCCATGGATCGTTCTGGTAGGGCGCGATGTCGTACCAGTGCAGCACCGCGCCGGCGGTTTCCATGTCCGTCGCCGGCACGCACGAAGGCATCATCACGTAGACGCTGAGCGGGTTGTACTTGGCGGCGTCGAACATGTAGCGAATGCCGTCGAGTCCCAGGACGTTGCCGATCTCGTGCGGGTCGACGATCACAGTCGTCGTGCCGCGCGGCACGACGGCGCGTGCGAACTCCGGCGGCGGCACGAGACTCGACTCGATATGCACGTGCGCGTCGATGAAGCCGGGCGCGAGGACCTTGCCCGACACGTCGATCGTCTCTTCCGCCGCATACCGGCCCAACCCCACGATGCGGCCGTCGGCGATTGCCACGTCGGCGTCGTGCACCTCGCCGGTGAAGACGTTGACGACCTGGCCGCCTCGGAGCAGCAGGTCGGCAGGCGCGTCGCCTCGGGCTATCTTGATGAAGTGGGAGAGTTCCATGCCGGCGATTATAGCATCGACTGCAGGTGCTTGGGCAAGTGATGCGGTTCCGGTGATTGCACACGGGTTGGGCGACAGTTTCACTGTCGCCCAGCGTCCGCAGTGCAACTGCGGACGAACGGAGACGCGCATCCGTTTATCCGCTGCGCGAAGCATCCGTTGCATCGACCATATACTGCCGGCTCAGCCAATCCAGTGTGCTCGTGAGATCCGTCTGCTCGCCGATCTGCTTCAGAAGTGGAACCTGCGAAATATCGTCCAGCCCGATCGGGCCAGGCAGGATCGGGTTCAGCCGATGATAGCGCGCGCTGAGGAGGCGCGCGCATTGGTAATCGGCCACGCCCGTGCTGCCGTCGAGTATGATGTCGAATACCGGACGCGCCCACTGCAGCAAGCCCCAATCCGATTCCTCGCCGGCGAGGTAGCGGGGATTGAAGCCGGTGCCGAACGAGAGCATGACAATGTCGTCCAGTGGCTGGCCGCCCGTGCCCGCGTCGATGGCCTGCGCCAGCGCGCACATGCTCGGATTATTCGTCGCCACGCCTCCGTCGACGTAACCCTGATACACCGGGAAGTACGTCGGGGCGGCGCTGGTGCGCAGCGCCACGTCCACCGCCCGGTCGTCCGCGTCGGCGTCCGGCCCGGGGAAGTTGTGGAAGAACTTCGGTTTCCAGGAGCGCACGCTGCCGGGGCCGGACGCTTCGTTGTCGAGGTCGAATGAGGCGATCAGAACCTTCTTCGGCAGGTCGCCCAGCGTCATGCTGCCGAAACGCGCCTCGAGCTCGCGCTTGAGGTTGGCGTTGGAGTACTCCGCGCCGGTCAGTCGTCCCAGATCGCGAATATCGTCCAGAACGGAGTCGGCGAAGACGACTCCGGCTTTCGATTCGTACAAATCGACGACGGTCGAGGGAGGCAAGCCGGCAGCCATGCCGAGCGCGATGATGCCGCCGGTCGACACGCCGGCGCAGAAGTCGGCCTTCGCCAGAAAGCCGGGCCGCGCCGCCTCCAGGCGTTCGAGCAGCGTGGCCGTGAGCAGGCCGCGAATGCCGCCGCCGTCGAATGAGAGGATGCGATATCGAGACATGCGCGTCTCCTTTGCGTGTGATCGGCACGTAGGCGTGCCTCGCTCCGCGAAGATTGGATCTGCTGAGACTCAGTAGATCACGAAACTTGTAGTGTAGCCCCTTGTGGGCGTTGAATTTGCCAGGAAAACGGGCACAAGGCCCTAAACTACATGGCGAATCTGTGATCTACTGGGACTGGTGATGTGCCGCAGATAGGTCTATTATAGACCCACTTTTGAAACGATAGGAGACGCGATGATTCTGGTGACCGGCGCTGGCGGCAAGACGGGACGCGCAATCATTCGGGCGCTGGCGGCGCGGGGAGGACGAGTCCGCGCGCTGGCCCGGCGCGAGAGGCAGGCCGATGCGCTCGGCCAGATCGGGGCGCACGAGATCGTCGTGGGCGATATGCTCGACGAGGCTGCCCTTGCGCGAGCCGCGCGAGGCGTTCGCGCCGTTTACCACATCTGCCCGAACGTCCATCCGCAGGAAGTCGCGATAGGCAAATCGATCATCGCGGCGGCGCGCGGCGCAGGGGTAAGACTTTTCGCCTATCACTCGGTGCTGCACCCGCAGACCGAATCCATGCCGCACCACTGGAACAAGCTGCGCGTCGAGGAGATGTTGTTCGAGTCAAGTTTGGACTATGCCATCTTGCAACCGGCGCCCTATATGCAGAACGTGCTGGCGGAGCGAGAAGCGATCGTGACACACGGTGTGTATCGCGTCCCTTACTCTGTGCAGGCCCCGTTCAGCCTGGTCGATCTGGAGGATGCCGCCGAGGCTACCGCGATCGTGCTGACCGAGCCTGGCCATGCGGGTGCGACGTACGAGCTATGCGGGCCGGAAGTGCTGACGCCTTCCGATATCGCCGCCGTGTGGAGCGCGAAGTTGAGGCGGCCGGTGCAGGCGCAGCGAATCGCCGTCGAGGACTGGGCGCTGCGTGCGAAGACAGCCGGCCTGAGCGAATACGCTGTCGATATCCTAACGCGGATGTTTGGCTACTACGATCGATATGGGCTATGGGGCAATTCCCGCGCCCTGAGCCACTTGCTTGGCCGCTCCCCGACGCGCTTCGAAGCTTTTGTCGAGCGAACGATCCACGATCTCAAGATTGATGAGACGGGTATATAATCCACGCTCAGCCTATCGACCATAGGAGGCTAGACATGCTGCTTCAACAGGCAATCCCTTCGCAGTATACGTTCACGATTGGCTGGGTCGATCTGGTGTTCATGATCATCCTGATCGTCGTCTTCGTCCGCAGCCGGGGCCTGTTCACGCCGGTGCTGCTGCTCATCGCGGCCCTTTACCTGATCAGGCTGTTTCCCAGCCAGCTCCTCTGGCTGGTCGATCAGATCAACGCGCTGAACGGCCCGGCGGCCTTCGTTACGATTGGGCGCTGACCCGCCGGACATCCTCTTCTTTTCAGACAGTGTCTGAGACAAATGTCCTACCTTGAGCGAGAATCGTTTCTCGACCGCCCTCGTTCTCTTATTTAGAGCCGGTTCCACCTTGATTTACGCCGGAGTCGAGGCTTCAGCCGGAAACCGCCTAAAGGCTCGACTCCGGATTGGCGTACACGCAATCGGAATCCGCTCTAAAAGGACGCGTCGATCTTATCATGCGCCTGAATCCTCCGCAACCAAGCTTCGTTATATCTGGTAGAAGGACGACACGTGCACCCGCGAGGGGGCGCCATGCCTGAGTCGATGGATGTCGATCTCGTGGCGCGCGCCCAGGGAGGCGATGTGAACGCGATCGGCGCCTTGTACAATGTGCACCACGAGAGCATCTTCCGCTACGTCTGGCTGCGTGTGGGCGATCCGCATCTGGCCGAAGACCTGACCGGCGACGTCTTTATGCGCATGCTGCATGCCTTGCCCAATTATCAATCGATGGGTTTGCCTTTCCGGGCGTGGCTGTATCGCATCGCGCATAACCTGCTGGTCGATCATTTCCGCAGGAACAGCCGGCGTGAACCCGTATCGCTCGACGCGCTGGAAGCGCATCCTGCCGGCGACGATCCGCTTGTCTCGGTCGAGCGCGGGCTCCTCACTGAGCGCCTCGGCCAGGCCCTGTCGCAGCTCGATCCCCATCAGCGCGAAGTGGTCGTGCTCCGTTTCCTGGCCGGCTTGTCGCTGCAGGAAACGGCGGCGGCGATGGGGCGGAGCGAGGCCGCCGTCAAGTCTCTGCAGCACCGCAGCCTGGCCGCGCTACGCCTCGCGTTGGGCAAAGAAGAACAGGTGATGGGATGACGAACGAAGATCTGCTGCAAGAAAGGCTCGCCCGGCTGGAGGCCGGAGAGCCGCTCGAAGCCTGCTTCGACGGCTTGCCCGAAGAGCAAGCCGATTTGCTGAGAACCGCCGGCGCGCTGCGGTCAATCCGGTTTCCAAGCCGCTCGACCGAGCGCGTCGCCGCGCAGCGCGCCGGCCTGATGCGCGCAGCAAAGGAGCAGAGGGCACCTGCTGCCGGGCCAGGCTCTCATATCTCCTTGAGCACACTGAGCGCGTGGCTGGTGAACCGTCTGAGAACACTGCCTCGACCTGCCGCAGTGGCCTTGACCGGGCTGGCGATCCTGGCGCTGATGGCAGGTGTACTAATCCTGCGTCAGCCGCCGCAGGCTGAACCGAACGCCGTATCCGTAACGAGCAGCCCGGCGTTCAGTGTTTACATACCTGCCGTCAGCAGCGTACTCAGCGCCCCGGATCCGCAGAGCGCCATCGTCAGCGACATGCGCGGCATCATCGAGACGCAATCGAGTGATGGCACGTGGGCCGCCGTCAAGATCGGGCAAACCCTATCCGCCGGGCAGCGCGTCCGAGCGGGCGACTTGTCCGCCGCGACACTGCTGTTCTTCGACGGCAGCCAGGTGCGCCTGTCGGCGGCATCGGAAATCTCGATCGACGAGCTTGACGCCCGACTCGACGCAGCGCGCGTCGTGCGGCTCACCCAGTCGAGCGGCGAGAGCCGCCACGACGTCAAGCCGTCGAGCGTGGCCGGCTCGCAGTACGAAGTCCGCACTCCGAACGGCACGGGCGTCGCCAAAGGCACGTCGTTCCACGTAGTCGTCACGTCGAACTTCATCGCCCGCTTCAACGTCGACGAAGGCACCGTCGCCGTGACAAACCTGAACGTCACCGTCAACGTCGTCGCAGGGCAGTCGACGACAGTCTACGTCGACGAGCCGCCGTCGCAGCCCATCTTCCGCATCTCCGGCGAAGGCCGGGTCACGCAGATGGGCGATGTCTGGACCATTGGCGGGCGCGACTTCCTCGTCAATACCACCGTCGGCCCGGACAACTCGACGACCGAGATAGTAGGCGATCCCCAAATCGGCGACTGGGTGTTCGTCGAGGGGCGCATCCTGCCGGGCGACTCGTACTTCGCCGATCGGATCGTCCTGCTGCACCGGGCGGAGGAGAATCGCTTTGCGTTCACCGGCGAGGTGGAGGCCATGGGGGATGAGGAGTGGACGATCTCAGGCCGCGTGGTCGACGTGGACGACGAGACCGACATCGAGGACGGAATCGCACTTCACGATCTGGTGCGCGTCGAGGGCGTCATTCAGTCCGATGGCACGCTGCTGGCCGAGCGCATCCGGCTGGTCGTGACTGAGGATGGCTTGCCGTTCGAGTTCGTCGGCGTCGTGGAAAGCATCGGGGATGAGACGTGGACGATCTCCGGTGTCGAGATCGCCATCGGCGACCGCACCGTAATCACGGGCGATCCCGGCTTGGGCGACATTGTCAAGGTAAAAGGCCACATCCTCGCCGACGGCACGTGGCTGGCGGACGAAATCAGGCTGGCCGAAGAGGACGAGCGCCGCTTCGAGTTCACCGGCACAGTCGAGCAGATCGACCCCTGGGTCGTGTCTGGCGTGCATTTCGACACGAGCCTCCAGACGGTGATCGACGACAACATCGATGTGGGCGACCGCGTCCGGGTCGAGGGCCGCGTGCTCGACGACGGCATCTGGCTGGCCGAGAAAATCACGCTGCTCGACGAGGACGAGCCGCGCCGGTTCGAGTTCGTGGGCCGGGTGAGCCGCATCGACCCGTGGGTCATCGGCGGACTGGACATCGCGGTCGACGACGCAACTCTAATCGACGACGACATCGACATCGGCGACATGGTTCGGGTGAAGGGTGTCATCCTGCCCGATGGGACGTTGTTGGCCGAATCGATCACACTCGTCGACGACGATCTCGGCTGCAGCGACATCACCGGGATCGTGATCCGCATCGACGGCAACCGGATCGTGCTGGATGACGGCCAGACACTCGAGCTGGGCGAGGACGTCGAAATCAGCGGCGACCTGCGCACTCGTACGGTGATCATCGTCCGCATTTGCATCCGCGCGGACGGCACGCTTGTCGTCGTGAGCGTTACAGTAATCATCCATCTCCAGCCGCCCGCGCCACCGCCACTGCCGGATGACGACGATGATCAGGGTGGCAAGGTGACGATCTGCCATATCCCCTCGGGCAATCCGGACGCCAGGCACACCATAGAGGTCGATCAGCCGGCTGTCGCAACCCACCTCGGGCACGGCGATTACCTGGGGCCTTGCCGAGACGGCGGCGGTGACGACGATGATGACGACGATGATGGCGGCGGTGGCTCTGGCGGTGGGGCATTCGTCATTACCGAAAACAATCAAACCCTGACCCTGACGTGTAACGGTCATTCAGTTACGATCAATGGGAATGACAATACCATCACGCTGCTTGGCACTTGTAGCAGTATTACGATCCGAGGAAACTCAAATTGGGTTTCCATTCAAGCGGCCGCGTCGATTACGAATACAGGCAATAACAATGTCATTCAGCAACGGTAACGGTGGCGAGATACCATCATTATCCCGGCGCTGACAGTTGAATGGTCGGCCTGGATCAATGAACACCGGAATCACGGTGATTATCTTGGCCTGTGCGGATGACGATTGATGGACGAAGCGAACTGGGGCGCGCGAAGCGCCCTAGTAGCTTTTTGACCTCTCCATGCGCGGTGGTATGATACGCGCGCTCCGGCGCCGGAGCTGAGATCAACGTCGCAGTGAGGAGATGCGCGTGGAGTGGCTGGTGGGTGTTCCGGAAGCCTGGCGCAGGCGCTATCGGATCTTCATCGGCATCATCATCCTGGCCGGTCTGTGCTATTGCGCTGGCTTCGCCGCTCTGGCGTTGGCCCCGTCCGACCGGATCACCCTGGTCACGGCCACGGCCACGCGTTGGTCCCCGGCGACGAACCGCGGCGTCACGCTTCCTCCGGCTGTCACACCGTCGCCCTCGCCGTCGCCGACTTCGTCGCCCTCGCCGACACCGACCTCGTCGCATACGGTGACAGCGACTTCTTCGCCGACGGACACGACGACGCCATCGCCCACACACGCATTGACGCCGACGGACACCTCGACACCGACACCTGTGCCAACTGCGACTGCAGCCCCGGTTACCTACGACTTGCTTATCGCGAGACGCGACGATGATAGTCTGTTCGTGGTCAATCAGTCAGCGCTGGCCTTTCCGTTAGCGCCCCTGCGCCTGGGAGATGGCAGCGCGGCGATCAATGGCCCGGATTGGGAAGTCGACGTGCTCGAGCCGGATGAATGTGTCACGGCCTGGAAAGACAGCGGCAACCCGCGACCCCCGCGTGGAGTTACTTGCAGCGAAGTCGGCAGGCGCTTGACGCGTGATGGCCCCAACCCCTTCTGGAAAGACGATTTCAACGTGTACTACGCCGGGGAGCGGATCGACGAGTGCACCCGTGACCGCTGCACGATCACGATTACGCTAAGACCGTAGTGCTTTGACCATTCGGCCACCGCCTGCGGCCAGGTTGCCAGGGATATAGAACAGCACCATCGACAGCGCCTGGATCACCGCGCCAGCAAAGATGAGAGTGTAATCTCAGGCACGCGTGATCATGGAGAACGAAAAGTCACGGAAGACACGCAGCACGCAGCACGCAACACGCAACACGTATCACGTGATCATGACTTTGGAATGTCTTTCTTCGGATCGACGAAGGGCTTCTGCACTACCGTCGCCTTGCGCGCCTCTCTATCTTCCATTACCACCGTCACCTGCGTTCCGAGCGCGGCGAATTCGTTCGGCAGCATGGCATAGCCGATGTTCGTCTCCAAACGCGGCGAGTAAATCGCAGACGTAATGCGCCCGACACGCTGGCCGTTCCTGCGCACCTCCCACTTGGTCATGTTGAACTCGATCCGGCCGCCTTCGATCTCCACGCCGACCAGCTTGCGCTTCACGCCCTCGGCCTTGATGCGCCGGAGCGCCTGCTTGCCGATGTAGCTCGCCTGCTTATCCTCATCGACCAGCCAGCCCAGCCCAACCTCGTACGGATTGTTCTCCAGCGTCATGTCCGCGCCGTAGTTCAGGATGCCCGCCTCGATGCGGCGGATATCCGACGGGCCGGTCGGCCGGATGTTGTGCGGCTTGCCGGCTTCCATCACGCGCTCCCATAGCTCAACGCCCCGGCTGCCGTCGCGCAGGTAAATCTCGAAGCCCACCTCGGCGCTCCAGCCCGTGCGGGTCACAATGACCGAGATGCCGTCGAGTTTCGTGTCGAGGAAAGTGTAGTAAGGCAGATCGAGCACCTTGTCGCCGAAGAGCGCCTGAACCACCTGCTTCGACTTCGGGCCTTGAACTTGCATGGGCGACACGTCCGGCTCGGCGATGTTCACTTTCATTCCGGAATGGACGGCGACGCCTTTCGCCCACAACAGCACGTCGCTGTCGGCGAGCGCCAGCCAGAAGTGGTTCTCGCCCAGCCGCATCAGCACCGGGTCGTTGATGATGCCGCCGTCTTCGGCGGTGATGACGACGTACTTGCCTTGCCCGACCGCGCACTGGCTCAGGTCGCGCGGCGTGAGCAGATTCGTGAAGGCGAACGCGTCGGGGCCGGTGATCTCGACGTTGCGCTCGACGCTCACGTCCCACACGGTGACGTCGTTGAGCAGCGCCTCGTATTCTCTCTCCAGATCGTCGAAGTTGATCGGAAAGAACATGTGGTTGTAGACGGTGTAGCCCTTCGCGCCGTGCTTCTGGGTCGCCTCGAAGTAAGGCGTGCGCCGCAGCCTTGCCCCCCGCTGAACCTTCGTCATGTCGAATTCCTTACCCATGGCTTTCTCCTTGAGATGGGTGTTTTCTTACCACCAAGACACAAAGACACAAAGTTTCTTGCAAAGTGTTCAGTCTTTGAAGTAAGACTCCGGATACGGCGCGACGACGGGCGCTTCGTCGCGCACCGCCAGCCCGAGCACGTCGTCGCCGGGATAGTAGTAGATGCCGTGCGAGCGGCCGATCACGAAGCCGTCGTGCTCCGATCGAATCAGGCCGTCGCCGATCGGCCGGCCCCAGATGTCGCGCACCTCGGCGAGTGGATCGCCCGCTCTGATCGGATCGCCTGCCTCGACGAGGTGCATCACGACGCACGCCTCGCTCGCGCGCGGCGCACGCGCCCGCCGCACTCGGAATCCCGGATCGACCACTTTGATGCCGGCGATCGGCTCCATCATCCCGTCGAGCATGCCTGCCCAGCGCATGACATTGCGGGTGCCGGCGACCGACGCCGCGACGATCCTCGGATCGGGCATGTGCCCGGTGCCCAGCTCGACCGTGAATGAAGGTATCTTGCCGACGAGCAGCGCCGCACCCGAAGTCGACCGATGCAGCTTATCGTCAATGTACTTCTCGGCCGGAAACTCGGTGACGATGGTATGGCCGTAGGCGCGGATCATGTCCTCCTGCCGGGCGGCGAGCGCCTCGGCCTCCGCCTTGTTCTTCTCGGCATCGGCGTCGGCGCGGTACATCACCCGATCGCGGAACACGAAGGAGATCGATCCCGTCCAGGCGTTGTGATAGTCGATCAGGTAGTCGGCGCCGGCGACCATCTCGTCGAACAGGCGCTTGAAGGCGTGCTCCAGCGACGACGGCGCATCCTTGTCGGGATCGGGCGGCTTCTCCGGCTTGCCATCGGGCCACAGGCGGTTCGGGTCTTTGGGCGCGTGATACGGCTCGCGCTTCATCGTGCGCAGCCCGGCCGGGTTGAGCGCAGGGATCGCGACGATCGTCCCCTTCATCCTGTCGACCAATTCCTGCGTGATCAACCGGTACAGCACGATGGGGCCGGCGTGCTCCGGGCCGTGAATACCGGCCGTCAGCCACAGACAAGGGCCGTCTTCTTTGCTCTGCGCGATGATGACCGGCAGGAACTCGGTGTGGCCCGTCGGGTGCGTCAGCGCGTCCCAGCGGCCATACTGGATCGTGCCGGGCTGCGAGGTGACTGTTCCTAGACTTATGATCTTACGCATAGTGGCTCCTCATCGAGTGATGCGTGATACATAGCACGTAAAACGTAATACGTAATACGTGATCACGAATTACTGATCACTAGTTACTGATTACTGATCACTGATTACTGATCACTCTTGAGAATCTCGCGCGCAGCGTTGTGGCCCGACATCCCCGCGATGCCGCCTCCGGGATGCGTTCCCTCGCCGCACAGGTACAGGCCGTCGATCGGCGCGCGATACTGCGCCCAGCCCGGCACAGGCCGCATGAACAGGATTTGATCGAGCGTCATCTCACCGTGGTACAGGTGACCTTCGGTCAGGCCGAAGCGTTCTTCGAGATCGAGCGGCGTGAGCACCTGCCGGTGGAGAATGGACGACTTGAGATTGGGAGCGTACCCGGCCAATGTATCGACGACCGTATCGCCCAATGCTTCACGGCGTGCATCGTCCCAATCGCCCTCGCGCCGCGTACGCGGGTACGGCGCATACTGCACCCGGATCGACATGACGTGCCTGCCGGCAGGGGCCAGCGCCGGATCCGACAGCGAAGGGATGACGGCTTCGAGATAGGGCTGGCTCGAGACGCGCCCGTACTTGGCGTCGTCGTAGGCGCGTTCCAGATAGTCGATGCTTGGGCCGATCGAGATCAGGCCGCGCAGGCTTGATTCGTCCAGGCCCTTGAACTTCGGCAGCTCGCCCAGAGCGAGATTGACCTTCGCCGTGACGCCTCTGTACTTGATGTTCTGCACGGCCCGGACGAATGCCGGTTCGAGGCGCATGGGGTCGATCAGCCCCAAGAACGTGCGGCGTGGATCGAGCGCCGAGACGACGCGCTTCGCCGCGATCTCGTCGCCGTTCGCCAGTGCGACGCCTGTCGCCCGTTCGTCCTTGACGAGGATGCGCGCCACTTCGACGCCCGTGCGTATCTCGACGCCGTGCTGCCGCGCCGCCGAGGCGATGGCGTTCGCGAGGTTGCCGATGCCGCCGCGAGCCGTCGTCAACGATCGGCACGCGCCGGCCGGCTTCCCTACGTGGTGGTGGAGCATGACGAGCGCCGTGCCAGACGCGCGCGGCCCCTGGCACAGGTTCGTGACGCCGCCCGCGCCCAGCGCGCCCTTCAGCGCGTCCGTCTCAAACCAGTCGTCGAGCCATTCGGCGGCGGATACCGGCAGCATGCGCAGCATTTCGATCATGTCCGTCGTCCCCAGGCCGCGCAGCCGCCGGCCGAGGCCGAGCGCCGTCAGCGCATCAGATAAGCTGGTCGTCGCGATGGATGGTATCGTGGTCGCGTATACCGTTTCGAGGAAGCCGGCCAGCTTGCCCAGCCGCTCGCTGAACGTGGGCCACTTCTCCGCGTCGGACCGGGAGAACCGGCGTATCGCTTCGACCGACTTGCCGATGTCGCGCCACAGCGCGAGTCCGCCGCCATCGGGTAGCGGCATGAGCACGGTCACGTCCGGCCGAATCAGGTCCAACCCGTGCCGAGCCAGTTCCAAATCCTGGACGATCCTTGGACTCAGCCAGCCTACGTCGTGAACGACGGTGTTGAACCGGAAGCCGGGGAAGGCATCTTCGGTGACGAACGTCCCGCCGATGTCGCCGCGCTGCTCGAGCACCAGGACGCGCTGTCCGGCCCTCGCCAGATACGCTGCGGCCACCAGGCCGTTAACGCTGCCGCCGATCACAATGATGTCGTATGAATTCGCCATGTGCCTTGTCCGTCAGAACGTGTCATGTGCCATGTGCCATGTTCCTGTGCCACGTAACACGTGATCACGTAACTACGTGACTGCGCGACTACATGACCACAAGACTACGTGACCACAAGACTACCCTCACTCCCAATCCTTCAAGATTACCATCGCCGCCAATCGCCCCGACGCGCCCATGATGCCGCCGCCCGGGTGCGTCCCCGACCCGCACTGGTAGTAGCCGTCGATCGGCGTGCGGTACTTCGACCACTTCGGCGAGGGGCGCAGGAAGAAGAGTTGATGCAGCGCCAGCTCGCCCTGGAAGATGTTGCCTTCGCTCACGCCGGTGATGCTTTCGATGTCCAGCGGCGTCAGGACCTGTCGGTGCAGGATCGCGGACTTGAGGTTCGGCGCATGCTCGGCCAGCGTATCGACGACCGCGTCGCCGAACGCCTCGCGCTTGACGTCGCTCCAGCCGCCCTTCACGTCGTAAGGCGCGTATTGCACGAAGCACGACATGACGTGCCTGCCCGGCGGGGCCATGCCGGGATCGATCATCGACGGGATGATGCAGTCGATGTAGGGGCGTCGGGAGAACTCGCCGTACTTCGCGTCGTCGTAGGCGCGCTCAATGTAGTCGACGCTGGGGCTGATCGAGATCGCGCCGCGCAAATGGGGACCGTCGCCCGGCAGGCAGGTGAGGTTCGGCAGCTCGCTTAGCGCAAGATTGACCTTGCCCGACGACCCACGGAACTTGTAGCGGCGAATGTCGGCGACGAGGTCTGCCGGCAGTTGGCTCACATCGACCAGCTTCAGGAAGGTTTGCCGGGGATCGAGGCTCGACACGATCGCCTTCGCGTGAATCTCTTCGCCGCTCTCGAGCGCCACGCCGATCGCGCGCCCGTTCTTGACGATCACCTGCGCGACCGGTGCGCTGCAGCGGATCTCCGCGCCAAAGCGGCGCGCCGCGCCGGCGATCGCCTCGCTGATCGCGCCAGTGCCGCCTTTGGCGAAGCCCCACGCGCGGAATGCGCCGTCGATCTCGCCCATGTAGTGGTGCAGCAGCACGTAAGCCGTGCCCGGCGAGCGCGGGCCGAGGAACGTGCCGATGATGCCGCTCGCCGACTTGGTCGCCTTGAGCGGCTCGCATTCGAACCACTCGTCGAGGAAGTCGGCCGCGCTCGTCGTCATCAGCTTGAACAGCGCGTAGAAGCGCTGCTCGCCGAGATCGCGGAAGTGCTTGCCCAGCCGCAGCAGGCTCATCAGCTCCCTGGGACTGAGCGACGTCGGGTCGGGGGGAATCATGCTCAGGATCGGCTTCACCGCCATGGCCATGTGCTGCATCAGGATGCCGAACTCGTCGAGCGCTTCGGCATCGCGTGGCGAGTGGCGATAAACTTCGCGCCGCGTCTTGTCGTGATCGCCCCACATCGCCAGGTAGTCGCCATTCGGTAGGGGAGTGAGCGTGCTCTCCAATGGCAGAATGCGCAGCCCGTGGCCTGGCAAATCGAGATCGCGGATGATCTCCGGTCGCAGCAGGCTCACCACGTAGGAGAACTCGGTGAACTTGAAACCGGGGAAGACCTCTTCGGTGACTGCTGCGCCGCCAACCAGGTGTCGCCGCTCCAGGACGAGGGCATTCTTGCCGGCGCGCGCGAGATACGCCGCGTTCACCAGCCCGTTGTGCCCCCCGCCGATGATGATGGCGTCGTATGATTTGGTCATGTGCGCCTCTTCCGGTAATCAGTGATCAGTAATCAGTGATCAGTGATCAGTGGTCGGCGGTCAGTGATCAATGTTCGGTATTCAGTGTTCAGCAGTCAGTGATCACTGACGACTGACTTCTGATGACTGATAACTGATGACTGATAACTGATCACTGATCACTGATCACTATCCTACGCTCGCTTACGCTCCGGCTCGAAAAACGGTATCCTCACCACTCGCGCGGCGGCCTGCTTGCGCTTGTGCTCGACGGTGACCTCCATCATCAGGCGCGTGCCCGGGTTCGCATACGCCGATTCGAGGTGCGCCAGCGCGATGTATTTCTTGAGGAGCGGCGACCAGCACCCGCTCGTCGCATACCCGACCTGGCGGCCGTTCGAATAGATCGGGATACTCGTGCGCCAGGCGACGGTCGGCAGTTGCGGCGGCAGGCCCTCGGCGGCGTGGAGCTGCTCCAGTGGCTCCCAATCCACCTCGATACCCACGAACTGCCAGGCCGATCCGCGCCCCTTCTCGGCGCGCAGCGCCTTCTGCCCGACGAACGGCGCTTTATCGGGGCTTACCGTCCACCCCAGCCCCAGCTCGTACGGCGACGATTTGCGCGACTCGACAACCGCCTTGTGCGCCGAGACGTAGTCGACCTCGATGAGCAGCAGCCCGGCCTCGATGCGCGCCAGGTCGAGCGCGAGCATGCCGGCGGGCGTGATCTGGTATGGTTTGCCCGCTTCGATCAACGAGTCCCACAACGCCTCGGCGCGGTGCGCGTCAACCCAGACCTCGTATCCCCGATCGCCGGTGTAGCCGGTGCGCGTGATCGTGACCGGAATGTTGCGCAGCGTGCCCGAAGTAAGCCGAAAATACTTCAGGCCGTCGAGGTCAACGCCAACCACCTGCTTGAGAATCTCGCGCGACAGCGGCCCTTGCAGCGAAAGCGTCGCGATCGCGTCCGACACATCCTCGATTCTGACATCCAGCCCAAACCCATTTTGGTGCAGCCAGCGGATGTTCGGATCGGCCGAAGTCAATCGAAATACCCGATCGTCCAGCCGCCAAACGGTGCCGTCGTCGATCACCTTGCCATCCTCGTCGCACCAGGGCGTATACATCACCTGGCCGACTTTGCACTTCGTCACCTCGCGGGTAAGGACGCGATCGAGCAGGCGCCCCGCGTCCGGGCCGGTGATGTCGTACTTGAACAGCGGCGAGACGTCGAACAGCGCAGCCGAGCTGCGGATGGCCCAGTACTCGCGCTCGTGCGTCAGCTCGTACGAGCCGGCGACGATGTACCCCGACCATCGCCGCCAGTTCTGGGCTTCGCACAAGACCGAAGTCCGAGAATGAAAGGGCGTTCCTCTGAGCATCGAAACTCCTTACGCGATCACGTTTTACGTATCACGTTTTACTCATTACGTTTTACTCTCCCCCTCCGCCGGCGCAAAAAACACCAGCAGCGCGAGGTCCTCTTCAATCGAATGGAATCGGTGCTCGACGTTCGCCTTCACGAAGACGACCGATCCAGGCGCAACCGCGCGGTCCTCCTCCTCGACCCGGATCGCGCCCCGCCCGCGGACAAGGTAGTACACCTCGTCTTCCGTGTGCGGCTGCTGCGGATCGACGCCGCCGGCGGGAAGCGCGTAAATGCCGACACTCAGCGACCGGACGCGCAGAAACTCCAGGTAGCGATCGCCCGATTGCCTAAGCTCCTCGACCAGTTTCGAAATTTCGAATGCGTGCATGTCTTTGCTCCGTAGTAACGACTTCAGTCGTTGTGAGGGCAGACATCACGCAACACGCAACACGTTATCACATGATCACGTAATGCTGTCCGAACGGTAACCAAGCTTCTCCGAGATTCGCTGCGCCGCCTGTTTGACGCACTCGGCGATTTCGGGCACACGATCCTCCGTCAACCGGATGCTCGGCCCGCCGACGCTGATCGCCGCGACGACGCACCCCTCGTGGTTGCGCACCGGCGCGCCGATGGCGACGAAGCCCGCTTCGAGTTCCTCGATCGCCGTCGCGTAGCCTCGCTCATGGATGCGACTGAATTCATTGCGCAGCGCGCTCAGCGTTGTGATCGTCTTGTCTGTCAGCCTTGCGAGCGGTCGCCGGAGAATGGCCCTGCGCTCGGCCTCGGACAGCTCGGCCAGCAGCGCCTTGCCGGTCGAGGTCGCGTGCGCCGGCCAGCGCGTGCCGATCGCCTGCGCCGAGCCGAGCGGGCGCCGGCTCACCACCTCGTCCAGGATCAGCACCTGATCGCCGGCGAGCACTTCGAGCGTCGCCGTCTCGCCGGTTTGATGGGCGAGCGTTTCCAGCTCGGGGCGGCTCAGGGCGCGCAAGTCGATCGAGCGCAGCGCGCGCGCGCCCAGCGCGATGATCTCCGGCCCGAGCCGGAACGCGTCGGTGGCCGGGCTGCGTGCGAGCATGCCCTCGCTTTCGAGCGCCTTGAGCAGGCGGTAGGTCGTCGTCTTGTTCAGGCCGGCGGCGCGGGCCAGGTCGGAGGCGCTCCATTCCGGCTGCGCGTCGGTGAACGCTTTGAGCAGGGCCACGGCGCGCGAGACGGTCTGAGCGCCGGGGTAGGGATCGCGGTTTACCATATATTGAAATATTGTTTCAGTATATGAATTATTGTATGCACTTCGGCTGGCTTGTCAAGTGAAACGGATGTGTTGCGTCACAATTGACATAGGAGGTGAGTTAGCATAGACTGTGGCAAGAGCAGGGGCGAAGGGGACTCAGGCTGCGAAGATTCCGGTTTTGCCGCAGGATGGGGTCAAAGGCGGCGACGATTCGTCCCATTTTATGGTTAGGCACGCTGTGATCATGGAAATCAGGTTTCCCGATGGAACGGTCGTGATGGCCTGCTCGCTCGCTGAGCGGCGCGAGAACAATCCGAATCGAGACTTCGGACTCTATTTGGATCCCGCGTGGCGGCCGACTTGGGACGCGGAACTCATCGACTGGCCAGACCTCGGGATACCAGCGGATCCAACGGCGGCGGCCACTCAGATCGTGAAGGCGTTTGCGCGCGCAAGGCGGGGTGATCGAGTCGAGATCGGATGCCACTTCGGCCTCGGCCGCACTGGGACTGTGTTAGCCTGTATGGCTACCCTTGCGGGGGTAGCGGCGAAAGACGCGGTCGCGTGGGTTCGAGCGAACTATCGGGCCGAAGCAGTGGAGACACACGACCAATCGCGGTGGGTACTCTGGTTTGCTCGACGGCACAATCGTTATGGGGAGTGAGCCCAAGCTGCCGAAGAAGCAGGTCTGGTGCTACTTCCGGAACCTGGGACTGGTTGAGGCCCACGTCGGAAGGCGTGGATAGGCCACCGTACCCTAAAGCACGCGCGCGCCGAATTTCTATCCCGACCGCGATCAAAGAGGAGTTTCTTCAAGGGGAAAGAGATGCCAGTCACTCAGCAGCAAATCCTAAACGCACAGATCCAGCAACATGCAGCAGCACACGATCCCAACTCACAAATTCGCCTTATCGCTGGACCCGGTTCTGGAAAATCCTTCGCCATACAAGAACGCGTCTACTGGCTATTGAGCAGGAATATATCCTGTTACGGGCCGAATTGTTTGGAGGTGTAAGGCTGGAATAAATGGCGGGCCGCCGACGGAGAAAACGGGCTACGCTGGCAGAGGCGCAACCCGTGAGGAGAAAGGGCGGTCGCTCTTCAGTCGTGGTCAATCTCTGCGATG
>DATEUJ010000182.1:0-3423 GCA_035283185.1 Anaerolineae bacterium | reverse complement strand
CCGCAGGTTGGATGTGCGACGCTTCCAATTGACCCGACTCGCCCAGTTCATCCGCCGCGCCTTGGAGCAACTCTATGGCTGTATTCGGGAAATCGAGGCGCCAGCCTTGCCGCGCCTTTGAAATTCGGATCTACTGAGACTTGTTGATTATCA
This sequence comes from Anaerolineae bacterium, assembly GCA_035283185.1. Taxonomy (GTDB): domain Bacteria; phylum Chloroflexota; class Anaerolineae; order Fen-1058; family Fen-1058; genus DASSFZ01. Next base: position 3,270 of record DATEUJ010000182.1, on the reverse strand, counting down.
TGAACAGCGATCTCAGACCACACATCAGGGTCGTCCAAATCTCCGAAATCCTTAACCCGCGCCCTTTTCCTGTCGACATCGTCGTCCGCACGCCTGCCGGGGTAGAAGAGCGCCTGCGTGTTGGCGACTGTTTCTTTCAGGAAATCGTCAGCAAGGACAAAGTGCTGTATGAGCGCTGATTCGCTGACTCGCTGCTCCGTTTAGGGCTAACTCTATGTTCAAGAAAGTCCTTGTCGCCAACCGAGGAGAAATCGCCGTCCGCATCCTGCGCGCCTGCCGCGAGCTGGGAATCCTGACGGTGGCGGCATATTCGGAGGTCGACCGCAGCGCGCTGCACGTGCGCTATGCCGACGAGGCATACTGCATCGGCCCGGCCCCATCGCGCGATTCGTATCTGCGCATCGATAAGATTCTGGAGGTGGCCCATCGGTCGGAGGCGGACGCCATCCACCCAGGCTACGGATTCCTGGCCGAGCGCAGCGACTTCGCGGAAGCGTGCGAGCGCGCGGGCATCGTGTTCATCGGACCGAAGCCGTCGGCTATCGCCGCCATGGGCGACAAGGCCGTCGCGCGCGCGACGGTGCAGAAGGCGGGTGTGCCCGTCGTCCCCGGCACGGAGGGCGAAGGCGGGCTGAGCGACGAAGAGATCATCGCCGTCGCGCCGCACATCGGGTTCCCACTCCTCATCAAAGCCACCGCCGGCGGCGGCGGCAAAGGCATGCGCGTCGTCGATCATCCGGAGGGCCTGCCCGGGGCGCTGGCCTCGGCGCGGCGCGAGGCTGAAGCAGCCTTCGGCGATGGGTCGGTCTACCTGGAGAAACTAGTCGCCGGCGCGCGGCATATCGAGATCCAACTGCTGGCCGACACGCACGGCAACGTCATCGACCTCAACGAGCGCGAGTGCAGCCTGCAGCGGCGGCACCAGAAGATTATCGAAGAAGCGCCCTCGATGCATGTGGATGCCGACCTGCGGGCGCGCATGGGCGAGGTCGCCGTGAAGGCCGCGCAGGCGGTGCAGTACGTCAACGCCGGCACCATCGAGTTCCTCGTCGACAAAGACAACAACTTCTACTTCCTGGAGATGAACACACGCCTCCAGGTCGAGCACCCCGTCACGGAAATGGTCACCGGCGTGGACATCGTCAAGGAGCAGATCCGCATCGCGCGTGGCCGCCCACTGCGCTACATGCAGGACGATATCAAGATCAACGGCTGGGCGATCGAGTGCCGCATCACGGCCGAGGATCCGTTCGACAACTTCATGCCCTCCACCGGTCGCATCACGCGCCTCGCCATATCGACCGGTCCAGGTGTGCGCGTCGACACCGGCGTGTACGAAGGCTCCGAGATCACGCCATATTACGATCCCCTGATCGCCAAACTGATCTGCTGGGGCGAGACGCGCGGCGAAGCCATCCTGCGCATGCGGCGCGCGCTGGAGGAATTTCGCATCATCGGCATCAAGACCAGTATCCCCTTCCACCAGGCGATGATGGACAGTCATCGCTTCATGGCCGGCTCGTTCGATACGCGCTTCGTCGAAGAGCGCTTCTCGCTAGAAGAAGAGACCCACGCCGACCCGATGCGCGTCGCGGCGATCATCGGCACGCTGGTCGCGCACGGCGAAGGACAAAAAGCCACGCAGGTCGTGCGCGCCGGCGAGCGCGATACCAGCAACTGGAAGTGGCTGGCGCGCTGGGAGCGTTTGCAGAGATGACCAAGACGACGGGCACTTTGGCCCTCTCCGCTTCGCGTCGGGGGTCTTCGAAAGTGCCGGTCATCTGAGGGATGAACAGATGAAGTACGTGACAGCAGTCGGCGATCAGACCTACGTTATCGAAATCAACCGCGAGGGCGAGATCACCGTCGACGGCGTAACGCGCAGGGCCGATCTGCGCTCCATCGACGGCCTGGGCACGTACTCCCTCCTGATCGACGACGAATCGCACGAAGCGCTCGTCGAGACGCGCGGCGGCGAAATCGGCGTCCTGCTGCGCGGGCGGTTCTATCTCATCCGGGTGCAGGACGAGCGGGAACGGCGGCTGGCCGAGTCGACGCGCGGTCTCGTCGCGCCGGCAGGCGAGATCTCGATCAAATCGCCCATGCCGGGCCTGATCGTCGCCGTCAGAGTAGAGCCGGGCCAGGGCGTGAAGAAGGGCGAGACGCTGGTTATCCTCGAATCGATGAAGATGGAAAACGAGTTGAAAGCGCCGCGCGATGGCAAAGTCGGCGTGGTGCGCGTCCAACCCCGCCAGGCCGTCGAGCAGGGGCAGACACTCGTCACGCTGGAATGAGTCGTGCGGCATGGCCCGAGGCACTCATGCACGAGCGCAGTCTTGAGACCGAAGTGAAATTCCGCGTTCCCGATCTCGCCGCGCTGCGTGATCGTCTCATCGCGCGCGGCGCGATCCTCGTCCAGCCGCGCCACCTCGAACGAAACGTCTTGTTCGACGACTCAGAGAGAAGCTTGCGCGGGCGCGGCATGCTGCTGCGCCTGCGCGACGCGCTCGGCGCGCACATCACGCTGAAAGCGCCCGCGCCGCCCGAGCGGCAAAGCAGCCAGCACAAGGCGCGCGTCGAGCACGAAATCTCCGTCGACAGTGTCGATGCGGCGTTCGCCATCCTGGCGGGGCTTGGCTACACGCCGTGGTGGCGCTACGAGAAATATCGCGAATCGTTCCGGCTGGACGACGCGACGATTGCGCTCGATCATACGCCGATCGGCGACTTCGTCGAGATCGAGGCGCCGCCCGAATCGATCCGCCTCGTCGCCGAGCAACTGGGCTTCGACTGGTCGGCGCGCAACCTGCAAACGTATCGCGAGCTGTTCGACGCCGCCGGACATGCCGCCGGGGCCGACATGACATTTGACACTGTGCAGGCGGGGGCAAAGGCCGGAAAATAGCGACAGCGATACTTCGGAAATCTCACACCATGGCGACCTCATCTGAATCCAAACGCGAGTGGCAGAAGCGCGCCGTGGAACCTTTCGTCGAGAAGCACGGCGAGCGCAAGAGGCGATTTGCCACGCCGTCCGGCATCGAGCTGGAAAGCCTGTACACGCCCGAGGATAGGGAGCACGCCGACGACGCGGGCGATCTCGGCTTCCCCGGCGAGTATCCCTTCACACGCGGCGTGCAGCCGACCATGTACCGCGGCCGGCTGTGGACGATGCGGCAGTATGCCGGATACGCCTCGGCGGCCGAGACCAACACGCGCTTCAAGTATCTGCTTGCACAAGGGCAGACCGGCCTGTCGGTGGCGTTCGAT
>DATEUJ010000181.1:0-6672 GCA_035283185.1 Anaerolineae bacterium | reverse complement strand
TTAGGAGGCAGGCATTCCTCGATCGTCACCGTTTGCTGCAAAGCGGCTTCGTAGTCGACGCGTTTGAATTTTCTAGTCATGTGCACTAGTTTACCACTGCCGGAACGGGCTGAACAGTCGCCCTCTCCGACAGACTGCTAGACAAAGTAAAACCCACCACAGCAGCAAGGATTAACACAGGCAGCAGACCTTGACCGCTGGCAAAAGTCAGAATATCTGTTAGCCGACTGAGGATCGTCTGCGGTATGATGGGCCAAAACAAAAACTGCGCAGCTGTCACAAAGGCAAGCGAAGGAATAAATGCGGCAACGATAAAGTTGCTGCTAAATTTATCGATGAGCCCTTGCATGGTCCCTATTCCGAGATGCTGCGGGCTTTTTTATTCTGTGCTTACATAGTGGGCAAAAGTATTCAATGATATTTCCAACTTTTCTGAGAGTCACTCTGGAGTAACGCTTCCGACAGTGAGGACAGACCCGACTTGCTGGCAAATCCAGCGGGCGTACAGCGGTACCGGGTAGATCATCCGGAGATCCCATAGCATATCTCCTTCGCGTGTTTGCCTACCTCACTGCGAGACGCGCCGCCAAGCGATTCTGGAACCGATCCGCATGACGGGATACTGCAGACCTATTTTAGCATCAATTCGCCAGAAGTTGTCAAGCGCGCTTATCAACGGGGTGCATTTCAGTTTCGGGGCAGGTTTTGCCTCACCCCCCGGCCCCCTCTCCCGAAGTCGAAAGGCAGACTTCGGGAGAGGGGGAGAAACATGCACCCCTCTCCTGACGACAGCCGTTTCGTCGTCAGGAGAGGGGCCGGGGGTGAGGTCAAGCGGCCAGCCCGCCGACTCGCCCCAGAATTGAAATGCACCCTATCAACGGATCATCGAGTTTGAGGCGGGTTTGAAAGTTGTTTTGAAGCATAGAGAGGGCCTTAGTCTGTTTCCTCAATATGAGCTCTGACGCTCTCAAGAGTCTGTTCTATTGATTCCTGAATATCCTCAAGGGTTTCCCTCGCTCGGGCCGAATCAACTTCGGGGAATGCAATCAACTGCTGCTTGAACAGCGCGTCAATCTGGCTGATTTGGCGCAAATATCCCAAAAAAACGACGTTCACTTGAACTAGGTTGACTAGCGTGCGTCGTACGCTATTGAGTGGACTTCGATAGAACAGGATGAGCAACGCGGCAGCACTCCCGGCTGCGACACCTGCCCCCAACTGGCGCATGTCTTGCGGGGCATTCGGATTCAGCAGTGCGACATACAGGCCGGCGCATAAAACGATCAGACCGACGAGGGCAAGGATTCCGTGTAAGAAGATGTACACAGCTGATGCTACCCGCGCATGTCCCACGAGTTTGCCCAACTGCGTAGTCAACTGGAGATCGGTATCTGTCAGCAGTTTCGTGTAAGCTTCCAGTGCCTTCGTTCGCTGAGTATGCAGGGCGCGTACTGCTTCATCATTACCCAGCAAAGCCAGTGCCTGTGTCGCGCGTGCCACAATCTTAGGATCCGAATGTTGCAGATAGGAAGCCAACACATCGACAGTCAGGACTCTATCGATTTGTCGTAGTGCGTCGAGGTATTCAATCGATTGTCGCTCCTGGCGTAAGACAAACTCGGCGACGATAAAACGAACCGCTCCGGGTACGTCAAGGACTTGCTTCAATGCCTGAGCAGCACGTACGCGAACTTCGGCGTCCCGGTCGCGCAAAGCGACAACAGCAGCTTCTTTAATCTCAGGTTTGTTGATGGCAGCTAACGCATCGACACAAGCCCGTCGCACCCAATCGGATCGATTCGTCTCAAGTGCACGCTGAAGAATCTTTACGGCTTCGCGCCACTTATGATGCATATCCCCGAGCGCTAACGCAGCCTGACGCTGGACTTCTTGAACTTCGGTATTGTCTGTGAGTCGTTCTTCCAAGAGTAGCGCGAAACGGTTCTCGACCCATTCAGGGAGAGGCTGGTAGCCTGACCGGCGACGGAGTACTTTGAACGCTGCCCACCGGTCTCTTAACTCTTTCGGATCACGTGCCATACTCAACAGTTCGTTGAAGTTTTCCTCCGCGTCAATGCCATTTTCCAACAGCAGGCGCAGCGCAATCGCGCGTACCAGCTCGCTATCATCGTTCTTCGCCTTATCCAAATGGGTGCCGAGTTCGGGTGGCTGCATTTTCGCCAGCGCAAGCGCCGACCAATAGCGTGCCCACTCGTGCTTCTCATCGCCTGGGTCTAGATGATGAACAGCGACCTCGACCGTTTCAGGCGCTTCGAGCATTGCCAACGCTGAGATGCACCAACCGCGTCGCGAGCCGTCCAAGTCCTTATCAAGGCGCTCAAGCAAGTACAGAGACGCGCTGCGTTTTTCCTCGTCCAACAAATCGGTCAGGTTGACCAATGCCTGCTCCTGAGCCTCCTTCGTAGCTCCATTTAGGAGCTCATGGAGGATGGCCTCCACGGTATTGGTCATTAGTTCATTCATTGCGCGCTCCTACAGCATGGATTCAATGCTCCATATTCAGCTTATACGCTTCTAAAACCCCAGCCCCTTCTTCCTTGCCAGCACCCCATCAACCCATCGCTTCTCGTCCATGCCCGATGGACACAGCGCCGAGAGCGCTTGCGCCAATCGACCCCTCTGACTTACACCCGGCGCCGGCCGCGTTTTGCACGTGCCGAGTCGCCTGCACTTGGCGTCGCCGTCTGGCGCGCCCACTGCCGGATCGAGCCGGCATTGTCGCGCTGGGCGCGCTCCAGGTAGTCCGCGCCGAACAATTCCGCGCCGAGCGCGTAGAACTCGCGGCGCGTGACGACGCTGCCAATGCCCAGCGCCGTTTCGATCAGATCGCGAACGGCTGCGTCGGGCAGGCCGGCTCGATGGGCACGCACGACGTCGGCCACGCCCTGGTTGATCCCGTCGGTGTAGTAATCGTGCCGCCCCAGATAGCGCCGGCACACCGCCAACGGGTCTTCGCCCAGCACGGCAAGCTCCGCCACAGCCATCCGCTTGAAGTAGGGCGGTATCAACCCGAATGACTCGCCGCCGCGCAAAAGACTGCTGATGAAGCCAAAGGACGGAGCGCGCGGCGTGCCGGCGAAGTCGTCTTCGCCCTCGTCGCCGCTGCGGATCAGGTCGTCCAGCACCGCCGGCTCGAGTTCGGCCTGCGCCTGTTTCAGCGCTTGTTCGTCGCCGCGCAGTGAAGCCCAGAAGGCGCGCCACAGTGCGGGCGGCCGGAGTGTATCCCGTTCGGCCAGCACGGCCAGGCACAGATCGCGCTTGATACCGTTCGGCCACGCCGGATGATCGAGCACAAACCGGAACATGGCCTTGCCGACCGGAGCTTTGTCGCAATGGCTGAACAGGTAATACAGCCACCACAGCGCATCGGCGTCGGGCATTTCCGACTTAGCGATGAGCCAGTCGAGCAGCACGCGCGCCTCGTCTGTCCGCCAATCGTCGTAAAGATCGCCGGCCATGTCGGTGGCGATCATGACCACCTGAAAGGTCACACGATGCAGCGCCCCCGCGCCCGCCAGAAAACTGAGCAGCGCCGGCAGACCGTGTGGGATGCCGTTGTCATCCAGCGGCCGAAGGCCGCGAATGGCAGAGCGCACGACGGCCAGGCGCGTGTTGAGATCGAGCACGGGGTCACGGGCGACTGCGACCGCGCCGAAACCGAAGATATACGGATAGCGCAGCAGCTCGGCGTCGGTGTAATAGCCGGCGACCTCGTCATGCGCGCGGAAGTTGGCGACGCCGTCGAGCAAATCGGACTCCACGCGGGGTCGATCGGCCTCGGGCAGATCGAGGTCGGTCAGCAGTCGCTTTAGGCCGGATACTGTGCGCTTCATTGACTCATCCCTGAATTACACATCCACAATCGCAAATCCGCGATCTAAAATCCCAACCCCCTCTTCCGCGCCAGCACCCCATCGACCCAGCGCTTCTCGTCCGTGCCGGACGGATACAGCGCCGAGAGCGCCTGGCACGGAACGACTGCGGGCAGTTCGCGTCGGCAAGGTCGGGCCACAGCGCGGCGCGGAAGACGGCGCGGCAGGCAGCCAGCGGTCGCCGCGTCCACCAGATGTGCAGCGTGCTGATGTGGCCGTGGCGGATCGATTTCTCGCGCCGGGCGTGCTCTGAGATGCGCTTGATGGGCAGATCGACTTCGATGAGGCGTTTGGAGTAGGTCATCATCTAGTCGGATAGTTGGCTGGGAGGTAGGCTGCTATCGCGTGATGGTCGCGCCCCGATAACTGAACTCGGCCCAAGCGGCCAGCAGGCCGTCCCATGAGACTGGCGTGGGGCCGGTGGGCAAGGCCGGATCATGAATCCAGAATCGCTGACTCTCGGCAGCGCCCACGACGACCACAGCATGCGCCACATCATGAGTCCAATATTCCAGGAAAGCCGTGCGCACAAACACGATGACGGGATGGCCGGCTTGAAGCGCTTCCAGCAACTGTGGCGCCGACCATTCTCGATAATCCACCTGAAGGCCTAGCACGGACAGGCGTCGAATAGCGAAGCTGGGCGTGCCGTATTCCTGCGCGTCGAGGGTTTGACCGACTTCCTTCTCGTAGCGTTCCAGACCGAGATGCGCCAGCACCATGCGCGCACAGGCCGACAGACAATAGCCTTCCGCCGACTGCTGGGCGTGAGGCAGGGCTATCGGCTCGCTCATGCGCCAGGACGAAGCGTTTGCTGCGCCAGCCGCTGGGCGGACTCGCGCAGCTGGGTCAATGTCGCGTCGGTGAAGCGCACTTCGCCGTAGCGCGCATCGACATCCAGCGTTCCGACACGCCCGGCCCGGCCATGCGATGGGTAGGTCAGGTCAACCGGCACGCGCCACACCCAGTCATCCTCGGACAAACGGATGAGCGAAGGTTCATCGGCCAGGAGCAGATTGCTCACCTGCTCCAGCATGAGCGCGTTCACCTTCTGCCGGGCGACGAAGGCCGAGATCGGCACATGCGGCCGCGCGCTGCGCAACTGTTCTTCCAGCCACGCCGTGAAATCCCGCGCCGCCTCTGGACCGAGTGCCTTGCGCACAGTGTCCGGGAGTTCAAGCGTGTGCATTTCACACACTCCTCTCTACCTCGATCATATCACACAACATCTGAACACCCACAGTCTCATTCCCCGAGCGCCGCCGCCAGAACCCGCGCGGCGTTCGCCTAGTAGTGCTCGACCTTCACAATCGGCTCCCAGCCCACGCGCACCGGGTCTGGGATGACATGCACCTCCGGCTTCGTCGTGCAGTTGTATACCACGTACAGCCAGAAGTCCTTCGTTAGCCGCTCGGCGATCTTGCACTCGTTCGCCGCAGTTGGCCGCGTCGATCAAGGCAAGGGGGTCATGCGAATACGCTGATCCTCCAGGATGGCGCTGGCGTAGCTCAAACAAGCCTGTATGTCCTCGCGCGTCAGTCCGGGGTAGTTGCGCAGCAGGTCCGCCTCGCTCCAGCCTTGCGCCAAGAGATCGACGATAAACTCGACCGCGAGGCGTGTGCCCTTAACGACCGGTTTCCCAACCAGGATGCTCGGATCAACGACGATGCGTTCCTTCCAGTTCATACGATTATCCTCCTCATGGCAGGATCATGTTCGGCTCGAGGCAGTTAGCCTGTGGCATCTTGCGACCCATGAATGCCTTCGCCGGGTTATCCGCGCATATTATAGCAAAGGGCATGACAAAAAGACACGTTCCGCGCTGTCTCAGCGAGAATCTTACGAGAACGCTCAGGGCGCGGCGAAACGATACACCTTCCCCGCCCCGAAGTCCGCGACGTAGATCGCGCCATCCGGCCCGACCGTCACGTCGAGCGGGTTGGCGAAGCCCGAGGCCCACGCATGTACCTCTGCGGTCCACTCGCCGTTCTGAGCACGCGCCAGCTCGACGCGCACGACCTGCTTGCCGATCGACGGGTCGCCCGAGTTCGCGCCGAACAAGGCGATGAATAGATCGCCTCGCCACTCTGGGAACATCGCTCCGGTGTAAAAAGCCAGCCCGTTCGCCGAGCCGTGCTCTTCAAGCAGCGCGATCGGCGCGACCGTCCCTTCGCAGTTCGAGCCTTCGCCCTGATCCCAACAGTCGGGCCAGCCGTAATCGCCGCCGTCGACGATCACGTTCAGCTCGTCGCTCACGCCTTGCGACGGAACGTCGCGCCCATTGTCTGTTGCGAACAGCTCACCCGTCGCCGGATGAAACGCCAGGTCGTACGGATTGCGCAGCCCGGACGCGTACACGCGCAGATTCGATCCATCCGCATCGGCGACGAGGATGCTCGCCTCGAGCGGATCGATCCCGACCATCTCACCGCGGTCGCTCCGGCTTCCCTGCCCGATAACCATGCGCCCATCCACTCCAAAGGCGATGCCGTCGGTCTGGTGGCGCAGCGCGGGCAGGCCGTCGACGATCGGTTCGATCCGGTCGGCGGCGCGGTCGCCGTCCGTGTCGCGCAGACGCGTCACGCCGCCGCGCCGCCCGACGTACAGCCAACCGTCGTGAAAGGCAATGCCCAGCGGCGCCGGAATGCCTTCCGCAACCGTCACGCGCCGGCCCGGCTGCGTCAACGCCGTGATGCGTCCCGCGCCGCCTGCATACTCTGCCACATACAGCGCGCCGTCCGGCGACCAGGCCAGCGACGTCGGCGCGTCAAGCCCATCG
>DATEUJ010000180.1:0-29572 GCA_035283185.1 Anaerolineae bacterium | reverse complement strand
CATCCGGAATATCCAATGGGATCGTGATCTGCGCGGTAGACATGACCTTGACCTTTCCAGCCTGACCAAGAGGATACCGGCCATTCTACCGCACTTAATGCCCCCACATCTGGCGGGCGTCACGGCAATTCCCAATGAGCCAAACTCTGTGGAATTGGTAAGGTGCGATCAGCTCACATTAGACTGGGCTGGCTTTGCACTCTAAAGTCCAGTAAACTGCGCCGCTTGGTCATTCCCGCACGCTTTAGGCAGGTGCCCGACAGAGACATTCGGGCATGACGGCAACCCAATCGGCATGAAGTACCAACCCCCGATCTGGTCGGGGGCGAACTGGATGCCCGACAACAGCATTCGGGCATGACAGTGGCCGTCACGGTAACGCTAACAAAAGCGCAAATTGTGCCCGCGCTGAGTATAGATCGGTCATTGGAAGCTACCCCATTGCGGCTTCCCGTTTGGTTTACGAAATTCTGGAGTCGAGCCTTCAGGCGGATCCGGCTGAAGCCTCGATTCCAAGTCGTAGATCCAAGTGGCAATCTCTCTAGCGTCCAAGTGCGGCCAGCATATCCTCGACGCGCGTGAACTTGAGGCGGGGACGCCCTACGGCTTTTCCTCTCGCGACCTCCATTTCGTCGAGGCGCTGCCAATCGGCGTACGTGAAGAACTGGGGCTGCCGCTCGCACACGAGTTTCTCCGCGCTGCCGTGATCGGGGTTCGCCGGCTGGAGGACTGCGCCGCCGGCGAGATCCTCCAGCATGCACCCGACCGTCTCGACCGAATCGGGCTTGTTCGTGCCGATGACGCCGCTCGGCCCGCGTTTGATCCAGCCCGACGTGTACAGGCCGGTCATTGGCTGCTGTGTCTCCGGATCGACGACGCGGCCCTTCTGGTTCAGGATGACGCCCCAACGCTCGTTGAACGGCACTTCGGGCAGCGCCACGCCCCGATAGCCGACCGAGCGAAACACCAGCCCAACCGGCAGCTCTTCGAATTGATCGGTGGGCTTGGGGCTGAGCGTTCCGGCCTCGGTCCTGTACAGCGCGTTCCGCACGAGGCGCATCGACAAGACCCGGCCAGCCGCATCACCTATAAGCTCGACCGGAGACACGAGGAAGCGGATGGTCAGCTTGCGCGACTTGCCGGCCGGCTTTCGCAGCGCGTAACCCTGGAGGATTTTGACTTTCTTGACCAGTGTCCGATCGCCGCTGTTGTCGACTTCCGCCTGGCTCAGTTCGTCCAGCTTCGCCTCATCGGGCAATACGAACACGTCGGCATCGGCCATCTCGCCGACTTCTTTGACTTCGGGATTGGTAAAAGCCGCCTGCGCCGGCCCGCGCCGGCCAAGCAGGTACACCTCTTTGACCCGGCTCTGGCTCATCGCTTCCAGCGCGTAGTCGGCCATATCGGTGGCAGCCAGCTCGTCCGTCGTGCGACACAAAATACGGGCAACGTCGATCGCGACGTTGCCCACTCCGACGACGGCTGCCCGTTCCTGCGACAGGTCGAACTCGTAGTCACAGTAATCCGGGTGGCCGTTGTACCAGGCGACAAATTCGGTCGCCGGGTGGCTGCCCTTCAGATCCTCGCCGGGGATGCCCATGTGGCGATCGGTCTGCGCGCCCGTGGCAAACAGGATCTGATGGTAGTGCTCCTTCAGGTCGGCGAGACGGACGTGCTTGCCGAACTCGACGTTGCCGTAGAACCGAAAGTTGGGACGGTTGGCAATCTGATCGAAAGCCTTAGTTACGGTCTTGATCTTCTGGTGGTCGGGCGCGACGCCAGCGCGCACCAGGCCGAACGGCGTCGGCAGGCGATCGAGCATATCGATCTCGACCACCAGGCTCGCCTGCTTGAGAAGATGGTCCGCTGCATAGAAGGCCGCCGGGCCGGAGCCGACGATGGCGACTCGCAGCGGGTTTGTGTCAGTGCCAGGTTTCGTCATGGCATGCTCGCTTAACCCTGGCTGATCTGCGTCTGAAGCGTGTCGATCTCGCCCCGATACTCGGCAAGCAGGGCCTTGATCACGTCGCCGATCGATACAATGCCGGAGAGCTGGCCCTCCTCGACGACGGGCAGGTGGCGGAAGCGCTTGTCGGTCATGGTCTGCATGACGGACTGAATGTCGTCTTGGGGCAGCGCGGAGATCACGGTTTTCGTCATCACCTGGTCGACGGTCTTGGTCAGGACATCCTCTCCCCGGACGAGCGCGCGCACGATGTCGCGCTCGGAGATGATACCCACCGGCCGCCCTTCGTCGTCGACGGCGACGAGCGCGCCGATGTTGTGACGGGCCATCGACACCACCGCATCGTGTACGGTCTGGCCCGGGCGAATGGTGTAGACGGTCATGCCCTTCGTGGCTAAGATGTTGCTGATTTTCATGTGATTTTACCCCCGTTGGATAGATTCTGGTCGATGGGACTGTTGTGCTTGCACAGTGCATATACTTGATGGCTCTTCATGGATTTCAACGAGGTGGGCCGCTTACCCGGAAACCTGTTGGGGTGACCAACGGCGAAGCAACAGATAGGCAACGGATAAACGAATCCACGATGGCCCTGACGGCGCGCGGGCTGCATCCGTTTATCCGTTGTTGATTCGTTGCATCGACCTCCTTGAAACACTTATTGAGCCTACCTGATTATATACTATGGCTGCGATTGGCAGAAGTCTGGTGTTTGCGCCGGATACACTTCAGATTGGGCGCAAACATAAACTGCGCCTCGTGTTTTCGCCGCAGTCTGCCCCTTCGCAGGCTCAGGGCAAGCTCTGAGCGCAGTCGAAGGGTTGGACTGCGGCGACGGCAGTGCAACTGCCGTCGGAACAGCACACCGCTTCGGGTTTGCTCTTTGATGCGAGTCCGAATACAATAATCCTAGATCTGCATCTGGTGTGCTGGGAATACGTGTGGTCGTGACGACAGGCGGATCCCGATTATGGCCCAATCAAGGCGCATCGGAAAATACGAAATCCTCGAAGAGCTCGGCCGTGGCGGCTTTGCCACGGTCTATAAGGCGCGCGACACCAGACTCGACCGCGTCGTCGCGCTCAAAGTGCTGCACCCCTACTGGCGCGAAGACCCTGGCTTCGCCGAGCGGTTCCAGCGCGAGGCACGCGCGGCTGCGAATCTACGTCACTCAAATATCGTGACGGTGTTCGAGGCCGACGAGGCCGACGGCCAGCTGTTCATCGGCATGGAGTATTTGCCGGGTCGCTCCCTGAAAGAGCTGCTGAGCGCCGAAGGCGCGCTGCCCCTCGAACGAGCGCAGCCCATTCTGGAGCAGATTGCCGAGGCCCTGGACTACGCACACGAGCAGGGCGTGGTACACCGTGACATCAAGCCGGCCAACGTGATGGTCGAGGATACGCCGCGCGGCAAGCGGGTCACACTGCTCGACTTCGGGCTGGTGAAGGCGCTGCAGACCAGCACGGCGCTCACCTCGCACGGCACACTGCTGGGCTCGCCCGAGTACATGGCGCCCGAACAGGCCGACCCCAACCGGGCGAGCGAGATCGGTCCGGCGGCCGACCGCTACGCGTTGGGTATTGTGGCCTACCAGATGCTGACGGGCCGTGTGCCGTTTCCGGGTGACACGCCGGCGACGCTTTATGCACACGAGCACAAGCCCGTGCCGCTACCGCGCTCACTGCGTCCCGGCCTGCCCCGAGGGGTGGAGCAGGCGCTACTCAAGATGCTGGCCAAGGCGCCGGCCGAGCGGTTCACGAGTTGTGCGGCGTTCGTCGGGCAGCTGCGCGCCGCCCAACCGACCTCAGAACAGGCCCGCCCGGCAATAACCCTGCCCGCGCCGGGCTGGTCGTGGGTTGTCGCCGCGCTCGTCGGCGCGCTTGTGCTCGTTGCCGTCATTGCCGCTCTGGTGTCGACAGGCAACCAGGCCGGGCAGGCGGGACAATCGACTGCCCCCACGCCTGCTTTGGGCACCACCCGAACGCGCCCCGCCGATGGCATGGTGATGGTCTACGTGCCGGATGGAACATTCCAGATGGGCAGCAACGATGGTGACACTGACGAGCAGCCGGTGCATGAGGTGACGCTGGATAGCTTCTGGATCGACCGGACCGAGGTGACTAACGCGCAGTATGCCCGCTGCGTGAAGGATGGCAAGTGCAGCGCGCCGTCTGAATCGAGTTCGTACACACCTGACTCGTACTACGGCGAGAGCCAGTACGCCGACCATCCCGTGATCTGGGTGAGTTGGGATGATGCCAATGACTACTGCGCCTGGGCCGAGGTGCAGTTGCCTACCGAAGCGCAGTGGGAGTATGCCGCCCGTGGGCCGCAGGCAACCGAATTCCCTTGGGGTAACACATTCGACGGCACAAAGGTGAATTACTGCGACACCAACTGCACGTTGGACTGGGCCGACAAGAAAGTGGACGATGGCTTTGCCGACATTGCGCCTGTGAGCAGTTATCCCGAAGGCGCCAGCTGGGTGGGAGCGCTCGACATGGTAGGCAACGTGTGGGAATGGGTCGCCGATTGGTACGGCAATTACCCATCTGAGCTGCAGGTGAATCCCACAGGCCCCACGTCCGAACAGCAGTTTCACGTGCTGCGCGGGGGCGGTTGGGGCGATGCTGTGTACAACGTCCGCGCGGCCGACCGCGGCATCAACACGTCTGACTACCGTCTTGTCACCCTCGGTTTTCGGTGTGTGTCTGCGGCGCCAGGAGAGTGAACTGTTGGCCTGCTGAGTTCTGATCTTCTGGGGCTTCTGTTGTCATAATCCGCGCGAACCCACTTCGCCCCGCTGCGCGGGGCTGCGGGGCGCTTCGCAGGCGCGGTCGCGCACGGCGGTTTAGCGTGAAAACCTACAGGAATCTATATCCACACATATGCGCCTTCCCCAACCTGTACGCGGCGTTTCGGGCCGCACGCCGGGGCAAACGCGGCCGCGCGGCAGTCGCCAGTTTTGAGTTCGATCTGGAGCGCAACCTGCTCGTGCTGGAGTCCGAAGACAGGAAACTGCATGTCTGAAACGCGTATGCAGATGGGAAAGTATGAACTGCTGGAAGAGCTGGGCCGCGGCGGCTTCGCCACCGTCTACAAGGCGCGCGACCCGTCGCTCGATCGCGCCATCGCGCTCAAGGTTCTGCATGCTGGCTATGCGGGTCGCTCAGATGTCGTGCCGCGCTTCCTGGACGAAGCGCGCCGCGCGGCCAGTCTGCGGCACGACGGTATCGTGCGCATCTACGACGTGGGCGAAGTCAAGGGCCAGCCCTACATCGCCATGGAATACCTGCCCGGCGGCGCGCTGTCGGCCCGACTCACAGGGGAGCCGCTGCCTTTCGATGCGGCGCTGACTATCCTGGAGCAAATCGCGGACGCGCTGGATTATGCCCACAAGCGCGATCTGGTGCATCGTGACGTCAAGCCGGCCAACATCCTGTTCGACGACGAGGGCCGGGCGGTGCTGGTCGATTTCGGGCTGGTCAAGTCGCTGGTCGAAAGCGGCTATACCGTCGAAAGCACGTCGCTGGGCACGCCCGACTATATGGCGCCCGAGCAGGCGCAGGCCGGCGCGCCTGTCGACGCGCGCACCGACGTGTACGCGCTGGGCGTGGTCGCTTACGAGCTGCTGACCGGGCGCGTCCCGTTCGAGGCCGACACGCCACTGGCCGTGCTGCGCGCGCACCTGGACGTGACGCCGCCCGATCCGCGCCAGGTCAACGATCAGCTCGACGGCAACGTCGCAGCGATATTGCTCAAGGCCCTGGCCAAAGCGCCGACCGAGCGGTACGCCAGCGCAAGCGGTCTGGCCCGAGCGCTGCGCGAAGCGTGGCAGGCGGCGCAACACGTCAGCCGCACCAAGGCGACGCTGGCCGATCTGTACGCGCAGACTCAGGAGGCGATGAAGGCTGGGCGCTGGGGCACGGTCGTCAACCTGTGCGTCGAGATGCGCAACCTCGATCCCGACTACCGTGACGTCGGCACGCTGCTGACGCTGGCCGCCAGCCGGCTGGCCGAAGAGGAACAGGTCCGGCAACAAGAGCGCGAGCTGGGCGAGCGATACGACGCGGCGATCGAGGCACTCGATACGGGCCGTTATGCCGAGGCCGTCGAGGCACTGGAGCAGATCGCCGGGCAGGCTGCCAACTTCCGTGACGTTCAGGCCAGACTGGCCGAGGCCCGCGATGAACGCCAGCGTGCGCAGAGGTACGACGAAGCCGTCGATCACGGCAAGGCCGAGCGCTGGGCAGAAGCCTGTCGCGTGCTGCTCAACGTGCTGCGCGGGCGGCCTGACTATCGCGGCGGCGAAGCGGTCTTGCGTCTGCTGGACGCCGTCGATGGCCTGCTGGCGCAACGAGAAGCCGTCTGGCTGGCGCGGTCGCCGGGCGTGCTTGAGGGCAGGCCCCCGCCAGGGCAGGACCGAATCATATGGGGGCGTGACGGGAAGGAAATGGTGCGCGTCGCCGGAGGCACGTTCTTGTACGGCGATGACAAAAGCAGTCTGAGTGTGGACGAATTCTGGATTGACAAGACGCCGGTGACGAATGCAGAATACGCCCGCTTCGTGACTGCCACCCATCGCACGCCGCCTGTGCATTGGAAAGGCGAGGTCCCGCCCCATGAAATAGCCGACCACCCGGTTACCTACGTTGACTGGAATGACGCGGTCGCCTACGCCGAGTGGGCCGGAAAGCGCCTGCCGGCTGAGCAGGAGTGGGAGAAAGCCGCGCGCGGCACAGATGGGCGCAGGTATCCCTGGGGCGATGATCGGCCAACGAAGGAATTGTGCAACTTCAACCAGAACGTGGGAGGCACCACGCCGGTGGGCAAATACTCGCCTCAGGGCGACAGCCCGTATGGCTGCGTGGACATGGCTGGCAACGTATGGGAGTGGACAGTCAGTGACTATGACAAGAAACACAAGATGCTGCGCGGGGGCAGTTGGGGCGACCTTCATGGCTACGGTGAAGGCTACGTCCGCGCGGCGAGCCACAGCTTCCACACGCCTGTCATTCGTCTCGGCGCCCTCGGTTTTCGGTGTGTGTCTGCGGCGCCAGGACAGTGAACTGCTGGTCTGCTGAGTTCTGATCTTCTGGGTTTCTATTTGGCGTGAAGGCCGCCTCAGCCGGGAGTTCTGAGTGAATTCTAGTCAACCCGCCATCTGGTCAAGCGAAGTGCAAGACACTCCGGCAGGGTACATGCACGTCGCCGGCGACGTGCTGCTCGTTCCGGCTCACGAGCCGGGTTCGTCGCCCCGGCGTTCGACGCTCCATGCCCTCAACCTGACAGACGGCAGCCTGGCCTGGCAGAAAACCTTCGAAGACGCACTGGTCAGCGGATTGGCAGTTCTGGAGACACCTGACGTTGCCATCCTCGTCGCACACTCTGCCGTCGACCTCTTGCGTGGCGAGGGTGCTCTAGTCGCGCTGGATGCGCACGGCGAGATGCGCTGGCGCTGGTCGGGCGGGGCGCGCAGCGTATCTGCCCCGGCTATCATCGACGACAGGATATGCGTCACAACTGACTCAACCGTGCTGACATTGCTCGATCTGGCGACCGGCGCAGAACGGGCGCGAATCAATCTCGACGCGAGCGCATCGCTGGCCGCGCCTCTCGTCATCGAAGGCGTCGCGTGCGTGCCCTGTCGCGGCCCGCACATGCTGGCCGTGGGGCTTGATGGCGCACAACGATGGCGATACACTTTCCCCGGCGAACCCAACGCGTGGTTGAACAAGACACCCGTAGCGATCGGCGACCGGCTCTTCGCGACGGCGAGCAACGTGGGCGCTGTCGTCGCGCTTCGCGCCCGTGGCGGCTCGCCGCTCTGGCGCGTCGACCTCGATCCCACCGATAAGAAACTGAGCGCGCCGGCCACGGATGGCCGGCGGCTGTACGTCGGCGCACGCGATGGCGTGCACGCACTCGACCCGGAAGACGGCCACGCCGTCTGGCACTTCGCCACCGGGCGTCGTGTGGAAGCCATGCCGGTTGCGGCCGGCGGTGTGGTATACGCCACGTGCCACGATCATCAATTGTACGCGCTCGACGCGGCGACGGGCGCGGAACTGTGGCGGCATGAAATGCAACAACGCATCGAGGTGCCGCCGTTGGTCACGCCCGACGGGCTGCACATCATCATCGCGGATCACGGCGGTACGCTGATGAAGATTGTGCGGCCGCTGGGCGCGGAAGAGCTCGAAGTCGAGGGTCGCTGGGCCGAGGCGGCCGAGTTGTGGCGGGCAGCCGGCGAGGTCGGGCGAGCCATCCGGGCATTCAAGCAGGCCGAAATGTGGGCTCAGGCCGCGCAATTGTGCGAGGCGCAAGAGTGGTGGGTCGAGGCCGCTGAATACCACGAGCAAGCCCTGAATTGGGCAGAGGCCGGACGAATATATCGCGGTCGCATCGGCAATCTTGAGATCGCTGCAGCATCCTTCGTGCGCGCGGCGCGAGCGGCTGCGGAACAAAACCTCGTAGACGGCGCGGTTGGATTCTGGGACGAGGCCAAAGAGTGTTATCAGCAACTCGGCGACGTTAAGAAGGTCGAAAAATGCGGGCGTGAGGTCGCACGTCTGCGCCATCTTCCCCACATTCAGGTGCGTGTCGAAGCGCCGCAGGTCATGACGCTCGAAGAGTATCATGAGATAGCTGTCGAGCTGGTCAACGACGGCGGCGGGCTGGCAAAGCAAGTGCTGCTTCGGCACACGGAGAGCGAGTTTGCCGGCGATCTCAAGGCGACTCGGCAGATCCGCACCCTATCAGTCGGAGAAGCGGCGCGCGAGCTATTGCTGCTGCGCGCGCTGGCACCCGGTCAGCGCGTGCCGCTTGATCTAATCGCGACCTATACCGATGCGGCAGGACAACTATACGAAACCCGTCACCGGGAACTGCTCGCCGTCCGGCGACCCGGCTCGGGCATTGTCCCTCCAAGCGAGTCAATTCCGATGGAACATCCAACACATGACACCGCTGCCATCCGCGATCTGCTCACTGCCGCGTTCAGCGATGAAGAACTGACCACGCTATGCTTCGATCGCTTCCGCACCGTGTACGACAACTTCAGCAGTGGCATGAGCAAAGGCCAGAAGATTCAACTCCTGCTCGACTACGGCACCCGCCACGACCAAGTGGATCGACTGCTGTCGCTCGTCCAGGGACTCAATCCGGCGCAGTACGCGCGCTTTGAACCGCGCCTGCGCAGAACAGAGGCAGATCGCCAGCGCGAGGAGATCGCTTTGGAGCCTCGCGCGACGATCGAGACAAGCAGCGTCAGCGGCGGCGTGGACATCCAGAGCGAACGGACAGACATCGGCGGTGACGTGACCGGCCGCGACAAGATTCAGTCGGCCGGCGGCCACATCATTCACGCCGAGGCCGGCGCGACCGTCATTGTCGGCGGCGAGCCTCGAACGCCCAGTGCCGAGTCCGCTGCCGGGCGCGATGAGGCATCACTCAGCCGTCAACTCGCCGAAGCCGAGACCAACCTCAAGTTGATTCAGGAGCGTAAATCGCAATACGTCCTCGAAGTGGACATACCGCTGCAACTCATCAAAGAAGAGCGCAGCCTGCTGGAGCGCATCGCCGAACTGAAGCGCCAGATGGGAGAATGACCGGTGCACGCACCATGAGTCGAGCGGTATGGACTTCACAAATAGTCGTGATAGAATCGACCCAGGCGCAGCCTGAACCCGCACAGGAGCATGGACCTATGATCAGCTTAACGGTTAGTGATGAAGCAGTCGCTCAACTGAAGAAGATCGCGGCTACCACTGGCGATTCGGTGGACGCGCTGGCCGAGCGCGCCATTCGCCAATACTTGCGCGACGAGTGGCGGCGCATGTTGCAGCGCGAGTCCGACGCATTTCGCCGCCTGCATCCCGAACTGCTGGCGCGCTATTCCGGTGAGTATGCCGCGGTTTATCAGGGTCGCCTGATCGATCACGATGCCGACCAACTGCGGCTGCTGCAGCGCGTCGAGCAACAGCACCCCGACGTGCCAGTGCTGATTCGCCAGATCTTGCTGGAACCAGACGAAGTGTACAGCCTCCGCACCCGGCGGACATCTGCCTTGTCAATGCGCGCAGGCAACTCGCTCGACGTTGCCACGGCCTACCTCAACGTCGGCGGCTATCGGCTGCGCGAGACGTGATACAATCGTAGTAGCCAGTGAGGTGTTCTATGACGGTCCAATCCGTAACTCTGAACCTGCCGAGCGCGCTATACGCTCGTCTCAAGCAGCGGGCGGAGCGAAGCCGGCGCACCGTCGAGGCCGAGCTGCTGGAAGTCGTCGCCGCCGCTGTGCCGATCGCCGACGAGCTGCCTGTCGACTTGAATGAAGCCATTTCGCCGCTGACTCTGCTCGACGACGACGCGCTGTGGCGCGCGGCGCGCAGCCGGCTCGCGCCCGAAGCGGCGGCCGACATGGAACGCCTGCACCTCAAGCGCCAGCACGAAGGGCTGTCGGAAGCGGAAGCCCAATCCCTGGCCGGCCTGGTGCGCCAGTACGAGCGCGCCATGCTGGTGCGCGCCCAGGCAGCGGCCCTGCTCAAGCAGCGTGGCTTTGACGTGTCGGAACTGATCGCGGATCGCAAAGCCACAAAGGAGTCCGATCGATGACCAGCCTGACTGTGCAATTGCCCGATCGGCTGGCGAAGGAACTTTCAGACGCCAGCCAGGAATTCATCGCCGAGATGCTCGAGCTCGGCCTGCGCACCCGCAAGATCGAACAGGCGTTAGCGCAATACGCACGTGGGCAGATGACGCTTGGAGCGGCCGCGGGCATCGCCGGCATTACGGAGGGCGAGATGGCCCGTCACGCTTACGCACACGGCCAGGAACCCCGCTTTAGTGACGAAACGCTGGCCGAGGAGCTGGCATAGTGCCCACTGTCCTGTGCGATTCTGGCCCCCTTATCGCTCTGGCGAAGATCAACCGGCTTCAACTCCTTATCGACCTGTGGGGAACCGTTCACGTCACCGAGACGGTTTACCAGGAAGCAGTGGCCTTCGGGCAGGCTCAGGGCGCGCCTGATGCGCTGACCATCCGACTCTTTTGGCAACAACACAAGCTGCCCGTGATCGCGGTTCCCGACGACGTGCTCGCTGCCTATCAGCCTGCGATCACGCTCGATCCCGGTGAACGCGCCACCTTCGCCTACGCACGGACGTTGAGAGATGTGCTGGTGCTGGTCGATGACGAAGATGCCCGCACCGAAGCGCGTCGCCTCGGCCTCCCCGTACGCGGGACACTCGGTGTACTGGTCGAGGCTCACCGCCGCGCGCTGCTGACACTCCCCGAAGTCGAGCTTCTCCTCAACGAGATAGCTGCGCGTCCCGACATCTGGATCAGCGCCGACCTGTGCGCGCGCGTCCTGAAATCGCTCCGCTCGGCGTAGCTCGACATCGTCCTGTGAAGAACCGACCTGCCTCGCCACCCAGAACGGGCAAGGAATCTTCACCTGGGATGCAGCTTGGCGCATCTTCTGCTTGGCGAGCATAATCCTGGCAAGAGAGGAGCGTCCATGACGACTTTAACGCTTGAGTTGCCGGAGTCGCTGGTCGAACGGCTGCGCGAGCGGCGTATCAGTGAGCAGGAAATTCAGACCGTGGCCGTGGCAGCCCTCGAATTCTGGCTGGCGAATGCCGGGCAAATCGAAAAGCCGGCCACGCCGGCGGCCGGGCGGTTCGCCGCGAGCGGCGCGTCGTTTGCGCGCCGGCTGATCCAGCAGAACCGCGCCCTGTTCAAGACATTTGCACAGCGGTGACCGATGCCGGAAGAGACTGTTTCGCAATCTGCTGGGCGAAAACGCTTGATAGAGCGCGGATGATACAGAAGCTGTATGGGTTGACGGACGAGGAGATCGCAGTGGTGGAAGGTGCCGACGAATAGGCCGCGAATCAACGAATAGGCGAATCAGGCCATCTAATCTATGTCATGCCGAGGGAAGATTACGGATGCGAGTTTGGGTCCTCTTCGAGAGTTACTCGTTACCTCTCCAATGCCAGAAACTCTTCGACGCTCAGGCCGGCTTCCCGAATGATCGCTCGCAGCGTCCCGCGCGCGATCGTCCCAGGATGGTGTGGCACCGTCGTGCGCCGACGAGTCTTCGGGTTATACCAGATCTCGTGGCTGCCTTTCGCCTGGCGATCGAATTCAAAGCCGGCCGCTCGCAAGCGCTGCACGACCTCGCGATACGTCAGAGCCGTCAGCCGCGTCATGCTTGCGCGGGCTCGATCGAGATGCCCACCGCAATCGTCGCCGTCGCTCGGCGGCGGCCTTGTCGCTTCAGTGCCGATCGAATCTTGGGTGGGAGCCGATCGCCGTGTTCGATATACGACTCGATCAGCTTTCGGGCCACGTCCTGCGCAATCTCCATCGTTTCGGCGACGGTACGCCCTTGCGCGACAAGTCCGTTCAAGTCCTGGCTCGTCGCCAGATAGCCACCCTCTTCCAGAGGTTCAACTTTGATGTTCAGAAGGATTTCGCTCATCCTTGCTCCTGACTGGTCATCCGCTCGGGCCGGACCGCACCCAGGCATAGCACAATTATATCATGCTGAAGGTTGAATTTCAGACGTCCTGGCGAACAAACGCGCTCAGAAAGGCGACGGCATTTGTGCCGAGTTCGTCGAGAAGGTATCCCCCCTCCTGCACAATGAGCGTAGGTACGTGGCCGGCCAATCCCGCAATGCGCCGGCCAATCTCGGCTAGCCCGGCTGTCGTCACCTTGAAGCCGCCGCCAGGGTCACCGGCGACGATGTCGAAACCGGCCGAGATGACGAAGTATTCAGGGCCAAAGTCTCTCACGACGGCAAGCGCCTCGTCCAACGTCTCCAGGTAGGCCGCGTCGCCCGTCCCCAGCGGCAGCGGCCAGTTGCGGTTGAAGCCTTCGCCCGCTTCGGTTCCCAGCTCATCGGCGCCGCCCCAGTAATACGGATACTCCTCGTCCGGATCGGCGTGCAGCGAGCAAGTCAGCATGGCCGGATCAGAATAGAAGATTTCCTGCGTGCCGTTCCCGTGGTGATAGTCGATGTCGAGAATCGCCACACGCGCCTGTAAGTAGCGCGCCGCAATCGCCGCGTTGTTGAGATAGCAGTAGCCACCGTAGAAGTCGACGCCGGCGTGATGGCCGGGCGGGCGGCACAGCGCGTACGCCGTCTCGCGGTATGCGCGAACGAGGTCAGCCGCCGTCAGCGCGCACTGCGCGCTCCAATAGGCCGCGTCCCAGGTGCCCGCCAGGATCGGATCGTCGTTGCCGAAGGCATAGTAGCTCCTGAGACCGGGAAAACCGGCCGGCCTGCGGCGCGCACGGCGCGGCGGGTAGTAGTCCGCGAAGAGCGCGTCCGCCCGGCCGGGCTGCGTGACGTAGCCGGCGTAGGCGCTGCACAGGTAATCGACGAAGCCTGCATCGTGCACGGCCAAGATCGGATCGAGGCCGTGATCGACCGGCGTGATCACTGCGCCTAGCCGGCTCGCCTGGGCAGCCTGCAAGATGATCTCGGCGCGCGCCGGCGCTTCCTCGACGACGTAGGGCTGGCCGCCGCGCTCGACTCGGTCGGTCGCGTGCAGCTTGTGCTTGTCCGTATAAACGATTCGCATGTTTGACGCTCTGTCGCAGGCACGCGCAACGGTACGAGGCGGACTATAGGCGCGTTTCACGTCGGTGTCAACGCGGCTTTATCCCAAGTGCGCTTGAATTTTCCGACCAGACCTGGCAGGTCTTCACGATCTTGCGCACAGCTAACATTGGTGGATAAGACCTGCCAGGTCTATACGCCTGGAAGCGAGCCCACATGTTATAATTACAGCGCTCACCATGGATTGCCGCCTGAACACACCGCCCCTGACGACTCACAACACAAACTCAACACGATCCGTCTGCACAGGAGGCACTGGCATGAAACGATGGCTTATGGCCGGTCTGTTGATTCTGGCCGGGCTGTTTCTTCATGGAACGGCGTTGGCGCATGAGGAAATCGTCTCAGGCGATTACGTCCTCGTCGTCGGCTGGCTGGAAGAGCCGCCGCTCGCCGGCTTGAAGAATGCGGTCACCATCGAAGTCAGCCGCGTCGACGACGGCGCGCCGGTCGCCGGCGCGGAAGCCACACTGACCGCGCAAATTCAATACGGCGGTCAGGCGCGCGATCTCGTCCTGCGCCCGATCGAGGACAAGCCTGGCGCGTACGCTGGTGATTTCATCCCTACGCGGCGCGGCACGTACACGCTCGTGCTCGGCGGGTCGATTGAGGGACAGCCGGTCGAGGAGAGCGCCGAGATCGAGGAGGTCACGAGCGCGGGCAGCCTGGAATTTCCGGAAGCGCAGCCGACGACCGCAGAGCTTCAGGCGTCGATCGAAGAAGTGCGCGGCGAAGTGAGCGGAGCGCGCGCATTTGGCGTTGCTGGCCTGGCGCTGGCGGCGATCGGGTTGGTGTTGGCCGCCGTCGCGCTGGGACGCAGGAAGTGAGGCGTGACACGTGATGCGTGGTGCGTGGTGCGTGATGCGTGATACGTGATATGTGATGCGTGATGCGTACTTCAAGGATCCCCATCGTTCTCGCGATCGCCGCTACGCTGATGGCGGCGCGCGTTGTATCTGCGCACGCCAGCTTGATGCGTTCCGATCCCCCTGCGAACTCGGTGCAGGCGACGGCCCCGGCGAAGGTGACGATCTGGTTCACCGAGCCGATCGAGCCGGGCTTCTCGACGATCACCGTTTTGTTCGAGGACGGATCGAAAGCCGATCAAGGCGATAACCTGGTGTCGTCTTCCGACGGGACACAGCTATCCGTATCGCTCGCAGATTCGCGCGAGGGCACCTACCTGGTGTCCTGGCGCGTGCTGAGCGCGGTCGACGGCCACATCACGTCCGGCTCGTTCGTGTATTCCGTGGGAGAGGCTATCACGCGACCGGCCGGCGCGGCTGCCGGTGGAGCGGTCACATCGCCGCTCGACATGCTTGCTCGCGCGCTCAACTACGTCGGGCAGGCGCTGCTCGTGGGCGTGATGCTCTTTCGCTGGCTGGTGTGGCGACCGGCGTTGAAGTCGGCCGAGCTGAGCGAGGAGGTCGACGAACGCGCCACGCACCGCACCCGGCTCGTGGTCTACGTCGCGCTCGGGCTGACCGCGGCAGGCATGCTGCTCGCGCTCCTGGCGCAGTCTGCGCTCGCCGGGGCGACGATCACCGGCTGGCTGAGCACGCGCGTCGGGCGAATCTGGATCGGGCGCGCGGCGACGCTGCTCGCGCTCGGAGTCCTGTCCGACGAGATCGCCACAGCCGGACGGCCACAGCCGGGCAAGCGGCTGTCGACGATCGCGCTGAACGTGGCAGTCTTGTGGCTCGGCCTGCAACTGTTGCTCACGACGTCGCTGACCAGCCACAGCGCGTCTATCACCACGCCGCCCTTCGTGCCTCTCGTGGCCGACTGGCTGCACCTGATCGGAACGGCGGTCTGGGTGGGTGGGTTGGCGCAAATGGCGTTCGTCGTTCCAGCGGTGGCAAAGACGCTCGGCGACGAGGATCGAGCCTGGCTGTGGCTGAGAACCGTCGTCCATTTCTCGACTGTCGCAGCCGCCGCGCTCGGCGTGCTTCTGGTCACGGGCGCGTACATGTCCATGCTGCACGTCGGCGACTGGGCCGCGCTGCTCAGCACGGCGTACGGCCGCGCGCTGCTGCTCAAGCTGGCGCTCGCCGGCGCGGCGATGCTGCTCGGCGCGTTCAACCTGTTCATCATCAAGCCACGCCTGGATCGCGCCGTCGATCAGCCGGCGGACGGATCCGCACACGCGCTGCACCGGCGCTTCCGGCGTATCGTCGCCGTCGAAGCCGTCTTCGCGCTGGCGGTCCTGGCAGCGGCGGGGATCCTGACCAACCTGCCGCGCTCCAGAGACCCGCAGCCGGTCGCGGACGGCGGCCCGCTCGAACTGGCGACGCGCGCCGACGACCTGGACGGAACGCTGACGATCGATCCGGCGCTCGAAGGCGACAACACGTTCGCGCTGCGCCTGGCGCACGCCGGCAGCGGCGAGCCGGTGACCGATGCGGGACAAGTGACGCTCCGCTTCACGTATCTGGCGCGCAGCCTGGGGATGTCGAGCGCCGAAGCTACGCTCACGCCGGACGGCGCGTACGCGACGAGCGGCGCGTTCCTGTCGCTTCCCGGCGACTGGCAGATCGAGGCCGCCGTGCGCCGGCCAGACGCGTTCGACGCGTTCGCCGCCTATCGTGTGAAAGTGGGGCTGGACGGACGCATCGCGCCGGCCGGCGAGCCGACGCTCGTCGAATCGATCGCGCGCTGGCTTTCGATCTACGGGCTTGCCTTCGGCGGTTTCGTCGCGATCGCGCTCGGTTTCGCCTGGCTGGCGATCGGCGCCAAGGCGTCGCGCAATCTTGCCTCGCTGGCGCTGCTCGCCATACCGTCGCTGATCGCACTGCCCGTCGGCGCGCTGTCGGTTTACACGTTTTTCAAAGAGGCGACGCCGGGGCTTTCGCTGACCAACCCATATCTACCGGATGAGCAGTCACTCGCGATCGGGCAGCAGCTCTTCGAGGCGAACTGCGCGACGTGCCACGGCAGCGCCGGACGCGGCAATGGCCCACGGGCGGGCGAGCTGCCTGTCCGCCCTGCCGACTTCGGCAGCGGCCACCTCGATATTCACACGGACGGCGACATTTTCTATTGGATCCAGAACGGCCTGCCGGCGCGCGTCGCGTCGCCAATGCCTGCATTCAAGGACGTCCTGACCGAAGACGAGACCTGGCATGTGGTGAACTACGTGCGGCGGCTGCGCAACCTCGCGGGCGCTGCGCCGACTGCGATAACGGTCGGCGTCACACCGCAGCCCCCCACCCCGGCCGCGTCCGGCGATCCTGCTGCGCTCGAGCGGCTGATCCGCGCGGACGCCGCGATGAATGTATTGAGATCGCTGGTGGAGAAACAGTCACTGCGGGACGACGCGGGGAACCAACTGGATATCGTGTTCACCTACGCTGCGCCCGACCGGATGCGGTACCAGGTCGTCAACGGCGCGACGGCCATCCAGATCGGCTCCAGCGATTTTCAGCTCACGCCCGATGGCACGTGGATCGAGAACAGGCGCGCGGTCCCGCTCGAGTGGCCGGAGTTCAACTACAGCTCGCTCGCGGGAGAGGCGCGCATCGAGGGCGAGGAACAGATCGGTGAATCAGCCGCGACAGTCGTCGCCTTCCGGTACGGAGGCTTCGACTTTCGCATGTGGATCGATCAGGGGACCGACCGTATAATCAGGCTGTCGATGGACGGTCCCAATCACCACATGGTATCCGCCTACAGCGAATTCGACAGCGCGCCTCCGATCGAGCGGCCGACACCATAGTCTGCTGTTTTTGCAGGGCGCGGATTTGCGCGGATGAACGCAGGTAAAGATCAAAATCACGCACGCGGCTCACCTGAGACTTGACTCTGTCGTTAATCGAGCATAGACTGTTGCCAGTACGTCTGAAGCCATTACACGAAAGCACCTTGATATTAGCCAACATCCTGTTCTTACCTTCCCTCCACGGCGAGCTTGGCGTTGTCGACGAGCTGCTGCTGTTCTGCCTGCCGCTCGTCGTCGTGCTCGTCGTTCTGGCGCTGACGGCGCAGCATACACGCCGGAAACAGGAGAGGATGCGTCGCCAGACAAAAGCAGAAAGCTATGGAGACACACAAAGCATGGAGAAGACACAACCTTAGTTCCCTCAGTTCCCTTGGTTCCCTCAGTTCCCTGAGTGCGGAGGTTGCGATGAAAGATCTGTTGATGCGCGCGATCGACCTGGCCAACCTGCGCGGGGCGCAGTACGCCGACGTGCGGATCGTGCGCACGATTACCGAAAGTCTGTCGGTCAAGAACGGCATCGTCGACGCGCTGAATATGGACGAGAGCATCGGCTTCGGCGTGCGCGTGCTGGCCCATGGCGCGTGGGGCTTCGCCTCCAGCCGCGACCTGACGGCAGACGAAGTCGATCGCGTGACGGATCGCGCGTTCGAGATCGCGAGAGCCTCGGCGCTCGTCGCCGGCGACAGCCCGATCGATCTCGGTCCGCCGGTCACCAGCCGCGGCACGTTCGTCACGCCGATACAGATCGATCCATTCGGCATATCCATCGAGGACAAGCTGGGTGTGCTGATGGCTGCCGACGCCGAGATGGCGAAGGTGAAAGGCGTCAAGACCAGGCAGGGCAGCCTGGTCTTCATCCAAGAGAACAAGCTATTCGCCAATAGCGAGGGCGCGCTCACCGACCAGATGATCACCGAGACCGGCGGCGGCATCGTCGCGACGGCCGTCGGCGGCGACGAAGTGCAGCGCCGCTCGTATCCCACGTCCAACGGTCGCCAGCAGGTGACGGCCGGCTGGGAGGTCGTGCTGGGCTGGAATCTGCCCGGCAATGCGAAGCGCGTCGCGAGCGAAGCCGTGGCGCTGCTCACCGCCGATCCATGTCCGCGCGACATCCGAACGACGATCATCCTGGGCGGCGACCAGGTCGCGCTGCAGGTGCACGAGTCGTGCGGCCATCCGATCGAGCTGGATCGCGTCTTCGGCACGGAAGCGGCGTTCGCCGGCACGTCGTTTCTCACGACAGAGAAGCTGGGCGCGTTTCGCTACGGCTCCGAGCACGTCAACGTAACAGCCGAGGCTGTGCGACCGTACGGCTTGGGCACCTTCGGCTGGGACGACGAAGGCGTCCCGGCGCAATCGACTCCGATCGTCAAGGACGGCTGGTTCGTCGGCTACCTGATGTCGCGCGAAACGGCGCCGCGCCTGGGGCTGACCTCGAACGGCTGCATGCGCGCGTCGGGCTGGAATCGCATCCCGCTCATCCGCATGACGAACGTCAGCCTGGAGCCGGGGACGTGGGCGCTCGACGATCTCGTCGCCGACACCGACGACGGCCTCTACATGGAGACGAACCGCTCGTGGAGCATCGACGACAAGCGCTACAACTTCCAGTTCGGGACAGAGATCGGCTATGAGATCAAGAACGGCAAGCGCGGTCGTCTGCTGCGCAACTGCACGTACACCGGCATCACGCCCGAGTTCTGGAATTCGTGCGACGCGGTGTGTAATGCAGATCACTGGGTGATGTGGGGCACGCCCAATTGCGGCAAGGGCCAGCCGCTGCAGGTGGCGCATACCGGGCACGGCGCGGCGCCGGCGAGATTTCGCAATGTACGAGTGGGGGTCGTGTAGGAGTCAGTGTTCAGTGATCAGTTATCAGTGATCAGTGATCGGTAACCCATGATCTACGATTACTGACCATCGATACTGGCTATTGACTGAAATTTGGCAAATTCCGGAATAGAGGCTTTAGCCGGTTCCCTTGTCCGCCACATCTCCGGCTGAAGCCTCGAGTCCAGCCGAAGATATAGGCACTTGCCAAAGTCCAGTACTGATCACTGATTACTGATCACTGGTCACTGATACAGGAGGTGACGTTGTGTTGGGACAGCACGCCTCTGAAAACCTGCTGAAACGCGCACTGCGGTACTCGGAGGCCGACGAAACGCAAGTGCTGATCAGCGCGTACGAATCCTACCTCACTCGATTCGCTAATAACGCGATCCACCAGAACGTCGCCGAAGCCAACGTCAGCGTGACGGTGCGTGCCGTGGTGGGCAGGCGATCCGGCACGGCGACGACGAATCGCACGGACGACGAGGCGCTGGCGCAGGCTGCCGAGCGCGCCCTATCGCACGCGCGCCGCCAGCCGGAAGACCCCGACTTCCCCGGCCTGCCCGATCCCCAGCCCATCGAGCCGGCGCCTTCTTTCGACGAAGAGGTGGCTTCGCTGACGCCAGAAGCGAGGGCGCGAAGCGTCCGGGTTTTGTGCGATCTGGCAGCCGAGCATAAGTTCGCCGCCTCCGGCGCGTTTCGCACCTCGGCCGGCGAGCTTGCCATCGCCAACTCGCACGGCATCATGGCCTACCATGCCGGCACGTCCGCCGATCTTCAAGTCGTCGTGACCGGCGAGGACGGCACGGGGCAGGCGGGCATATCGAGCTGGAAGGTGGGCGAGATCGACGCGGAAGCGATCGGGCGAGAGGCAGTCGGCAAAGCCGTTCGCGCTCAGCATCCGCGCGCGATTCAGCCGGGTGAATATACCGTCGTCCTCGATCCGTATGCCACGGAAGACCTGGTGGCGATGCTCAACGCCACGGGCATGGGCGCGCAGGCCGTGCAGGAAGGCCGCTCGTGGATGAACGATCGGATTGGCCAGGAGATCATGAACCCGCTCGTCTCGATCTGGGACGACGGGCACGATCCGGAAGGCTCGCCCCTCCCGTTCGACTTCGAGGGCGTGCCGCGCCAGCGCGTGCCGATCGTCGATCGAGGCGTCGTGCGCGGTCCCGTGTATGACAGCTATACGGCGAAGAAAGAAGGTCGCGAGAGCACCGGCCATGCCACGCCGCCCACGATGCGATTCGTCAGTGGTCCGCTGGCGATGAACCTGTTCATGGCCGCCGGTGTCTCGTCGCTGGACGAGATGATTCGTGCCACGGCGAAGGGACTGTACATCACCCGCTTCTGGTACACGCGGCCGGTTCACCCGCGCGATTGCATCGTCACGGGCATGACGCGCGACGGGTTGTTCATGATTGAAGACGGAGAGCTGGCCCACGCGGTGAAGAACCTGCGCTTCACGCAGAGCTACGTGAAGGCGATGGGGGGAGTGCAGGCGGTCAGCCGTGAGCGGCGCACGCTCATCACAGAGTTCGGCGGCGCGTACTGCGTGCCTGCTCTGAAGATCGAGGCGTTCAACTTCACCGGAAGCACGGTGTGATGAAACCTGGCAGGTCTTCCGGCGGACTAGACCTGCCAGGTCTATGACTCGGACGAGGAAAGCTCGCGATACAGGAACCAGGCGCCCTTGCGGCCCTCGCCCGATTTGGGCGCGCGATCGAAATACAGATCGAACACCTGGCCGGTGTCCGTGCGAACCCAGAAGTAATCGCGGCCGACGCCCCACGTCCCCTGGCGCTCGGCGGCTTTGGCGCGAAAAGAGCCTCGCTCCTTGACGTAGAAGCTCAACGTCTTGCCCCGCAGCCGGTAATCGTGCCATTCGCTCAGCTTCTCGACAACGCGAAACGACGCGCCGCGCCACACGAAGCGGTCCGGGCAGCCGGGCTTCTTCTCCAGCGCCGATGGCTGGTCATATTGCGCCTCGATCGGCTCGTCGATGAATCGCAGCGGCTTCACGCTCATGAATGCCTCATCGAACGGCCAGCCCTTTCAGGACATCCCACGCCTGCGCCACGTGCTTCTCCCTCGTTCCGACATTGCCAACCGCCAGACGAACAGTGTACTTGCCGTTCAGCTTCGTATGCGAGAGAAACACGCGGCCCGTGGCGTTCACCGCATCGAGCAGGCGGCTGTTCAGGCGCTCTAGTTCGGCCTCGTCGTCGACGCCCGGGGGGTGATAACGGAAGCACACGGCGCTCAACGGGACAGGCGCCAGCCGCTCGAAAGACGGATCGGCGTCAATCCAGCCGGCGAACTCGCGAGCCACACGGCAGTGCTCGCGAAGGTGCGCCGCCAGCCCCTCCACGCCGTAGGAGCGAATGACGAACCACAGCTTGAGCGCGCGGAAGCGGCGCCCAAGTTGGATGCCATAGTCCATGTAGTTCTTCACATCGCCATCCGCCGAGCGGAGATACTCCGGCACGAGGCTGAAGGCGCGCTTCAGCGTATCGACGTGCCGCGTGTAGAACGCACTGCAGTCGATCGGCGTGAACAGCCACTTGTGCGGGTTCACGACGATCGAGTCGGCGCGGTCGCAGCCGTCGAGGACATGACGCATCTCCGGCACAATGGCCGCCATGCCGCCGTACGCGCCGTCGACGTGCAGCCACATCCGCTCGCGCTGGCACAGGTTGGCGATGGCCGGAACAGGGTCGATGCTCGTCGTCGAGGTCGTGCCGACTGTGGCCACGACGCAGAACGGCAGCCAGCCCGCGCGCCGATCCTCATCGACGGCTGCGGCGAGCAGATCGGGTCGCATGCGGAACTCGTCGTCGACTGGGATCTTGCGCACGCCGGCTTGCCCCAATCCTAGCACGATCCCGGCCTTCTCGACCGACGAGTGCGCCTGCTCGGAACAATACAGTCGCAAGCGCGGCAGGTCCGCCCGGCTGGCCAGCCCATCTTCACGCACGCGCCGGCCCAGCGCCTCGCGCGCGGCGGTGATGGCGATCAGGGTAGAGACGGACGCCGTATCGGTAATCACCCCTTCGAACACGGGCGGCAAACCGATCATCTGGCGCAGCCAGTCCATCACGACGTCTTCCAGCTCGGTCGCCGCGGGCGATGCCCGCCACAGCATGCCGTTGACGTTGAGCGCCGCGCTGAGCAGCTCGCCCAGGATGCCTGGCGCAGATCCGCTAATCGCAAAATAAGCGAAGAAACCCGGATGGTTCCAATGCGTGATGCCGGGTAGGATCACCCGGTCGAAATCGGCGAGGATCGCGCCCATCGACTCGGGCGTCTGAGGCGGCCCGGCCGGCAACTGGCGCTTGACGTCGCCGGGATTGAGAGGAGAGAGCACCGGATAACGTTCGGCGCTCGCCAGGTAATCGGCGATCCAGTCGATCACCTGCTTGCCGTAGATACGGAACTGCTCAGGGTCAAGCCCGCCCGAACCTTGGCTCACCGCGCCGTCCTCGGCGCGATCAACGCCGCCGGGGACGACGGCTTGAGCGTAAGATTGGATATCCATGTTCACTCCAGTGATTTGTTTACCTGCACGCTGCAATCAAGTCGGACAGGGCCTTCCGCTTCGCCAATCACCAATTACCAATTACCAACCTACACGCTGCGATCCAGTCGGACAGGGCCTGCCACGCCCGGCCGAAATCGCGCCCCCTGACGAAGATGTGATCGCGGGAATACGCCGCGAGCGGCAGCATCGGCACGCCGGCCTCGGCCAGCAGGCGGCACACGACGTCCATGAAGCCGGTCACGTCCGCCTCCAGTTCGACGTCGAGCGTAATCAGGCGGTAGTCGTTCAGGACGCGCATTCCCGGCAAATCGCGGCCTGCCACTGACCAGTCCATCTCGTGCATGACAATTGTGATCTCGTCTCTGTCGACGATCATGGCCGCAAACGGCTCGGCAAGCCCGCCGAAGAGGATCGTCGCCGCGCGCATCTGGTCGCGCGGGAGGCTCACGACGGCGTAAGGCCTGCCGTCCGAGTATAACTGCGCGGAACCGAACCGGCGGCGGAGATCGGGTGAAAGACTTGTGACATCCATGGCGTAGCCTCACTCGTCGAACAAGTAGGTCGATTCCTGATAATAGCGGACTTCTTTGCCGGCCAGCTTGGCGCGTAGCCAGTCCTGCAGCCAGGCGTTCTTTTCGTCGAGCGAACGATCGTCAAGCAGGACGCTGAGCGGAAAGTTCAGCCGTAGCGCGCGGCCTGGGACCACGTGGCGCGTGATGCCGGCCGGCAGATACGCCCCCTGCCGCGCCAGTTCCATGATCTCGGATGGCTCGTATCGCGGAAAGACGACGAGCGCGGTGACGTCCTGGTATAGCGGCAGCAGCCATTCCAGGCTGTCGGTATTGACACGATGAATGTGTCCGCGCGCTTGATACAGGTTGACGAGCCGGGTGAGAACCGCCGCGCGCCGATGCGCGCCGCCTTCGACGTACAACAGATGCACACCGGCCGAGACATGAGCGCCGGGGAGCATGGCATACGCCGCCGCCTGGCGCCGGGCCAGCTCGGCGCGGGCGTGCAGGTGTGTCGTTATCTCCATCCGCATTCCGTCGAGCGTCTGCAGGGCGCTGGCGAACTCGTCGGGCAACATGCCTGTAATCAGGTGAAACCACGTATCCAGCACGAGATCTGGATCGTCGTAGTCGACGATCTGCACGACGACGTGAGGGCACGCCAGCACGCTCAATGCGACCAGGCGGTTCGTGCCGTCGAGGACGACGTAGCGATCTTCGCCCTCGACGGGCGCGACGACTGGCGGGTTCTTCAGCGTGCCCTCGGCGCGCAGGCGGCCGGCAAGCGGCTCGCTCCGCTTCGGGTCGACCTCCTCGTGCAGCACGAGCGACCGCGTGGGAACGATGGCCAGGCGGGGCATCTCTCTAGCCGCGTGCAAGGAATGCATCGTCTCCGCCACCTCACCCGATCGAATCACTTCGAGCGCACAGCCAGGAAATCGATCAAATCGATCTTCGTGATGATTCCGGCGACTTCGTCCCGATCCACGACAACCGCGACCGAACCGTCGCCGAACAGGCCCATCACCGTCTCCAGACTCGTCTCGCTGTTGACCGTAGTGACCTGACGCTGGACGATCGGCGCAATGGGGTCATCCGCCGCTGCTTCGCCGGACACGAGATGATTGAGCAATTGGGTCTCCGTCACCATTCCGGCGAGCTTTCCATCGCTGATGACGGGCACCTGCGAAATGTCGCGCTCGTGCAGGCGCGCGATGACGTTGCGCACTTTTTCGAGCGGCGATACAGAAATGACTTCGCGGGAGGGCTTTGCGGCCAGCAGATCGGCCACCGTCGCCGCGCCCCACGGCGCTTCCAGGAAGCCGTTCTCGCGCATCCACTCGTCGTCGAAGACCTTGCTGAGATAGCGTGAGCCGGAGTCCGGCAGGATGACCACCGCGATCTCGTCGCGATCTAGATCGCGCACGAGCCTGGACTTGAGCACGCCTGCCACCGCCGAGCCGGACGATCCTCCGCAGAAGATTCCTTCCTCGCGCACCAGGCGGCGCGTGATCAAGAACGACTCTTTGTCGTCGGACTGCACGACCTCATCGCACACGCTCAGATCGAGCGCGCCGGGCAAGAAATCTTCGCCGATGCCCTCGATCTTGTACGTCTTGAGAAACGGCTCCTCCGGCACGCGCCCCAGCCGCCACGTGTCGTAGAGCAGCGAACCCACCGGATCGACGCCGACGACCTTTACGTCGGGATTTCGCTCCTTGAGGTACCGACCCGTGCCGGTGATCGTCCCACCCGTGCCCATCCCGGCTACGAACACCTTCGCACGGCCTCCCGTTTGCTCCCAGATTTCCGGGCCGGTCGTACGGTAGTGGGCGCCCGGATTCATCGGATTGTGATATTGATTGGCGAGGATGCTATTGGGCGTCTCGGCGACGATGCGGCGGCTGACGCTGTAGTAAGAGCGTGGATCGTCCGGCTCGACGGCGGTCGGCGTGATGACGACGCGCGCCCCGAAGGCGCGCAGGAGCTGCACTTTCTCCTGGCTCATTTTGTCGGGCATGACAAACACGCAGCGATACCCTTTGATCGCGGCGGCGATCGCCAGCCCCACGCCGGTATTGCCCGACGTCGCCTCGACGATGGTGCCGCCGGGCCTCAGCTTGCCCGCCGCTTCGGCGTCTTCGATCATCGCCGCGCCGATGCGATCCTTCACCGAGCCGCCCGGGTTGAGAAACTCCAGCTTGGCGAGCACCGTCGCGCGCAGGCCACTCACAACTCGATTCAAACGAACGAGCGGCGTATGGCCGATCGTTTCTAACACGTTAGAATATACGTTCGAGTGCACACCCATCACGTCCATGCGAGCCTCCCAAGCAGCCAGTCGCGTCCTGACCCATACTGCTCTGCGCGTCTGATCCGCAAGGCAGTCTGGCACACGCTGGGCCTCTTGAGGCTACAGATTAGCACGAAAGAAAAGCGCTGTCAAAGCATTTGCGTATTGTGCCCTTACGTTGTATGATTCGCCGCGTTCGGAGTCGCACTGCATTCGCCGGGTGTGCCTACACATCAGGAGGCTCTCATGAAAACCGCACGATTGCTCGTGTCGCTCGCGATATTGGTGGGTGTATTGGCAGGTATCGTCCCTGTCGCTTCCGCGCAGGCGTGCGCAACGACCTACGTCGTGCAGCGGAGCGACAACCTGTACCGCATTAGCGTGAAATTCGGCGTGTCCATGGCCGCGCTTGCGCAGGCCAATTACATCGTCAACCCGGACAGAATCTACGCGGGACAGGTACTATGTATCCCAGGCGGTGGCTACCCGCCTCCTCCCCCGCCGCCCCCGCCACCCGGCCAGTGCATCTACTACACGGTCAAGCTGGGCGACACGCTCGGATCGATTGCCATTAGGTATGGCACGACCGTGTCAGCGATACAACGGGCGAATAACATTCCGAACCCGAATCTGATTTACGCCGGGATGACGCTGTGCATTCCGACCGGTGGTGTCAGCAGACCGCCCGCGTTCCCACAGTGGAAGGGTGAATACTTCAACAACATGAGCCTCGCCGGCGCGCCTTCCGTGGTGCGCAACGACAAAGCCATCGACTTTAACTGGGGCCAGGGCTGGCCCGACTCGCGCATCAGCGCCGACCACTTCTCGGTACGCTGGACGCGCACTCTTCTCTTCAACGCAGGCACTTTCCGGCTGACGGCCCGCGCCGACGATGGCATCCGCGTATTCGTCGACAACGTGCTGATCATCGACGAGTGGCATCCGGCGACCGGACAGCAATACACTGCCGACGTGACCCTGGCGACCGGCAATCACACATTTCGGGTGGAATACTTCGAAGACAGCGGCTCAGCTTCCGCCTTTTTCACCTGGGCGCGCATCACCGGCCCTACCATCCCGACACCCACGCCCGGCGGAGCGATCCCGACGCCGGGTGGTAGTGGCGGCGGCGGCGTGTGGACGGCGTGTTTCTGGACCAATCGAAACCGCGATGTCACCGGGCAGCCGACGTTCTGCCGGTTCGATCCGTGGATCGCGTTTAACTGGGGCTCAGGCTCGCCCGATGCGCTGATCTCATCCGACGTATTCTCAGCGCGCTGGACGAGCAGCCAGATGTTCCAGGCCGGAACTTACCGCTTCTTCGCGCTGGTCGACGACGGCGTGCGACTGTACGTGGACAACAGGCTCGTCATCGACGAATGGTTCGAGCACAACGGCGTCACGTTGATCGGCGATGCGACGCTCAGCGCCGGGACCCATGCGGTCACGGTGGAATACTTCGAGTTCGGGCACACGGCGCAAATCTACGTATGGTGGGAGAAGAAGTAGGCATGACCGGCGGCTAGCTGGGTGCGCCTGCAAAAACAGTGGACCGTACCGGCGAACTCCCCGACCGCGTCAGATCGGGGAGTTTGTTTTCCCGCTCGCGGCGGGCCGGCAGCGCGGCGTTTCTTGGAGACTGTCTTAAAATCCGATGGTTGACGCATCCCCATGCGTCAACAGCGGGTATAGGGATGCCCGCTCTACGGGTTCTAAGCGCGCTGTCAATGGCGCATCCGCTACGACGTCGACATGCTCGCCGCGGTCCGCATGAGCGTGGAGCGCAGTTGTTTGGTCAGGCTGCTGGGCTTGATGGGCTTGGACAGGAACTCGTTCGCGCCGGCCGCCAGCCCGCGCACAACGCTCTCCTGATCGGCCTTCCCAGACAGCATCACAATCGGAATGCCCCTCGTGGCCGGCTCCGACCGGATGCGGCGGCACACCTCGAAGCCGTCCACGTCCGGCATCATCACATCCAACAGGATCAGGTCGGGAGCGGCAGCGCGTATCGCGTCGATCGCCTCGCGTCCGCCCGAGACGGTAGATACCTCAAAACCGTCGAGCTTCAGAATCAGGCTCAACACTTTCCGGGCATCCGGATCGTCCTCAACGACGAGTATATTCATTCGTGCACTCCTGCGCCATTCACGCCAGATTACTCCATCTCCCAGCTACGCACGCGCGTGCGCTCAAGATACGTGCGGAGCATGTCCGCTGAATAGCGACGGTGGCCGCCGGGCGTGCGGTACGGGGTGATCAGGTTGCGCCTTTCCATGCGCCACAGCGTGTTCAAGCTCACGCGCAGGAATGCGGCGGCCTCCCTTGCCGTGAGCAGCCCGTCCACCCGATCGCCGTTTGGTCTCAGTCGAAGCTCAGCTGCGTATTCGCTCATTCGTTCACCTCTCGTGCTACCGCCCCGCAAATGTGGCCGAAAAACTGTGGGCGGTCATGTCGCCTACAGTATCGCAGGTGAGTTCATTTGGGTAAGTTTGATGTCAATTTGCCCAGCGTTGGGTTTGCGTTGGCTGAGCCGATGCAATAGGATTCTGGTACAATTCGCCTTGTGCTGTTGACGGATGCGATCAGGCTGCAAGCGGGAGACGCGCTCGCGTGTGTCGGCGCGGGCGGAAAGACGACGACGTGCTGGCGTCTATGGGCGGAAACTCGGGCAAGAGGGTGGCGACCGGTCTTCACGACAACGACGCGCATTCTCGAGCCGGTGCTCCCCGACGATTCGGCGCTGCTCCTCTCGAACAATCCCCGCCCGGCGCGCATGCGACAGGCCATATGTGAGGTCGGTGGGCTGATCCTCGCTGCTTCACGCCTGCCTGAGGCGGTGAACGACGCCCTGCCCAATCCGATCGCACCCGCGCTGCCGAGCAAACTCGCCGGGCTTCAATCGGAGCGGCTCGATCGGCTCATCGAAGCGCTGCCAGAAATGACGTGGCTTGTAGAAGCCGACGGGGCGCGTGGGCATGGCCTGAAACTCCCGGCGGCGCGCGAGCCTGTCATTCCGTCCCGAACGACCCTCGTCGCGGTGTTGATGCACATGGATGTGATAGGCCATCCGCTCGACGAGGTCGTCGCGCACCGGCCCGAGGCGCTGGCAGCGTATCTTGGCTTACCGATGGGTCATCCGATCGCCGCCGGCCACATCTCACGATTGCTCGTCGATCCGGCTGCCGGACTCAAGGCCGTTCCTGCCGGGGCGCGCGTGGTGGCCGTGCTGAATCAACGTGACGAATCCGCGCCGCGCCCGGAAACGCGCCAGGTCGCCTGGGCAGCGCTGGCGTCCGGCCGATACGAGCGCGTGCTCAGCGCATCGCTGCAGGCCCGTCGCCCCGTCCTCGAGGTCTTCATTCGATGACGACGAAGCGCATCGCCGGGCTGCTCCTGGCGGCCGGGGAGTCGGCGCGGCTGGGGCAGCCGAAACAATTACTCGAATGGAACGGTACGCCGCTCATCGAGCATGCGGCGCGGACGGCGCTGTGTGCCGGACTGGATCCGGTGGTCGTCATCATCGGCAGCCGCGCGCGGGAGATGCGCGCTGCGCTCAAGTCGCCGGTGACGATCGTCGAGAATCCGGACTGGCCGGCGGGCATGAGCACCTCACTGCGAGCCGGGCTGCGGGCGCTGCCCGGCGACGTCGACGCCGCGATCATGCTGCTCGTCGATCAGCCGCGCCTGCCCGAGGCGCACCTGCGCGCCATGATAGACGCCTACGAGAGACTGAAGAAGCCCATCGTCGTGTCGGCATATCGAGGTCGCCGCGCATCGCCGGCGCTGTTCGACCGTTCGCTGTTCGATCAGCTCATGCGTGTCTCAGGCGACGTCGGCGGCCGGCCGGTCATCGAAGCGAACCCGCACGAGGTCGTTCAGGTCGAAGCCGGAGACGAGTTGCAACTGGCGGATGTCGATACCTGGGAGGACTGGCAACGGACATGCTTTGTCAATACCCCCGATGGTCAATAGGCATACAGGAACGACATAGCTACTCGCCGATTATAGGCGGCTACGTTCCCCAGACCGGACGGGCGTGGTGAGCAGCCAACCGACCAGTCCGAGGCGCCG
>DATEUJ010000179.1:0-76200 GCA_035283185.1 Anaerolineae bacterium | reverse complement strand
CGCCGCCCCTACGGGTTTGTTCTACTGGCGACAGGCTGCTAGTTCGCTGGCGCCAGATACGGGAACGTGGTCGAGAAGCTCGAGTCGTTGGCCACGCAGTCCGTGGTGACCATTCCATTGGTCACGATTCCCAGCTCAATGTCGATCACGTCGTCTGCCAGGCGCCGCCCGTTGAGAAAACCCG
Organism: Anaerolineae bacterium; assembly: GCA_035283185.1. GTDB lineage: Bacteria > Chloroflexota > Anaerolineae > Fen-1058 > Fen-1058 > DASSFZ01. The sequence continues at coordinate 76,016 of DATEUJ010000179.1, read as the reverse complement.
CCGAATTCGAGGTGTCAACGGTCAGAATGTCTGGGAGCAAGATATCTGCCAGGGCGCCTGCGGTAGGATTGCCGGCGCCGTAGAAGATTTCGAGCGTATCCACCACCTCGCCCCGGAAATCCCGTTGGTCATGCCGTGGCTTACCTGAGTTGAACGCGTTCCTCTGCGACGGCTCCGTGCCCACCGGCTCAAACACGTTGTTCGGGATGAACACGGTGTTGATGGCCGGCCGCCCCATCCGGTCGATCTGCTGATCGTTGAGATAGGTGCGCGCCCAGACGCCGATGTTGCTGGGGCCGAGCGAGGCGCTGGGCACCTCCAACACGATGGCAGAGGTGTTGAGACCGGTAAAGAAGTTAGTCCCCGGATTGCAGAGATTCAGGCTCAGGAACCCCACCAGGTCGAAGAAGAAGGGGTCGTCGAACACGCCGGCGCGCAGCATGCCACCCCCTGCCACGGGGATGTTCTGGCCGGTCTGGCCGCTGGCCAAAACCCCGCTTCCGGCACCTGCTCCGACGAGGCGCAGCCTCACATCTTGCACGAGGGAGGCATCAGGTGCCGAGAAGGTGATCCTGTACATCAGGTCCTCCTTGGCATCTCCATTGGTGTCGATCGGCAAGTCGTAAGAAGCATCGGGGTGGAATGTGCCGTTGTTGAGCATGCCGGCCAGCGGATTGACGGTCATGATCAGCACAGTGTTGGCTGCGTTCGCCGGGGACTGAAAGGCATAGACATCGTTGATGTCAAGCCTCGTGTCTCCACCCGGCGGCATGGTTCCCGGCGCGTCGAGGTGATCGGCCGCACCGGTCGGAAACGCGGCCAGGCCAACGATCAGTGCAACCACGGCCAGGCCGAGTGTCGCAATACTGAGTAACCTACGCATGGTTCGTTTCCTCCCTTGGAAACTGTCTTGGCGCCCGCGGCGGCGCGGGACGCACACGAGTGACTATCAGAAGAGCCGCCCTTCACTGAGGTCGTGTGTCCATCGACGATCAATTCATGCGCACCTCCTGAATCATTCAAGTCAAGCGGCCGGATGATACACTTGTTCGGCGAAGGTCTCCAGACCGAGCCGCTGCGGGAGCGGTCGGGAGACCGCCCCCGAACTGGAAAGTCATTTGCATCGCCCGCTAGTGGCCGCTTGTCGTCGCGCTCCGGTGCAATGTCGTTAATGTGCTCCGCGCCATATCACGATAGCGCAGCGAGAAATTCGGATTGAGTGCCAGCGCCTGTTCCAGGGTGGCTTGCGCCTCGACCCGGTGGCCGAGACGATAGGCGATCATGCCGGCGTGGAAGAACAGGAGCGCATCCTTTGTCCCCAACCGCAGCGCCTGCCGAGACATCTCGTAAGCTTCTGCATATTGCCCGTCCTGATACAGCGCCCAGGCCAGCACATCGGCTGCGTAGATGGTGGGGCGCTTTTCAAAGGCCCGGCGCGCGCGGGCCAGCGTTTCGTCGAGGTTCTGGCCCTGGTTGTGGTCGGCCTGAAAGAGCGCCATTTCCAGATCGGTGTCCACGCCGTTCGCCAGATAGAGCCGCTCGATGGCACGCACGAGATCGAACTGCTGCTGCGCCTCCGGGCGACGTCCAGCCACTTCATAGAGATCGCCCAGGGCGATGACGTATTCGGGCAGCGGCATGCGGTTCACGACGTCGGTGTACATCGGAATCGCCGCGTCGTATTCGCCGCGCGCCGCGCGCACGCGGGCCAGGCCGGCCATCGCATGGATGTAACCCGGATAAGCGGCCAGCGCCCGCTGGTATTCCGCTTCGGCCTCGACCAGCCTGCCGCTGTTGAAGTAGAGGTGGCCGAGTTGAACCCGTGTCCAGTTGGTGTTCTCGAGGTTCGGGCCGCCGGCCTGCACGGCCCACTGCATAGCTTCAATCGCGCCGTCCACATCGCCGTGCAGCTCGCGCATATACGAGGCGCGAGAATACGAACTGAGGTCTGGTCGCAAATCGACCATCGTCTGAAAAGTCTCCAGCGCCGCGTCGTACTCGCCCAGCTCGACCTGCGCGTCGCCGATCACACCATAGATTAGAACTGTATCGGGGCTGATCGCGTGTGCTTTTTGCCCCCAGTCTAGCGCCTGGCGGAATTCGTGGCGGGCGAACGAGAGCGCGCCCATCTGCGCCATCGCCAAGAAGTCGTCCGGCTTCATCTCTAAAGCGCGGAGAAGCACACCTTCGGCTTTGCCATAGTAGGTAGGATCACCCGTCTCACGCGCCTTCTGCAAATACGCGGCGCCGAGCTGTGTGTACGCCTGTTGAGCGTCAGGATCTTGTCTGAGCCGGGCCTGCAGCGTCTCAATGGCGCCATCCGTGCTCGATCGCGCCAGGCGATTCGCGACGCTCAAGCTGTAGCCTGCCGGATCCAATCGCGCCTGGACGTGGTGGCGCGCCGTGTCGACAGCCCACAGACCGAACAGCACGGTGGCGACGACGGCGATGCCGGCTGCGATTTGAATCAGGCTGCGCCGCCATTTGCAAGAAGTCATCACGGTTTATCCTTTTGCCGGTAACTGCTCAGCCCGCGTCATTGCGAGCGCTTTTTGCGAAGCAATCTCCTGCACGGACAGCCCTGCTCGCTAAGGACGGCTGAGTAGTTACTTTTGCCGGACAGGTGCGACGCACTTTTGTAAGGATTCCCAGCGCTTCGCACGACCAAGTGCGTCGCACCTGAACTGTTGTGAGGTGGCGCGATCCCGCGACCCCACCACGCCACAACCCTACAACTCCATGACCTCCTTCCACCTAGCGCAGGACTTCATGGAATAGGAGGTGTAGTCGTGCTTCCAACGGCGTGGTGTCCGTGAGCGTAGCCCTGGTGTGGTTCCGCGAGATACGGGAAGCTGCCTCCGAATCCCTTATCGTTCGCGTTCACGCCATCGCCGAGGAGCTTGTTCGGGAACAAGTCGGGCAGGCCGACCAAGCCGGCGACTATTGCGCCAGGGCCTTGGGCGACCACGCGCAACTCAATGTCGGTCACGTCGTCGGCCAGGCGGCGACCGTTCGGGAAGCCGCACAGATCGCCGGCGAGCACGCCCATCGGGTCTGGCGTGGCCGGGCACGGGCTACCCGTAACACCAAATGGCGGGATGGCCATGTTGAGCCGCAGCAGGTCGGCCAGAGTGGTGCCGGTGAAGTTGAGATTGGCGAAGCCGGGTATGTCGACCCCCGTCAGCAGTATCGCCACGATGTCGGCGCGGCCGCTTGTCGCTACGTCAGGCAGTCCAGGGTAGAGCAGGTTCACCAGCCCGGCGAGCTCGGGATTCGTGTAGTGCATGAGGAACTGCGCATCGTCCTCGGGGCGCTTCGCGTTCCAGAGGTCCTTCTTGCCCAGCGGGATGAGCACCTCGTTGACGAGTGGATTGCCCAGGCGCGAGACCTGCTTGAACTCGCCTCTGTTGACCATGCGGCCATCGCCGCGCAGGACGCGTAGCGTTTGGCGACTGGCACTGGCATAGACGCCGATGATCATCTGGCCGTCCGGGCCGGCCAGTTGGCTGATCGGTACCTGGATCGCGATCGCGTGGGTGTTATAACCGCCCACGCCGTCTACGCCGGGATCCGCAGGCAGCGCAGGTGGAAGGACGTGCGCCGGGTTGAACGGCCGCAGGCCAGCCAGGTCGAAGACCGAGCCTAGGTCGACGAAGAACGGGTCGTCCACCTGGCCGGCGAAGACCTTGATGCCGCCAGGCAACGTCTTGACGGCTGCTGCCATGAGCGCTGCGTATCCGGATGTCGAGCGCGGGCCGATGTTCACCGGCGGGGTAGGAATGTTGCTATCCAACACGGTGACAATGTCATCGTCATCGTCGTCATCATCACCATGCTCGACGCGCGTGACTGTGTAGGTCTGGCTCATGTTCCAGGCCGGATCGCTCAACGACGTGATCGGCCCGGTGTTGTAGAGGAACGTATTCGGGTTGCCGATCGTCGTCTTGAAGCGGAACTGGTAGGTGATGTCGGGTTCTGCATCGCCGTCGTTGTCGACGTGGATCTCATACAGCACGCTGTCGTCGAAGCTGTTGAAGTTCGGCCCACCCGCCGGCTCCTCGAGCGGGATGTAGTTGGCGATGATCGTCACTGTGGTCGGAGCGTCCGGGCTGACAAAGGCGTAGAGGTCGGTGTTGTCAGCCGACGGGTCGCGGCTGATCAGCGGCGCTTCACGGTGGCTGGAGGCGCCGGCACTCCCCGCCAGGGTCGCCACAATCACTGCGAACAACGTGGCAACCATGAGGAACTTACGTGTAGTCATGTTGTCTATCCTCCTCTCGAAGGCTGTGATGCTCCCGAGATGGCTCGAGAAGCAATTGGTTCGCGATAGGGTCGATTCGTGAAGGGCCATCCCCTCACAGAAGGCATACCCATTGATGCGATCACTTCATAAACACCTCCTCAAGCAATACAGTTTCGGTAGATCACGAAATTGACTCGTAGTAGCGACTTTAGTCGCCGGTTTGTTCAGACGAACGAAGTCGGCGCTACGAAATCGTGATCTACTGAGTTTAGTTAGGGGCTCTCCGACCGCACTCCCTCGGCTGCGCTCGGGGCATGCCTCGCGATTGGGACGCCCGCGGGGACGCGGGCCTGGAGCTTATCTAAAGTTAAGTACGCAGATGGAGGCTGTCTGCATTCGTTCGCATTATATGGCACTTATTTGCATTGTGACGGTTAGAGTTTATATGAATTGGTATTATGAAAGTAAGAGGACTACCGAGGGAAAGGCTCTCGACGAACGTGACGCCATCGAGAGCCGAGAATAACCACGTCATGCGACGCATTTTTTCACACACGTCGCAAGTTTGTTTTGAAATCGGTTGGCAAGAACAGTACGGCAGTGAAAAGCAAACTACGACATAGTGCCCAACATCACGATGTTTCCGGTCGGCTGTTCGCTGCCGCCCTCCGGCTCGATCGACACACCCATCGCATCGAATGATCCGATCGGCGCGGACGCTGTGACTTCCAGCACGGCATCGCCCTGCTCATCGACGCTAAACGTGCCAGCGCCGACCGGTACCCCCTCGTCAATCAGCCAGAACTGATATACCTGTCCCGCCGGGAGCGTCGATAGCCCAGTGACCACGAGCACCCCCGACTGGTTACGGGGATCGGCGATGAGCTGGCCGCTCGCACCAGGCTGATGCTCTGTGCCGGCGATCGCCATCGCCCGCACGCCAGGCGATGAGAGCAGCGCAATCACCTGCTCGCGCGCCAGCAGTTCCTGCTGCAACACCGCGTTCTGCGCCTCCAGGTCGTCTACTTGCGCCGTCAGCGCGGCGTTTTCCTGCTTCAGGCGCGTCACCTCGGCGTTCAGCGAAATGGCCCAGACGACGGCGAGGATGGCCGCGAGCAGGCTTGCTCCGGCCAGCAGCGGCAGCGGCCTGAACAGCGCCGCTCGCCAGCTTCGCGCGCGCGAGGGTTCGACAGGCCGTGCAGGCGCGAAAGGCACCAGCACGTCGGCCTGCACGCGTTCCATGAGAGCCTTCTTGACGTCGGGCGACGGCTCGACCGGCGTGACGCCAAACGGCACGGCCGCGGCGGCATCGACCAGTTCGGCCAGCCGCGCACGCGCGTCAGGGTTGACCGACACGTAAGCGTCAACCTGCGCGCGTTCCTCGTCGGTCAGCGCGCCCAGCGCGTAGAGTGGAAAGAGTTCTTCGATGCGCTCGTCCATGTCAGTCTTCGAACCCCTGGGCCTGGAGCGACTCTCGCAGCTTTTGAAGCGCAAGCCGCGCACGGGTGTGCACCGTGCCCAGAGGCTCGCCGATGGCCTGGGCGATTTCCTGCCGGGTCATGCCTCCGAAGTAGGCCAATTCTATCACGCGGCGCTGCGCCGCCGGAAGCTGCGCCATGGCCGCACGCACCTGCCGGCGTTTGATCGACGTCCAGGCTGACTCTGGCACGTCCGAATCCGGGTCGGCCGCGCTTTCCACGCGGCGCGCTTCGTCTTCACTCTGCGCCGGCTGCGGCCTCACTTTGCGCCGGCGGCACAGGTCGATGATCAGGTTGCGTGCAATGCCAAACAGCCAACTCGTCGCCGTCCCGCGCTGCGCACGAAACGCATCGGCGTTGCGCCAGACGCGCCAGAACGTCTCCTGCACGATCTCTTCGGCCGCCGCGCGGTCGCCGATCATTTTCAGCGCCAGGCCCATCACGACCGGCGCGTACCGATCGTACAGCGCCTCCAGCGCAGAGGCATCGCCGGCCGCCGCGCGCGCCAGCAAGGACTCGTCCGTCACGTCAACTTGCCCCATCGCGGCTGCACCCGATCCCGGCGAGCGCTCGTCTAATATACGCATCGAACCCGAATCTGAATCGCTTTGAGCGACTCGAAGCGGGACACTGCCGCCCATGCTTGCCAACCGTCAAGTCTATCGTCATGATTCCGATGCCTGAAGCGCGCCTACCCGGCTCATCGCCCCGAGCGCCAGGCAGACCGGGCAGGTCGCTTCGTGCCAGGCAGCGAACGCCTCCGACGCGATCTCGCCTGTCGACGCGCCGCGCCGCTGCCGCCGCCGAATGAAGAACCAGACGGCGAAACCGGCTGCCAGCGTCGCAACCAGCGCCAGCAGTCCGATCGGAGGCAGTGTCGACAGCAGCGAGCCGATCAGCGCTCCGAGGAAGAAATGCAGCGCCAGGAACAAGGTGCTGCCCAAGAGCAGGCCCAACACGAAGACACGCGGCGGCACAGCGGCCAGGCCGCAGGCAGCGATGGTCGCCGCGCGGATGCCCGGCGTCAGGATCGCCAGCCCGATGCCGATCGGCCCGCCCTTCTTCACGGTTGCCCCGGCCGCGTCGAGGCGAGCGGGGGTCAATCCCAAATAGCGGCCGTAACGATATAAGACGCCGCGACCCGGTCCGCGCGCCAGCCAGAACTGGATCGCGCCGCCGACGACGAGCGTGACCAGGAGCGCGCCGAATGCCTGCCACAGCGCGAGCCTACCCTCCGCCACACGCGCCGAAGTCGCCAGCATGATCACGTCGGCGGGAATGGGAATCGGCACGCCGATCGACTTGACCAGCATCACACCGCAGATTGCTGCTAGGCCATACGTGCTGAGGAAAGTTTCGAGATTGTCCATGTCCGTGATACGTGATGCGTGTTGCGTGTTGCGTGATTACGTGACTACATGACTACACGACTAACTGACCGCCTGTCGCAGTGCGGTGTACGACTTGATTAGTTCCTCTTCCCCTTGCGCAAGAAGTGGGCTGTTTTCTGACTTGCCCTCGACGATCCAGCGGTCGGAGTGGACCATCGCCCGCGCGCGGTGAAGCGCCGCCTCGCGTACCGACCCGTGCGGCACGCGATACATGGCCGCATATAACTTCGCCACGGCATCGATCACCTCTTGGCGCTCGCTGTCGCCGAAAAACCGCCGATGCACGACCCACCAGTTCACATCGAGCCGCGCCGCTTCCGCCGGGTCGAAATCCTCGCGATGCACCTTCTTGACGAATTCATAGAAGCGGCGCATGTCCGCCTCGGCCGCGGGCACGTCGTTGTCTTTCGGCGCGAACTTGATCTGAGCGCGCGTGAGCGGAATCGCCACGACCAGCGCCTGCCCGAGCGACAGCCCGAACGTCGCCCGCACCAGCGCGATGAGCATGCGCATCAGGCGTAGCCAGCGCCTATGGTAATAGGCCACCCACGCCTCTTTTTCGTAGCGCGCTACCTTGCGCGGATCGAACGTCCGCATCGGGCTGAGTCTCTTCGCAGGCAGTGGGGTTGCGGTTTCCATGTCGCCGTCTGCTCTACAGGGCTGGGCCGGTCGTCGGCTCGGCGATCTCGGCAATCTGAACAGGCTCGGGCAGCTGGCGCGCCGTGTCTTCCGCGATCCGCTGGCCCATTAGGTCCATGAGTTTCGTCCACGGATAGAGCTTCGTCACAAAGAACATATACACAGGCCGGCTGAGAAAGCCGGGCGCTGGAGAGCGGCCCTTGCAACACACGCTCAGCCGCGTGCCGCCGTTGGCAGTCGGCTGCAAGCGAAAGGTGATGCGCTCGACGAAGCCGGAGTATATCTGCTCGACCGTGAAATAATCGAACGGCCGCCAGTCGAGGACGGTTTCGTACATGGCAACCTTCTTGCCGTGAACGCAGTGATTGCGCGCGCCGATATCGGTGCGGCCCGCCGGGCGATCCGCAGCCTGGAACACAAAACCTTTTTCAAACGCGTACTGCGTGCGCTTCTGCGGATCGTTCAGCCACTCCCATACGATCGGCGGCGGGACGGGATAATCGCGAGTCAAGTGGATATAGGCCTCTTCCGGCGTGAGCATCACGCGCCGTGCATCGGTCAGTGCCCGGTAGCGGGCCTGCAGGTTCAGGCTGCGCGTGCGGACTTCGCCCAGGTCATAGACTTCAGTCTGGGCAATCGTGTCCTCCGGATCGACTCCCATGTGCGCCAGAGTCTGTTCGGTGAACAGCGCGTAAGCGCGCCAGCCCGTCACCTCCTTGACGTTGTTCTTCAGCAGGCGATGCGCCATGTTCACATCGGTGCCGACCAGCTCCCGGATGCCGGCCACGGTCTGCGTCATGAAGTCGCCGTAGTGGGCAATGAACTTCAGGTCCAGCGACGGGATGTTGCGGCAGGCGTTGCACTCGCACGTCGTGCGACGGCGAATCGCTTCCCGCCGATCGCGAAACGCGACGTAGGTGGCCTCGACCAGTTCGAGCAGCGTCTCGCCGCGCGGCACCTTCGACTGCAGCGCGTAGGCGAACACGGCGTCGCCTTCCAGCTTCGAGATCGTCAGCACCGGCTTGAGCTGCCCGACGATCAGTTCGAGCAGCTCGGTCAGGATCTCGTGCGCGTGCGTTAGCTCGACGCCCGCCAGATACGCCGTGTAGCCGGAGATATCCGCGAGTACTAGGTAGCCGTGCTGGGTCTTGGGATCCATGCCCTGTTCAATCTCAGCGGGTGCCGGCCTCGCCCATGCCGTCGGCGCTGCGCCGGATCAACACGCCAAACCACAGCCAGAAGATCGGGCCGCCGACCGCGCCGGCGATGATCGCCGTAAGCGTCGGCACCACCACGACGCCGGCGAGCGATGCAATGAACCCGACGGCCAGGTCGGCGAAGGCTACCAGCCCCAGATAGCCGAGCAATTTCGGCATGCCGCTGGTGCGCAAAATGAGCAGCGCTGTGACCAGGAACCAGATCGACGTCAGGCCGGAGGTCATCAGGTTGAATGGGTTGATCGATAGCGGCGTCATCAGCAGCATACGCGCGACATCCACCGCCTCGGCGCCGGACAGCGACGCGATGTAGCGCAGGTTTGCCAATTGCGCCAGACCGGTCAACAGCCAACCGACCGCGTTGATCGCGCCGACGATGGTCGCAAAGAAAGCCCAGGCTTCGCCGCTTTTGCGGACGACGTAATAGACCCCGATTGTCGCGCTGATCGACCAGAAGGCGGTGAGCGCGTACAGGCCGGTGTAGAGCAGTGTGCCGGTCGGGTTCTGCGCCAGCGAAGCAACAAACCCGCCGAGATCACCGATCGGCTGCTGCTGCGCGGGTGGCACCATCACAAAATACACGGCCACGGCGACCCAGGCCGTTAAAGCCAGCAGTATTCCAGACAGGCCGCCGAAGCGTACGAACGACTTGTCGTTCATCATCCATCTCCTCATGCTGCTGGCTACTGTCCCCTCCAGATCACAACGATCGACACCAGGTAGAAGACGCCCAAAATGATGTAGAACCACACCTGGAACGGCACTGGGCCCGCGGCGACCTGCGCGAACGCCGCATATTCGGCAAACACCGCATTGGCGAAGTAGAGCGCGATCATGGATTGTGCGCTGCCCCAGCGGTTCTGTCTGAGCACCACCAGCGAGCCTACACCCGTTCCTATGGCAATCGCAGCGTACAACTGAGCATGAAAGGTCGGAATGGCTGCAAGCGGCGGTGGCCACACAATGGAAGTGGCGAACGGGCCGTAGAAGATCACGAGCAATCCGCCGGGGACGGTAATCAGCGCCCACAGCGCGAGCAGGATCTTCGTCAGCAACATAAGCGGTTTATCCATGTTATATCCTCCTTCGCTATATCTGCGGACCGAGCGCCTCGATGCGATAGCCTTTCGGATACGTCGGGCGCCGCGGGCCGGTGCGCAGGCGCGGCTTGCGCCGCTCCGGCAACAGGCGAATGAGCCGCCCACGCATCTTCAACGCGCCTTCCACGAGACGCCGCAGCGCCGGCGGCGGTTTCGGGAAGCCGAACGCTTCGAGCAAAGGCTCGTCGAGCATCGCGTATATCGCCGGCTCACCCAGCCGGTGCAGGGGCCTGGGCAAAAACCAGCCGAGAAACATGTTGCGTACGGCGGCGGCTACGCGCCGGTTCGCATCAGAATAGCGAAAATGCTCGCGCTCGTATTCGACATTGTAGCGCTCGAGCTCACCCAAGCCGTCAGGAATCGACCGGATGTTCATGCGGCGACCGATCTCGCGCCAGTAATAAAAGGCGGCGAGTTTCTCCTGATCGATTAACGGCCGCCAGCCGAAGCGCGCATTCCAGCGAATCGGCTCGAAGATGAAAGTGGAGGCCACATAGAGATAGTCCTCGTTCGAGATGTCGAAGCGTCCGTGCAGGCGGTTCATGCGGCGAATGGCGGCCCGACCGCGCTCGCTGTCGTAGCCATGCTCAAGAATCTCGCTCAAGATCAGGTCGGTGTCGTCGTAGCGCTTCTGAGGGCGCTGCGCAAACTCGCCAGTGCGATCGAGCAGCCCGCCGATGCTCGGTACGGCGAACGTGCGGAACAGCGCAAATTCCAGCGAGCGTGTCGTGTCCCACGGAAACTCGTGGAACGTGTCGAGGTAGACGATCTCCAGATGATCGCGTTCGGGATCGAGCTGTCGAATGCTGTTCAGGAACGTACGTTTGGACATCTATCTCTACCCAAGTGATTCCAGTATCTGTTTCAGCCGCCGCAGCGCCTCGGCCGATTCGGCCTCGACGCGGCGGCGATAGAACAGCCGATCGAGCAATGAGAAAAGGGCGTTCGGTATCGTGTAGACAAACTCGCGCTCGAATCGTGTCTCGCCATCGACGGGCCTTAGCGTATAGGTGATGATCCCACCTGACGACCTGCCGACGATCTTGCCGTCGATCGCCCAGCGGCGCGGCGGCTCGCACGCGGTGACTGTCCACACGACGCTGCCGCGCCGACCAGCGACAAGGAAGTCCTCGGTCACCTGCTCGCTGACCTGCATGGGATGATCGACTGACCCTCGCACGCCGAGCGACGCCGGATGCCACTTTGGCCAGTTGCCCGAGGTCGTCACGAAGTCGAAGACCTGCTCGACGGGCCGGGCAATGTGAATCGACGTGTAGATGCGAGTTGAGCTTGCCAGTGTATTCATCACACGCCCAATTGGTTTCGAGCCGTTCTCAGCAGAGATCGCTCGCGCTGCCACAGATATTCACCTCACTCAGAGAAGAAATCATCCAACGCATCTTGATTGTCCGTGAAGCCCCAGCCTTCGACGACTTGTCCCCTGTCGTTGAGGCGCATCGCGTGCGCACCCTTGAGGTCCACTCTCTTGCCCTTGCGCTCGCCTTTGAGGTGAAAGGTGGTCACCACATAGTTGCCGTTGACCATCACGTCTTCGAGCTCAAAGTCCCACTGTGTCAGAGGCGCCATGCGTGACGGCATCAATTCGGTGTACGCTTCGTATCCTCGATATTCGCCCGACACCGGGTTGTGCCCGGGCACGTGCCAGACGATGTCCGGCGCAATCGTCGCGAATTCTTCCGACTCGCCCCGATACATGCGCTGAACGGCTTCGATGTTGCGCTTGTCTTGTTCGGTCATGGCTCCGCCTCCTCTTGTCGTAGTTTCTCTGGATGCCGGTTACGCATTCCGCCACAAGTAGCGGTTAATCCTGACATTGCACAGGCGAAAGCCGATGCGCTCATAGGCGTGGATGCCCATTTCTGTCGAAAACAGCACGGCGTAGTGATAGCCCATCTCGCGCGCTTCGAGCAAAGGCTTGAGCGTGATCGCACCGCCAATGCCTTTGCCGCGCGCCGACGGCACAGTCGCCACCCCGTAGACACCGGCTACTCCTGCGCCGTTGAAGAGGAGATGTGTGGCCACCGGCTCACCGTTCAATTTGCCCAGAACCATTTTCCACGGTGTGCGCGCAACGCCAAAGCCTAGCGCGGCTTGCACCCAGCCGTGCGCCATCCCTTCGGGTATTTCGTAGCCCTCGATGAGCACGCGCTTGAAATCGTGCAGCGCGGCCTCATCCCGCACTTCTTCGATGGTGAACCCGGATGGCACGTGGGTCAGCGCAGCTTCGTTCATGTGATGCAGGTCGGCCACCATGCCTGGCGCGCCCAATTCGGCGAACTTCATGCCGGAAGCTACGTGTTCCAATTGCGCTTCCATCGACACAAACCCACGAGCGACGAGCCGTTCACCCAAAACATCCGGCGTGGTGCCAGGCCCGGTCCACCAGAATAGAAAGGGAGCGTTGCGCGCCTTGAACCACTCGATAGTTTCATCGATGACGTTGTCCACTTCGCCCAGCGACAGGCGCGTGCGCCACACGCCTTTGTACATCGGATTGGACGGGAAGGCCAGATGATGGCTCTGTTTTTCGCTTTCGACAAGTTCGCTGCCGGGTAGGGTCGCCATGGCGCGGAACAGGGCATACAGGTTCTCCTGGACAGCGGCGGCAAGTTCTTCGTCCGACGGGTGGGTTAAGATAGTCTCAGTCATCGTCCCTCCTGCTGAGCGGCTCGGGTCAACGTCCTTTGGCCAGGACGAAACGCTCACCAGGCCGCCGCTGCTGAAATCTCGCGGCGGCCTGCATGAACCCCCGATGCATGAAACGCGAAGTCCACTCACGCATCACGTTTTACGTTTCACGTTTTACGTTTCACGCACTACCATCCGCCCTACCCCGGCGGTGGCGGGACGACGCCGAGCTGCTGCAGCAGGCCCAGGTTGTCAAACTCGCCCCAGCGCTCCACAATCTTGCCGCCAGCGATGCGGAGGATGTCGATCCCGGTCTGCATCACCTGTTTGCCGGTCGCGGGAATACCCTGAAAATCGCCCTTGTGCGTCCCGCGAGCCGTAATGCGGGATGCAACTTTGTCTCCTTCGGCGATCATATCCTCAACCGTAAACTGGAGGTCAGGGAAGGCGGCAAAGAATTGAGTGAAAACCTGCTTCGCGCCTTCGAGTCCCGGTCCCTGCCCGGGAGCCGGATTGTGGTCCACCATATTGCCGGCGATTACTTCGTCCAGCGCGGCCAGGTTACCCGTCCGTAAGCCTTGATTAAAGGCGTCGTAAGCGCGGCGGGCAAAGGCCTTGTTTTCTTCGGTTGACATGGGATATTTCTCCTTGGCGAACAGTGGGGTGCGGCTCAGACGAGTCGCACCAGCGATTATAGATCGGACGATTGGAGAATACGGCTCAACTGTTTTGCCTGACGACGCTCACCTCCTTCCTCTGCCACCGGGCGATGAACGATCTCCAGTCCGCTACGGTTGTCTTTCGGCAAAGTAAAATTCGCGCCCTGTCACCTTGGCCCGTGCGGTGGCCTCCTTGAACAACGGTGACTTGAACCATTCCATTGCCCGTGGCACATCGTCGACCATGATGTGGAACAGCGCCGCATTCGGGTTGTCGATGTCGCGGTATACCGGCCCATCCGTCATGCCGTATGTCTTGCGCGTTTCGGTGAATTCGTAATGGACCTTCAGCCAGGCGTCGTAGTCTTCGGTCATGATTCGAATCATGATGTGCTTCATGCGTATCCTCCTGGCCGCTCTGCTCCGGCGGCTGCTTACATTGCTGTCTTCTGCATGCCGGCCGGCCGCAGCGCCGCGTACAGCGCCCAGATGCCCACGACCAGATGCAGCAGGTTATCGGCCGGGCTTTCCAGGTTGGCTACGCCGAAGGTGTTGGGCACGGCTTTCATGGTTTTGTCCATAGAGTATAGCCCACCCCCAGCCAAAAGAGCGGACCAATTACCGCCGAACCCGGCACGCCGGTCGCGAGTACCAGAAACAACGTGCCGGTCGCCGTGCCGATGAAGAGCAAAATCACGCCGACACCGGCGGCAAGCGCGAGATAACCCAGCCCACGTGCGAAGGAGCTGGTGCGCAGCATCAACGTGCCGGTGACCAAGAGCCAGATACCCGACAAGAGGAATTTGCTGAAACTTGACGGATCGAGTGGTGATGGCACATAGCCGACGACCACCGCCGCGGCCTGGATCGCCGCATCGTTTCGGGCATACAGCGCGCTTAGCGTGGGATTGAGGAACAGCAAATAAATCCCATGCACAGCCGTCAACAGGCCATACGCGAGGCCGAGTGCAGCGGACCAAAATGCCCAGCCCTGGTTTCCTTCGCGCACCTGCCGATAGATGCCGATCATCGCCGCCGTTGCCGCAACGCCACCTACTGCAAACAGGAGGCTCAAAATTTGGCGCGGCGTTGGATTTGCAGCGAACGAGGTCAAGGAATCAGGTGGCGCGCCTTTTTGCGCGGCGGGCAGCAGGAAAAGGAATACCAGCCCGTAGAGCAGCGAACTCAGCGCCACAATGACCGCCGCCGCGCCCGCGAATTTTTGGAATGATCGCTCATCCATGTCAGCCCCCTTAAGATCGTGTCGCCTTACGCACTCTTCCCACGCCACAGCACGAGACCGAGCCAGATATACCAGATCGGGTTGACCAGAAAGCCCTCCAGTAGCGCGGGCACGACAATCAGCGGACTGGTCGCGTCCAGGACGATCAAGCGCCCGAGGTAAAGGAAAACCAACAGAACGGCGGACACGTAGCCCAGATAGCCGAGGCCCCTCGGGAACTGCCCACCGCGCCCGATCAGCCAGGCGATGACGAACAGGGCGACGCCCGCAACGCCGAAGGTCAACAGTCCGCGCGGATCGATCGCGTTGGGCAGGCCGAGACCGGGCGAGGCCGGTGGGTTGATCACGTTGGCCAGATCGTAGCCGCCGTGAATCACCGAGCCGATCGCGCCCACCAGGCCCAACAGCAGCGCCCAAAGGGCAAAGGCCGCCTCCGTCTCGCGCAGGCGATTGTAGACGCCGACCAGCGCAGCGGTGGCGAGCAGCCCACCCAGCATCAGGAACAGCGCGCTGAGCAGGTCGCCTAGAGCCGGTGCATTACGTGAGATGATGATGAAGGCAACCGAATACAGGAATCCGGAGATACCGGTGAGGATAGCGCATAGACCGCCGAAGCGTTCAAAGGATATGGATTTCATCTCTGGTTCTCTCCTTGAAATCAGTCTACAGTTCTGGCAGCAGCCCGATCGATCGCAGCAGCCCGGCCAAGTCCCAGATGCGCAGCCCGCGCCGAATCTTGCCATCTTCGATCGTCAGCAGCGACGTGCCGCGCACGGCCACCAGTCGGCCCGTCGGCGGAATGTGCATCAAGGTGCCCCGATGTGTGCCGCGCAGCGTCCAGACCAGGACGGCGCGATTCCCCTCGGTGATGAGATCGTCCAACGTGAAATGCAAGTCGGGAAAGGCGCACAGATAATTCGCCAATGTGCGGCGGATGCCTTCAGGGCCGACCAGGACGGCAGCCTGCGCCACGTCTAATTCCTCGTAAGTCGGCGCGTAGAAGCCCGCCACGCGCTCCACATCGTGCGCGTTCAAGGCTGCGAGCAGATCGGCTACAAGTTGCTTCATGGGCTCGTTCATTGCTCAGTTTCCGCCGTGCCCAGGAGCTCGCCCATACCTCAGCAGGTAATAGCCAAGTCCCACCGTCAGGATCAAGCTGGCCAATAGGATGACAATCAGCCCGATTGCCACGACGCCAGCGATCACGACGTAGTAGAACGCGCCGACCAGGCTCAAGGCAAAGGCGATGAGTGATCCGGCGGCGAAGATGCGCACCTCACCCCAAGTCGTCGCGCGCAAGGCCATGAGCGCCCCGAGCGTGTAGCCGAGCGACAAGGCCCCGGCTTGCTGGATGGCGGGCGTCGCCTTCAGATCGAGTCCCGAAAGACTGATGATCAGCGCCGGAGCGAAGAGGCCCAGTGCACCGGTGAGAAACGAACTGACGATCTGAATCACAAACAGCGCTTTGAGTCCCGATTCGATAGGCCGGTTCATTCTTCCTCCTTGTTCGATACGGATGATCGAGTCTCACTCTCCATACTCTGTCAAGCATAGGCTGTCGCTCGCCGGAATCTCACGTAGCACAAGAGCATCAGCGCAGTGGTGACCGTGAAGAAGCCGTGCAGAAACCAGATCGGCCCAAGCGGCAGGCCGGCGACGTAGACCCAGTAGATGAGATTGCCGATGTTGCTGAGAGCGATGTGACCCAGGCTGTACGAGCGCAGGTCGCGGGTTCGGAAAGCCTTGAGCAGCATCGGGAAGTTGCTGGCGACGAACATCGAGGTAGACATGAAACCGGCGAGCATCTGCAGTTGATGGATGTCCAACTTCACATCTCCTGTGTTCGGATGGTACAACGGAAAACCGTGGCTGTCCTCGTTCAACAGCCGCAGTGTAAACCAACCCGGTGCTCAGTTACCAGACCAAAAACTGCTCACTTTCTGCTCATTTCCTCGATGTGCGTCGCACGTTTGGCTCATTGTTCCGACCCGCCGATTTCCTGCCGCCACAGCATCGCTGTCATCCGGCTGATGCTGCTCTTCATTTCACCGAGTTCAGGTGTTGGCAAGGCTTGCCGCGGCCGCCTCGCTGATTTCCTCAAAGGGAATTTTCGCGGCTGCCTGTGGCGCGCCGCCACGCGCCGCCAGGTCTGATTCGACCTGCTTCTTGAACGCTTCGATGTCTCGCTGATAGGTTTTCGACGACATTGATACGATCGTTTGGACAAGAATCCGCCTGAGCAGCGGGCCTCTGGCTTTGCTGAAGGTCTGAACCAAACGGGTTCCGGTGTCAGTCGGAATCAGGCGGTAGTCCACCAGGGCGTAGGTGTCTGGCATCACAAGGTCTTCGGTCGTCATCTGTTCAAAGGGCTGCCATTCCAGGACAGTCTGGATGACGATGCGTTTTCCGTGGAAACATTGGTAGGCGCTGCCGGGAGCAACGCGACCGTGCGAGCGGTTGAGGATCCGCTGGCTGTCAGACCCGATCAACGTTTTGCGAAATTCCGGCTGAATCAGATAATCCCACACGAGGTGAGGAGGCATGGCAATTTCCGCTTCCACTTGCAGACCAATGCGCTCCGGTGGGATGGTGACGCGCGTGGCGGCGCGCTTCTGTTCCCACACGGGATGCATGTCCTGAATCCAAACCTGTACTTCGCCCAGATGCTCGTACTCCTCGGTGTGGGGCATCATGGTCGCGCGGATGTCTTCCAGGCCCATATGCCGGATGGCAGCATGCGTGTAGAGGGTATACGCTCGGCTGCCGGTCTTTTCGGTGACGTGGTTCTTGAGCAGGCGGTGGATCAGAATGACGTCGCTGCCGACCAGTTCGTCATGCGCGCTCAGGCGCTGCAAACCGAAGATGCCGTAGTGCACGAAGAACTTCAAATCAAGCGTGGACACGTTCGCGCAGGCGTTGCATTGGCAGGTATTGTTCAGCACCATCAGTTCGATGGCCTTGCGGAAAGCGACGTACGTGTTCTCGATCATCTCGACGAACGTCTGGCCCTGTGTGAACTTCTCCTGTAGCGCATAGCTGATGACCGCATCCCCGGCCAGCCGGGAGATGACCAGCGGCGGCCGGGTGTGTTCGATCAGCAGCTCCAACAGCGTGCTCAACGTATCCTGCGCGTGTTCTAGTTCCGATGCGCTCAGGAAGGCGGTATACCCTGTAATGTCGGCGATGAACAGATAGCCTGATTTGGGTGTGGTCATTTTCGCTCAGGGTGAACGCCGCCGAAGGGCGGCTGCGTGCGCCACGCTCCGCTTGCCCTGCACATCGAGCGCCAGTCCACATCCCTGCCCACAATACAACGGAAGGATGCTCACAGTCCAGCCCAAAAACTGCTCACTTTCTGCTCACTTTTCCGGTCCACCGATCTCTTGCTGCCACAAAATCTCGGTAATTCGCGTGACGCCTGCCTTCAGGTGGCGGCGATAGGTGCTGAATGGCAAATCCAGCAGCTCCGCAGCCTTTTCCTGCGTCGGGGCAGGCTGGAGGTACGTGTGATGCACGGCGCGATACAGCTTGACATCGCGCGGCGAGTCCTGCAGCGACTCAGTTGCCTCGCGCAGGAGTGATTGCAGGACGGCGACACGCTGCGCCAGATCGGCCCCCAAGCCAACCCGATCGGCGATCAGCCGCGAGCGCAACAGCAGGCTGCCGCGCAGCACGGCCGGACGCGTGTAGTCGCGCAGCGCGCCGTGCACCGCCGCCGCGAAGTCAGACTCACTCAAAACAACGAGCACTTCGCTCAGACGCGGCGGCACAGGCTCCGCACGCGAAGCGATCTCCCGCTCGGCGAGCAGCGTCATCCAGGCAACGGGCGGCACGCTTCGCCAGTCGTGGCCGTACATGCCGTAGCGGCGTGCGCCGACCTCGAAGTCGGCCGGGCGAAGCCGCGCCAGGTCGGCGTAGGCAAACACTTCGGCCCAGAAATCCGGATCGGCACAAGGGAAAAACGTGAACGCCAGGCCCGGCGTCGTCAGGTAGTGCTGCACGGCGTCGATGAACGCGCGGCTCTGCGTCGGCGAGACGGCCTGATACGTGTCGCGATCCATCCAGAAGCGGAACAGCGTGGCGACTTCGCCAGATCGCAGTGGCGCGTGACGCTGCAGGTAATCCCAGGCTGCCCGCGCCGCCGGATCGAAGTCCATGTCTTCTTTGTCTACCTCATGCAAAGCGACCAGCGCGAGGAAGCCGGCCGGCTCCTGGGTCGTCTCTCGAAAGACATACACTCTCTGCGGATGTTTCGCAAGCCAGTACGCGGCGATGCGCGCCGAATCTTCGCCTTCGTGCCGGGCGACCATGGCCAGCAGCGCAGGCTCGTCCCCTGCGTGCATCGTGTCCGTGAACACGCTACCGCTTTCGGCCCATTCAAAGTACGGTCGAACGGTCGGGTTATCGCGGTGCAGAAAGACGAGATCGTATAGAAGGCGGCGCTGCTCCTGCCCCTGTGACCGCTGCAAGCGATCCACGTAATAGCTTCGGGCACGCCGATGCAGCTCCGCGTACCAGTCGGGATTGCGCCAGCGCACGTCGGCGCTCAGCGCTTCGCGAGCCAGATCATGCGGAAGCAGCCCATGCCGGCCTGATTCTACGAACGACAACCCACGCAGCCACTCGAACAGGTCATGGACCTCCGGGTTTCCCAGCATCGCCGACAGCAAGCCTTCTGTCATCAGGCGCACTATCGCGCAGGCTTCGAGTGCGGCGCGATGCGCTGGCCCAGGCACCTTCTGGACGAGCTGCGCCAACAAGGCCCTGACGACGTCCGGCGCGGCTTCGGGTTTGAATTCGATATCAGGCCGCTGCGCGAAGACGTCGGCGACGAGCGAGAGCGCCAAAGGATGCCCATGCGTGAAGTCGAGGACGGCCCGGTGCTGAGCGGGCGGGACGCTGCGCTTCGTGAGGAACCATCGTCCCTCTTCCGGGTTGAGATTGCGCAGCGGCAGCGCGCGAATGAGCGTCTGCCAGCCGGGATCGGCGTGCCAGGCGATCGAGGGCGGCTCGCGACCGGCCATGACGACGAGCATGTTCTCCGGGAGTTGCGACAGGAATGCCTCGCGCAGCCAGTGGTCAAGCGGCGCGAGCGTCTCGACGGTGTCGATCAGGATGACGACGCGAGAGGGATGTGACGCGAGAAACGAGAGTGGGGACTCGTGGGGCGCGAGGTCGAGCGCGCGCCGCAGCGCATTCAGGAAGGAATCGGGGGACGGCTCGACATTGCGCGCATCGACGTAGGTGACCGGCGTATCCGCCTCGGCACACTGGTATGCCATTTCGCGCAGCAGCGCGGTCTTGCCGACGCCGCCGGGGCCGAAGACGAACAGGAGTTGAAAAGGCCACTCGGCGGCTGCCAACGCCGAACGGAAAAACTCGCGCTCTCCTGCCCGGCCGACGAACAGTTGATGCCGTGCCGCGCTCAGCCGATCTGCCATCCGCGCCGACATGATTCCGCCCCCGCCGTCGAAGAATCAAGCCCGTGTCGAGATTATATCGCCGACTTCCGAGTCATGGCGGCGTCATGTCACCGGCCATATCGGCGTGAATCGTCTCTGCCAGCGCAACGGCCCGGCGACCTTTTTCCAGACCGATCCGCGCTTCCGACTCCTGAACTAGCACCCACGGCGGCGTGCGGGTACTCTCATCACCGTAAGTCGCGCGAATATGCGTCTCCAGGCCCATGCCGCGAAAATCGTCCAGCGCCTCGTTCAGCTTTTGGCGCACTCCGCCTTCACCAAGTAACCGCGCGCCAACTGCAGACGATAAACAGCGTCTTCACGCGAGTTCACTGAAGCCTTCCCAGGTGATCTCCCAATGGCGCCGGGGTGGGTTCTGCCAGACCCAGTTCATCTCGCCGTTTTGGCGCTTGCGCCTGAGACCTGCCTGCGCGATGATCTCGCGGATACGCCGGAGTTTGTTGGCCATGTAGCCATCTCGATCGTACAGCACCACACCGTCGAGTCCGATATCAAGATAGAGCGACGGGAAGTGACTCTCGAACTCTTCGGGTGTCTTACCCAACACAGCGTACGCCGGCGCATCGCCGAGGCCTTTGAGTGGGTGATGCAGAAACAGTGTTCGCTGATACCACCGCTCCGGCAGCCCGCGCGCGACCACGAGCAGGTCTACATCACTGCCTTCCCGCGCTTCGCCGCGCGCGTGCGAGCCGTACAGAACCACGCCCATCAGGTTGTCGCCGAGGGCTGTCAGCAACGTGTTCACAGCCTGCCGCAGATAGAGCGGGCGCTCATGGCTGTCGTTCATGATGGTAGAAAATTATACTACCAACCGGTGTCAAGTGCAGGCGAATCAAGCCTCGTCGCGCCTGGAGCCGGGTCGGGAAGTGCCCCATCGCGTCGGCCAGCTCGCGCGTCGCCATGAAGTCGGCCTCTGCTTCGAGCAGCGCGCCCTGCGCCGGGCGCGCGCCGCGCACGCGAGGTGTGAGTCGAGTAAAACGCAGTACAGCATCTATGAGGCTCACGTCATCGCGCCGAGTTGTCGCATCAGGCCCAGCGCGTCCTCGACGCCCCGATGCTCGACGATCTTCCCGTTCGCGATCCGGGCAATATAGATGCCCGTAATGCGAAACGTACGGCCCGACGGTGGAATACCGAAGAACTCACCTGTCTGTGTGCCGGTCATAGTGATGCGCGCCGCCACTCTGTCGCCCTCGGCGATCAAATCGACAATCGTGACCCGCCAGTCCGGCACGCCCGCGACGGTGAGCCTTTGAATCTGCTTCGCACCCTCGATGCCCTGTGGAAAGCCCGGCAGGATATCGGGCATGCGAATGTCGGCGGCCACGACCTCGTCCAGCGCGTCGAGATCGTTCCTGTTCAGCGCATCCTGATACCGGCGAACAATGCCTTTGTTCTCTTCGCGCGACATACAGGTTCACTCCTCTGGCCAGTGATCAGTGACCAGTGATCAGTCGCCAGTTATCAGTGAGCGGTGACGACTGGCCACTGCTCACCGATCACTGGTTACTGATTACTGATTACTGAGAAAACTGGTCACTTTTCGAACCTCGGATTGGTTGAAAAACATTTGCCGCAGACTCTGCCCTGAGCCTCGCGAAGGGTCAGTCGGGCAGTGATCGGCGATGTAGCCGACTACCTCGCGCGCTCGCTGCAGGAGCGCCCGCGCCACGGTGTCGTGGCCGCGCGCCGACTCGATGTCGCCTAGCGCGCTCAAAATCGGCCAGAGCATCCGGCGCGACCCGAGCGCCTCGGCTTCGGCCAGCGCCTCGGCCAGAACCACGCTGGCCTCTTCCGACCGGCTCTGCGCCAGCAACGCCCGGCTCTTCACGTACAGCGTATCAGACGCGTACAGGCGCGTCTGGCTGCCCCGGAGATAGGCCAGCACTTTGTCCGCGACTTTGGCCGCGTCCGCGTAATCGCACCGCGCGAGCGCGAGTTCTGCCTCCACCAGCGGCACGAGGATCGGCGCGAACCACTGCAGGCCCTCCGGCTTGAGCTGACGCTGTGCTTCGCGAAGCGTCGCTTCAGCCGAGGCGAGATCGCCGCCCAGAAGATGCAGGCGAGCTATCGTCGCCAGCGGCACCACGTGCATGTCGAACGCGTTCGCCGCCCGGTCGAGCGCCAGGCGGGCCAATGCCAGCCCGCGCTCGACTGCGCCCAGCGCCCCGAGCACCCACGCCAGATCGGAGCGCGTGGCGACGACGGGGGCGGGATGGCCGACCTGCTCGCCGAGCCGGATCGAATCCTCCATCACCGCCACGGCGCGATCGATGTCGCCGCGCTCCCAGTGCACGAGGCCCACGTAGGCCTGGCTGCCTGCCTGCCCCCATACATTATCGATCGCCCGGCTGATGCGGAGCGCTTCGTCCGCCGCCGTCACGGCCTGATCGAAATCTCCGGCGCGCAGGTGGATCAGCACCGAGTTGGCGACATTGTCTGCCAGCATCGGCTGGTTGCCGAGTTCGCGCCAGATGCCGCGCGACTCGTCGAGCGCCGCGCGGGCGCGCGGCCACTGGCCGGTGGACATGTAGGCGTAGGTGAGATCGTTCAACGTGAACGCGACTTGCTCTCGAAGATGCAACTCGCGTGCCAGCGCCAGCGCATCCTCGCCGTAAGCGACTGCCCGGTGCTGGTCGTACCCGCTCCACAGGAACACCAGCATCAGATTCCACAGGACACGGCACTCCGTGGCACGATCACGCAGTTCACGTGCGAGCGCGAGCGCCTGCTCCAGCAAGACCTGGGCCTTGTCGGGGTTCTGCTCTGAGTTGAGCGTGGCGTGAATCTTGGCGCGCGCCATTAGCGCGGCCAGTTCCATTGCCCGGTCGCCTCGTTCGCTGGCGAGCCTTTCCATGTCGGCGTAGTTCGCCAGCGCCTCGGCGTGCCGCGCGCTCAGCTCGAGCGCCTGTCCGAGGCTGGTGTAGAGATGCGTGAGCGAAACCTCCGTGCTCGATGTCTCCCCCAACCTCGTCGGGGATCGGGCGGGGAACCGTTTCGCAATTTGAAGCGCGCAGGTGTAATGCAGAATCGCCTCGGCGTTGGCATACGTGCGCGCGGCAACATCGCCCGCCAGCGTAAAATACTTCAACGCGCGATCGTCGTCGCCGGCCTCGTCAAAGTGGCGCGCCAGCAGCGGCGCGATCTCGTCGATCCGATCGGCATACGCCCGCTCCAGCGCTTCGCCGACGATGCGATGCAGCGTCCGCCGGTCGGCCTTGACCAGCGATCGATACGCCGCATCCTGAATCAACGCGTGCCGAAACAAATACTCCAGCTCCGGGAGCGCCTGCGCCAGCCGGACAAGACCGCTGAATTCGAGTTGAGCGAGGTGATCGGGAAGGGTCGTCACGCTATCACCTTATCACGTTTCACGTTTCGCCCATCACGTCGCGCACATCTCGCAAGTTGAGAAACGACTCGCGCAGTTCGGGCGAGCCGGTGTGTGCGGCGATGAACTCGACAATCTCGCGCGCCTGCTGGCGTCGGGATTGCGCTTCGGCGTAACGACCTCGCCGAGATTCGATTTCGCTGACGGCCAACAGAATCCGCCACAAGATGCGCCGCGAGCCGATCGCTTCCGCTTCGGCGTGCGCCTCATTCAGCGCCGCGTAGGCTTCCTCGGTGCGATCCAGTCCGAGGAGCGCCCTGCCCTTGAAATACAGCACATCGGGAAGAAACAGACGGACGCCGGCCTGACGGAGAAGCGGCAGCGCTTCATCGGCGACGGCCAGTGTCCGCGCGTAATCGCCGGAGGCCAGCGCCCAGTCGGCTTCGACCAGGGCCACGAACCAGAGCGCGAACACCGGAATCGTCTCCGCAGCGAAGCCGCGCCGGGCTTCGTCGAGAGCCTCCCTGGCTTCCACGAGCCTTCCGCTGAGGATGTGAAGACGAGCCGCCATCACTCGATCGACGGGTCCCATGAGGGACATCCCTTCGCCTATGTCACGGATGCGCTCGGCCGCTTCATGTCCGCGGCGAACAGCCCCCAGGCTGGCGTAAATCAGCGTCAGATCGAACGAGGACTGCACCAGCCCCGGCACGAAACCTGCCTGCTTCGCCAGGCGCAGGCACTCTTCCGCCGCATCGATGGCTCGCCCCATCTCGCCGCGATCCATGTGGGCCAGATCGATCAGGTACCAGCTATACGACTCATTCCACAGGTTGCCGATGGTCCGGCTGATGTGCAGCGCCTCACCGGACAGCGCAAAGGCCCGCTCGTATTCGCCGCGCAGAACATGAAACTCGGCAGTCGTGGCCAGGCAGTCCGCCAGCATATTGAGGACGCCCAACTCGCGCCAGAGCTGCTGGGCTTCATCTGCCAACGCCAGGGCGCGCTGAATCTGACCGCTCGCTCCGTAGACCGACGCGATGTCATGCAGTACGTATGCAAGATGCTCACGCCGTCCGAGCTGACGAGCGACGGCCAGCGCTTGTTCGCCATACGCCAGCGCCTCCGCCATCCGGCCGGTCCATTTGTAGAACTGCATCAAGTTCCAGAGGGATTTCGTCTCCAACTCTCG
Organism: Anaerolineae bacterium; assembly: GCA_035283185.1. Classification (GTDB taxonomy): domain Bacteria; phylum Chloroflexota; class Anaerolineae; order Fen-1058; family Fen-1058; genus DASSFZ01. The sequence continues at coordinate 51,391 of DATEUJ010000179.1, read as the reverse complement.
ATCGCCCAGTTCGCGCGCCATCGCCAGCGTGCGTTCTGAGAGAGTCCGGCCCTTGTCCGGGTCGCGCACAGACACCGGTTTCAGGTAGATCGTGGCGCGGGCGATCATCGCCGCCAGTTCCATTGCCTGATTGCTCCGCTCGCGCGCGACCGCCTCCGCGTCTGCATAGGTGTCCAGCGCGCGAGCGTCCTGTGCGCTCAATTCCAACGCGCGGCCAAGACTGAAAAAGAGGTGATGCAGCGTCTGCCCGTCCACGTATGCCGCGTGGCGAGCAAGGGCCAAGGCACGGCTGTAGTGGTGCGCCGCCTCGGCGTTGGCGTACACGCGCGCCGCCGCATCGCCGGCCAGCGTGAAGTATCGCAGCGCGCGCGTCTCGTCGCCCGCCTGGTCGAAGTGCTGCGCTAGCAGCGGAGCCAGATCGCGCGAGGTGAGCCGATCGGGGTACGATCGCTCCAGCGCCTCGCCGACTGCCAGGTGCAGCCGCTGCCGATCGTGTTTGACCAGCGAAGCGTAAGCCGCGTCCTGAATCAACGCGTGCCGAAACGCACATTCCAGTTCCGGCTGCGCAGCAGCAACGCGAATCAGGCCAGCGGTCTCCAGTATGCCGAGATGCTGTACAAGCGTCATTTATTCGTCTCACGAGCGAGTCCACGGTCGAACGACCGGCGCAGATCGGGATGCCGCAGGCGGCGATCGAGATCGGCAATCAACGCATCGATCTCGACGCGCATCCGATTGGCAGCACCGCCCTTTCCGGCATCCAGATACATGCGCATCAACGACCGTCGTACCTGCACGCTGATCGGGAGGTTGCGCATGGCGTCGGCCAGATCGCGTGCCGCCGCCCAATCGGCTTCGACCATCTCGATCGCGCTCAGGGTGTAATGAATCTCGCCGCGCAGCCATAAACCGCGCGCCAGGTACTTGCGCGATTCCGTGCGCGACGCGCGTTCCAGCAAATCGGTGACGACAGCAGACGCATCCGGGTACTGGCCTCGGGCCATGTGAAGCCGGGCGCGCGCATCCGTTTCACGTGTCTGCCAGCGCCAGCCGTGGAACCCGAACTCCGGCCTCCCCATCCATTTCTGCAATGCAAGCAAATATTCGTCGGCTTCGTCTAGTCGATTCAGTATCGTGCAGTCCAGCACCAGGTTGAGCAAGGTGCTGATTTCGGGTGGGCGAATCGGCGCGGCGCGCGCTACCTCCAGGCCGGCGCGATCAAGCTCGTACGCCTTTTCCCAGTCGCCCAGTTCCGCCGACAGCCACGCGCGCTGGTTGGCGTACATCGCCCGTCCGAAAGGGTTGTGCGTCTCCTCGGCAACCGCGAACCCGGCCTCGAGCGCTTCGAGCGCAACATCGTAATTGCCGCGCCCGCCCTCGGCGCGTCCTAGCAAGTACAGCGACAGCATCTCGCCGCCGCGGTCGCCTAGACTGCGCTTGATGTCGCGGGCCTTCCGGGCGAAGGCGGACGCGCGTCCGAATCGGCCCATGAAGTTGTCCTCGATGCCCAGATAGAACAGGCTCTCCCCTTCCAACGCATGCTCGCGTGTCGCGCGGCTGGCAGACAGCGACTGCCGCATGCGAGGATAGGCTTCGGACAGCCGGCCCTCGGCCTGTGCGACCAATCCCACGACCATGAATGCCCGGAGCGCAACGGCATGATCGTTCAAGGTTCGCGCCGTCGACTCGGCTGCGCGGGCCGTCTGCAGTGCCTGTTCGCCCTTGCCGCTCAGCCAGTACAGCCACGCCATACGCGACATGATGCGGCACTCATCCCGAACGAGGCCCGACTGCTGAGCCAGCGCCAGCGCCTTCTCATAGTCGGTCAGGGCCGGATCATACTCGCTGAGAAACTCGTAGACCTGGCCGCGATCTTCCAGCACGTGCATCGCCGTTTCGGGTGGCGCGTCGTCGCTCAGCGCGAGCGCGCGTGTGAACAGGGCCAGCGCTTCGGGGTTGGCATATCGGCGAGCCGCATCCTGCCCGGCCAGCGTGAGATATTTTACCGCGCGCACAGCGTCGCCAGCCGCGTCGAAATGCTGCGCCAGCACTGCCGCGAGTTCTTCCACCCGATCCGGATACATCCGCTCCAGTGACTCGGCGACAGTTTGGTGAAGCAGCCTGCGATCCTGTTTGACGAGCGAGCTGTACGCCGCATCCTGAATCAGCGCGTGTTGAAACAGATACTCTAGCTCGGGCAACGTGTGCGCCAGGCGAACCAGGCCGGCCGATTCAAGCGCGTTAAGATGTTGAACGAGTATCACCATGAACGGGACGGTTACTTCAGTTCGACTGCGTCGGAGAGATGCCAGACCACGTCATCCCACTCACCGGCCGGCTGCACCAACGCATTGAAATCGTCGCCGGAGTCTTCACCGGCTGCGTTGAAGGCGTCGTGGCTTTCCCACTCCATAAGCCACAGCACATCATTCGGATCTTTCTCCGCGCGGTAAATTTTGAACCAATGGCAGCCTGCCTTTTTCATCGCGTCGGCGTATTGAGCGGCCGCCGCTTTGGTTCCCTCGAAATCGTGGACTTTGACGCGCATAGTAACCAGAACGGACATGGTAACCTCCCTGGATTACGTGCTCACGCTTTACCCAACACTTCTTCCAACACCCGCACCGAGAACTGCCGCCCGATCACCGACGCCACGCGCAGCGTGCGCTTGACGTCTTCCGGCAGGCGGTCGATGCGCGCCAGCAAGAGACCTTGCAGGTTGTCAGGGATGTCGACGTTCTCGATTTCCTTCTCGGCCACCCAGCCTTCGCCCCTCTTGACGATCGCCCCACGGTCGATCAACATGCGAATCACTTCCTCGACGAAGAACGGGTTGCCCTCGGCCTTTTGCAGGATGATCGAGCGCACGCCGTCGGGCAGCGATTCGATTTCGAGTAGGTTCGAGACAAGCTGGCGGCTGTCGGCGTCGCTCAGCGGATTGAGCGTGATCTCGGTGAGGCTCGCGCCCATCGCCTCGCGCGCGGCGGCGATGAGTTTCCAGCCGGGCGCGTCGCGGTCGGGCCGCGTGACGAAGCAGAACAGCGTCGGCGCCTCGCTCGCCAGCGGCAGGAGTTTGATCAGCAGATCGACCGACGACGGATCGGCCCAGTGAATGTCGTCGAAGACCAGCACCAGGGGACGCCGCGAAGCCAGCGCGCGGAACAATTGCCTCAGCGCCGACAGATACTGCGATTGCAGCGCCTGCGGGTCGAGCAGGCGCACTCGATCTAGCGCGTCGCCCTCGAGTTGCAGCGAGAGCAAGTGACCGAGATAGGGGTACACGTCCAGCAGCGCGTCGCCGAACAGGTCTTGCGTCAGTTTCAACAGCGCCTCGCGCGTCTCCACCTCGCCGGCCGCCGCCGGAGCGCCGATGAGCGAGCGCAAAAGATCGATCAAGAGGTGATACGCGAGTCCTTGACCGTAGGACAGGCAATGGCCTTCGGCCCATTGGAGATTGGGGATTGGAGATTGGAGATTGGAGATTGGAGGTTGGAGGTTGGACGTCGAAGCGGCTTTCCATTCGGCAATGAGGCGGGTCTTGCCGAGGCCCGGCTCGCCGATGACGACGGCGGCGCGCCCCAGCCCGGCGTGCACTGCCGCGCTCAACTGCAATAACGCCGACAGTTCCGCATCGCGGCCGACCATGGGGCTTTCCAGGCCGGCCAGCCCGCGCACACGTCCCGGCTCGGCTTTCGCGCCGGCCACTTCATACACGCGCACCGGCTCGGATTTGCCTTTCACTTCGATCTGGCCCAGATCGACACAGTCGAAGATCGGCGCGACGAAACGATGGGTATGCTCCGAGATCAGCACCGTCATCGGCCTCGCCGCCGATTGCATGCGCGCCGCCAGGTTGACGGCGTCGCCCATCGCGGTGTACTCGAACTTGAGGTCGCTGCCGACCTCGCCGACGACGACCATGCCCGTATTCAGCCCCACCCGCATGGCGAAGTCGATTCCGTGCTCGCGCTTCGTCTCCACGGCGAATTCCGTCACGGCTGTCAGCAGGCCGAGCGCGGCGCGCACGGCGCGGGCCGGATCGTCTTCGTGCGCGACCGGCGCGCCGAAGAAGGCGAGGATAGCATCGCCCATCAGTCGCGCGATCGTGCCCTCGTACTTGTAGATCGACGGCGAGATGCGGTCGAAGGCGCGGTTCATGATCAGCGTCCAGTCTTCGGCGTCCATCTTCTCGGCGAGTGCGGTCGATCCGACGACGTCGGCGAACAGCACCGTCACCGTCCGGCGCTCGCCGCTGAGGTGAGCCGCGCGCATCTTCTCGGCGAGCGGCGCAGGCGCGGCGGTCGTCAGGCGTGTCAGACGCGCGTTGTCCGTCGGCGTGCTGACGTTGACCGGCTGGCCACAACTCAAGCAGAAGCGGGCTTGCGCAGGCAGGGCCGTGCCGCAATTCGCGCAGGTCAGGTGGAGCTGTGTGCCGCACTGCATGCAGAACGCGGCTTGTTGCGGATTGTCAGTTCGACAGGCTGGACACTGCACGACGCCCCCGCGACTCGCGAAAATGGAGGGACATTCCCCCTTGGCTCGAAGAGGGACAATTCCATTATACGATCAATTCACAGTTTCACATCGCCTTTGCGGTGGAATTCAATAGTTCGATTCTTCGCAGTGCGGGCGAGCCCGTCTGCTCTGTGGCAGAACCTTCACAACTGCAGTTGCTTCGCCGATTATATAACGTGCCCAGGGCCGATGCAAAGCACCACCTCAGCCGGCTGGTGGAGCGGTCGCAGGCGCTCCAGCCCGCTCGGAGCGTCCCACCTTGCCAAGACACGGTAGCGGAAAGTCTAACCATTTCTAACGCCTCAAAGCTTCGAACCTGTGATACATCTTCCTCAACCAAAGCGCTCACTGAACTCCTATCATCATATCGCCGGGACACCCGATCTGAAATTTTTCTATGCAAGGAGGAGCGCCTATAAGCCGAAAGACTTGACTTTCCATGACTGAACCGGTAACCGTTTGCGCAATTCGCTCAGGATTGCGCCCTATTGGCACACGGAGGTGCAACATGAGACGTGCGCTCGCATTCCTTACGCTCGTGAGCTTGCTGCTGTTTCCGGCATCCAGCGCATTCGCCGAGGGGGCAGTCACCGTCACGCAAACGTTTCACAACTTCACCGAGACGGAGCCCGACATCGATCAATGTACGGGTGCCCCAGGCAACGTGACCCTTACGTACAACGGCGTCGTCCATATGACCACGACGCCTAACGGAGCATTCCACCTCACCGGGACGTTCACTGGGGACTTCGTGTTCGTGCCCGTCAATCCGGCGCTGCCCACTGCGAGCGGCAACTTTACAGTTTGGTTCGGCGACAACTTCAACGAGAAGAACGAAAACCACACATTCACCTTCACGGTTCATGGTACCAGCTCGGATGGCTCGGACGTTCAATGGCACATTACAGCGCATACCACTATGAATGCGAACGGTGAGGTGCTTGTCGAATTCTTCAAGTTGAACTGCCCGTAGTCGTCTCCATCACCAGCCGTTCCCCTTGTTGGGGTAAAACGGAAAGGATGGCCACTGCCTTCACCAAGCCGAAGCTGATCAGAAAGGAAAGCGCAGCCGACTTCGAGACCATCCCGAAGTCGGCTTTGGCTCCGAGCGGGACGACGGTGTGCTCCATGCTCTTTCCTATACCTCAAGGCAGCGTCAGCCGGTTTCCGACGATATACCGCGTCGTGCCGTGGCGTGTCAAGAGCGACGCGCCAGCTGCGCCCATCACCTCCCACTCGCCCCCGATGTGCCCGACCAGGGCCGTGTTTTCGTCGATGCCGAGCGCGTACTGCCCGTCGGCCAGCCAACTGCGTATCAGCTCGGTCGCGCCCGGGCGGAAATCTTCGAGTCGATCGAAATGCGGCAGAATGAAGGCATTCGGGATGCGATTGAATGCGGGATATACTGTCAGCTCGGGGGATTGCACGTCGGGCACCCCTGAACCGAGAATCATCGCGCCCGCCGAGCACCCGGCGAAGACGGCGCCGCGCGCCCAGGCCAGCTCCACCGCCGCCCACGCGCGAGTGTCGATCAGCGTCCGGCACAAATACAGTGGATCCCCACCGGAAAAGTAGATCAGGTCTGCAGATTCGACGCGTTCCGCCCACTTCGGATCATCGGCTGAGACGCGATCGATAACGGGCAGCGCGTCGACACGGGCGCCCAGATTCCGAAAGTGCTCTTCGCCCATCCGAGACCAGCGCTCGACGCTTTCCGATCCCTCCAGGCCGGCTGCCGTTGGCAGGCATACCACGCGCGGCTTCAGCCTGCCCGACTCAGCCAGCAGGCGGCGATCGACGTCGTTCATCACGTCCAGGTATTCGCCCGATCCAACCAACGCCACGACGCCTCGCATGAGTTCTCCTGTCGCCCCGATCCGCGCAAGTTCCTTCAGTTCCTTGAGTTCCTGAGAAGGGAACTGAGGGAACCGAAGGAACTCAAGGAACTCGCCTCACGATGCGCTAGCTGTGTGCAATCGGTCTGTCTTCGCGGCCATGACGAAGTCGTTGCGGTGCAGGCCCTTGATTTTGTGAGTCCACCAGGTGACTCTAACCCGCCCCCACTCTGTGAGGAGCGCCGGGTGGTGTCCCTCTTCTTCGGCCAGCGCGCCGACACGGTTGGTGAACGCCAGGGCTTCGGCGAAGTTCGGGAGCTTGAAGACGCGCTCCAACTGCTTGATGCCTTCGCGCTCGAAGATTTGCCAGTCGGGCACCTGGGGTTGATACTCGGCGATCTCGGCGTCGGTGACCGTCGGCTCGCCCTTGCGACAGGCGACGCACTTCATTCCTGCTAACGATTCCATTGTTACCTCCCTCGGCTGAGGCGCGAACATCTTGCAGGGACGTATTGTATCCAAAAGGGGATAAAACGTAAACATCAATATGGCGTTTACTCCTTGGATGGGACTCCGACCAGTTTCTTGGCCACTGCCACCGCGCCCATCGCGTCCTCGCTGTAGCCATCGGCGCCGATCTCGTCGGCCCAATCCCTGGTCACCGGCGCGCCGCCGACGATCACTTTAACCCTGGGCCGCAGCCTCATGTCGTCGAGCGCGTCGATGACGTGCTTCAGGCCGGTCATGGTTGTGGTGAGCAATGCCGACACGCCGACGATATCTGCGTCGACCTCGCGCGCCATTTCGGCGAAGCGGGCGGAGGGCACGTCGACGCCCAGATCGTGAACGTCAAAACCGCTGGCAGACAGCATCGTGGCGACGAGGTTCTTGCCGATCTCGTGGATGTCGCCCTTGACCGTACCCAGCACGACCTTGCCCAAATACTGGCGCTTCACACCGCGCCGCGTCATCTCGGGTTGGAGCACGGCCATGGCTTTCTTCATCGCCTCGGCGGCCATCATCAGCTCGGGCAGGTACATCTCGCCCGCGCCGAACTGATCGCCGACGGTGTTGATTCCCGGCACGAAACCTTGATTGATCGCGACCAGGGGGTCGATGCCTTGTTCAAGCGCCTGGCGTGCGAGCGCCTCGGCTTGATCGAGGTCGCCATCGACAATCGACTGGCGCATGGCGCTCAAGAGCTGTTCAGACATGGCTGCCTCCCAAACGAACTCAATAGGCAGACTTCCGAAGTCTCGGAGACTTCGGAAGTCTAAATGCTCTAGCGCGTTCGGGAGGGGTAATTCCCGAATTCTTCGACGGCGTCCACCATCGCCAGGATATTCTCTGGCGGCACGTCGTGCATAATCGTGTGCACCGAGGCGACCATGTAGCCCCCGCCCGGCCCCAGCGTGTCGATCACACGCTTCACTTCCCGGCGGACTTCATCGGGCGTGCCAAACGGCAGTATCCGATGTGTATCAATCGCCCCACACAGCGTGAGCTTGTCGCCATAACGCTTCTTCAGCTCTTCCAAATTCGCCATCTTACCGGCGGAGGTCTGGATCGGGTTGAGGATATCGACGCCAATCTCGACGAAGTCGTCCAGAAGGTTGAACACGTCCCCATCGGTGTGGAAGAATAGTCTGGCCTTCGTGCGGCTCTTGATGAACGCGATGTAGTCGGCGTGGATCGGCTTGAGGATGTCGCGATACATCTTGGGTGAGATGAGGAGTGTATTCTGCATGCCCAGGTCGTCGCCGATCTTGACGATGTCGATGTCATCGCCGGCTTCGCGCAGGAAATGGCCCATCAACGTCTGGCACAGTCCGGCGATCTTCTGCAGAAGCGCCCTGGCGAAATCGCGATGCATGCCCAGGTTGAGCAGAAACCTATCCATCCCTTGCATGGCGAACGCCCGCTCGAAAGGAAAGAGCAGCCATGGCGTGCCGATGATGGCGTACTGGTTTTGTTCGGCGAGACGGCGCGCGGCCTCCTTGACGTGGGCGACGCGGCTGGGATCATTCATGTCGGGCCAGGGGTACTTCTCAATCTCCTCGACCGTCGTCGCGTCCGCCATGGGGTGAAGCCCGGGGAACCAGACGCCCGGCTCGATCTCCGTCTGGCCGCTGCCCCAGTCGTCGACGAACGTCGTGTGCGGAGGACGGGCCTGGTTGCGCCGGTAGACCCACTCCGGAAAACGATCGAGCACGCCGCGCGCATCGCCATGCAGGCGCCGAAGCGTCAATTCGTCCAGCGCGGCCGTGCCGAGTTCGGGCCAGTCGTAGATGTAGTTGTCTTCCGCCTGGATGCCGAGCAGGCGCTTCAACCGCCGATACGCCGGCATCTTGATGCCGGTCGTATTGCTCGTCCCGATAAGTATCGGCACGCGGTCAGGTTCTTTGTGCTCAAGAGTGGTCAAGACGCGTTCGCGTGATGTAAGGGACATACGCAGGCTCCCGCGAGGATGTCTACGGTAGGCAGGATAACTCAACACGGCCAAAGACGTCAAGCGGGCGCGCGCCGTCGAGCCGGTTGACATCCTGCTCTATCAGGCATAGACTAGCAGGCAAAGAAAATGTCCCACGATGCTCGCAACATCTGGGACGGTGGCCTACGCGGTCGAAGCGCGGCACGATAAGTGCGGCTTGTTACGGCTTACACCGGGAGAACAGAGCATGGCTATCAAAACACTCACCCTTGACGAGTTGATCGATATTCTGACCGAGATTCGTAAAGAGATCGGCGGCAATGCCCCGGTTTACACCTCGGCAGGCGTCGGCCCTGTCGTGATATTGAAAGAGCAAGTCAAGGTTGCGGACGACAGAAATCAACAAATCGTCATTATTGGATAGGTGGGCAACTCCCGTCCGCTCTGTGTGGGAAGTAGCCAGAAGCGATATTGAAAGATACACAGACCCCGATCTTGTGATTGGGTGTCTTGCCTTTACGGTCAAAACAATCCATCGTTGGGAGATGTTTGACCCTCGCACCTGATCAATCTATACTTCCCCTGCGAACCTGTTCGACGGAGATACAAACATGCCGCGTCCTCCCAAGACAAAGCGACCCATCCGCAGGCGTCAAGTGCCTGTCCGCCGGAAACCTGTCGAGCAGTACGACCACAAGGGCAAAGAGCGCGTGAACAACCCGCCGGTCGGACTGGTGACGCCCGCCACCGACCGCGAGGCCGGCAAGAAGACCTACGCCTACGACCCGCACCTCGACCCGCAACTGGTGTGGGCCGGCAAGGCCGAGCACACCTCGTTTGAAGTTCACACCGTCTCGCTGCACGTCCACGAGCGCATCGATCCGCGCTCCATCATTGAAGCCGTCCGCAAGCGCGAGGAAGAGGACGCCTACCAGCAATTGTCGCTGTTCCAAACCAAAGCCGAGAACCCGCCTCTGCGCGAAGCGATTGAGTTTTACAAGCATCGTCACGGCTGGAGCAACCGGCTGATCGCGGGCGACAGCCTGCTGGTGATGAACTCGCTGCTGGAAAAAGAGGGCATGGCTGGGCAGGTGCAGATGATCTACATCGACCCGCCCTACGGTATCAAGTACGGCAGCAACTTTCAGCCGTTCGTCAACAAGCGCGACGTGAAGGACGGCAAGGACGACGACCTCAACCAAGAGCCAGAGATGATCAAGGCGTTCCGCGACACGTGGGAGTTGGGGATTCATTCGTACCTGACCTACCTGCGCGACCGCCTGCTGTTGGCAAGAGACTTGCTGCATGAGAGCGGCAGCGTCTTTGTTCAAATCTCAGACGATAATGTGCATCTTGTGCGAACATTGATGGACGAGGTGTTCGGATCACAGAATTTCGTGAGCCTGATTCCTTTCAGAAAAAAGACGATGCCGTTCGGGGCCAAGCTTCTGGAGCGCATGAATGACTATCTGATGCTTTATGCCAGAAGCCGAAGCAAGGTGAAGTTCCGAACTCTATACTTAAACCAAAACATTGAAGGTTTGCCGAATTGGACTTGGCTGGAACTGCCTGACGGAACGGTAAGAAAACTTACGCAAGAGGAACACAAGAATCACTCGTTACTACCGATGGGCGCAAAGGTCTTTCGCGCCGTACTCCCAAGACCGTCTGGCTATTCCGAGTCGATGGATTATCATGTGGAATTCCAGGGTCGCACTTACTATCCTCCGAAGAATGGTTGCTGGGTAACAACCAGAGAAGGAATGGACGCACTGATCCATGCAAGGAGAATCTTTGCTGCTGGCGATAACCTGTACTACAAACTGTACCATGAGGATTATCCTGTCACGCCACTTACTGCCTTATGGGCCGATATGTCAGGCCCTAAGGATATTGTGTACATTGTCCAGACACTCGATACAGTGATTCAGCGATGTGTGCTAATGACCACCGACCCCGGCGATCTCGTCTTCGATCCAACATGCGGCAGCGGAACGACGGCCTATATTGCGGAACAATGGGGTCGCAGGTGGATCACTTGCGACACTTCGCGCGTGGCGATCACACTCGCCAAGCAGCGCCTCATGGCAACGCCTTTCGATTACTATGAACTCGCCCAAGTGGATGAAGGTGTGGACAGCGGTTTCAGATACAAAACTGTGCCTCACATTACGCTAGGCTCTATCGCCAACAACGAGCCGCCCGCGCAGGAGACGCTGTACGATCAGCCGCTCGTCGATAACTCGCGCGCCCGCGTGTCCGGGCCGTTCACGGTCGAGGCCGTTCCCGCACCGGGGGTGCGCCCGCTTGCCAAAGTCGAGGGCGAACAGCCGGCAGACGAATCGATCGCGCGCTCCGGCGAGACACTGCGTCAGTCAGAATGGCGCGACGAACTGTACCGCACGGGAATTCGCGCCAGGGGTGGGCAGAAGATCGACTTCAGCCGCGTCGAGCCGTTGCCCGGCACGCGCTGGCTGCACGCCGACGCGGAGACGAAAGAGGCAAAGCCGCAACGCGCGGCGATCTCGTTCGGGCCGGAGTACGCGCCGCTCGAACAGAGGCAGGTCGAACTGGCGATTGAAGAGGCGCAGCAACTCGTGCCCAGGCCCAAACTCGTCGTCTTCGCCGCGTTCCAGTTTGACCCTGAAGCGGCCAAAGACATCGACGAGACTGAATGGCCGGGCGTCACTCTGCTGCGAGCGCAGATGAACACCGACTTGCTGACCGACGACCTCAAGAAGAAGCGCGCCAGCAACGAGAGTTTCTGGCTGATCGGCCAGCCCGACGTGACGCTGACGCCGATCAAAAAGGGCGAGGACGCGGGCAAATATCGCATCGAAGTGCACGGCTTCGACTATTACAACCCCAAAACCGGCAGCATCGAATCGGGCGGCACGGACAAGATCGCCATGTGGATGCTCGACACCGACTACGACGGGCGCAGCCTGTTCCCGCGCCAGGTCTTCTTCCCCATGTCGGGCGAGAAAGACGGCTGGTCGAAACTGGCGCGCAACCTCAAGGCCGAAATCGACGAAGAGTTGATCGAGGCATATCGCGGCACGCTCTCGCTGCCGTTCGCGGCGGGCAAGTACAAGCGCGCGGCGGTGAAGATCGTCGATGATCGCGGCATCGAGAGCCTGAAAATCATCGAGGTAGCGTGATGGCGCAGGCAGGCATCACTCACCTGATCATCAACTCGCCTTACGAAGAGCCGCGCTCGTACTGGAAATACGATCCGGCGATGGGGCGATTCGAGCAGGCCGAAGGGCGCAGACCGGCGGGCTACGTCGTCGCCACACCGGGAGCCAAGTCGCTGCAAGACCCCGGCATCTTCGTGCCCATCCCGCTGGTCGAGTCGATCCGCCCGCGTGTGAAGTCCTGGTGCGAAGCCGGCTATCCCGGCGCAAGTGGCACGACCAAACGCCTGCTGGAGCACTGGTACAACGTCGAGGAACGCGCCGAGGATCGCCGCTTATTCTTCTGCCAATTGGAAGCGATGGAGACGCTGATCTGGATGAGCGAAGCGCCGTCGGCGGATCGCGTCGGCGTCGATATGCCGTCCGATGGTGGGTTGTTCAAACGGCTGTGCGCGAAGATGGCGACCGGCTCAGGCAAGACCGTCGTCATGGCGATGCTGATCGCGTGGCAGGTGCTCAACAAAGTCACCGATCCGCAGAACGCCCGCTACTCGAAAAACGTCTTCGTCGTCGCGCCGGGTCTCACCGTCAAGCGCCGCTTGCAGGTGTTGATCCCTTCCGACCCCGGCAACTTCTACGACGCCTTCAACATCGTGCCGTCGAGCCTCAAAGACCGGCTGAATCAAAGCCGTGTGCTGGTGGAGAACTGGCACACGCTGCAATGGGAAACCGAGAAAGATTTGGCGCGCAAGCGGTCGGTCGATAAGCGCGGCGTGATGAGCGACGAAGCCTACGCGCGGCATGTCCTCGGCCCGATGGCGAACGCGCAAAACCTCGTCGTCATCAACGACGAAGCGCATCACGCCTGGCGTGTGTCACCCGATGTCAAGCTGGCCGGCGCGAGCAAGGATGAAGTCGAAGAAGCGACGATCTGGGTCGGCGGACTGGATCGGCTGCACAAGGCGCGCGGCATCCTGACTTGCTACGATTTCTCGGCGACGCCGTTCGTCTCGACCGGCAAGCGCGGCTCGGAAGAGGCGCTATTCGGCTGGATCGTCAGTGACTTCGGCCTGAACGATGCGATTGAGTCGGGATTGGTGAAAACGCCGCGCGTCGTCATCCGCGACGACGGCAAGTTGAGCGCGGACTACAAATCGCGCTTTTATCACATCTACCGCGATCCCGACGTGACAGACGATCTCAACCGCAAAGCCGAAGACCACGATCTGCTGCCCGATCTGGTCGTCAACGGTTACGCGCTGTTGGGCAAGGACTGGCTGGAAACGGCGCGTGGTTGGGAGAAAGAAGGCTTCCCGACGCCGCCCGTGATGATCACCGTCGCCAATCGCACCGAGACGGCGGCGCGCATCAAGTACGCCTTCGACCACAACAAGATTCGCGTCGAGGAACTGTCCGACGTGAAGCGCACGCTGCACATCGACTCGAAGGTGCTGGCGATGGCCGAAGCCGAAACCGACGCGACGGAAGAAGAATCGACGCCCGTCGCCGAGAGCGAAGACGGCGAAGACGAAGAAGCCGAACCCACCCGCAAGCTCACCAAGAGGCAACAGGCCGCGCTCCTGCGCGAGACGGTAGACACGGTCGGCAAGGTCGGCAAGGCGGGCGAGCAGATTCAAAGCGTGATCTCGGTCGGCATGTTGTCCGAAGGCTGGGATGCTCGCACGGTGACGCACATCATGGGATTACGTGCATTCACGAGCCAACTGCTGTGCGAGCAAGTGGTCGGTCGCGGGCTGCGCCGCACGTCTTACGAGGTCGATCCAGAGTCGGGCCTGTTCGCACCGGAATACGTCAACGTCTTCGGTGTGCCGTTCACGTTCATGCCGCACGAAGACCCCGGCGAGATCGTGCCGAAGGTCGCCAAGCCCAAGTTCGGCATCGAGCCAGACCCCGAGAAGCAGCAGTACGAAATCACCTGGCCGAATATCATCCGTGTCGAGCACGTCTACAAGCCGGCGCTGAGTCTCGACCTGGCGCACGTCAAGCCGTTGGTGCTAGACGCCTATCAGACCGCGACGCTCGCCGAACTTGCGCCCATCGTCGAGGGACACCCCGATATAACGCGCATCTCAGGCATCGACCTTGAGGAATTGGGGCGCAAATACCGACGGCAAAAGATCGTGTTTGAGACCGCCCGCGATCTGTACGACCAGATGCAGCCGACGTGGAAGGGCAACAAAGAGTACCTGCTGGCGCAACTGATACGGCTCGTCGAGCAGTTCATCGCCTCAGACAAGATTCAGATCGTGCCGCCGATGTTCTACCAGGACGATCTCAGGCGACGCATCCTGATCACTCTCAACATGGGCAAGGTCGTGCAGCACATCTGGGAGGAGATCAACATCAATGACACGGAGGCCATCGAGCCACAGTTTGACCGCGACCGGCCCATTCGCTCGACCGGCGACATGCACACGTGGTACACGTCCAAGCCGTCCGAGTACGCGATCAAGTCGCACATCAATCGCTGCGTGTTCGACAGCACGTGGGAAGCCAGCGAAGCCTACGAGCTCGACCGCAACGATCTAGTTGCTGCATGGGTAAAGAACGATCACCTGGGCTTCGAAATCCTGTATACCTATCAGGGCGTCGTCCACAAGTATTACCCCGACTTCCTGGTGCGTCTCAAGAGCGGCACGCTGCTGGCGCTCGAAACGAAGGGCCAGGACACGCAGCGCGACCAAACCAAGCGCGAGTTTCTCGACGAGTGGGTGCTCGCCGTGAATCGGCACGGCGGGTTTGGCCGGTGGGCGTGGGCGGTGTCGAAGAATCCGGCGGATGTGAGGGACATACTGCGGCGGGCGAGTGAGGCTGGCGCGGAGTTAGGTAACGCCGCTTCGTTGAAACTCGCAGAGGATTAACGGCAGATCGGCCTTGCCAATGTCACCGTGACGGCGCGCCACAATCGGTGTGGCGAAGTGGCGATGCGCAGGTTGCTTTCTGTGTCTACTGTAATCTCCGGGATTCGATTCTCCGTCAGCATTGTGCTCGCGTTCGTTGCGCTGGCCGCTCTTCTGATCGTCGTGCCGACCAACGCTAAGCTCCATGATCTGACAAACCCTAAAGGAATTGCGCCGACTCTACTCGAATCTGCTGGGCTATCTGCTTTCTTTTAGCTCAAGCCGCCGTCCCCAGCGGCGTTGGCCGCGCCGAGGACGGCGCAGCGAGCCGAATCTGACGCTGTCAAGGTATAATACGCCAGAATAAGCATTCCAGTTGTGCACGCGACAGAGGGCAGCACGAAAATGCAGGCGCGCACCGAGACCAAAGATAGCTCCGAGTTCATCATTCGCTCACAGGATTTCGAGCCGGCATACCTGCAACTCTACCGAAGCGGAGAGCTGCAGCGCCGCGCTCGTGAGGCGGTGGCCGGGCTGGCGCATTGCCTGGCCTGCCCGCGCAATTGCGGCGTGGATCGGCTGGCCAACAAGACGGCCGCCTGCAAGACCGGGCGATACGCGCGGGTGAGCAGTTATTTTCCGCACGTCGGCGAGGAAGACTGTCTGCGTGGCTGGAACGGGAGTGGGACGATCTTCTTCTCGTGGTGCAATTTACGCTGCGTCTTTTGCCAAAACGCGGACATCAGCCAGGCCGGCGAAGGGCGCGAGACCCGGCCCGATCGCATCGCTTCGATGATGCTGGAGCTGCAGGCGCGGGGCTGCCACAACATTAACTTTGTCACTCCCGAGCACGTCGTGCCCCAGGTTCTGGAAGCGCTGGCGCTCGCCGTCGAGCGCGGGCTGCGTCTGCCGATCGTTTACAATACCTCGGCCTACGACTCGATGGAGAGCCTGCGTTACATGGACGGCATCGTGGACATCTACATGCCGGATTTCAAGATCTGGGATTCGCGAATGGCGTTGAGGTACTTGCTGGCCAAAGATTACCCGGAGGCGGCGCGGCGGGCGATCAAGGAGACGCACCGTCAAGTCGGCGAGCTGAAACTGGACGAACACGGTTTGGCGAAGCGCGGCGTGCTGGTGCGGCACCTGGTGATGCCGGGGGACATTGCCGGTACGCGCCAGATCATGGAATTCCTTGCCCGCGAGGTCTCGCCCCATACCTACGTGAACATCATGGCCCAGTATTACCCAGCCGGGCGAGTGACGGATGAAAAGTTTGCCGAGATCAATCGCCACATCACCGGCGAGGAATATGCGCACGCGGTGGCCGCTGCGCGCGAAGCCGGGCTGTATCGCTTCGACGAGCGGCGTGCGAGGGTACGGGTGCTGTGGAATTGAGACCGAAAGGACAGATCAGAGACCACACGATGACGGCGCTGGCGTTGACAAAGCCGCCCAGCGCCACCTGGAGCAGGAAGGGAAGCAGCAATATCAGGAGGAGCTGGCTAAAACGCAGGAATCGATAGTTGCGTGTAAACGCGAAGATCACGATGCTGATAGTCGAAACGGCAGAGTAAGACAGCGGAATCGCGCCAGCGAGCAGTTCTCCAAACACAAAGTAGATGATGCCCCAAATGATCCCCGCCGGGATGAACATGAAGCTGCCGAACACCAGAAGCGTCTTCTGCAGGCGCAGGTCGTCGCCGTCGGCGGGATCCGCGCCGATGCGAGCGGCGAGCCGGAGCAAGTGCTGAAGTCGGGTGAACCGTTTCATCCGTCAAGCAGCTCCTGCGCCTTTGCCAAATCCCACGCCGCGCCGATTTCAGCGAAGACGGCCTCGGCACGCTCCAGGTGGGTACGTCCGCCCAATCGTCGGCCCATCTCCAGATGGGCAAGCCCGGCGTCATGACGATGCCCCATCGCTTCGGCCTCGGCCAGGCTGCGCTGCCACCATTTATTCGCCGCAGCGGGCCTGCCGCTCAGCCACTCATACGTTCCTTGCAGGCGCAGGGCCTCCGGCAGCAAGGGACGAATCGCCCTGACTTGCTTCAGCGCCGCTCGACAAGTCTGTCGCGCCTTCTTCAGCCAGGCGGCTCGTTCTTGCGCACCTGACTGCTCGGCGGCGTGCAGATACGCTTCGGCCAGGCAGATGTGAACCCAGGCCAACGGGCCGCTTCTCAGCCCTTGTCGGATGACGACTTGTTCGCTCATGGCTAACGCGGCTAACGCCTCGGTCAGCCGGCTCAGGCGCAGGTAGCACCTCGCCAGTTCGCCGCCGCTCTCCACGCGCGTGGAGTGATCCGGAATGGCTTCGGCCAATTCGATGGCCTTTAGCAAAGAAGCGATAGCATCCTCGAACCGCCCCATGCGCCGCCAGACCGATCCCCGCCGCGATTCCCCCAGGCACCATACCTGCGCATCGGCCGCGGCCTGTCCAATGTGAACCAGGTCCTGAGCCACGTTCAGGACTCGTGTAAACTCACCTCGCTTTTCCAGCACGTAAGCGGTAAACCGGACGATCGAGCCCCAGGCATGCAGATCGCCGGTATCGTGAAAGATCTCGGCGGCCCGACCACCGTACTCGAGGACCGCATCCCCGTTCCCCAGCGCGAACTCGTGCACGGTCAGGTTTTGATAGGCGAAGCCCAGCGCGGCGGGATGCTGAAGTTGTTCGGCCAGAGCCACGGCCTGACGATGGAAGTACTCGGCTAGACGGAAGCGGGAGATAATGTCGGCCACCAGCCCAAGCCCCGACGCCCCCAACACAATTCCATACGCGAAACCACTCCGCTCGGCAACATTCAATCCTTTGAGCGCGAGCAGCAGCAGTCGCTCCGAATGCTCGAACACCTCGGTCCAACCGACGAGGTAATAGAGACGTATCTCTTCTTCCACCTCCGGACGGACCGGCCTGCTCGCATTCCGAAGCACGAGGCCAGGCCACAGGCGATGACCGATTTGCACGGCCGCCTCGCGCACGATCGCCCACCGCACTTCCCAGCGCGAGGCGGGCAGCCGGCGTTCCAGATAGGCCAACGCCCGCTCGGCGCACTCGCGCGCCTGGGTATGTTCCCCTCGCCGGAAGAGCGCCTCGCCCATCTTACGTTCCAGCGTCGCACGCTGCAATGGCTGCCATCGATCGCCGAATGCGCGCGCATACGCTGCCATCGCCTGCTGATAGCTCGCCAGCGCCTCAGCGTCGGCTGCCAGGCTGCCCGCCTGATCGCCGGCCTTAAGCAGATACGCTTGCGCCTTGTCCCAGGCATCGGCCCGCGCGTAGTGGTAAGCCAGCAGGCCATAAAACCCCTCCAGCCGATCGGCGAACAGCGCCTCGATGGTCTGCCCCACCCTGGCGTGCAATTCGCGCCGCTTGTGCAGCAAAATGCTTTCGTACGTCGCTTCCTGCGCCAGGGCGTGCTTGAAGATGTATTCTACTTCCGGCGCGATCCGCTTCTCGCGAATCAGTTCGACCTGCTGCAATTCGGCCAAGTGCCGATCCAGTTCCCGATCCGCCTGGGCTACCGCCTTGAGCACGCGATACAGAAAGCTACGCCCGATCACCGCCGCCGTCCGCAGCACTTGTTTGACGTCTTCGGCAAGCTGATCGACGCGGGCGATGATCACACCTTGAATCGTGTCGGGGATGGTGATGGCGTCGAGCTGTGCGGTGGCCTGCCAGCGCCCGCTGGTGGCATCCCGCACCATGGCACGACTGTCGACCAGCGCACGGACGACTTCCTCCAGAAAGAATGGATTGCCTTCGGCTCTGCGCTGGATCATCTCGCGCACGCGCGCCGGCAGGTTATCCATCGCCAGCAGGTTGCGCACCAGTTGCGCGCTGTCGCCGTGCGACAAGGATAAGAGACCAATTTCGGTGTAGCGGTCAGCATGCTCCCGAGCAGCGATCTCCCACAGGCGCGCCGCCGGCGTATTCGGGTCGGGCCGGCTCAAGCCGCAGATCAGCAGCGGCACGCGTCTGGCGAGCGGAAGCAAGTGTTCCAACAATTGCGCTGAGGACTCGTCCACCCAGTGCAAGTCCTCGAATACAAGGACGGTGGGCCGGGTCTGCGCCAGTCGCTCGAAGAAACGATGCGAAGTCAGAAAGATCTGTCGCCCCATCGCCTCGCCGTCGAGATACTTGACCCGCCCGGCCAAGTCGCCCTTGACTTCGAGCGCCAGCAGGCTCGCCAGATAAGGCAGCACCTCTGAGACCTCCGAGGTCTCGAAGACCTCGGAGGTCTTGCGCTCCAGTTTGCTCCACGCTTCAAGCTCTGCGTCATCTTCTCCAATGCCCGACCACTGCCGCAAGATCTCCCGGAACGGCCAATAGCTGATAGTATGGCCGAAGGAGAGTGTGCGACCTTCGAACCAGCCGATGGCAGATGGCAGATAGCCAGTGGCGGATGGCACATTGCTTATCGCACCCACGGCGAGCGATACGCGGTCAGCGACAGGCAATAAGCTATCGGCCATCAGCAATAAGCCATCTGCGATAAGCGACTGCCGCACCTCCGCCATCAAGCGGCTCTTGCCTAATCCGGCTTCGCCCAGTATAGCCAGGATGCCGCCCTGTCCCTGACGCAGCCGTTCCATGCAGGCGTTCACCACAGCCAGTTCGGCATCGCGCCCGACGAGTGGCGAGCGCAGGCCCTTGATCCCGCGTGGCTGCACGGGGCCGGTGCGTTCACCGATCACGCGATAGGCGTGAACCGGCTCGGCTTTGCCTCTGAGCGTAAGCTTGCCGCGATCCTCGAATGCGAAGAATGGCGCAGCCAGCCGATGCGTGTATTCCGTGATTAAAACCGTATCGGGATCAGCCGCCGATTGCATGCGCGCCGCCAGGTTGACCGCATCACCCATCGCCGTGTATTCGTACTTCAGGTCGCTGCCGACCTCGCCGACGACCACCGGACCTGTATTGATCCCAACGCGCACTGCAAACGAGATTCCGCGCTCACGACGGACTTCATCCGCGTATGCACGCGCCGAGGCCAATAGGTCAAGCGCCGCGTGGATCGCGCGCGCCGGATCATCCTCGTGCGCGACCGGCGCGCCGAAGAAGGCCAGGATCGCATCGCCCATCAGCCGGGCGATTGTCCCCTCGTGCTGATAGATCGGCGGCGCCAACCGCTCAAAGGCGCGGTTCATGATCACCGTCCAGTCTTCAGGGTCCATCTGCGCCGCCAATGCCGTGGAGCCGACCACGTCGGCGAACAGAACGGTGACCGTTTTGCGCTCGCCTTCGAGGTGGGCGGCGCGCATCTTCTCGGCCAGCGGGGAGGGCGTGGCAGCAGCCAGGCGAGCGAGGCGGGCCTCGTCGGCGGAGATGCTGGCGCCGACTGGCTGGCCACAGTTCATGCAGAAGCGCGCGCCGGCTGGCAGCGCCGCGCCGCATTTGGTGCAGGCTGCGCTCAATTTCGCGCTCAACTCATGCAGAAGGCAGCTTCCGGTGGGTTGTCATGCTGGCACTTTGGACATTGCACAGGTCACTCGATCTTTCTCATCGCACTCTCGACGAACGCCGCGCGCAGATTCTCGTCGGTGAACAAGGCGGCGATCTCGTCGATCATCGCGCGCGCGTCACGGCGCTTTGCCTCGGCTTCCGCCGTGCGGCCCAGCGCGTCCAGGACCTTCGCCGCCTCAACCCGCGCCTGCCAGACCATCGGGCGCATTCCCATTCCCTGCGCGAGCGCCTCCGCGCGCGCGAACGGCTCGAGCGCCTTCTCCGATTCGCCGCGCGCGGCGCTGACGGTCGCCTCAGCGAACGCCACCTCCGGATACAGGTGCTTCATAGTGCGCTCCTCGACGTACCGGCGCGCCTCGCCGACGAGCCGGGCGGCTTCGTGGAGCTGGGTGCGCGCCACGGCCACGTACGCCAGACCGACCAGAAAGCGCGGGCGATTGACAAGCCCCTGTTGGGCCGGAGTAGACAGTCCCTTCTGTAGAATCTCGCCGGCGCGATCCACATTGCCTTTGGCCAGCAGGCAGAAGCCGAGATCCGCCCAGGTGAGCCCGCCGGCCGGCGCGCCCATCGGCGTGTCCAGCATACCCAGAGCCTGCTCGTGGTAGCGGTCGATCTGCTCCGAGAGCGTCGGGCTGATGTCCAGGTAAGCGGAGCCAAGCCCGCCCATGGGCAGGACCGCCATGTACGGCGGGGCCCCGGCCTGCGCCGCTCGCAGCGCGCCTTCGTAGCTGGCAATGGCACGCTCATACTCACCTCGCAGGTGAGCGATAACGCCAAGCGAGTATGCAGCCAGGCTTTCACCGTACGGCAGCCCGATTCTCTTGGCGATGCCGAGGCCCTCTTCTGCCGCCTGCCACGCCGCATCTAGGTTGCCATCCAGCAGATGGTGGAACGGAATCGCGTGCATGTGCAATTCAGCCCTGAATTGAAGGTGCCCGATCTCTTCCACCAGTTGAAGCGCCTCCCGGGCCGTCGCCCGGGCCTCGTCGAAGCGCGTCATATTGGTCAGCGCGTTGGTCATGTGCGTCAGCCCGTACGCCATCTGCTCTTTGACATTCAGCCGGCGCCCGAGCTCGATCGACTCCCCCATGTAGCGCGCCACGCCGGGGAAGTCGCCGATTATGTTGCAGACGCCGCAGCGCACAGTGAACATCTCGGCCAGCCCGGCCTGGTCTTCGTACTGGCGCGCCAGTTGTTCGGCCCTCAGCAGGTACTGTTCGGTCTCCTCCAGCCGCCCCATCCACATCACGGCCAGCGATAGCTTATTCAGAGCAGACACCTGCATCGGAAAGTCTCCGCGCGCCTCTGCGTAGCGCAACATCGCCTGGTAGATTTCCACGGCGCGCGGGATGTCGCCTGTCATCATCAGCGCGCCGCCCAGCCCTTCGTAGGCGCGCCGCGCCAACGGGGCGCCCTCGACGGATGGCAGAATCTCCAGCGCACGTGTGTAGAACCCGATCGCCTCCTGCGTCGCATACACGCGCGCGGCGCGATCACCCGCTTCGACCAGGTATGGCAGCGCGCGGGCATTGTCTTTCGCCTCGAGGAAATGTCGCGCGATATCGTTGATCCGATCAGGCTCGATGCGCTCCAGGCATTCCGCGACGCGCCGATGCAGATCGCGCCGGCGCGCGAGCAGCACAGACATGTAGGCGGTTTCCTGCGTCAGCACGTGCTTGAACCGGTAGGCGCGCCTCGGCACTCGGCTCGTCTCGCGCACCAGCTCGCGCCGCTGCAGGGTGCCCAGCGCTTCGTCCGGCGCCGCGCGCGCCTCGTGAACGTCGGTCAGGACGTCGTACTGGAACTCGCGGCCGATCACCGAGGCGGCCTGCGCCACCCGCTTCGACTCTTCGTCGAGCCGATCCAGGCGCGCCGCAATCACCCCGACGAGCGTATCCGGCACGGCAATATCTGCGATCTCGCGCGTCGCGCGCCAGCGCCCGTCGTGGCGGACGACCAGACCCGAGTCGAGCAGCGAGCGGATCACTTCCTCGACGAAGAACGGGTTGCCTTCCGCTTTGCGCAGGATGAGCGCGCGCACGCTTTCGGGCAAGTCTTCAATCTGCAAGAGGTTCGCCACCAGCTCGCGCGAGCTTTCGCCGTCCAGCGGCTGGAGCGCGATCGACGTGTAGCGATGCGCGTAATCGCGCGCCGCTGCTTCGTGGAAGCGCCACGACGGCTCGTGGCGCCGGGGGCGGAAGAGAGCCAGGATCATCACTTCCGCGCGTTCGGTGAGCAGCATGAGCTGTTCGATCAGGTCGAGCGAGGTCGGATCGACCCAGTGCAGATCCTCGAACACAAGCACCAGCGGCCCCTGCCCGGCCAGCCTCTCGATGACTTCGATCACGGCCTCGAACACGCGGCTGCGCAGTTGCGGCGGCTCGAGGTAGCGAACGCGCTCGGCATCTTCGCCGGTGACTTCGACTCCCAACAGGCTGGCCATGAAGGGTGCGGTTTCTGTGACGCGATCTGGCGCGATCTCCACGAGCTTCTTCTGGATGAGGCGGTACTTTTCCTCGTCTGTGTGCTCGAACTGCACGTGGAAAAGACCGCCGAGCAAATCCGCGAAAGGCGCGTACGGCGTCGAGGTCTCGTAGGAGAACGAGCGGCCTTCCAGCCAGCGAAGCTTCACCTTGACCCCGGCAATGGGCGTCGGCGAGGCGCGAAACTCGGCGACCAGGCGAGATTTGCCCAGGCCGGCTTCGCCCATCACCGATACAATCTGGCCGCGTCCCCGGCGCAGCTCGATAAAAGCGCCGCGCAGCGTGTGCATTTCCGCGTCGCGCCCGACGAGCGACGAGCTGAGACCTTCGATACCGCGCTCCCGCACCACGCCGGCGCGCTCGCCGATCACGCGATAGGCATGCACCGGCTCGGCCTTCCCCTTGACGGCAATCATCCCGCGATCCTCGAACTCGAAGAACGGCGCGGCCAGCCGGCGTGTGTCGTCCGAGATCAAGACTGTGCCGGGGTCGGCGGCCGTCTGGAAGCGGGCAGCTAGGTTGACTGCGTCGCCCATCGCCGTATACTCGTATTTCAGGTCGCTGCCCACCGCGCCGACGACGACCAGCCCGGTGTTCAGGCCGGCCCGCACCGCGAACTCGATGCCGCGCTCGCGGCGTAGCTCGTCGCCGTATGCCCGCGCCGCTTTCAACAGATCGAGCGCGGCGCGGAGCGCGCGCACCGGGTCGTCCTCGTGGGCGAGCGGCGCGCCGAAGAAAGCCAGAAGCGCATCGCCCATCAGCCGCGCGATCGTGCCCTCGTAGCGGTAAATCGCCGGCGACAACTGCTCGAAGGCGCGATTCATGATCGCCGTCCATTCTTCAGGGTCCATTTGCTCTGCCAGCGCGGTCGAGCCTACCACGTCGGCGAACAAGACGGTCACTTGTTTGCGCTCACCTTCCAGGTGGGCCGCGCGCATCTTCTCGACGAGTGGCGCGGGCGCGGCGGCGGCGAG
This sequence comes from Anaerolineae bacterium, assembly GCA_035283185.1. Lineage (GTDB taxonomy): Bacteria > Chloroflexota > Anaerolineae > Fen-1058 > Fen-1058 > DASSFZ01. The sequence goes on along the minus strand of DATEUJ010000179.1, from coordinate 27,688 downwards.
CCGGGCCAGGCGCGCTTCGTCGGCCGACGTGCTGCCGCCGACCGGCTGACCACAGCTCATACAGAAGCGCGCGGCAGCGGGCAGTGTCGCCCCGCAGTTCGCACACGCGCGGCTCAGCTTCGTCCCGCAGTTCATGCAGAACGCGGCTTCGGGCGGATTGTCATGCTGGCAGTTCGGGCATTTCATGGTGGGCATCCCCGCTTCGGTTCATTCGCCGCTGTTTACGATAGCGCGCACGACCTCCCACTTCAGCTTTCTGTACTCGGCGCGCGAGAGGACGATGTTCTCGCGCAGGAGCATGCGGCTGAATTCGCGCTCGATGGCGACGTACAGCGGCTCGCGCAAGACCTGGATCATGCGCTGCTTCAGCGCCTCGCGCGCATTGGAATCCGATTCATTCGCCGGCATTCAGCGCCTCCAAAACCTGAATAAGCGCCACCAGGCTCGCGCCGGAATGCTCACCGGCCAGGCCCTGCACCTGATAGCGCCTCTCGAAAGTGTTCGACTCGAACGCGTCGGCTCTTGTCACGACGCGCGTCGCCTCCAAGACCGATTGTCGCCGTGCTGCCTCCCAACCGCGCGCCTGCTTCATCCAGAACACACGATAGGAGTAGCCGGCCCGATCGAGTCCAGCCATCTCGACCGGTTCAGGTCGCCGGAACAGCCTCTGTAACGCCTCGCGCACGGTCGTCATGCTCGCTCCAGCTCCAGCTCAAGAATCGCCATGACGAAGTCTTCACCCGCATAGCCTGCGTCGCGCAGCGAATCGATCAGCGGCGAAGGGCCTGCCCTGCGAAGTCCCCGACCGAAGGGAGTGGGGAGCGAAGGCGAAGGGTCGAGCGCGAAGCACTCAGTCTTCTCCCGGCCGCCGCTGGCGGCGTAACCGCGCATTGATTGCGCCAGCTCGACAACGGACGCTTGGTCTGCGCCGTCCAGGTGATGCATCTGCGCCTCGTTCCAGCCCTCGAACAGCGAGCAGATCGACCAGGCGCGCAGCCCTGAAGCGCCGGGCAATCCGAACACCTCGCCAGCCCGCAAGTGGCGCGCCAGACGCGCCTCCGACAGCCGGCTCCACTTCCAGAGTCGCGGGTACAGCCCATGCGCCGACCGCAGCAGGGGAGAATCCAGCCACGCGCGCAGTTGCGGCAGGTCGTCCAGGCTCAACGGCTCGGGTAGCGAGAACTCTGTCGATGCGTCGGCCACATGCCAGCGAAAGTTGCACACGCGCCGGAAACCGGTGCGCTCGCCGAACATCAGGCTCACCGCGTTTTCCGTGCCGGTGGCGTAGCGCAGGATGCGCGCCCCGATCTGCCGCGCCAGGCCGACCTGATAATTGTGCAGCGCCTCGCCAATGCCTTTCTGGCGATGCGCCGGATCGACCCGCAGACCCTCGAGCCACACTTCGCCCTCACCAAGGTCGGTCAGCTTGGCAATGGCGATAGCTCGCCCATCCAGCTCGACCGCCGTGAACTGTCCATCCGCGTCGGCCAGCCAGAGATCGAAGACGTCGTGAATGTAGTCGCCGTCGTCCCAGGTATGCGCCGTAAACTCTAGAACGCGGCTCTTGTCCTCGGAACGAACCGGACGGAATACAAAATCGCCAGACACAAAGTATTACTCCTCAGAAACCGCGCCAGCCGCGATGAATTTCAACCACCCCCGCACACGGCAGGCGAGGGCAGGCGGATGACACGGATTACACAGATATTGAAGGGCCGCCATCCGTGACATCTGTGTAATCCGTGGTTATACACTAGGCGGGCTGCTCCCCGACGGATATAGATCGAGGTCGAGCATTCGCGCGCCGACGTAGCGGGCGATGTCGCGCAGTGTCGCCAGGACGGGCGAGGCCAGCAGGATACCCAACACGCCAGCCAGGCTCGCGCCGGCGATCGCGGCGACCAGCACCGCGACCGGATGCAGGTTGAGGTGATGCCCCAGGATGCGCGGCACCAGGATGGCGTTCTCGGTCTGCTGCATCAAGAACAGCAAAATGATCACGACGACCGTGAACGCCAGGTTATTGCCGACGAACATCCAGCTCGATCCCTGGAACAGCGCGATCAGCACGGTCGGTATCGACGCGATCACCGGGCCGAAGTTGGGCACGACTTCCAGGACGCCGAACAACACGCCGATGACGAAGGCGTTAGGCAGGCCAATGGCCCACACCGCCAGCCCGACCAGCGTCCCCATCGCCAGGGCCAGCACCAACTGCCCCCGAAAGAAGTTGTTCCACGTCTGCCCAATCTGCCCGCGCAGGTAGATAAAGTCGTCCCGGAAACCGGGAGGCGTCGTATTCTCAAGCCAGCGGCCAATCGTGCGCCAATCTTTGAGAAGGTAGAAGGTACTGATGAAGATGAAGACCAGCCAGATGAATCCTTCGGCCAGGTTCGCGCCAACGTCGACGACGCGGTTGGCGACCGTTTGAAGCAGCGAGCTGACCGATCCGCGCAGCGGCTCGAACGCGGCCCGCAAGTCCAAGCGGACGTCCCCGACGACGAGCGGCTCGGCGAGGCGCTCGGAGATCTGTTCGTAGATCGCGTCGAGGTCCAGATTGAACGAGCGCGCCTGCACGATCACCGTCTGAATCAGCAGCGCCGCAAACAAGACAAGCACCATCACCAGCGTCATTAGAACGATCAGGACGGCGATCGTCCGCCGCACGCGCAGCCGGCGCTCGATCCATCCGACAACCGGGGCAAACAGATAGGTGATCAATAACGATATGGCCAAAGGCCCGATGACGAAGTTGAACCGATAGACTGCCAGGCCGACCAAAATGACAGTGAATAGCGCCACCAGGCGTTTAGTATCCGTAGACCAGCGCGGCGAAGCAGGCGTCATGCAGTCAGTTTTACCACAAAGGCAGATGGTTCACAAGAAAGAAACCCGGTTTCTTGGAAGGAACCGGGTTTCTGAAGGTGACCGGCGCCTCTGGGGCGCCGGTCACCTCTATTCCTTATCGCCGCCGCGGTCGCTCGTCCCCACCTTGGCGGCGCGGGCCACGGCCGCCGCGGCTTCCGCCTCCGCCGCCTCGCCGCACGTCGGATTCGCGGGCTTCGTCGACCGTCATCCCCTCCAGCACAGCCTTGCGGCTGAGCCGAATCTTGCCGTTCGTGTCGATGTCGGTGACCATGACCATCACTTCGTCGCCGACCTTGACGACCGATTCGACGTTGGGCGCGCGATAGTCGGCGAGCTGCGAGATGTGCACCATGCCGTCCACGCCGGGCATGATCTCGACGAACGCGCCGAAGTCAGTGGTGCGCACCACCTTGCCGGAGTAGATGCGGCCCAGCTCCGGCGACTCGGTGAGCAGCTCGATTTTCGCGCGCGCCGCATCGGCGCTCGGCCCGCCGATTGCGGCGATGTAGATCGTGCCGTCCTCCTGGATGTCGATCGTGGCGCCCGTCTCATCCTGGATCGAGCGCACCATCTTGCCGCCGGGGCCGATGACCGCCCCGATCTTGTCGGGGTTGATCTTGATCGTCAGGATGCGCGGCGTGTGAGGCTTCAGTTCGGGCCGCGGCTCGGCGATCGCGCTGCGCATGACGTCGAGGACTTGCAGGCGAGCGACGCGCGCCTGTTCGAGCGCCTCCTTGAGGAGGTGAGCCGTGAGGCCCTTGATCTTGATGTCCATCTGCAGCGCGGTGATGCCTTTCGCCGTGCCGGCGACTTTGAAGTCCATGTCGCCTAGATGATCCTCCATCCCCTGAATATCGGTCAGAATCCGGTAACGCTCGCCGTCGCTGACCAATCCCATGGCGATGCCGGCGACGGGCGCTTTAATCGGCACGCCGGCGTCCATCAGCGAGAGCGTGCTGCCGCATACGGACGCCATCGAGGTCGATCCGTTGGACGACAGGACTTCGCTGACGACGCGGATCGTGTATGGGAACTCTCCCATCGAAGGGAGCACTGGCGCGAGCGCGCGCTCGGCCAGGGCGCCGTGCCCGACCTCGCGGCGCGACTGGCCGCGCAAGGGCCGCGCTTCGCCGGTCGAAAACGGCGGGAAGTTGTAATGATGCATATAACGCTTCTCGTCAACTGGCGCCAGCCCATCCAGCTCCTGCGCGTCACGCGCCGTGCCCAGCGTGGCCGCCGACAATACCTGCGTCTCACCGCGCGTAAACAGGCCGCAGCCGTGGGCGCGCGGTAGCAAGTCGACTTCGGCCCCCAGCGGGCGGATGTCGGTCGGGCCGCGGCCGTCAGGCCGGATGCCCCCGCTCAGGATGCGCTCGCGCACCTCGATCTTGAGCCGATCGTGGAACGCCTCTTTGACGTGCCTGGCGTCGAAGTACTCGGCAAACTCGGTCACCAGTTCTTCTTCGAGCACGTCCAACGCCTCGTTGCGCGCATCCTTGTCGTACAAGTTGATCAGGATGTCGCGGATGCGGCTGTTGATCCGCTCAGTCACACGGCTTCTGACATCGTCGGCGATGCCGAAGCGCGGATACGACTCATTCTTCGGTTTGCCAACCTGGGCGCGCATCTCGTTCTGGACGGCGATCATGGACTGCAGCGCCTGGTGGCCCTTGAGCAGCGCCTGCACCATCACGTCCTCGGGCACTTCGTTCGCGCCGCACTCGACCATCAGGATCGCATCGGCCGTGCCCGCGATCCGCAGATCCAGATCGCTTCGCGAAGCGTCCATCTGCCCATAGGTCGGGTTGACGACCAGGTCGCCCTCAATCCGGCCGATGCGCACCGCGCCCACGGGGCCGTAAAAAGGCACGTCGCTGATCATCATCGCCGCCGACGCGCCGTTGATCGCCAGAATGTCTATCGGGTGCTCGGCGTCCGAGCTGAGACTGGTGACGATCACCTGCACGTCGTTGTGCATGTCTTTGGGGAACAGCGGCCGTAGGGGGCGGTCGACCAGGCGGCTGATCAAGATGGCCGCTTCGGACGGCCTGCCTTCACGCCGGAAGAACGAGCCGGGAATGCGGCCGCCGGCGTACAGGCGCTCTTCGTAGTCCACGCTGAGCGGGAAGAAGTCGATCCCCTCGCGCGGCTGCCTGGCCATCGTCGCCGTGGCCAGAATGACCGTATCACCCTGACGCACGGTCACTGCGCCGCCGGCCAGTCCGGCAAGCTTTCCGGTCTCGAAGGTAATCGCCTCTCCGTCGACCGTGGCGCTAAATGTACGACTGTCTTTCATGTTTTCCTCCGCAATTTGATGCGCCTGCGCGGAGTTCAGGAACTGGAGACTGGCCCTCACCCCCACCCCCGTGGCGAAGCCGGGGAGCGGATGAGGCACACTCTCCAATGCCTGACCTCTTCGGCGCAGACGGTTCCTCGATTATCGTCTGCCGTGCTTCGACGCGCAGCCCAAGCGCAGCAGGCTACAACCGTGCAGCGCAACACAAAGCGAGTAGACGGGTAACCTGATCCGCATCTACTCGCTCAACGTCACTACGTCACAGCGACTGCCCTGCCGTGCTCGACACGGAAACGCCGGCAGTCGCCCCTCGATGGCGATCGTTATTTGCGCAGGCCCAGCTTCTGCACAATGGCCCTGTAGCGATCCGGGTACTTCCGGCTCAGGTAGGCCAGATGCCGCCGCCGCTGGCCGACCATCATGAGCAACCCACGGCGCGAGTGCTCGTCGTGCTTGTGGTTTTTGAGATGCTCGGTCAACTGGCTGATGCGCGTGGTCAGGATGGCGACCTGCACTTCCGGCGACCCGGTATCCTTCTCGTGAACGTGGAACTCGCCAATGATTTTGCCTTTTTCACCTTTTGACAGCGCCATATCTGATTCTCCCGCAACTCGTATCTCACGCGCAGGGCCGCTGTCCGGCTCTGCCGTGGCTTTCGATGCGACGCGCGAGATTCTACCATGCTTCGGGAGAACCGACAAGGTTGCTAGGGCACGCGCTCGGCATCGGCGCGGTTGACGACGGTCACGAAGCCGCCGAACAACCGGTACTCGTCCATGCGGCACGAGTTGATCAGATCGCCGTTCCACACTGTCATGTCGGGGCAGCTATCACACATGTCGGCCGTGCCGTCGGGCATGATATCCGGCCCCTGGATAATACCGATGCTCTGAATGTAGACAGAATCGAACACCCGCTGCGGGTGGCGCAGCAAATCGCCCAGGTAACGACGATAGGCTGCGCGCACGTTGGCATCGATCGCCGACAGCCAGAATACCTTACCACCTACGTTCGATTGGTTTAAGTAGGCCAGGTAGCGCCCTTTGAAGAAGTGATGCCCGGCCTGCGCCAGCTCCATCGTCTTCGGGCCGATCGACCCGTACATGCGCCGTCGCGTGCCGATCATCGCGCCGGCCAGCCACTTGATCGAATCGACCTTCCACGTGCCGCCCAGGTAGCCCGACGCGTCGAAGTCCGCGAAGTGTTCTTTGATAAGGTCGTGAACTTCGTACGAGGTGATGTTGCGCTCGGGTGGCGTTTCGCTGGTGTAGCTCAGGTGGCGCGCATCGACGAACTCATCTCCGCGCTGGTAGGTGACCTCCTCGTCCAACGGTGCGACGCGGAACGTGATGAACACCAGGCCGTGCACCCTGTCGACGTTGCGCTGCGCCCAGCGCACGACCTTGGGGATATAGCCGAACGTCGAGGGGTAGACGGTGCTATTGAAGATCAGATACAGCCCCCCGACCTCGTGGATCAAGTCGGCATACTGCTGGCGCAGCTCGTTCGTCTCGACTTCGTTTTTGTCTTTCCAGCGGGGCCGTCCCTGGAAGCTGTCGATATGAATGGTGAACCCGGCCAGGCCGGCCTTCTTCAGCTCGACGATCGTCTGGCGATCGAGCTTGATCGCATTGGTGAGCAGGATCGGCTTCATGCGGTTCTGCGCGATGAAAGCCACCGTGTCCATGATGTGCGGATGTAGCAGCGGCTCGCCGCCCGCGATAGAGATGTTGTCGCAGTTGCGCCAGCGCTTGAAAAACAGCACCTCCTCTTTGATCTGATCGAGCGACTTGTGGCCGGTGAGCTTCTGCCTGTAGCAGCCCAGACAGTGGATGTTGCAGATGTCGGTCACCTCCAGCCAGCCGATGGGATTATCGTTCTTGGACCAGGGGAAGCGGTACAGGTTACGCTTGTCGAGTGCCATGTATGACTCCATGTCAGGGGTAGTTACATTGACAACACTCGACGGTGGAAAGCGTGACGCAGAGAAGAGTTATTCAGAATAGGATGAATATTAACGTGGCAATGTCAGATTCGGCTCGCCGTGCACTTCAGAACAGGCGGCCTTGCTCGAGTGTGTTCTCCTGTTCGTCCCACGGCAGTGGATCGATCTTGGCTCGCGCGGTCACGCGTCGATGCAGCTCGCGGCAGATGAGCGGTGACTGGGTCTCGTCAGGGCAGTGGCAGAAGGCATATACGTCCGCACCTTCGCTTAACCAGCCCGCGAACCGATCGGCCCACTCGTCCAACAGCGGCGCATTGAGGTCGATCCGAGGATGTCCGATGTAGCGCACCAGGGCGAACGAAGCGGTGCGCTCGGGCAACAGGGGCACGTCGGGCTTGCGCTCGCGCGCTTGTTCCATGCGCTCGACCATGCGCACGTACACGCTGCCCTGTCCAATTTCGGCTTCGGGCATTTCACGGATCGGGCGCGTGTCGATCAACACGCGGGCGGCGTCGTGCTCCCTCAGCAGGGCGTTCAACTCGCCATGATGCTCACTGAACCAGTCGAGGTGCCGCACTTCAACCGCGAGTTTCAGGTCGCGCGGCCACGCCGTGAGGAACGCGCGCAGGTCGTTGATGAACTTCGGCGAATAGCGTGGTGGTAGTTGCAGAAACAGCGGGCCAAGCCGGCTGCCAAGCCCGCGCATCAATTCGACGAAGGTGAGCGCCTCCTTGAGATGCGGCACGAGCTGCCCGGCGTGGCTGACCGAGCGCGGCAGCTTGGGGCAGAAGCGAAATCCTCGAGGCGTATCGTCACGCCAACGTTCCACGGTTGTTGCCGAGGGAGTAGCGTAAAAAGTGGTGTTGCCCTCGACGGCAGTCAAGCGCCGGGCGTACTCGCGCAGGAAGTCAGCTTGCTTCGTGCCCTTGGGAAAGAAGTTGCCGATCCAGCCTGCATGCGCCCAGACGGCGCTTCCGGTAAAGTAGTCCATAGGATTGCTACGAGCAGCGCAAGACGTGACGAGCGACGAGGGCCTGACTCATCATTCTAAGCGAAGTGAAATATCTCACTTAGAGGCCCTAACACTATCTATACTTGGTGATTCTGACAAGATACGAATCATCAGATCGATCTCCACCAGCACTGGAGCAAGTACAGCGACTGGGGTGATTGGGATCAACGCCACGGATACGAGAGCCAAGACTGCTGCAGGGGATCGGATCAGCGACGGAGAATGATTGGTCGCTACTAGCGCGGGGAGTATCAGGATGATGTAGTCATAGGTACGATTGTAAGGCACGACCATGAGATTTGCGGCAAGCGCGAGTGAAAGCGTCACAGAGGTGAGACCATGTTGCCACCAATGGAATAGAACATATATGGCAAGCGGAACTAGCATCCCAACTGGCACCCCAAGCTCTTGTAATCCGGCGTAGCCTCGAGCAACCAGACCTGGCCCACCACGATATGCTCCCTCTTGAAGAGCGAACAGAAGCTGGCGTGGCCAATCGGGCAAGAGAACAAAAGTAGGTATCGAGAGTAACATTAGAGCCAGCACCAGCAAGCTCATAGTTCGCCATTCGCGATTGCGGACGAGTTGGAGGAAGCACAGCAAAGCCGGTAGAGCCACAATATGTGGCTTCAGGGTCATAAGCATGAATCCAAGTATGATCTGCAACTGTCTGATGCGACTCGGAAAGGCGCGGAGCTGACTAGCAACCTGCACAATAGCAAACCCCACGAAAGCAGAGGTTTGACCTGTGATATAGACATAGAGCGCAGGTGGTATGATGGCACTGAGCACGATGGTAACATTTCTGGCCCGGGTGCTTGTGGGGTAGTTTTCCCATTCCGCAGATACGAGGATGGTTGCACCAATGCAAAGAATACTTGCGTATAGCCAGACCATGGCCGAGACATGGGCAGGCAGTAGCAATAGAGGCGCTGTGAAAAAGGCGATCCACGGTGGCGCAAAGAACTCAACTTGGCCATATGGAACAGTCCCATGCAGGATCATCCACGAAGCCGCCATGTAGTGCGTGTAGTCAATAGGCTGCATGGGCAGTAGTGAGGAGGAGAGCCAGATCATAGCGGCTATCAGAAGGACCGGCCATAGTTGCACTAACGAGCGGGATGAGAATCTAGGCATCTTGGTTCCAACCGGCATGCCCGACGGCCAGCGCGAACAGGCCGGAAAACACTGCCGCACTCCAGGCCGCAGGCGGCACAGTGTCCCACTCGAGCCGGCTCAGGTCAGGCAATGCCATGATGACAATCAACACTGTTCCCGCCGCCACCGAAAGAGCCGTGACGGCCATCGCGGAATAGCGGCGCAGGAGAGACGCGACGAGCAGCGTGTAGACCGCCCATACGACGGCGGCAGTCAGGATAAGCAGGTCCCCAACCAGAGACGAGGTCCGCGCTTCGCCGGCCGCGCCGGACGCGTTGCCGAGCACGACGGCGGCGATCCCGGCAAAAGACATGACGACGCCGATCCAGGCCAGCAGCCCCAGCCTCTCGACGCGCAGGGCCGCGCCGATCAGCGCGACGATCACCGGCGTCGTCGCCGCGATCAGCGCCGAGTTGGCCGGCGACGTATGATCTATGCCGGTGATGAACAACGCCTGGTAGACCGTGTTGCCCAACAGGCCGATCCCGAGGATGGCCGTCCATTCGCGGCGTGAAGTCGGGACGGCGTCCCCCGCCCGGCGCAGCATGATAAGCAGCGCCGTCGATGCGACGCTGAACCGCAGCGCGTTGAACGCGAACGGCGTAAACGGCGCGCCCGGACCGCTGACCGCGCTCTTGACGACGCTCAGGTTGACGCCCCAGATAGCGACCACTGCGATCACGATAAGGTCGGTGCGGCCGAGCCGGCGTGACGACTGCAGATTCATATAGCCTGCTACCAGGCTGTCGGCGAGGTAGCCTAGCCCCTCGTGGGCGTTGGGCAGAACGCGCACAAGGCGCGCTACGCTACGGGGTTCTCCGACAGGCTGCTAGACACGAAAATAGACCCGGTCGCCGAGCGAGACGACCACAGGCGCACCGGGATTGGCAGGCGTGACGTAAAAGCCGCGCGTGCCATGCTCCAGGAACTGGAGCGCGCGCCTAACTTCTGAGCTGTCCCGCTCAGCCTGCGGCAGGCGCAGCGCAAATCGGCTGAACTCGAGGCACGGGAGAGCGATACGCACGTCACCCAGCCACAAGTCGACGCCCATCGCGGCGCACCGAATCACCACGCCGCGCTCCACATCGCTCAGACCCGGCAACTCGTCTGTATCGATCAAGACGTTCTCCCCGGCGCAACCCTCAAACAGGTGATCGCCGAAGCGCACACGCATGCGCGCGTAGTGCGAAGTGAATCCAATCGACAGGCCGTTCACGCCTGCATATTGCGACTGCGGATGCTCGCGATGATGCACGTCGATGATTTCCTGACCGTCCGGGAGCAACGCGATCGCACCGTCGGGCGACACGCGCAACTGCGCAACGGCCAGCAACGGCGACGTGTCGTAGACGCGATGCGGTTTCTGGCCAATCTTGAGCGTCGAGCGCTGAATTTGCAGTCGGGCGACGGTTCCAATTGCACGGAGTTCCACTGCCATCTTCTCTCGATCTTGTCCGGCGTGTCCCTCATCCTACCACCAAACTGTGCGGAGACGAGGGGCACGTGTCGATCGAGAACATTCACTTTCGCTGCGCACGAGAGGCGATCAGTGCCCCAAGGTACACAACGGCAGCGATGACATACAGGCTCTTGATGCCCCACCACAAGGATCCATATTCGAGCGCGCCGCCGACAACCGAGCCGCTGAGGTTGGACGCCAAGGGTTTGGCGGTCTCACCCGCGCGCCGCAGCGACTCGCCGAAGATCAGGCCGGCAAACAACAGCGGCAGCGAAAGCACAACCATGCTGACCAGCGCCCGCAAGAGGGGTGTCAGGCCGAAGAACACATCCAGCGGGAGAGCATAGGCCAACGCCAGACTCGCGAATAGCAGCACGTAGATCGGCTGCAGTCTTAATTGCGACCACCGCAGCACAATCGCGTTTGCGACGAGGATCATAAGCAGCACGCCGGAGATCGCCAGCGCGTTGACCAACCACGTCGTGCCAAACAGCAACGCAAACTCGGTGACGCTTTTGAATTCAACCAATAGGAAAGCCGCGCCCAGCAGCCAGAAATGCCAGTTCGGGCGTAGCGCCGCGGGAAACGAACGCGCGATCACTACCAGGCACACGACGCCGATCACCAAGAGCGCCTGCCAATATGCAGCCGGCACAGTGCGTGTTCGCAGATATAGGTATGGCCAATCATCGGTGCTTAACGGCATATCTCCGACTGCGGGATCAGGCCACCACGGCGTCAATTGCGCCTCAGCCAGTTGGTCGGGTGAAATCGGGCCGGCAACGAAGGTCGTGCCGACCTCCCCATGATGGACAAAGACCTTACCGGAGCCAAAAACATCGAGCAACATCCGCCCGAGGCGCTGCTCGATCCATGGCGCGCGGGCACTGGTTGCAAAGGTGACCACCGCCACGCCGTCCTCGGCCAGATGTTCCCTGACCTCCTCGAAGCTGTCGAGCGTGTATACGAAGGAATCCAATCGAACACTGGACAGGCCAGAAAGCAATGTGTGTGAGTCCAGCAGCCCGAAAGCGATCACGTCGTAACGGTCGGAACTCTTTTTGAAGAACGAACGCGCATCGTCCACGATGGGGGCCACACGCGGATCGTTATACGGGTGCTCAGGATGCAGTTCAAGCCCCAGCGCCTGAATCGCCGGATCAATCTCTACGGCGTCGACGTGACCTGCTCCGTTGCGCAGAGCGGCGGCGACGTCATTGCCCATCCCGGCGCCGACGATCAACACGTGGCTGCCCTTCGGCTTAAGGCGATAGGGAAGATTGTACGAGAAGGCTATGTCTTCCAACGTGCCCGTGTCTTCGCCCAATTCGGCCAGGAACCCAGGGGAGAGATCGATCGCCCGCTGGAAGTAGACTTGTTGGATGTTCAGCGTGTAGCCCACTTTGACGGGAGCGCCACCATTTTGGCGGGGAAACCGCAGCTCGGTTACTTCCAGACGCTGATACGGCGACCAGGTCGTCCCCTGGCCAAAAATGACCAATCCAACCGTTACCAGTCCGAAAATTGCCAGCCTGGCACGCGACAGAGTTTGCCGGATGGCTAGGTATAGCGCCAGGCCCAACATGCCCAGGCCGAACCAAATGGCCGGTGGTGTCTGCAGAGACGAAAGAAACGCGAATGTCCAGACGCCGACCAAGCTGGCGAAGATGTTGACCATGTAGGCCTGCAGCGGGGCGTGGCGCGCCATCTCCTCGCCCGTCGCCTGACCCAACGGAATGAAGAGCAACATCGTCGTCACGAAAAGGATGATCACAATGCCCAGGAACAACACCAGTACCAGCCAATCCGCGACAGGCGCACTCAGCCACCAGAAAAACTCGTCGCCCTGCCCTGGATAAATCAGGGCAATCGGGGAGGTCGCGCGGCCGACGGCCAATACCAGCGCCACGAACAAGCCTAATAAAGGCGCACATGCCGATCGATAATCGCGTTTGCCGACGAGCGCGAAGCCGATCGCGAGGCCAAGAAACGCCGCCAGCAGGGACAGGTTCTTGAAGTATGCCATCAACCGCACCTCGCCCGAAATCCAGCGGATGACGGCCAGTTCGAAGAAGAGGCTCAGGCTGCTAATCAGAAACAGAGGGAACCATCGCGACAACGTGTGTTTGAGGACCATGAGTGTTGACTTCCTTTTTCCTGAAGCTCTATCACAAGTTCCCCGATCGAGCGGGCTGTAGGCCCACCCACGAGCGCTACCGGCCGAAGAGATACACATCTACGTCCGCGAACGACTGCTTCGCGACTGCGTCGAACTGCGCGTCGATCGCCGTCCAGTTGGGATCGTCTTCGAAGCCGGCTGCACGATAATCGTCACGTGTGCGGGCGAACAGAATCAGCCACACGCGATCCCGGTCGGCGATCGCGTTCTCGACGCTCGTCGCCGGCAGGCCGAGTGCCCGCTGCGTCGCAAGAGCCAATGTGTCGGATCCGATCCCGGCCACATCCGGTAAGTACACCTGATCCAGCGTCGCATCGGCGATGCGCATGGGAAAGAAAGTCAGCTTGTTATCGTGGACGATCGCATCCCCCGCCATTGTGTTTGCACGCAGGTATGTTGCGACGTCACCCCACGGCGCACGCGGGAAGCCGGCATAAGCATAATGCGCCGCCAGCACGGCGATCCAGATCGCGCCGAGCAATACACCGGCTCCGATCTTCACGGCGCGCGGCAGTCTCGACGCGGCCCAGGCGGCGAGCAGCAGAAACGAGATCTGCGATGGCAGCAACCCGCGAATGATGTACACGGGTTTCACGGCATACGAGACGGCGGCAAGCACCAGGATCGGGACGACGAACATCGTCACGATCAAGCCAACGCGCGTGTCGAGTTCGCGCCGCCGGTGAACCAGTTCGTGCAGGATCAATGCGAGGATCAACAGCGACCCGCCCAGGATCGCCACGGCCAGCCGTGGCGCGGCAGCCTGATTATCCGTCCAGAGTCCAAATACCATCAGCGTCTGCACAAAAGTGACCATCGTCGGCGGCGTGATCCAGTATGATTGCGCGATCTTGCCGAACTGCGCCGGGAGCTGGACGAGCCACGGCGAAAACAGCGCGCCCATGATTAACGCGCCGATGATCGTGCCCGTCAGCAGCGACGCGCGCAGCGTCCTTCGCGCCAACCCGTCGAGAACGCGCGCCACGACGAAAAGCCCGATCGCCGCGTAAAACGCAAAGGCCAGATTGTGGGAGTAAAGCGCCGCCGCACCGCACACGCCGAAGGCCACCCACGCCTTCCAACGGTTGGTGCGGGCGCCGCGCACGAAAGCCCACAGCGAGGCGATGGTCCAGAAGCCCAACTGTGCGTACATGCGCGCTTCTTGCGAGTAAGCGATCTGGAACGGTGACAACGCTACGAACGCAGCCGCGATCAGGCCGACGCGCCGATCGAACAGCTCACGCATCAGGCCATAGGCCAGAAGAATTGTCCCCACGCCGTACGCCAGCGAAAGCAACCGCGCGGCGGCGACCGAATTGCCAAAGACATTCATCCAGTGTTGCAGTGACAGGTAGAAAAAAGGCGGATGCACGTCGGCGGCGGCGCCCTGCGACTGGGCGAGCGTGCCCTCCAGCATCGTCGCATAGGGCAGGCGCGCATACAGTATCGAGAATGCCTCGTCGTACCACAGCGGTCGCCCGCCCAGATTGATCAGCCGGAGCGTCACGCCGATTGCCACGATAATGATCAGCGGCGTTACAGAAACCACCAGATGCCGGCATGTCTTCAGGAGATCGAACATGCTCCGCTCTCCGCAGCCTCGATCAACGACCTTCGCCACGCCACAAGCGCAAATGCCAGCCCGAGCGGCAGCGGCAGATACATCAGCGGATGTTCCTGCTTGCCTACGACGGTCACCACGAACAAGGTCCACAAGCCTACCAGCAGCACCAGCATGCCGGCGGCGACGATCCACTTGCCCCCGCGCGGCGACCGATCGATCACGGACTTCGCCACCAGCCAGAGCACGGGATACAGGATCACGTAGTGTGTCGTCGCCGTGCGCAGGATGATCAGATTCGTCACGATCAGCGTCAGGCCGCACACGTACTGAAACGTGCCCCAGCGATCGTCTCGCAGTGTGTGCATCCACACGACGACCAGGATCAGACCGATGCCCGTGGCGGCTATGGCCTCGCCCGCATCACCCAGGCCAAGATAATGTTGAACGACGACCCACATAGGTGAACCGATCGCCGTGTACGAGGTGTAGTCGTCAAGCTGATCGAGGTATTCGCTCAACCAGGTTGGAATCAGCAGGAAACTGGTCGCGATCAGGATCGCCACTGCCAGCGCAAAGCTCCACACCATCCGCCAGCGTCGCCGGAAGACGGCCCACAGCAGCAGGTATGGGATGATTAGGAAGATCATATTCGGCTTGATCGTCGAGAGGGCCAGCATCACGCCGGCCCGGCCATCACGCCCCGAGCGAATCGCGAGGAATGAGCCGATCACCAGCGCGGCGACGACGACGGCGTACTGCCCCAGCAGGACGGCGCGCACGCTGTAATACAGGAAGAGCACGAACAGGATCATCAGCGCCTGCGCCGGCAGGCCGATGCGCCAACGCAGCAGCCACATCGACATGTAGCCGATCAGCACAACCAGAAAAGCGAGCAGAACGATCCAGATCGCCTGTACCCAATCGTACGGCAGCAGCACAAGAGGCCACAGCGTAAACACGGTATAAAAGGGATACACGAACGCGCCAGGGTTTTCGTCACCCTGTGATGGGCGTCCACGCATACCGATCTCGACGCGCCGGGTGACCTCGTCCGAATACGGATTCAGCCCGTCGAGCCAGAAGGCGCGCGCGGCTTCCCAGCGCATATAGAAATCGTTCGCGCCCGGCACGCGCGACGTGAATACTGTTCGCGTCGCGACGGCGAGCACGGCAAACAGAAAGAAGAGAACAATCGCCAGTATCGCGTATGTTTGCCGCGTCGCCCGCGCTTCGCCGGTCATCATTCGTTCTTCGTCCTGCGCAAGAGATTAACGCAGCGCATAAAGCTCATACGCCTCGTCAAACATTCGCACCGGCGACAAGTGTGCACCGATCAGCGCATCCAGCGCCGCCCGATCGTCAGGCGTAATCGGATCGAAGCCGGCATCGATGATGAACTCGTACCCGCTACGATGGAGCAGCACGTGCGTGATGCCTTCGGTGCGCCACACGGCGGCAATGGCGTCCGGCGCGCCGATGGTGCGGCGTGCGTGCCACCACCGATCGAGCAGCGCGTCCGGCCGGCAGTCGATCTCGCAGTACAGCGATCGCGGCTCCCAAAGAAATAGCACGCGCGCGCCGTTCGGCAATTGGTTGATTTGCTGCATCGCCAGAGCATGCCAGCCTAATTGATCAACCAGATAGGCTTCGGTTGACTGGCCCCCGCCCAGGACTGAGAGAATTCCCCGATCGCCGAATTCGGCGACCAGGCCGAAAGCGGTCAACGCAAGTGACACGACGACAACCAGGGATACAAGCCGGCGCACGCCGAAGGTCAGCCGCTCCGATCGGCGCAGCGCCTCCACGCCGCCGGCCGCCGTCACCGCCAGCAGCGGGAAGACCGGGAACAAGAGCCGGGTCTGCACCAGCAGGGCCGAGCCGGCGATCATCGCCAGCCATCCCAGATAAGCCACGCCGCATACGAAAGCCATGCCTCGGATCGGTCGAAGCCGTCGCCCGATGATGAACCCAACCGGCACAAACATCAGATACAACGCCCCAATCGTGGCCGCATACGGATCGTGACCTGCTACACCGAAGATCGTCGCTTCGATCGGCGCGGTCAGCAACCGGGCAGGCGCAGTGAACGCTAACCCGGTTCCAAAACGGCTGTACCAAGCGGCGCGATAGGCATCCCAATATGGCGCGTCGAAGAAAAATGGGTACACCGGGTTGCCGGTGGTGACCCAATTTTTCAAATACCAGGGCAGCGCAGCCAGCACGGCGATCCCAAGAAACTGCTCGATACGATATAGGAGACGGCTTCGGCCTCCAATGCAGACAAGGATCAGCAGCCCGATCACGGCAGTCGCCGCCGTGTACTTTGTCGCCATGGCGAACCCGGTAAATGCACCTGCCAATCTCAGCCACGCCGGATCGGCATCGTCCCGATAGTGCTCGATGCAGGCGAACGCAGCAGTCACGTGAAACGCCACCGTCAGATCGACGTACGGCCAGCCGGCTATCGATGCAATCGTCTGCGACGAGAGGAAGATCGCGGCTGCAATCCAGCCATGCGACTCGCCCCATATGCGCCGGGCCACTGAGTGGACGAGCAGTACGGTAGCCGCCGCGAAGACCCAGTGCAGAGACGCGACGTGCGGCGCGCCGATCAGGCGTGCCAGCAGAAAAAGCATTTCCTGATACTGTGGAAAGCCGAGATACGGCAGGTCGACCGGCAGGCCAATGCGTCCACTTGCAAGGTACAGCTCAGGCCCTTTAAGATGATAGACCAGAGCATCCCATGCTGTCGCCGGAGCGAGCGCGTTCAGGAACGAGGACGAGAGCGCCATCGCGCAAAACGCCGCTGCCCAGCGCGACAGGCGCTCGGGCGCTGGCAGCGCGCCCAATGCGGAGCGCAGATCAGACAGCCAGGCCCGGATCGGGCGGCAGAAAGCGATCCCGGCTACCACCAGCAGCATCCAGCCGGCTTCGGCGCGCAAAACGCCGATCAAACCGAGCGCCAGCGTCGCCGCACTCAACACGCCCAGCCCCACCCCGATCGACAACGCCACACGCTCTGCAGCATGGCCCCGCGTGCCGAGGACCGATCGGCCAATGCCGCCGCCAATCAGCACGATGATCGCGCAAACGATCAGCGAAATGATCTCCCTTATCACCGGCTCCACGGTCTGGCAACACGACAGCGAGGCGAGCCAATCGCCAATCGACGCAAACCGTCCCCACTGAACGGCGATCTGCACAGCCGCCGTGCCTGCCAGGAGCACGGCCAATGATGCCATTATGAAGAGCGAGGCACGATCCAGGCGTTCCTTAGACATCACGCCGGTTTCCATGTGGTGACTTCGCCCGCATGGTGAGCACAGGCGCGTCAGGCTCACGCGGCGCGAAGTGTCGGAGGCACGATCAGCGCCGCCGTGATGTACAGGCCGGCGGCGATCGCCACCAGCGCCACGTAGCCCCACGTCACCGCCAGGAGCAGCGCCAGCACCGAGGCCAGCACCGACGCCGTCGCGTTGATACCCCATGCCCAGGCGACAAAGCCGGGCACATGCCTGTCGAGCGTGCGAAGCACGCTGGGGAACGGAATACCCATCGCAAAGCCGATCGGCACGATGACGGCAATCGCCATCGCGATGCGGATGGCGAGCGGTCGATCGAGGGCGTCCAGCAGCAGCGGCTGAACGAAGACGACGTGCAGCGCAACCAGCCCGGCGATGGCGATCACGGCGCGCAGCACCTTCAGACGAGCGGGCCAAGCCAATCGGCCTGACCAGCCGCTGCCCAGTCCTGACGCAATCAGCAGCGCACCCAGCACCGTCGGGATCGAGAACGCCGAGTGGCCCAGGAACAACGTCATCTTCTGAATGAGAAACACCTCGATGAACAGATAAGCCAGCCCGAGGCAGGCGAAGTAGATCACCAGACGCCCGCTGCCTGCGCTCGTCATGCCGCGCCTGCGGAAGATCGCCAGCGGCGACAGAATAAAGACGAGCGCAAATAACAGTAGAGCTGTCAGCAGGATGAGCAGCAGACTGAGATTCGGCATCATGCGGAACCAGCGATCACGGATGAAGAAAAACGGCCGGTCGTCGGTCGGTGCGGACAAGTCGAACGATTGCGCGGCCAGCCATTCTGCACCCCGGCCGGCCTGCCACGCGGTATAGAACTCGCGATAGGCAGACGGCTCGTCCAGCCCCGGCGCAAAGACGATGCGGTCTTCGGCGTACAACTCCGGCTCGATCAAATCCAGCAGGCGATCAAACAAGGGATAGTAGATGCCGCGCATCGCCGAAGGGTCGAAGTGGCCCTGGAGCCTTCCCAATTCTTGCGTGGTAAACGGGCCGCGCTTCGCCAGGATGTGGATGAAGCCGCCGGTGTGCGACAGGACGATGTGTCGATCGATGTCTGTCAGGCCGGCTCGCCCCAGCGCGGTGACGACCAGAGCAAACAATCGCGGTCCCAGACCCTCGACGTTGGGGAACGAGATCGACAGCACGCCATCGGGCTTCAGGCGGCTCCAGTAGGCCTGGATCGCCTCGACGGTGTACAGATAGCTTTCGGCGAGATTCGGGCTTGCGCCGAACGTCGCCACCGCCGTGTCAACGCCGGTGAGCTGCACAATATCGAAATGGTCGTCGATCGATTGAATCACGTTGCGGCCATCGCCCAGGACGATCTCCACGCGGGGATCATCATAAGGTCGCCCGGCGAAATCGGCGAAGGCACCCTTGACGATGTCGATCATGCCCGTGTTGATCTCCACACCGATGATGCGGCGCGCGTCGTAATGCAGCGCGGCCTGCACGTCCGGTCCGCCGCCTAACCCGATGATTAACACCTCCGGCTGCGACTTGATCCAGTATGGGATGCCCAAGATCGTGTGATCGGCAAAGTCCGCCGTTCGCACGTCGTCGAGGCTCAGAATAATCGATGGTGCGCTGCCGTCTTGTGCGACAAACTTGTATTCTATCGGCTGCGGCAGTTCGATACGATCGCCGGGCAGCGACACCACGTCGATGCGCGCGACCGGCCCCCAGCGCTGATATTCATGTCGCAGATCCGGATACCGTTCGACAAACAGGCCGAGTTCCTTCGGCGGAAACGACGGCACATCGAGCGCAGCGGACAATCCGAGCGCGGCAATCGGCGCAGCCACGATGCAGGCACTTAGTCCGGCACGGACGCGCGGACCGTGCGCCCAGGCGAAGGCCAGCCCCGCGCCCGCACCGAGCGCCGCCGCCAGGCCGATCGCCACTTCCGCGCTCGTCAGGCTGATGCCGGCGACTGCCAGGATCGCACCGCTGCCAGCGCCGACGAGATCGGCCAGATAGACGCGCGACGCCTGCGCTACGGCGCGGCTGAACGTGAACGCGATCGTCAAGCCACTGAAGAAGAATGGCAGTGCCAACGCCAGCGCCAGGCCCACAAAGGCTGCCACATTCAACCGTATCGTCGTGACAACAAGGAGATCAAGCAGGCATGCCGCCGCAAATCCGATCATCGCCATAGCCGGCAGACCGGCCCCGTAGCGGCGTAATCGCTCGGATGAGACCGACAGCGCCGCGCCTGCTGCGCCGATCCCCAACAGGGCGAGGCTGAAGACAAAGTAGACGCCCAGTGGGAAGAACATCACCGACACGGTGCGCGTGAGCAGCACCTGCAGCATGAGCGTCGCCATCGAAGTCAGGCTGATCGCAAAGAGCAGGCGCCGATCGGTGACAAACAGTTGCTCATTCGATTGCATATATCCTCAGACACCAGCATCAAGGTTGCACTGCGTAGAGCGTCACCTGTCCGTGCGTGAAGACGGGCAGCAGTCCAGGCAGCTCATCTGGGGCGAAGTCTCCAAGCATTCGCTCGTCGGGCCCCCACCACACATACTGCACATCGTACCTCTCCAACAGACTTTGCCGTTCGGCCGCATACATGCCGCGACTGTAAAAACCGGCGACCTCGTCACGCTTGCGTTCGAAGTATGGCGTCTCGAACCCATGTCCCAGCACAGCGCGGACGGGCGACCGTGACGGCGCGATGAGTCCGACCCGTCCTGAAGACAGAAGCACGGATTCGGCAGGCGCGTGCGCATCGAGCCAGGCGTAGGCCGCTACCTCGTCGTCGGTCAAAAATACGCGTTCGGAACCGGACAACACCTCGGCCGCACCACCCAAAGACAACAGCAACGTAGACGGCAACAACGCAACCAGCAGTGCCACACTCACCAGGCCGCGCGCCACAGGCCGCTCGCGCAGTCCATCGAGTGCCAGCACGGCCAATGTGAATAGAGGCACGGCGAAGGCTTCGATCAGCCGCAACTGCACATTAATCGGGATCAGCGTGAGGAGAGGTGAAACAAGCGTCCAGCCGATGAACAGGTCGGCGTACGGTCGTCTTTCGGTCCACGCGCGACGCGTACCGAAGATAGCCAGGATCAGGGGTATGCCGAACGCCGAAATGAAATGCGCGGGATGCGGGCGCGATAAGAGATTCTGCGCCGTCCACTGCCCATAAACCTCGCTGTTGCCGGTTGACACGAGGAGGACAATTGCGTACAACGCAGCCGGCAACCCGGCGAGAGCACCCAGCCCTGCTTCCCGGACGGGAATCCGCCGCGTCGTGAGCCAGCGCGCGATCAAGAGCCCTGCGACCGCGCCACCCGCTACGACGATGTTGAACGGCACACTAACCGTCGCGATCAGCCAGGCTGCTGCAGAACCGACCACTTGCCGCAACGGATCGCGATGTGTCAGTCGCTGAGCGTACCACATCACACCTACCAGCAGCGCACTCCGCGCCAGCGCCGTGTGCGGATAAGACATGAGCGCCACAGATGAAAACGCCTCACCCAGGTTGAAGTCAATCGGCAGGCTGCCCAGCGGCAGAGGTTCTTGTGTCAGGGCAATCATCAGCCAGCCCAGGCCGCCACCCACAATGACCAGCAGCCAGGCCAGTCGCCGCTGCCACACTACGGTCAACAGTAGCGACAGGAATCGATAAGTGATCAGCAGCAGCGCTGCGCCGAATACCACCCGCGCCATATGAAAGGTGAAGAGAATAGCGGTCGGCGAAGGTCCGGAGAGTTTGCCAAGCAGCAGATATGGAATGAACAGCGGAATCGGCTCATGCAGCTCGACGGCATACCGGTCGCTGTACAACCACTCCCCATCTGCTCCGAGCCGCATCTTTGCCAGATAGGAGAAACCGTCGGCGAGATGCAACACAAACCCACCAAATTCCCGCTCCTGACTCGACATCATCCAGCCGGCCAGCACGGGAAGGCTTGCCAGGAGCAGTACGATTGCTGCGATCACCATGACCCAGACCCACTCGCCGCGAGACACGCGTGAATGTGACCAGCCCACAGCGTCGTCATTCGCGCTTTTGGTCAACCGCACGATCGGGCCAGATGGAAAGTTTGTGTTTACGACAGGCATGGTGGCGATCGATGACTTGCAGGCAACAGACTCTAGGCATGCACGGAGTGACGGGCTGCCTCGCGACCGGCCTCGATCGGGCGGCACCGTTTCGTCAACTCAATCAGAAGCACAATTAGCAGCAGCGTGCGCAGCAGAATCATCATGGGCACCGGCCACCACAGACCGCGCCCGATCAGCACCGGGTACTCGGCCAGATTGACGAGGCCCAAAACCAGCACGAATGCAATGCCCTGCGTATCTGGCGCCATCAACAGGATTAAGGGGATCAGATTCACCTGCCACTGCGGGCTCCACCCTTTTGACCACAGCAGGAAGACCAGGTAGGTGATCGTCAAGATGCCTACCGTTTTGTAAGCCGCGCCGAGAGTGTCGCCAGATACCGGCTTAACCCGCCACAGGATCGCCAGGTATAGCACCGCAAAACCTATTCCTTTCAGCCAATCCGGCACGCGCGCCGGGTTGCCCAGGGGCGTCGTCGCCAGCCCATTGTCGAAATGGAAGTCGATGCTGCCTACGAGGCCGGTGTGGTAATTCCCGTCGATCAGCGCCCACACGGTTTCCCACGATGTCCAGGCGAGCGGCGCGGCGAGCGACGCGCGGGTGGTGTCAGGCGAGGCAACGTACAGCGGTGCGACGACAGCCAGCATACTGACTACCAAGACTGCCACATATGCGATAGTCTGGCGAATCGACCGGCTCAGCGCGACGACGGGCAGTATTAAAAGCGGCACCAGTTTGACCACCACACCGACGCCGGTCGCGACCGCCGACGACACGTCGTGCCTATCGAGCAGCCAATCGAGCGCGAGGAGGAGGAAAAAGGCAGTCATGGCCTCGAAATGCCACCACAGATAGATGAGCGGCATGAACAGGAGCGCGTACACCCAACCCAGCCGCACCGAGATCGTCTCGCCGTGCAGGCGCGAGGCCAGCCGCATCAGAAGCATCAAGTTGCCCACGCCGAACAGTGTCATCAGCACACCCAGACTGAGCACAAACGCATTATATCCTCCCGGCGCGGTCAATCGGTACACGACCGTCGAGAGCAGGGGAAAGACCGGCGGGTATTCCATCCAGTAATGCAGATACGGCCACAATCCGCGATCGGACAGCCGCGCCAGCTCGTAATAATAGGGATAGTCGCCGAAAAAGGTGAGATCCTCCGGTACGAAAGTCATCAGCATCATCAGGCGGAATGCCAGGAACAGCCCGACGATCAGCCTCGCTTCGGGCGGCAAACGCAGCCGGGCAAACACTCGCTCGATCATCATCTAACTCCTCACTCTAACTCCTTTCGGGTATAGATGACGGCCATCTCGTCGCGATAGTCATTCGTCCAGTTCGCCTCGCGCGAGAGCGCAGCGCCGAGCGCGGAGCCGGCTTCGACGATCACCCAGTTCACATCATCACGCTCCAGGATCGCTTCAAAGTCCGTTTGCGCGTCTGCGGCTTTCAGATAGTCGCGCAGGAAGGCATCGTCGTACAGGTCGGTGCGCCCATCGACGTACACCTTGTAGTCCGGCCACAATCGCCAGATCAAGTAGCCGCCCCAGTTGTATGAGTTAAACATCAGACCGGCAGGGCGATTCGATTCGATCCAGTCGACTGCCCCGACAGGCAGCCGTTCGCGCTCGGCCTTTTGCTGCGTCGTGGGCAGCACCGACGCGATGATCTTCAGCGCAGCCAGCGCGATGACGACGGCCAGGATGGCGACATTCAGCCAGACAAGCCCCTGGCGCGAGGCTGCCTGCCGCGTCCGAGCCCAGCCCATGCGCTCGCGCCATCGTTCGAGCGCAGGCCGCGCGTGACGAGCCAGAACCGGCGCGCAGGCGAGCGCAAACGGCGCGATGTTCCGGGCGGCCAGTAGCGCACTGTATGTGAAGCCGACTACCAGCGCGAAGTCGCCACCGTCCAGGCGACGACCGCTCCACCCCACCGCTGCGAGCATCGCGATGAGCAGCCAGATGAACGGCTGGATGAACAACTGATGGAAGTCGGGCGACAGCCACTCCTGAATGAAATCGCGCAGCACGCCGATGTTGACCGTGCGCAGCGCGTAGGTATACATCTCGGTCGTATGCGGGTTGATCACCAGCAGCACATACGAGAACGCGGTGAACATGACGAGCTTGCGCCAGCGCTGCCACGAAAGCACTTCGGGGCCCTCGAACTGCAGCGCGTGGTTGACCACCTCGCCCGCGATCGCACCCGCCAGCAGAATGAAACCGACGGCGAACCCGGCGTGCACGTTGGCCCAGAGGATGAAGATTAGCGGCAGCAGCCACAAGCGATCGACCTGCCGCCACTTGTACAGGTAGACGAGGTAGCCGACGACCGCGGTCAGCACAAACGTGAACATCTGCGGGCGCGCCGCCCACACCACGCCGGACGTGACCGCGGCGAGCACGAGGACAAACGCGCGCAGGTAAGGCCCGCCTTCCATTTGCTTCCACACGAAGACGAAGGCAGCGACGACCAGCATCGCGACGAGGATCGCCAGCATAGGGGACGAACCGATCGCGTACGCGCCGTACAGCGCGATCTGCGCCAGCCAGCTATGATTGACCCAAGGCTCACCTTCTTTCGTGTGCGAGAATGCATCGGCCTCGGGCAGCGTACGCGTCTCGACGATATACTGCCCTGTGCGCAGGTGCCACCACATGTCCGTATCCGTTGGCGTACGCACCGCCATAGCAAACAGGCTGACGAAGGCAATGACGACGACGAGCCGGTCCAACGTCAGCATCTCCAAAGTCTTTGTCACCACCCCAGCTCCTCCGGCTCAACCTTGCGCGACAAGCTGTAGAAGATGTGATAACTGCCGATCGTCTCTTCCTCAAACGCCACCCCCAACGCGTCGAGCCCATCGCGAATCTGCACGTCCAGGGGCGGATGATTCGTCGTGATGTAAAACGCGCGCGGCGACTCGGCCACCGCCTGCGCATAGGGCTGATAGCGATCGTCGCGTCGAGTGTAACGCAGATCCAAGTGATACGGCAGCCGGGCCGAACTGATGACCCGCTCGTGCGACAGGAAAGCGATCGGATATGCGACCCAGTAATTGGAGTAGCCGCGCGTCTCGCCGTGCGCGACCAAGAAGTCGATCAAGGCTTGCTCACGGCCGCGCTCGATCCACGTCACGCGGTCGAACTGCGTCGTGATACCGTGCGGCTGCTGCGTGGCCAGCGCCGTGCCGACCAGATTGTAGCCGACGACGACCGCAATCGACAGGTTGGCGAGCCATCTCGACCACCTGGCGCCTGCCCGTTCCCGCAAGTGGTCGAGCCACATCGCCGTAAAGATCGACAGCGGCAAGTATAGGGACACGAAATACCTGCCCGACGGATCGCCGCCGAAGGGCGTCAACAGATACGTCAGCAGCAGCACGCCGATCATGCCCCACAGCAGGCGAGGCCCGCGCCGCGCGGCGTGCACGAAAGCCACCGCGTAGATCGCGGCGACGGCAAACCCGGCAACCGGCATGATGAGATCCGGCGACCAGGGGTAGCGCAGCCCGAGCCACGCCGTCGCGCCGAACACGAAGAAATCGACCAGGCGCACGCCGAGGCTTTCCAGAATCGTCGGCGCGGCGACGGTGTTCGCGATGGCCGAGCCGGTCAACTCACCCAGGAGCGCGCCGCCGAACTGTCCGATCGACGCCCACCACGGCAGGCTGCCGACGGCAAATCCGGCGACGGCGATCAGGTATCCGCGCCAGTCGCTCGAGCGGCCCCGATAGAGCAGCCAGAGCGAGACCGGTATCAGATAGACCAGAATCAACCCGAACGTCCAGAAGGCGAAACCCGCGCACAGACCGAATAGTCCCCAGCGCACGAGGTGGAATCGGCCAGTAGTCGGGGATTCGATCCAGTACGCCATCAAGATCAACAGGTTACCCAGCAGCAGTGTCTCGCCATAGCCTCCCAGCGTCGCGGTTGTGTACAGCGTGAGCATCACCGGGGGCAGCGCCATGAGGAGCACTGCCAGGCGCGACGCCGATTCGGTCAATCCGAAGCGACGCGCAACCGGATACGTGGTGACGAGCGTCCCGACATATAACGCTATCTGCACGACACGCAGCGATAGGATCATCTGCCCCAGCACTGCAAAGGCGACAGCCGCCAGCCACGCGTCGGTACTGCCCAGATAAGCCTGCCCGTAGAAGAAAACCGGCCGTTCGCCGGCCAGGATATGACGCGCCATGAGCGCAACGATCGCCTCGTCGCCGTTGAACGGCACAGCGTCGCCGACCAGCAGCATGACACGAAGCGCCACCATCGCGCCGATCATCGCTACCCAGGGCAATGCGCGCTGAATCCAGTTCGCAGACATGTCCGTAGTATAATCGAGTTCGAACTCGCCATGGCCGAACGTAGCCAGAGCCGCACCTCTCATGACCTCCCTATCCGAACAGACATTATTCTACCTGCCCAACGCGGAATCGTGTATAACAACTTGGTCAGTGTTTGACACATGCGCACAATACGAATTGCTCAGGCCGAGGCGCGCGGACACTTCCTGCTGATTATCCTGCTCATGATCGCTGCATTTGCAGCACGGGCCCTGCCCGGCCCGCGCACGATCGACGATGCGTACATCACGTTCCGTTACGCGCGCAACATCCTCGCCGGAAAGGGCTTCGTTTACAACACGGGCGAGCGCGTGCTGGGCACGACGACGCCGCTCTACACCTTGCTGATGGCCGCCGAATCCGGCCTGACCGGCTGGCGCGACACGTCCACCGGGCTGCCGACCGGATACCCTGAACTGGCGCTGCTCACCAACGCAATCGCCGGCAGCACCAGCACATGGTTACTATATCGGCTCGGCAAGCGTTTAGGCAACAGGACATTCGTGGGAATCGCCGTGGCGGCATGCTGGGCCATTCACCCTGCGAGCGTCACGTTTGCCATCGGCGGGATGGAGACACCGGTGTTTGTGGCCCTGATCCTGGGGACGTTCGCGGCATACGTGGAAGGGAAATGGCGGGCAACCGGCACGCTGGCCGCGCTGGCATTGCTCACGCGGCCTGAAGCGCTCGTGGCCATCGTGTTGATTGTTGCCGATGTCGTCATTCGGCTCGTCCGCCGACCCGAGGATCGCGCGGCGGCCCGATGGCCCGCGAGTCTGGCAGCGTTGGTCCCGATCCTTGCGCCGTGGCTGATCTTCGCCACACTGTACTTTGGCAGCCCGATGCCGGGATCGATCCTTGCCAAAGGTGTAGCTTACCAGTTGTCACCCACGCAGGCATTGACCACCTTCCTGCGCACGCTCGTGGTGCCGTTCTCCAGCGTGGGCGATTTCAGTCCGGTGGTCGGCCTGCTGCTGCTCACTGCGTACGCCACGCTCTTCGCGATTGGCGCGCTTGCCGCCATTCGCCGCGAAGCGCGATCAGGGCCGATGTTTGCGTTCGTGCCGGCTTACGTCATCGCGTACGTCGTGGCCAATCCGCTCATCTTTCGCTGGTACGTTGTCCCACCACTTCCCATCATCTTGTTGGGGCTCGCGGTGGGATGGCGCACCGTAACCGGCGAAATCTCGCAGCCGCGCGCCGCGAATGCACTCTTCACTGCGGGGGCAATTGTGGCCGTCGCCTCGGCGGCCGGCGGGTGGTGGATACCGGATCACGGCCCGACCGCGCCGGCGCCTCGCATGGCGTACATCAAGGTCGAACAGGCTTACCTGGAAGCGGTGGAGGCGCTGAGAGGACAGGTCGGCCCGGAGACAGTCTTAGCGGCGGGCGACATTGGCGCGATCGGATATGCGACCGGCGCGCGCATCTACGACACGCTGGGCCTGATCACGCCCGA
>DATEUJ010000178.1:0-7051 GCA_035283185.1 Anaerolineae bacterium | reverse complement strand
AAGGAGTATCGGCTTTGAACTTTCTGGCTTGGGTGAGGTAGCGATGCGTCAGGGTGATTACGCGCGTGCGACACGGCTGATTGAGGAAAGCCTGGAGCTGCGAAGGCAACTTGGCAACAAATGGGGCGTTGGCGTTTCGCTCGGCATGTTGAGCTGGGTTGCAATGCGCGAAGGAGATTGGGATCGAGCGGTTGCACGGCTGGGCGAGAGTCTTGAAGTTCGACGGGAAATCGGGGATAAGGGCGGCAGCGCCTGGTGCCTCGAGCGCCTGGCAGAGGTCGCGTTGGCACAGGGAAAGCCTGAGAAAGCGGTGCGCCTGCTCAGTGCCGCGTCTGCGCAACGCATGTCCATTGGCTCGGTCATTGATCCCGTGGATCAACCTGAGTATGAAAGCATGCGCACCTCTCTGCGCGCGGAATTAGGCGAGGAAAAATTTGTAGTAGCGTGGAACGAAGGGCGCGCGTTGACACTGGAACAGGCAATCGCGTACGCGCTTGAGGATCGGGGCGGTTGAAACTCTGGATATTTTCATCTTGTTCGGCACAGAGCCTGCCCTGAGCGCAGCCGAAGGGTCTCAGACCGCGCCGCTCATCGACCGCAGGTCTCCAGCACGCCAGGCTGGAGACCTGCGGTCGTGCGGCAGGGGCGGGTCAGAGACGCCGCCCCATCTGAGATTGGTTACCGCGCGTTCACATTGAATCCGCCGTCCACAAAAACATGCGAGCCGGTGATGTAACGTGCGCGATCGGAGGCGAGGAAGACCACCGTATCGCTCACTTCTTCCATGCTCGCCCAGCGACCGGCTAGCACACCCAGTTTCCGAAAGTACTCGTCCAGAAACTCAGCCTTTGTCTTGCCCTGCTGCTTGGCCATGTTCTCAGCCCAGACCTCGCGCCACTCGGTCGCCACGATCCCCGGCACCACCGCATTGACCGTGATCTGCTCGCCTGCCAGCTCGACCGCCAGATACTTCGTGATGTGGTTCATCGCCGAGTTGATGATCCCGTGCGTCAGGGCCGGCGACAGCACGCCTGTGCCGGCGACGCCGCTGATGTTGATAATGCGCCCGCTCCCATCGCGGACCATGTGGGGCAAAAAGGCCTGAGTGATGCGCAGCATCCCGATGGCCTTCGTGTCCACGTCTTCCAGCCACTCATCGTCGGACCAGGTAAGCTGGCTGCCGGGGCGACGCACGCGGTTATGCACGTTATTCACGACGATATGCACGGCGCCAAAGTGGTCTGTCGTGGTCTTGGCCGCGGCTTTCACCTGCTCCATGCTCGTGATGTCCGTTGGCACAGCCAATGCCTGTACGCCGTTCGCGCGCTTGATTTCTTCCGCCGCCTGGTCGAGCATCTCCTTGCCGCGCGCCAACAGCACTACGTTGACCCCTTCCGCCGCCAGTCCTTTGGCGATGGCTTTGCCGATCCCTTTGCTTCCGCCGGTGATGACCGCCGTGCGTCCTTTGAGGCCGAGTTCCATAGCATACTCCTGTTTAGATTTCGGGGAGCTTAAACCCCGACTTGGACACCACGTAATCGCGGGACTCGTAGGCCATTTTTCGGACCCGGTTCAAATCCACCCCCAGCAATTGCCCGTTGCGTTTCAGGGCCTTGCCGGCGACAAAGACCGAGTCCACGTTGCTGGTATCCATTCCCCAGACCACTGCGCCAATCGGATCGTTGATGGGGAAGATGTTGGGGCGATCCGTGCGCAGCATGATAACGTCCGCCTCTTTCCCCGGCGTCAGGGAGCCGGTCTTGTCGGCTAACCCATTGGCGCGCGCGCCCTCGATGGTGGCGAATTCCAACAGATCGCGGGTAGTCAAGGGAGCGGGCACGTTCTCCTTGCCCGCCAGCTTCTGGTCAAAGAGCAAAGCGTGCTGCAGGGAGATGACCGAGCGCATCTGCGTGAACATGTCGTTCGGCACGTTGGTCTCGACGTCCACACTCAAGCTCGGGCGCAGGCCGCGATCCAGAAAACGCTGGGTCGGCGGCATCCCATGTCCCATCATCATCTCTACCGGGGAGGCCAGCGAAAACGTCCCGCCCGTGTCCACGATCATCTGGATTTCATCATCACTCAACGTCGTGCAGTGAATATATGTCGTGTCATCCTTGAGCAGACCGGCCCTGCCCATCTCCGCCAGCTTGCCGTGCTGACCAAAGCTGCCAACGCCCACGTGGACAGTGATGTGGGCGTCAAGCTCGCGCGCCAGCTCCCACTGAGCCTTGGCAAACTCAAACGGGATGAATTCCGGCCCTGGAGACGCGAGCCCAAACGTCAGCAACTGATCCTTCGACGAGAAATACTGCTTGGCGACATCTCTGATCCAATCGTCCTGATGCTCGTCGGGATACTTCCACCAGGGGTAGCCATAGGCAAAGACGGCGCGGATACCCGACTCTTGCAGGGCACGGATGACGGCGTCGGCGTGCTCCCGCGTGGCCTGGATATGGGACCAGTCGAGGATCGTCGTGATCCCGGCATCAATCGCGCCCAGGAGACCGACCAGGTCGCCGACGTAGGCGTCTTCCGGGCGATAGACGGGCGCAAGGACGTTCAAAATGAACGCCAGATAGCTAACCTCACCTTCCAGCGGGACATCTGTTCCGATGTTGCGCAGAATGCCTTCCCAGATGTGCCGATGTGTATCCACGAAGCCCGGCATGACGATCATGTTCGAGGCGTCGATCACCTCGGCGTCCGCCGCGCTGAGGTTCGGCCCGACGGCGGCGATCTTGGAGCCTTCGATCAGCACGTCGGCCTGCTTAAAGTTGCCGACCTTCGGATCGAGGCTGAGAACAGTGCCATTCTTCAATGACGTTCGTTGGGCTGCCATGTCTGCCTCCTTCGCCCTTGGCATGGGAACGGATTGACCACGGATTGTGGCGAGATCGCACGAGATTGGCTGATCGCTGCTTCAGCCTTCGGGGGTGTAGTCGGATATGCTTTCGATTTGGTAACTACTCAGCCCACGTCATTGCGAGCGTTTTTTTGCGAAGCAATCTCCGTGACCATCGGCAAACATCGCTCTCAGTGAAGGAGATTGCTTCGTCGCACACTACGCTCACCTGCCCCGCGCTTCTCAGCGGGGTCGCAATGACGGCTGAGTGGTTACTCGATTTGCTCGATAATCGCCTCCTGGTTCAGGGGCGCTCTGCTGAACGATTCGCAGCGCCGCCCAGCCCAATCCATGCCTGCTGCCTACAGAGACCTCGCGCAGTTCGAGCAACGGAGGCATCAGGCCGGCTCCATGACGAAATCGTAGTTCACAGTGTAGAAGGGCGCCGTTACGCCGCGCTGCTTGGCGTCGTCGGCCGAATCGTGGCGCGTGAACGGCACCACCAGCGATTCCCGCACGCCGAACACGGCATCCGAGTCGAGATAGGGATCGCCTTCGACAAACAGCTCCGTCGTCAGCGGCTTGTAGCCGTCTGCCATGACGATGAAGTGGATGTGCGCCGGGCGATACGGATGGCGGCCCAGCGCGATCAGCATCTTGCCCACCGGCCCATCGATGGGGATGGGATAGTAGGCGGGCTTGATGGTGCGGAAGGCGTAACGGCCCTGGGCGTCGGTGCGGAAGCGGCCACGCAGGTTCAGGCCGGTCAGCGCGGGGATCTGCACATCGTAGAACCCTTCGGCGTCAGAATGCCAGACGTCGAGCAGCGCCTCCGCCAGCGATGCGCCACCTGGCGCGAGCACGCGTCCCGAGACGATGACAGGCTCACCTGGAATATCTCCGGCGATGCTCGCATTGAGCGGCAGCTCCGGCGCGCCATCACGATAGAACGGGCCGAAGATCGTGTACTCCGTCATGCCCTCCGGCTTGCGGTTGTTGATCAAGTCTTTGATAGTCGTCGCGCCCAGCGTATCGGAGAGCAGGATGAATTCCTGCCGATTGGCGTCGCACATGTGGCCGGCGGCGGTGAGGAACTGAATACCCGCCATCCACTCCGCCTCGGTCAGATTCACCTCTTTGATGAAGGCGTGCAGGTGCTTGACCAAACTGGTCATGATCTCTTTGAGCCGCGCATCATTCGCGTCGGCAAAGCCGCTCAGGACTGCGTCGGTGATATTGTGTTCGGTCAGGTCTCGCATCGACTAGCCTCTCCAGTCGCTCATGCTATCTGCCATCAGCCATCAGCCATCTGCCATCTGCTATCTGCTACCTGCCATCTGCCATCTGCCATCTGCTACATCGGCGTGTTCGCGGCGTACTGCGCCCAGTCTCTTTCGAATCGGAAGACCTCCCTGGCCGGTGGCAGCGGCGCCTGCGTCTCGATCCAGCGCACCGGCTCGTCGCTCACATTCGCGAAGCTGTGCAAGCAGCCGACGCCCGTCCAGATCACGCTGCCCGGCTCCAGATCGTGTGTCTCGCCATCTGCCGTCGCGCGCACGCGCCCGCTGACGATGAAGTAGGATTCCTCGAAGGTGTGATCGTGCGGATCGATCTTTGCGCCGGGCTGGTACTGGATGAGGAACAGCGATTGATGAATCGCGCCGAAGGAGCGATCGACGAACATCTTGATCGCCACGCCGGTGACCGGATTGAAGCCTTCCATTTGCGACGGCCCGCCGGGACGCGGCAGTTGCGACTCGTCGAAGTGGCCGATCAGCATGTCGCCCGGATCGTGCGGGTTGGGCGGCGCGGCCTGCGTGAGGACATCGCCGACGACGAAGAACGTATCGCGGCCGTAATCGAGGGGCCTGCCCTGCGAAGTCCCCGACCGAAGGGAGTGGGGAGCGGAGTCGAAGGGACGTGGCTGGGGCGCTTGCATCTCCAGCCAGCGAACGATCCTATCGCCCGTATTGCGCCAGGCGTGCCGGGCGCCCGTGCCGATCAACCCAAAGTGACCGGGACCCAGCGCAACTTCCCGCTCGCCGATCTGGGCGATGACATCCCCTTCCAGAATGTAGAAACTCTCCTCGAACGAGTGGACGTGCGGCTGGATCACGCCTTCAGGCTCCAGAGTGCAAATGCCCGTGCCCATGTGCACCGAGCCGATCGTGTGATCCACGTAGGCCGCTCGCCGGAAACCGGCGCTGTGTTTCTCGTACAGTTTCGGCGTCCGCGCAGCCGCTTCGTTGATCTTGGAAACGTAATGCATATCTGCCCCCAGTGATCAGTGAACAGTGATCAGTGAACAGTGAACAGTCACCAGTCAACAGTGACCAGTAGCCAGTGAGCATTGCCCACTGATAACTGATAACTGATTACTGATTACTGATTACCGATTACTGCTCACTACGTTCTTGTGCGACTGTGTTTCGCGGATGCCGGGCAGCGGGCCGGTCGCGGTGTAGTATTTCACGCCGGCGATCATCAATTCCTCGGCCGGGAAGCGCGTGATTACTTCGCAGCCGTCTTTCGTGACCACGAGCTGCTCTTCGATGCGGGCCGCCGACCAGCCATCGGACGCGGGCCAGAAGGTTTCGAGCGCGAACACCATCCCCTCTTCGATCACCTGTGGGCTGTCGAAGGACACCAGGCGGCTGAAGACCGGCTTCTCCCAGATGGCGAGGCCGACGCCATGTCCGTATTGCAATGCGAAGCACGCCTCTTCGTTGGGGAAGCCGAATTCCTGCGCTTTCGGCCACAGCTTGGCCACATCGGCGGTGGTCACGCCGGGCCTGATCATGTTGATAGCCGCATCGAGGTAGTAACGGCAGCGCTTGTAGGCGTCCACCTGCGCCTGCGAGGCCGAGCCGACGACGAACGTGCGGTAGTAGCAGGTGCGATAGCCCATATACGCGTGCAGAATATCGAAGTAGGCCGGGTCGCCGGGGCGCAGGGCACGATCGCTGAAGATGTGCGGGTGTGGGCTGCACCGCTCGCCGGAGATCGCGTTGACGCCCTCCACGTGCTCCGAGCCAAGCTCGTAGAGGACCTTGCTGACGAGCGCCACGCATTCGTTCTCGCGTATGCCAGGCTTCATCGCGCGGTACAGTTCCTCGTAAGCCGCATCGACCATCATGCAGGCCATGTTGAGCAAGGTGATCTCGTCCTGCGTCTTAATCGCGCGAGCGTCCATCATCAACTGCTGCCCGTCGACGACCTGGATGCCTTCCTTTTGCAGCGCGAACAGCACCGGCGGCTCGACCATGTCCACGCCGAGCGGCTCGTGGAGCAGGCCGCGCTCTTCCAGCTCGATCCGAATCTTGCGGGCCACGTCCTCGGCGCGGTGCGCGCCGGGCGGCATCGCGCCGCGCAGCGTCGAAATGCCGGCGCGCGATCGGCCTTCGCCCAGCCAGGGACAATGCAGCGCGTGATGCCTGGCCGCCGAACCGAAATCCCAGTTGATCGGATCGTCGTCCTGCGGCAACAGGCAGAAGCGCCCCAGCTTGTCCATCGCCCAGGTGCCGATCGTGGTGTTCGTGATGTAGCGGATGTTGTACATATCGAAGCACAGCAGCGCGCCGATCTCCGACCGCTTGAGCAGCTTCTTGATGCGCGCCAGCCGCTCCGTCCGCAGGCGCTCGTAGTTGACGCGCTCCTCCCAGTCGACGCCCATCGTGCCGTAGGTTCGAAGTGCCATGATGTCCTCCTTATAGTCAACTATCTGGATAGCGAGGTAAACAACGCCACCACGCCGATGACGATCAGGAACACCGGCCAGATTGCGCCCCAATCCAGGTCGAACAAGAATACGGATGCCACGGTTAGCAGGATCAGGCCGCCGATCAGCGGGCCGCGCGCTGCAGGAGTAAATCGCCCTCCGCTCGACTGATGAATTCGCCACGCGGTGGCAAGCGAACCGAAGGCGGGGATCAATATGAAGACGGCCCACCAGTTTTCGATACTGGAGCCGGTGAGGTTCATGACCAGGAAAATAACGCCAAAAATGATCAGAACGGCGCCAGCCAGCCAAGCCGGACTGCGCTGCCGGGATATCTCTGTTGGTCGTTCGTTAGGCGGAAGGTTTTCATTCATAGAAGTCTCCTAACGCGCGCTTCTATATTCTGCTATAATTTAAGTGACGTTAAACATTGTAACCTAAATTTCGCCGATTTGTCAAGATATACTTAATAAATCGCGTGGAATATT
>DATEUJ010000177.1:0-2720 GCA_035283185.1 Anaerolineae bacterium | reverse complement strand
CTGGCGCTCGATCGGCCAGAGCCGCGGTGCCAGAGACGATCCCCGCCTCCCTGGCTGCAGCCGCCGCTGAAGCCCTGTCAGCGAACGGGCTTGAAGAAGCCGAGCCGGACGTCGCTCTGGCCTCGGCAGACGCCCCGGTGCGTCCCGCAAGGGGTGAATTGGATGCCGAAATCGCCGCCGCGCGAGCATTAGCCGACACCGCCGCTCGTCCTGCAGAAGCCACCGTTGAGGCAGCGGCCGTCGCTTCTCGTGCATCGGCGTTCGCACCCGCGCGTCCTGCTGTGGGCGAACTTGACGCGGAGACAGTCGCGGGAATGGAGTCCGCGGACGCACCAGCGCGGCGAGCGAGCGGCGCGCTCGATGCTGAGGGTGTTGCCGGTCGCGAATCTACCGAAGCCCCCGCCCGGCCCGCGTCCGCCACCGTAGAGGCAGATGCAATCGCTGTCTTTGCGTCGGCACTGGCTGCAGCTCTGCCGGCTATCGGGCTGCTGGATGCGGAAGCCGGTGCTTGGCGAGCGTCGCCAGATGCTCCTGCCCGACCTGCACTGGCGACAGTTGAGGTCGAAGCTGCGGCCTGTCGTGCATCTCCGGTCGCACTTGCACGCCCGGCTGCTGGCGCGCTTGAGGCAGACGCCTCAGCGGGCCTCGTCTGAGCGACAGCCCCGGCACGTCCCGCCTCGACAGCGACGGACACGGCGACGACGAAGGGAGCGGTGGTCTTCGAGAGCTGTCGCGGTTCCGCTCGCGGCAGATGGGGCGCCGTGATCGGTGTCGGCGCGCGCCCCTTCTGGACGGCGAAGCCGACCGAGCCTATGGGCTGTGTAGGCTGCCGCTGGACGACGATCCTCTGTCCGGCAGGCCGCAGCCAGCCGAGGCTGACCTCCTCTTGGATCGAAGCCGGAGCCGCCCGCGCATCCGCGCTCGCTGCGGCGCGATCGGCGAGCGGGGCGCTGGTCGCCGAAGCGATCGTGGATGCGGCGAAGGCGATCGCCGCCGCTCGGCCCGCGAAGACGGTGAGCGACTGGATGAGTGCTACAGGTCCGGTGCTGCCGCTCCGCTGGAAGATTGAACGGGGCGGCCGTGGCAGCATCCCGGCAGGGCTCGGAGCATCCTTCTCCAGCCCCTCGACGAAGGCCGGCGCGGACACGCCCTGGCGCGGGGTAGCCTTTCGCGGGAGGGCGACGGGATAGGGCTTCGGCACCCAATCGAAATTGTTTGGCGTCGGAGGTGCTGAGGTGCTCCCGAAGAATCCCTTGTACCGCGCCATGGGCCTGTTACTGAGTCGTTGGGATGCTCACAACGAAATCGCACCACTCCTTCGGATTCGTCTGGTCGATGCCGACGACGGTGATCACGTCGCCGTTCATCTCGGACGCCGACAGGGTCACGAGGACGCAGACGCTCGCGGCGGGCGACACGGACGGCAACGTCGCGAGGTTGCCCAGGCCGCCCGCATCCGTGGTGACCTTGAAGTCTCCCGCGGCGATCGTGGGGCTCGACTTGAAGCTGCGGGGATCGTTAGCATCGACCAGCGCGATGCGGATGAGGAAGTCCTCGTTCTTTTTCGGTGGATTGTAGGGTGCTGCCATCTCAGATCCCCATTCCATAGGCGGCGACAGGGCCGCCAAAGCTCGTGATGATGTCGGCCGAGAACACGATCACCGCAGGAGCGTTGCCCGTGTCCTGATTCTGGATGAGAGTCATAGGCCCAGTGGCGAGCGGATCGCCAAAGACAATGCTGGCGTTGTGGGTATCGGTAGCGGTGTTAACCGGCAATCCCCCCACGCCCCATTCGGCCACCAAACGCCATGGCTCATTGAACGTAACGGCGGATCCGGCCTGAACGTACGCTTGCCCTGTGAGGCTTGTGCCTAGTTCGGTTGCTTGTCGCGTGCCCGCCAGAATCGTGCCGAGGTTGGTCGTGCCGGCGACATTCACGCCGTAGAGCCTGAGCATCGGGAACAGGTTGTTGCTCGCTGCAACCTCAAGCATCTCCGTGCCCCATCCGATCTGTTGCGCCGCGATGGCCTGAGGCGGGAGGATCTGGCTGACGAACTGAGCCACCATCGAATTGCCGTTCACGAGATGGTCGGCCGCGTCCGGGTTGTAGGCGAGAGTGGTTAGCGCGGTGCCGCCTTGCGTGAAGTTGAGCGGACGACTCACGCTGTTGACGTGGAGAGTCCATGTTCCACTGTCGGGTGTCGGGCTGACTGGAGCCGATCCGCTGGACGGACACCAAAGTATTGTTGACATCTCCCTTGTCCCTTTATCTTGGGAGGATCAGCGGCGGCTCCTCGCCGACGCTGCGGCTTTGGGGCATCCAACTCACCGTGACTGGCGTCGCGTCGTTGATTGCCATCAGCACGACACCGGCCGCCACACGCTCGGTTTGCTCGTCCGACCAAGAGCCGCCGTCCGTGCGCTGCGTGCGGCCCATGCCACCGCCTCCGTTCCGGACTGCGAAGATCCGGCTTGCGCTATCGACCTGCTGGTAGGGCACGAAGTGCGTGGCCGTCGTCGTCGGTGCAAAGGCGACGCGGTAATTCTGATTTCGGTGAAGCAGGATCGCCCGCTCGAATGGCACGGCGGCCACGCGATAGGCCGGGAACTGCACTTGGTCGTGGTCAAGCACGACGGTTCCGAGGATGTTGTCGGCGTCGTCGTAAAGCCTGATGTTCGACGCCTGGTCGGCGTTGTTGCAAATGAACATCACCCAGGCG
>DATEUJ010000176.1:0-6439 GCA_035283185.1 Anaerolineae bacterium | reverse complement strand
ACGCTCGTTCACTCCAATACCGCGCGTACACGCTGGACGCTCTGCCCGATCGACTCCTGCTTTGTGATCTTGAACCGGCCGAGCACGCCGGTGTGCGCCACGTGCGGGCCGCCGCACACTTCCTTCGAGAACGAGCCGATGCTGTACACCTTCACCTGATCCCCGTACTTCTCGCCGAAGAACGCCAGCGCGCCGGATTGCAGGGCCTGCTCCAGGCTCGTGACCTCCATCGACACGGGCAGGTCGCTGCGGATGTGCTCGTTCACAATTTCCTCGACTTCCCTCAGTTGTTCAGGCGTCAACCGGTTGGGGTGCGAGAAATCGAAGCGCAGACGCTCGGCGGTGATGTTCGATCCCATCTGGCGGGCAGCCGGCCCGAGCACCTGGCGCAGCGCCTGGTGCAGCAGGTGCGTGGCGGTGTGCAGGCGCGTCGTCGCTTCGGCGTGATCGGCCAGTCCGCCCTTGAACTTCTGCGCCATGCCCCGCCGCGAGATGTCCTTGTGTTCCTGGTAGAACGCCTCGAAACCGACTTCATCCACGCCAAGCCCCTGCTCGCGCGCCAGCTCGACGGTGAACGGCAGCGGGAAGCCAAATGTCTCGAACAAGTTGAAGGCGTCGGCTGCGGAGATGACGCGACTGCCCGCGCCGGCCGTGCGCTCGGCAACCTTGTGGTACTCGCGCAGGCCGCGCTCGAGCGTGCGCTTGAACCTGGTTTCTTCACGGTCAAGCTCATCCTGAATGCGAGCGCGGTTCTGCTCGATTTCGGGATACACGCCGGCGAAGAGCGCGACGACCACGCTCGACAGCCCGGCGCAGAAGTTGCGCCGGATGCCCAGGTCGCGGCCGTAGCGCACCATGCGCCGGATGAGCCGCCGCACGACGTAGCCTGCCTCGACGTTCGAGGGCGTCGCGCCGTCGGCGATGGCGAAGGTCGACGCGCGGAGATGGTCGGCGATCACGCGGAACGGAACAGGGTTGTCGGCGTAGCGCCGGCCAGAGAGCTGCTCGATGCGCTCGACGAGCGGCCGGATTGTCTCGATCCTGAAGGTGTCGTCGTACCCGTTCAGCACGGCGAGCGTGCGCTCGACGCCCATGCCCGTGTCGACGTTCTGCTGCCGGAGTTTCACGTAGCGTCCATCGGCGGTCTTGTTGTACTCCATGAACACGTTGTTCCAGATCTCAAACCACTTGCCGCATGAGCAGCCCGGCCGGCAGCCGGGATGATCGGGCCGGCCCGTGTCGAAAAAGATCTCCGAGTCCGGCCCGCACGGCCCGGTTGCGCCTGCCGGCCCCCACCAGTTGTCGGCTTTGGGCAAGAAGAAGATGCGCTCGCCGGGGATACCCAGGCTGCGCCAGATGCCGGCCGAGACGTCGTCGCGCGGCGCGTCTTCGTCGCCCTCGAACACCGTCACCGCCAGGCGAGCCGGGTCGAGGCCGAGTTCCCGCGTGACGAACTCGTAGCTCCATGTCAGCGACTCCGGCTTGAAGTAGTCGCCCAGCGACCAGTTGCCGAGCATCTCGAAGAACGTCAGGTGAGAGACGTCGCCGACTTCCTCGATGTCGTTGGTGCGAATGCACTTCTGCACGTTTACCAGCCGCTTGCCCAGCGGGTGCGGCTCGCCGAGCAGAAACGGCACGAGCGGATGCATACCGGCTGTCGTGAAGAGCACAGTGGGATCATTTTCGGGCAATAGTGGCGCGGAGCGGATGCGCTTGTGGCCGCGCGCTTCGAAGAATTGCTGGTAGCGTTCTCTCAGCTCGTTCGCTTTCAGCGCTCTCTTCCTTCACATCGACCTAGAACGGATTCCGATTGCGTGTACGCCCATCCGGAGTCGAGCCTTCAGCCGGAAACCGCCTGAAGGCTCGACTCCGGCGTAAATCAAAGTGGAATCCACTCTAAATAAAAACTCGTCCTCAGCGTGAAGCTGAGGACGAGCCGTAACCCGTGGTACCACCTCAATTCGTCCGACCCTCGCGGATCGAACCTCAAGCGCTGGCGCTTCCTATAAAACCTTGCGAAGGTTCTGAACCTGCGCAAGGTTTAAGCCCTTGTGACCAGCGCGTCTCGGTAACGGGAGTGCCCGGCGAGTTCTACTCGTCCTGCGGACTTTCTTCTCGCGTCTCGAGGGTGGCTCGCGCCGAAGGGGATGGCGCCAGGCTCTCACATGCGTTCACGGCTAAAGGGGAACGCGCCCGGCTCTCTGCGCCGCCTTTCGGCGCTGGGTCCCTGTCAAAGACTTTCACAGTCGCCAATTAAATCGCATTGTACCAACATCGCGGCGTTTCGGCAAGGTGTGCCTGTCTGATGATGGCACACGAAAAGGGGATCACTGCTTCCGCCGAAAGAGCGCCAGGGACAGCAGGATGATCGTCGCCACTGGCCACACCCAGGCCAGGTCGCCGGGGCCGCCGGGTCCGGTGCACGCTTCGCTGCGCCGGATGCGCACGAGTCGATATCTGGTTGTCGTCGCATCGAGTTCCGCATCGCCGATGGAATACGGATTTATACCTGCCACGCGCGCGGCGAAGCCGCTGCCGATCAGCACTTGCCGCATCAGGAACAGGCGGCGCGGATCGTCGGACACGTCCTCGGCCGTTCCCGCCCACCAGCCATTCGGCAGCCACACTTCCACATTCGGGTTGGCGCAGATATTGCGATACCAGTCGGAGATCGATCCGAACGCGGCGACACAATATATGTCGCCGCCTTCGATGGCGTAGTTGACGGGCGTGCGCCGGGCCGCGCCGGACTTGCGCCCGACGTGGGTGATAACCATGACGCGTCCGCCCACGTCGGGCCACACGTTGAACCACTGGCCCAGACCGAGCCGCCACATCGTCAGCATGAAGGGGTTGAGAACCTTCTTGAAGCCTCGCCGCAGGCCTTCTTCGACGCGGGAATAGAGGATCGTCATAGTTGCCTAAGAGCCTGTTTGTGAATGCGAAAACCGTCCAACATGTGGCGGTAGCCATGCCCACTGACCGCCAGATGTAGCGGCAGAAGTGCCTTTAAGAAACAGGCTCTAAGAGGCATCTTCTCTGTGCCTCTGTGTCTCCGTGGCAAGATCTGAATGCTCACCAGAAGCGCCAGGCTTGATGGCGACGAACTCCTCTCGGTCGTAGTTGTCCGTCACCACGCGCGGCTGAAACCCGACTCCGTGAAGGAGCCTCAGCCAGTCCTCGCGCCCGAACAGGCCGCATACGTGCCGGTCGTGCTCGGCGTGCACCGATCCATCCGCCTCGCGCAGAAGATAGGCGAAGTCGGTCAGGTAAGTTGTATCGGAAGGATCAGGATCGTACGTCCACTCCAGGTATCGCATGCTTCGTCCGTCGCCGTCGTGGCCGCCATGCTTCGTCTCGGGTTGAAACGTCTCGCGAACGTGATCGGGGACGAACAACGCGGCGCCGCCCGGCCGGCAGTGGGCGAAGGCGGTCTCCATCGCGGCGCGCAGGTCGCTCTCGGTCGTCATATACTCGATCGCGTCGTGGACGAACACGGCGTCGAAAAGGCGGCCCAGCCGCACGCTGCGCATATCGCCCTCGACGTGCTCGCATTCGGGATTGAGCGCGCGGCTCACGGCGAGCATCCCCGGCGAGAGATCGACCAGCGTCATTTGAAAGTGGGCTTTGAGGTGCGAGGCGTTGTTGCCGCCGCCGCTGCCCAGCTCGAGCACGGTGCGAGGCGGACGGTTGCAGGCATCCATGAGAAGCTGCCGGAAGAATGCCGCCTCTTCGGCGTAGTCGGCCGGCGTTGAGAGGAGCGGCCACCACGAGGCGAGGTCGGTGTACAGCCGGGTAGAGTTCATGGTGCGATCGGAGTAGAGATTCCTCACTGCGTTCGGAATGACACGTCACAAGTGGTTGTTCGGATTGACGCGCCACAAGTGGCTGAGCAGTTACCTCTTCGTCGAGAGCATACTAGAGCGGATTCCGATTGCGTGTACGCCAATCCGGAGTCGAGCCTTTAGGCGGTTTCCGGCTGAAGCCTCGACTCCGGCGTAAATCAAAGTGGAATCCGCTCTAGGCAAGCGCCGCCTCGGCTTCCTTCATTTGCGCCTCAAACTTAACCAGCCAGGGATCGAGCGGCACGCCGAGCGCATCGGCGACGCGCACGATGTAATTAAAGTAACCGATGATCTGCGCCGCGTCGTGAATGTCGGCGTCGGAGAAACCGTGTGCGCGCAGGGCGTCGAGGTCGGCGGGCGCGGGCACGGGATCGTAGCGGGTGAGCTGCACGGCGAAGCGCAGCAGCGCGCGCGTCGGCTCGTCGATCGGCGCTGTCCGAAAATCGCGCACGATCGCCGCGACATACGA
Source organism: Anaerolineae bacterium (assembly GCA_035283185.1). Lineage (GTDB taxonomy): Bacteria > Chloroflexota > Anaerolineae > Fen-1058 > Fen-1058 > DASSFZ01. The sequence goes on along the minus strand of DATEUJ010000176.1, from coordinate 2,125 downwards.
CAGCACGCGCGCATCGTCCCAATCCGGATGCTCTTTGGCGACCTCTTCACGGAGATCGTGCGCGTGCGCGATGGTTCAGTAATGGCAGTGATTGGCCTGCGAGGTGATCGTCGCGAGCGCCTCGCGCTGCACGCGGCTCAGCCCGGACGGGCCGACCATCAGCGCCGAGTAAAACGCCATCGACGTGCGCATCAGCGAGGCATTCGGACTCATCACGCGGACGATGTTCCAGATGCGCCCGGCGCGCCTGATCGCCGCGTCGTACTCTTGCTTCACCGCGCCGGTCGCAGCGTCGGGGGGGACGGTTTCGATCCAGAAGTCGCTCATGAGTTAGAGTGGGGAGTTAGAGTGGGGAGTTAGAGTTCAGCAGGCCGGACAATTCGAGGACGCGGTCGGACATCTGGCGCGCGCGGCGAGAGAGCAAGGTGCGCAAGACGGAGGATTGAGCTGCCATATCCCAGCCCCTCCACCACGAGCGGAGTTCGGACTGCATAGAGGCCAGTTCGATCAGGATTTCGGTCGGTGTGCGGCCCAAGTTCCACTCGATGAACGTCTCAGAGACGGCGAGAAGTTCTTTCCAGCAAGACAGCGACTAAAGTCGCTACTACGAGTCAAATCCGTGATCTGCTGAGCCTGCCCTCCATCAGGGAAGCACACATCCGACTACTGCTGACTGATTACTGATAACTGATTACTGATAACTGATTACTGCTGACTAATCACTCCTTCTCATACGGCTGCCCGTCCGCCGCCGGCGCCGTGGTGCGGCCGATCAAGCCGGCCAGGGCGATCATCGTCGCGACGTACGGCGCCATCAGCAAGAACTGCGAGGGGATCGGCACCTTGAGGATCGCCAGCTTGCCCTGCAGCGACTCGGCGAAGCCGAAGATGAGCGCCGCGCCGAACGCGCCGAAAGGCATCCATTTGCCGAAGATCATCGCCGCCAGCGAGATGAAGCCGCGCCCCGCAGTCATCAATTCCTCGAAGCGACCGACCGAGCCAAGCGTGAAGTACGCGCCGGCAAACCCGGCCATCATGCCGCTCAACAGCACCGCCGTGTAGCGCGTGCGGAAGACGTTGACGCCCAGCGTGTCGGCGGCTTTGGGATGCTCGCCCACGGCCCGTGTGCGCAGCCCCCAGCGCGTGTAAAACAGCCCGACGTGCACGAGAATCAAGAAGACGTACATCGCGTACAGGAACATGTTGCCGTTAAACAGGATTTCGCCCACGATCGGGATGTCGGACAAGACCGGGATGGGCGTCGTCGGGAAGCGCGGCGGGCTGTTGAGCGCCTGGAACTGCTGGAGGAACTTGGCCGAGATAAAGCTCGTGATGCCGATGGAGAAGATATTGATCACGACGCCGCTGATGATCTGATCGACCTTGTAGCGTATCGACAGGACGCCGTGGAACAGCGACAACAGCAGGCCGACCAGCACCGACGCCGCGAGTCCGCCCCACGCACTCTGGCTGACGCTGCCGATCAGCGAGCCAAACATCGCGCCGGACAGCATCATGCCCTCGATGGCGATATTCACCACGCCGGCTCGCTCGGACAGGACGCCCGACAGCGCGCCCAGCGCCAGCGGCACGGCCCGCTCGACGGCGGCGTCGAGCATGCCGACCAGGTTGATCGACTGGTCGCGCGTCGCCCATGTCAGGAACGAGAAAACGAACAGGAGAATGATCAGGCCGAAGATCGCGTTGGCCAACCGGGCGAAGCCTCGCACGAACTGGTAAGCTCCGGCGAAAACCGACAGCGCCGACAAAAGCGCCACCGTCGAATAAGTCGGCACGACCCAGTCCTCTACCCTCACAGTCGAGCCGCCTCGACTCATGCCGAAGGTGCTGACCAGCTCCGGATCGACGCTATTGGCAAACAGCAGGTAGCCGCCCAGCCCGAGCACGATCATGATCGCGCCGATGGCGCGATAGCGTGCCCGCTCGGCCAGCTCGGCAGCCTCGGTAGGGGTCAGCCTGCGCGCTAAGGCTTGCGTTTTCGTCTGAACAGCCATGCTTCACCTTCCATACGAATCACCCTTGCGAAGGTTCACGCTAGCGCCTTCACAAGGGTTCATCGGTAAAGCTACCGCCCCCATCCGCGTGTGAAAACGACTTCCGCTCC
>DATEUJ010000175.1:0-9589 GCA_035283185.1 Anaerolineae bacterium | reverse complement strand
CGTCGGGGCGCGGGCAACATCCGCCGTGCTGCCGCCGTGGGCGGCGGGCAGCAGTTTGATCAAGCTCAAGCAACCATCGTCGAAAGGGGAACACCATGGCCGAAGAGATCCGCGCCCCGCTGGCCGGCAACATCTGGGCGGTGCTCGTCGAGGCGGGAAGCAAGGTCGAGGAAGACGACGAGCTGGTGATCATCGAGGCGTTGAAGATGGAGAACGCGATCTTCGCGCCAAGAGCCGGCACGGTCAGCGAAGTGAGGGTCAAGAAAGGGGACAAGGTGGCCGAGGACGACGTTCTGGTCGTGCTCGAGTGACGAACTGCGAGGCGAGAGGCAGCCAGCGATGAATTTCGAGCTCAGCGAAGAGCAGCGACTGATCCAGGACACGGCGCGGCGATTCGCCGCCGAGCAGATCGCGCCGACGCTGGAGGAGGAGGAGCGCAAGCACGAGTTCAGGGCCGATCGCGTGGCGAAGATGGGCGCGCTGGGCTTCTTTTCCTGCGCGCTGCCCGAGGAATACGGCGGCAGCGGCATGGGATTCATGGAATCGGTGCTGATGGCCGAGCAGATCGCCAGGGTGTCGGCGTCGTGGCGGCTGCCCTTCAACATGCAGAATCTCGGTCCGGCGCTCGCCATGTGCAGGTTCGGCACCGAGGCGCAGAAGCGAAAGTACGTGCCTGGCTGGGTGGCCGGCACGCAGCTCGGTTTTTTCGCCATGACCGAGCCGAACACCGGCTCGGACGTCGCCAGCATGAAGACCCATGCCATCGACAAGGGCGATCACTGGGAAGTACACGGCAACAAGATGTGGATCTCCCAGGCGCAGGTCGGCGACGCGGGGCTGCTCTACGCCTACACCGACAAGTCCAAGGGCAACAAAGGCATCACCGCCTTCATCATCGAGCCGAAGAAGATGAAGGGCTGCAGCGCGCGCGCGATCGAGACCAAGCTCGGGCTTCATTGCGCGCCGACCGGCGAGTTCGTGTTCGAGGGCATGCAGGTGCCCAAGGAGAACGTGCTCGGCAATCCGGAGGACGGGTGGCGAATTTGCATGTGGCAGCTCAACCAGACGCGCCTCGGTTGCGCGGCAGGCGCGCTCGGCGTGGCCGGCGGCGCGCTCGATCTGGCGATCAAGTACGCCAATGAGCGCACGCAGTTCGGCAAGCCGATCTCGCAGCACCAGATGGTCCAGGCGCAGATCGCCGAGATGGTGGTCGAGCACCACGCGGCGCAGATGCTGGTGTACCGCGCCGCCTGGCTCAAGGACCAGGGCAAGCCGAACCAGTATGAGACCTCGGTGGCGAAGCTCGCCGCATCCGAAGCGGCGGTTCACGCGGCCAACGAGTGCATGAAGATCTACGGCTCGTACGGCTTTTCCACCGAGTTCCCGGCCGAGCGCTTCTACCGCGACGCGAAATCGCTGCAGGTGGTCGAAGGGACTTCGAACATCCAGAAAATCATCATCTCGGGCATGGCCTGCGGCCACACGCCCAACCGCGAGTAGCCATGAGACCGTACTTCGAAAAGATGCCGGGTTTCGGCAAGGAGCTGAAGGAAAACCGCATCGCGCGCACGCAGGAAAGCCGCGCCAGGCTGGAGGCGCTCGAGGCGGAGATCGCGGCGGCGCGCAAGGCGAAGGAGGGCGTCGGCCTGCCCGCGGCCGAGATCAACAAGCGCGGCGCGCTCACCGTCTGGCAGCGCCTGGAAGCGCTGGTCGATGCGGGCAGCTGGCATCCGCTGCACAGTCTCTACAACCCGCGCGACAACGAGGAGGGCACCACCAACGTGGTCGACGGCCTCGGGAAAATCTCCGGACGCTGGGCGGTGATCATCGGCTTCGACAACAAGGTGCTCGCCGGCGCCTGGATCGCCGGTCAGTCGGAGAACATCCTGCGCGTCACCAACCTCGCCAGGCGGCTGCACATCCCGCTCGTATGGCTGGTCCACTGCAGCGGCGTCAAGCTGCCCGAGCAGGAAAAGTTCTACGCCGACCGGCGCGGCGGCGGCACGCCGTTCTACCGCCACGCCGAGCTGGAGCAGGCCGGGATCCCGATCATCGCCGGCATCTACGGCACCAACCCGGCGGGCGGCGGCTACCAGGCCATCAGCCCGACCATCCTGCTCGCCCACAAGGACGCCAACCTGGCGGTCGGCGGCGCCGGCATCGTGTCGGGCATGTCGCCGCGCGGCGGCTTCGACGTCGCCGGGCTGGAGGAGCTGATCGCGCGAGCCCGCGACATCAAGGAGCGCCCGCCGGGGCGCATCGAGACGCACTATGGCGAGACCGGCTTCCTGAGCCGCGTCTATGACGACGAAGAAGGCGTGCTCGAGGGCATCAAGGAATACATGCGCGCGATCCCGGCCTACGACCCGATGTTCTTTCGCGTCGCCGAGCCCGCGGAGCCGCGGCTGCCGGCGGGCGACCTCTACCACCTGCTGCCCTTCAACCAGAAGGAGGGCTATGTCTTCGACGACATCCTGGCGCGGCTGGTGGACGCGAGCGAGCACATGGAATTCAGGCCCGGCTACGGCCCCGAGGTGTACACGGGTCTGGTCAAGATCGACGGCATGCTGCTCGGCGCGATCGGCAACCGGCAGGGATTGCTGCCCAAAGGCTATCCGGAATACGCCGATTACCCCGGCATCGGCGGCAAGCTCTACCGCCAGGGCCTCATCAAGATGAACGAGTTCGTCGTCCACTGCGGGCGCGACCGCGTGCCGGTGATCTGGTTCCAGGACACCACCGGTATCGACGTGGGCGACGCCGCGGAGAAGGCGGAGCTGCTGGGACTCGGGCAGTCGCTCATCTACTCGATCCAGCAGACCGACGTGCCGATGATGCTGGTCGTGCTCAGGAAGGGCAGCGCCGCGGCGCACTACATCATGGGCGGCCCGACCGCCAACCGCCACAACGCCTTCACGCTCGGGACCGCCGCCACCGAGATCTACGTCATGCACGGCGAGACCGCCGCGGTCGCCACCTACGCGCGCCGCGCGGTCAAGGAGAAGGATGCCGGCAAGCCGCTCGAGCCGGTCGCGCAGAAGATGAACGAGATGGCGCAGAAGTACTACGACACCTCGCGCCCGGCGTACTGCGCGCGCTACGGCTTCGTCGACGAGATCGTGAATCTCGCCGCGCTACGCGGCTACCTCAAGGCGTTTGCCGGTGCCGTCTACCAGAATCCGGAATCCATCTGCCCGCGGCACCAGCTGATGCTGCCGCGGATCATCAGGGGTTAAGACGAATCGCAGTTCGAGTCGCGATTGCGCCAGCCAGGCTTGCCGCGGCCGCCAATATAACCCGCCTGCACGCGCTGCTTCAGCAGTGGGCGCGGCCGAAAGCGCTCGCCATAAGCGTCGAACATGATCTGCTGCGCCTGCAGGCACAGGCTGGACGTCGTCAAATCCATCAGTTCGAACGGCCCCATGGGATGGCCAAGGCCGAGCCTGCAGGCGGCGTCGATATCTTCGGGCGTCGCAACCTCCTCCTCGACCAACCGCACCGCTTCTATCATGAGCACGTGCAGCAAGCGGTTCACGGCAAAACCCGGCACGTCCTTGATGACGATGGGCGTCTTGCCGACGTCGCGGCAGAACCGCATCGCGACCTCGACAGTTTTGACGGCTGTCTCGATGCCAGGCACGACTTCGACTAGCTTCATCCGCGATACGGGCGAGAAGTAATGCGTCCCGACAAAGTTGCGGCGTCGCGCCGCCCCGACATGCGACGCGAGCACAGCGATCGGGATTGTCGAGGTATTGGTGGCGATCAAACAGGAGGGCTTGCAGACAGCATCGAGCCGCGCGTAGACCGAAGCCTTCACATCCTCGCGCTCGAAGACGGCCTCGGTGACGAAATCCCGATCGAAGAAATCCGCCAGATCGATGGTCGTCGCTATGCGGCCGAGCGCGCCCTTGTCACCTGCTTGATAGAGGGCGCGCGCAATGCCCTTGTCCACGATTTCGCGGAGACGCGCGATGGCCACCTCGAGCGCTTCGGCAGATTGATCCGCCAGCAGCACCTGATAGCCGGCCAACGCGAAGACCAGCGCGATTTCCCGGCCCATCAAGCCCGCGCCCACCACGCCGATACGCTCCTTACGCTCCACGTACTTGTTCCTCCGAAACGCCTCTTGGCGAGCCGGGTGGCGGAGCTTTTCGACAGAGGCGCTATTCAGGCTTGATGCCGGCAGTCGTCAGGATCTTCCTGAACACCTCGACGTCAGAACGCACCGTCGCCGCAAACTCGTCGAGCGTGTTGCCGGTGACCTCCATGCCGAGCGCCTCGATGCGCGGCTTCACGTCCGGCGCGTGCATCGCCTTCCTGATGATCGAGTTCAGGCTCTCCGCGACCGGCCGCGGGGTGTTGGCGGGCGCGAGCACACCGAGCCAGGTATCGGGAACCGCGTATCCTTGCACGGTCTCGCCGACCGACGGCAACTCGGGGGCGGCGCGAGCGCGCTTGCCTTCGATAACTGCGAGCGCGCGCAGCCTGCCCGCGCGCGCGTGCGGCAGGATGGTGGTCGCCGTGAGGATCGCCATCGGAATCGATCCCGCGAGCACATCGTTGATGGTCGGGGCGCCGCCCTTGTAGGGCACGTGTTCGATCTCGATTCTAGCCATCTGCCCGAGCATGATGCCGCCCAACTGGTGCGTCGAGCCGATGCCGGTAGTGCCGTAAAACACCTTCCCCGGATTCTTCTTCGCGTAATCAATCAGCTCGCGGATCGAGTTCACCGGCAACGACGGATGCACTGCGATGACGTTCGGAACGACGGTGGCGATTATGATCGGCGTGAAATCGCGTACCGCGTCGTACGGCACGTTCTTCGAGAAGAACGGAACGATGTAGTGATTGATCGAGCTCATCACGATCGTGTAGCCGTCGGGCGCCGCCCTGGCGACGATGTTCGTGCCTAGCGTGGCATTGGCGCCGGGACGGTTGTCCACGATCACCGGCTGCCCCGTCAGTTCGGTGATCTTCTGGGCGAGCGGGCGGCAAAGCGCGTCGACCGCGCCGCCCGCGGCGTACGGCACGATTAGGCGGATCGGCTTCGAGGGGAACGTTTGACCGAGAACCAGTTGCGGTAGTGCGAGGAGCGCGATAAGCGCGATGCGCGACAGCAGTGTCATTTGGGACCTCCTTCGAATCAGCGTTGCGCGGCGGCTTTGCCGCCGCTCTTGAGTCCGTGCCAGATTTCCAACATCTCCCGGCGACGAACTTTGCCGTGCTCTCCTTTCGGAATCGAGTCCGCGAAAAATACGTCGCGCGGCACCTTGAATTTCGCCAGGCGCTCGCTGCAGTAGCGCAGCACCTCGTCTTTTCCCAACGCTCGCCCTTCCTTGGGAACGACGAAGCACACGACTTCTTCGCCATAGATCGGATCGGGCACGCCGAGAGCGGCACCGTCGGCGATGTCGGGATGCGATAGCAGCACGTTGTCAATCTCGGCAGGCGCGACGTTCTCGCCGCCCCGGATGATCAGGTCCTTCTTGCGCCCGGTGATGTAGAGGTATCCGTCCGCGTCGATGACGCCGAGGTCGCCGATGCGGATTCGCCCCGACGAGTACGGCTGCACGCTGCCGTCGGGAAGCAGGTATCCGATCGCGCGCTGCACCCCTCCGACCTCGATTTCCCCGACCGTTCCCGCCGGCAGTGCCTTGCCCGCTTCGTCCACGATCCGCATCTCGGCACATGCCGCCGGCTTACCGACGCTCCCGATCCTCGGGCTGGAGGGGGGCGTAAACGCCATCCAGCCGCCTTCGGTCGCTCCGTACAGTGTGACGATCGGGATGTCGTAGGTCTCGACGAATCTTTTTTGCTGCGAGGCCGGCAGCGGCGCAGTGCTGCTGGTGATGAATCTCAGCCACGGAATGTCGGACCTCTTCACCCGCTCCCCGGCGCTCAACAGCGCGTTGAAGACCGCCGGGATGCCGCCGACGACGGTGACCCGGTAATCCCTGATCCAATCGAAGAATCGGCTGCGCGAAAATTTCTTGGCGAAGACGACCGTCGCCCCCGAGAACAGCAGCGTCAGGCACCCGAAGCAGAACGGCGCCGCCCAACTGTAGGGACGGTACTCGAGCAGCACGTCTTGCGGGCCTATTTCGAAAATCGCCACCGCGTTCTGCGCGTTGGTCAGGAAGCCGCGGGACGAGTGGACGATGCCTTTCGGCTCGCCCTCGGTTCCCGAGGTGTGAAAGATCAGCCCGGCGCTGTCGCCGGTCGATACCGGCACCGGCGGGCGGTCGACCGGGTACTTCGCGATCGCCGCAAACAGGTCGGGGTCCGCGGCCGGACGCGCTTCTGCTTGCGCGGCGGAGCGCCAGTCCTCGTAATAGAACAGTTGCCCGTGCGCGCCACCGATCTCGCGGCCGGCCTGGCTGCGATGGCAAAAAGTCGCTTTCGGGCGCGCGCGAGCGAGCAGCTTCTCGATTTCCCCGTCCAGGTATTCGGGATTGAGCGGGCAGAACGTGGCCCCGTAGCGCATCGCCGCCAGCGCGATGATCAGGAACTCCAGCGAGTTCTCTCCAAGGACAGCCACCCGGTCGTTGGCCCTGAGACCCAGGTCGTCGAACAGCCGGCCGAGTTGAGCGGTCACGTCCAGCATTTGCCGGTAGGTGATCGCACTTCCCTGCTCGATGCTCCGGAACATGACCTTGTCTGGGTTTTCCGCGCAGCGTGACCGCAGCATCTCGTCCACGCTCTCGGCCGGCCCGAGCCGCGTCTGCGAAACCGTGGGGGCGGCGCCCATCAGCTGAAACCCGTCATGCCGAGATGGCGGAGATACTCGCTCTGGTGCTCGCGCATCGAGCGGATCTCCTCCGCAGTGAACCATTTCGAGAAATCGACCGCGTCCACCGGATAGCGCGTGCGCGCGAACTGGTCCTTCATCGACCAGGGGACGGTTGCGTCGACGCCGAGGCAGGTGCCGAAAGTCCCTTTGCCCTCGGGAACAGCCGCGGACGGCACGAACGCCTGGCCGCGGCCGCCTCCGCCGATCACGACGTCGGACTTCGGATCGACCCGTGTGGCGATCGCCCAGAGAACGCTCTCCGGCTGGTAGATATCGACATCCTCGTCGACGACGACCACAAGCCGCAGGCCGCGGCTTATCCCCATCGCCGCAGTGAGGATGTTGCGCTGCAGGCCCTCGTCGGTGGCCCTGCGCTTCTTCACCTGGATGATGACGCCGCCCCAGGTGATGAGCCCGGTCATGGAAGTAGCGTCCAGGGCGAAGCCGGGGGCGATGCGCTCGCACAGCTCCAGGTAATTGGCGCTGACGAAGGGGAGGTACGCCCAGATATTCCCGAAATAGGGGACGTAGTAATAGGGCTTGTCCGCCCGATGGGTCACCGCGGTGACTTCGAATTTTCTGCACCGATACGCGCGGCCTACGTAGCCGGCGTATTCGGGGTGGAACATGGCCTTGCCTTGTACCCCGAGCTCTTCGGCCTCCTCGGTCTCCCACACGCGCTCGTTGGTCACGATGTAGCCCTCGATCACCCACTCCGAGCGGGCGATCGCGTAGGCGTCCACGGTGCGCGCCCTGACGAGCTCGACCGGCGCCCCCTGCAACGCGCCGGCGAGTCCCAACTCATCCGGTGCGGTCGGGAAAATGATCGGGTTCAGCGAGCCGCCTGCCACGAACTCCACCATCGGCGGCGGGCAGATGTTGACCGTGCAGGGGATTTTTTCTCCGAAGTGCCGCTGGGCGATTTGATCGCCATGCCCGCCGGGAAACATGTTGATCGACGCGAAGTCCCGGCCGCGAAAGCTCATGCGGTAAAACGCAAGTTGACTCTTTCCATCCGCGTATTTCCCGCCGATCAGGTGCACCCCGGAGCCGAAAAAGCGGCCGCCGTCCACCGGCGTGTGCTTGACCATCGGGAAAAGCGCGAATGGATCGACGTCCTTCCCGGGGGTCACGATTTCCTGACAGGGAGCATCCGACACGATCACCGGCGCGACCGGGTGTCGCAAAGCCTCCAGGATCCGCTGCGCCGCCTCTTTCTGGGACTGCACTCCGAGGAGGCGGCAAACCCGGTCCCTGCGGCCGAACAGGCTGGCGACGTATCGGGCGTGGGAATAGCCGGTTATGTTTTCGGCAACGAACACCGGCCCGTCGTCGAAGGCCTTGTTGATGGCAGTCATCTCCAGCACCGGATCGACCTCGGCGCGAAGGTATTTGACCTCGTCGCCGAGCCACGCGAGGGTGCTGCGCAGGCTGCTCAGGTGCTCGCGGCGCACGATACGTCGATCAGATCGCCGGCTTGGTCCAGAAGTCGCGCGCCGCGTTGCGCCGGTTCTTTTGCAGCGCGTTCTTGTCGCGGAACGCCTCGAGTCCCGCGGTCGCATCGTGATCGCGCACCACGCCTCTGCGCAGAAGCTCGAACGTCCAGCCGGCCGACAACGCTTCCATCGCCTGCGCCGTGTACTGGTCGCATTCCACGCCCTTGTTGATGATGTACTTGAGTTGGCGCATGGTCTGCTGATTTTTCCTGCGCAGCAGGTCGATGAGCGTCCCCACCTCGGCGTCCAGGGCGTCGTCGGGCACGACGCGGTTCCACAGATGCCATTCCACCGCAGTCTTGGCGGGATGCAGCGCAGCGAGGATGTTGATCTCCTTGGTCCTGCGGCGGCCAATGAGACGCGCCATGCGCGTGGTGCCGCCCCAGCCGGGCGTGATGCCCCAGTCGGCCTCCGGCATGCCCCACTTGGCGCGCTCGGTCGCGATCACGAAGTCGCACGCCATCGTGAGCTCCAGGCCGCCGCCGACGGCGAATCCGTCGACCGCGGCGATTGTGATCTTGTCGAGCTCCTCGATGGAGTACGCCATGTCCTGGTAGAAGCGCGCGCGGCGGAAGGCGCGGTTCGAGTCGCCCCACTCCGGCAAGTTGAGAAACTCTTTCAGATCGTCGCCGGCGCAAAAGTTGCCTCCTGCCCCGCGGAACACCAGGATCTTGATCGATTCCGACTGGCGCACCTTCTCCACCGCCGCCACCAGCTCGTCGGAGACCTTGACCGAGAGGGCGTTGACGACCTTCGGCCGATTCAGCGTGATCGTCGCGACATCGCCTTTCTCCTCGTAGATGAGGTCGTCGAATTCGGCCTTGATCGGGGTCTGCATGGAAAACGACATTGGAACTATCTCCTTTTCGATGGTTATGCGATCGGCCTAAGGATTGATCGCCTGGACGCAAGGCGCAGTAGCGCCATCGGTTTGCCCTCCAGGTCTTGCCGCGACGTGACGATTGCGATCACACATCGAATATCGTGGCGACGATCGGCGACTTGATCTCGATCACAAAAATCGCCTCCTGGGTTTGGAGCTATATCGGCGCGCACGCACCAATGCACGTAACGCGCCGCTCGCTTGTGCTGCGGTCCGTGTTTATCTTACAATTTTGTCTGACAATGTCAATCGGGCTTTCCCCGACGGGCGAGCGCCCGCTCGGGTTCGAAGACGACTTGCTGATGGACGCCACGACGTCGAGTCTCTGCCTGCAAGCGCAGGAAATCATGTTCGATGCCTACGGGGAACGCTTTCGATCCCGCCGTCTGCTGAAGCAGCGCGTGCAGGCGGGGCTGG
>DATEUJ010000174.1:0-13395 GCA_035283185.1 Anaerolineae bacterium | reverse complement strand
ACGCAAACCGGCGACCCTTCGGCTGCGCTCAGGGCAGGCTTGAGGAACACGAACCGCATACGAGGCTGTATCCGTCGGGCGAGTTGGCAAGAAGCAACGAAGCCCGATGCAATCAAGGGCGGGTGCAGTAAATGCGGCAAGACAGATTTGACTCGTAGTAGCGACTCACTTGCCCCCGTAGCAAAGCGGAGTGGGGTTAGTCGCTGATTTGCTGAGACGACTGAAATTGTCATCGGGGCGCGCTCGAAGCCTGGTGTGTCTGTCGGCAGCGGATATTGCCTGGCCAGATATGGCAGATAGACGAAGGCCATTGTCGGTGTCGGTGTGTAGGTCGCCGTCGGCGTCGGCGTGTTCGTCGGCGTATTCGTCGGTGTTGGCGTGTTGGTCGCCGTCAGCGTCGGTGTGTTGCTCGGCGTGGGCGTGTCCGTCGGCGTCGGTGTGTTCGTCGGTGTGTTGCTCGGCGTGGGTGTGTCGCTCGGCGTAGGCGTGTTGCTCGGCGTGGGTGTGTCCGTCGGCATCGGTGTGTTCGTTGACGTGTTGCTTGGCGTAGGCGTGTTGCTCGGCGTGGGTGTGTTGCTCGGCGTGGGCGTGTCCGTCGGCGTCGGTGTGTTGCTCGGCGTGGGCGTGTTGCTCGGCGTGGGTGTGTTGCTTGGCGTCGGCGTGTTGGTGGGTGTGGGAGCCGGCTGGCCGAGCGACAGTTCGTACACCTTGCCGTCGTTCTCATTCGGGTTGGAGTCATTGTCCACGCCGCGGCTGGCCATATACACGTTCTTCACGGCCGGGTTCTGACTGCCCGGAGCGTGGGCCAGGCCCGAGCGTCGGATACTCCCGAGGAAAGCCAGGTCGTAGGTGTTGACGACGGCGCCGGTGAGCGACGTCTCCACCAGCGTCCGATCGGTGCCGGTAGTGCTGACGATGAAGAGCGTGTTGTTATCTGCGTTGTATTCGATTCCCTCCACATCATGCAGACCCAGGCTGAGCGTGTCGAAATGGGTCACTTGATCGTCGCCGGTCGGCGGCACGCCATCAAAGAGGCCATTTGCCCCTGGCGCGACTTCGTATACCTCAGCCCCTATCCCATCTGCTACGAACACTTGTCCTTGCCCGAAAGCAATGCCCTCCGGATCGGTACTGTTGAACGCCCGGGTGTCGAAAGACGTACGGAAGTCGTCCGCCGTGCAGTATTGTCCGTCCGCCCCCAGGTTAATTTCATAGACCCGATCCTGCTTATCATCCGAAAAGAAGATGTGCCCGTTGGTGGGATTCACCGCCGCCCCGGTGGGTTCGTTCGAGAAGGCGGTCGTGCTGCAGGTGGTGACCAGGCTGCCGGTTGTCGTCGATTCGAACACATTTGCCCCGGCCCAATAGGGTGGCATCTCTTCGACCTCGCTGTCGCTGATCAGCAGCCGCCCAGTCGCGGGCCGGTAGGCGATGCCCGCCGGGTCCGGGCTTGAGGGGTTCCACGCCGCGTTGGAGGTATCGATGATGTTCACCAGGCTCACCGGCAGGCTTGCCGGCAGGGCGACGAGAAGCGGTTCGGTGAGCGACAGCTCGACGATCTGGCCAGGCCCTTCGGCAATGTACAGACTCATCTGCAAAGGATCGTCCGTGGTGTCTCCGCTCGGGGCAAAAACCATGCCTTGTGAGTCGCGGAGCTCGAATTCAGTCAAGTCACGCATAGCCACCACCTGACCCGCCTCGGTGACTTCATACAGCGCTTGCTCCGCAGGACTCAAAACATGCAAATGGCCAGTGGTCGGGTCGAAGCCCAGACCCCGTGGATCAACCAGGCCCGTCTGTCCCAGGTCCACCTGCGCTATAACTGCCTCGTCAAAGCCTCCCTCCGCGTCCGGTGCGATGCGGACGAGCCGCGGCCCAGCACTATCCAGGATGAAGAGGTGTCCGCTCGCCGGATCGACCGCCATGCCCTCAGGATCCTGAAGACCCCATCGCCGAGCGTTAAAGGCGGTGAGGGTCGTCGGGGCCAGATGGCCGTCCGGCCCCACCCCGACCGCCAGCAAATTGCTTCTCGCCGACTGCAAGAACAGCAAGCGCCTGGCCTTGCTATCAAAGGTCATGTTCATCGGGTTGGTCACAGACGCCGCGATGCGCACCGAACCCGCCCGATCCTCGGCCGGGGTGACCCGGATCACGTCGAAAGCCCGAGGCGCAAGCGGATCTGGTTCGCGAGCTGCCGTCACGAGGAAGACCGCGGCCTCAGGCGAGTAAGCCAACCCGGCCGGGTTCGCGATGCCGAGAGCATCGGTCTCAATCGCCCGAACCAGCCTGACGTAGGCCGCCTGAGTTTGAGCTGAAGCAACCCAGCTTCTCAAGACGATTCCCAGTAGAATGGCGCCTGCCAGCAGAAGCACACGGATGGGCAACCGCTTTCGACTCCGGGTAGCGATCGGCACTATTTCATCCCTTGTATGCTGTAGATCGCGTTGGCCATCTGTTCGAGCAGGGAGAGGAGCCGTGCGAAGACCAAAATCTTCGGCGTGCGGTCGCCGTATGGAGCGATTCGGATCGGTCCCGGCGCCTCCCACGCCTTAATAGCCAGAGGCAGGTATACGTTGAACTGCTGGAGCAGCGTAGTGAACGGATCACCCGCGATCCATGCGGTGGTGGAATTGCCATTGCTCGACTGTATTTCGTAGCAGTACGCTGTATTGGGCTGCAACCCCACGAGCACCACCGAATGGCTCACCACGTAAGCTGTGCTGGTGATCACGCCCGACCATGGATCACTGCAACCATCGCTGCTGAGATCGAAGCGCACGCGGCTATCCGCCTCCAGGTTGGTTTGCCACGTGACGATGGCGAGCGACGCCAGCGGCATTGCTTCCGGCGTGCCGAGTACCTCCAACGGCAACGGCGGAGGCGTGCGCGGGGTCGGCGTGGGCGTGCGCAGGGTCGGCGTGGCGGACGGTCCCGGCGTGGCAGATGCCGTCGGCGTCCCCGTGTCGGTGGATGTAGGCGTGTCAGTCGCTGTCGGCGTCGCCGTGGCAGTCGGGGTAGGCGTGGGCTCTGGAGCATTAATAGTGAAGAAATCGGTGAAACTGCCCGCCGTCGATCCCACGAACTGGGCCGAGAGGCTGATGTCCGACACAGTCACCTTCAGCATGCCTTTCCTGGGATTGACATTGAGTCCCATCCAGCGGGCAAAATACCCCGCCTCGGCATCCGCCACGCTGACGTTATACAATCCAGCTCCTCCCGTCCCGGCTATCACGAACACGCTTCCGGCTCCCCTGGTATACACTCCGTCCGCACCGTCATCCGCGACGCACGCGCTGTTGAACGATCCGACCGTGGCGCACGTCAACTGTTTGCTGCGTTGATAGTTGTGCTCGTGTCCCTGCAGCACCAAATCTACCCTCTCGTCGATCAGCAGATTCATCAGATCGCTGCCGATCTCACACGTCTTGACGCCCATCGTCACGCACACTTTGTGCATGCCCACGATGACCCACTTGCCCGCGTTTTTCGCCTCGACAATCCTATCCCGCAGCCAGGTGTAATGATTGCTGCCCACGACGTAGTCGTACGGGTCGGCCCCATCCGCATTGTCCGCGCCCACCAGGATGACCCGCGCATTCTGGTAGTCGAAGTAATACTCGCGCGCGTACTCCCCATAGGGACTGATGACTGAATTCATGCGGTCCGGCAGGCATGCGGCGTAGTTGTCGATATACCCGTCATCCTGGTGAGGCTCATTCTCGTGATTCCCGACGATGAGTTGGAACGGAAAGGTCTCTCCAAACGGATCGCCGGTTGGCCGCCCGGCGCCGGCATTGAGGTTGTCTTTGACGAACTGGCACCAGTCTGACTCCCGTCTGTTGTTGCTGTAACTCATATCTCCCAGCGCCAGGTTAAATACGGCTCCAGCCGCGCCCATCCCGCGCAGCGTCGCCGCTGCGTCACTGCCGAATCCATAATCTCCCGCGGCTGTGAACGAAAACGGAGCACTCTGAACGACGGCGAGCGTGTGAGAGGCACGTGCCGGTGCGAGAACCAGGGGAAGAAGCGTCAGCACGAGGGAGGAGACAACGAAGCCGCCTGAAACAATTCGCAGGAAGAAACGCTTGCGCCTTCTGATCGTGAAGCCGGCGGAAGGCGCTTCACTTTGTCTGGGAATCCGATCCGGATCGTCTTCCATCGCTCCCCTCCGCATGCGATTCCAAACAAAAACAGTATAATGCCGGTGAACGGGAAGTCAATCCGAAAATGGTTAGATTTGTGTAATACTGAATTTTCACTTTTTACTGAAGATTCCGACTCCGTAATACGTCTGCAATGGACCAGATCATCGTCGAGCAACTGCGCAAATATTACGACGTGCACCAGAAGGAGCCGGGGCTGGCCGGTTCGCTGCGCTCCTTCTTCAAGCGCCAGTATCGCCAGGTCAAGGCCGTAGACGGCATCTCGTTCCAGATCGAGCCGGGCGAGATGGTCGGCTTCCTCGGGCCAAACGGCGCGGGCAAGACGACGACGCTCAAGGTGCTGTCGGGGTTGCTCTATCCAACCGGCGGACGCGCCGAGGTGCTGGGTTTCATTCCGCACGAGCGGCGCGCCGAGTACCTCACGCAGTTCACGCTCGTAATGGGTCAGAAGAATCAGTTGATGTGGGACCTGCCCGCGATCGAGACGTTCCTGGTCAACAAAGCCATCTACGAGATACCGGACGCCGACTACCGGAAGACCTTCGGCGAGCTTGACGATCTGCTGGAGCTGGGTCCCCTGGTCAAGAAACAGGTGCGCAAGCTGTCGCTCGGCGAGCGCATGAAGTGCGAGCTGGCGGCGGCGCTGTTGCACCGGCCGCGCGTGCTCTTCCTCGACGAACCGACGATCGGCCTCGACGTGACGATGCAGGTCGCCATCCGCCATTTCGTCGCCGAATACAACCGCCGCCACGGCGCGACGGTGATCCTGACCAGCCACTACATGGCCGACGTGACAGCCCTCACCCGGCGCATCATCGTCATCGACCAGGGCAAGCTGTTGTACGACGGCGACCTGTGGGCGCTGGTCGAGCAGGTCGCCCCGTACAAGCTGCTGTCGATCGTCCTGCGCGAGCCGGCGGCGCGCGGCGCGCTGGCTCAGTACGGCGAGGTGGAATCGCTCGACGGCGTCAAGGCCACGCTGCGCGTGCCGCGCGGCTACGCGACGGAAGTGGCGGCCCGGTTACTGAGCAATATCAAGCTGGACGACGTGCTGATCGAAGAGCCGCCGGTCGAAGACATCATCCGCCAGGTATTCGCCGAGAGCAAGGCGGCGCGCGAGTCGAGCAGTCAGTTGGTCGGGTAGTCGAGTGGTCGGTTGGTCGGGTAGTCGTGTAGTCAGATAGTCAGACCTCGTGAATGACCGTCGATAAGGACCGCAAATGGCTCGACCATTCGACTACTTGACTACATGACTACCTGACTACCTGACTACGAAACGGTACGACGATGAGATGGATTAAAGCCTACCCGACGCTGCTCAAAGCCAACTGGGCGCGCGCGCTGGAGTATCGCGGCCAGATCGCCATCTGGATCCTGTCCGGGATTCTGCCGCTGATCATGATGATGGTCTGGCTCGCCATCTCCGAGCAAGGCTCTGTCGCCGGGTACGACGCGACCGACTTCATCAGCTACTACCTGATGGTCACGCTGATGCGGCGGCTCACCGGCGCGTGGATCATCTGGGACATGGACAGCGACATCCGCAAGGGCACGCTGTCGTCGCAGTTGCTCAGGCCGATTCATCCTCTGCATCTCCTGTTCACGCGCGTGCTGGCCAGCAAGCCGGTGCAGGTGATGCTCGTCGGCCCGCCGGTGGCCATCGCCGCGATCCTGCTCGGCGCGCAGTACGACCTGTCGATCCCCAGCCTGTTCTTCACGACGCTCGCCGCGTTCGGCGCGCTGCTGATCGAGTTCCTGGCGCAAACGATTATCGGCTCGACCGCGTTCTGGATCACGCAGGCCACGGCGCTGGCGGAAGCGTGGTTTCTCATCCGGGCCTTGTTCTCCGGCTGGATCATCCCTATCGATCTGCTCCCGCCGGCGATCTCGCAGGCGCTGGTTTACCTTCCATTCCGCTACACCCTTTCGTTTCCCATCGAAATCGTCATGGGCCGGCTGACGTTCGGCGAGATCGTCATGGGTCTGGCGATTCAGCTCGCCTGGATACTGGTCTTCTTTCTCATCTATCGCGCGCTGTGGCGGCGAGGACTGAAGCGCTACGGGGCGGTGGGGGCCTGAGGAATGCAGAATGTAGAATGAAGAATGAAGAATGTAGAATGAAGAATGTAGAATGAAGAATGGGGAATGGGGATGATGCACCAGGAATAAGCCATCAGCGATAAGCGATAAGCGATATGCGATATGCGATATGCGATATGCCATCAGCCATCTGCAATGCGTTATCTTAGAGTGCTGGGTATCTTCTACAAAGCGGCCATCCTGACCGATCTGGAGTACCGCGCCAATTTCGTGACGCACCTCTTGCTGGCCGTGCTGAGCGTGGGGTGGACGATAGCGGGCATCTCGGTGTTCTTCCTCCACACCGACGCCATCGGCGACTGGTCGTATCACGAGGTGCTGGTCGTCGTCGGTCTCTTCCAGGTGTTCATCGGGCTGGTGGATGCCTTGCTCACGCCCAACGTGCAGGACTTCACGGAGCACCTGCGCCTGGGCACGATGGACTTCATCCTTACCAAGCCGCTCAACTCGCAGTTCCACGCCTCGCTGCGACGCATCAACGTCTGGCGGCTGGCCGACGCGCTGCTCGGCGTCGGGCTGATCGTCTACGCCACGGCGCAGCTCGACGCGACGCCCGCGCCTGATCGGATCGCGATGTTCATCCTCCTCGGCGCGTGCGCGGCCGTCATCATGTACGCG
Source organism: Anaerolineae bacterium (assembly GCA_035283185.1). Lineage (GTDB taxonomy): Bacteria > Chloroflexota > Anaerolineae > Fen-1058 > Fen-1058 > DASSFZ01. Next base: position 6,514 of record DATEUJ010000174.1, on the reverse strand, counting down.
CTCGTGATGCTGCTCGTCACGAGCGCGTTCTGGCTCGTGCAACTGGAGAACGTGATGGAGCTGCTGTTCACGTTTTACGAGGCGGGGCGCTTCCCGGTGACGGTATTCCCGGCGTGGGTGCGCGCGCTGCTCACCTTCGTCGTGCCGATCGCCTTCGTCACGACGGTGCCGGCCTCGGTGCTATTGGGTCGATTAAATGTCGAGTTTGTGTTGTACGCGGTGGGGGTGGCGGCGATTCTTTTCACGGCCAGCGTGCTGTTCTGGCGATACGCGGTGCGGCATTATAGCAGCGCGAGCTCGTAAGCGGCTGTCTGAAAATCAACCACGAAGACACTAAGACACGAAGAAAGCCCTAAAATTCCCAGTGCCTTCGTGTCTTGGTGGTTAGGGCAATGGACTAACGCTCCAAGCCCGCGTCCTCGCGGGTAGGGTCAGGTTGGTCATCTCGACGGAAGCATACATTCCGTGTATAATCAGGATTGTTAGGAGATGGGCCTCATGGGCATTCGGCTGGACATCCCGGATTCGATCGCGCAAGCCATGCGTCTGCCAGCGGCAGAGAGCCAGCAGCGTCTGCTGGTCGAGCTAGCCGTATCGCTATACGCGCAGGGCATTCTTTCGTTCGGCAAGGCGCGCGAGCTGGCCGGGATGAGCAAGGTCCAGTTCGGCCTGTTGCTCGGCCAGCGCCAAATTCCTCGGCATTACGACCGCGAAGACCTTCAGGACGACGTCGCTTATGCCCGTCGTCAGTAACACATCCCCGATCCTCAACCTCGCCATTATCAACCGGCTCGACCTGCTGCGCCAACAGTTTGGCGAAGTGCTGATCCCGCCCGCCGTGCTATCCGAGTTGAAAGCCGACACCGACTTTCCCGGCGCCGATCGCATTCGCGAAGCACTCCTTCAGGCATGGCTTCAAGCGCGCGAACTGACCAACGTCAATCTCGCCCGCGTGTTGAACCGCGATCTGGATCAAGGCGAAGGCGAGACGATTGCCTTGGCGCTCCAATTTGGCCTTGACACTGTTCTGATGGATGAGCATGATGGCCGTGTGGCTGCCAAAGCCATGGGGCTGACACCGGTCGGCATTCTGGGCGTGCTGGTGCGGGCCAAGCGCGCCGGCGCGCTGGAGTCGGTCGAGTCCGCGATGCGCGCTTTACAGGACGAGGCCGGATTTTATATTGCCGATGACCTCTTTGATGCTGTGCTCCGCGAAGCCGGCGAGCGTTAGTCGCCTTACTCGTCAAACATCCTGCCCTGAACGACCTGACTTATCTGCCGCGCCTCCTGGCGCAGCGTCTCGCGCTCGACAAGCGCGCCCTGCAACCGACGCCGCTGGGCGAAGCGACGTGCTTCATCCCTCATCCATCATCGTAATCCTTTGCCCGGAGTGCGGCGCGCGGATGGTGAGGCGAAAAGGCCCGCAACAGCGATGGCGAGAAGGCGGCCTCACGAAATACACTGGCAATTTCGTGTTCACCCTGACCCGCGCTCAAGCCGAAGCCTTGTTGCAGGGCAAGGTGGTGGCGTTCGACATTGGCGGCAGAGAGTATGCCGGATTTATGCTGGTGCAGGACCCCCCGGCCCATGAGCAGTCTCAGTAGATCACAGATCGCTCGTAGCGGATTGTCAAATCCGCCACATTCCGCTGGATTTGGCAATCCAGCGGGAGCAAATTGTGATCTACTGAGTCTCCCGCCGGTTTGCCGTCGCCGCGAGTGTCCTCCAACATTGCGCGGCGGTCTTCCTCTCTATGTCCGGCGGCTGCCCTTACGGGCCGGCTTCGCCTGACGCGGCACAAGTGACACCTTCACGTCCGCGCCCAGCGCGTCGGCCACACGGCGCAGCGTTCGCAGGCTGGCCGCTTCCCCGTCCCGGTCATAGCGCGCCGTCGCGGTGTCTACACGTACACACTCAGATTTGGCCCCGCATAGCCTCATACACATGCTGGTACACCACCTCGCATTTCTGCTGATACAGGTCGTCTGTATAGGCCCGAGGCAGGTCTTCCAGCGCCCGCTTGATCGTCACCCGCACGGCAGCGCGGGTCTGCTGCTTGCTGCGCCACTCGAGCACCAGCCGCTCGGCCTTCAGCGTGTCGAGCAGCGTCGAGAAGCGCGCCTCGGGCCGCAGGTACAGCACGCCCTTAGCCTGATAGTCGTCCTTGTCGATCGCGCGGCGGCGACGTTGCGACGTTGCCTGCAACGTCGCAACCGCCTGCGCGAACTTGTAGTCGGCGTAGCGCAGGAAGATCAGCCCGAGCACGGGCATGGCGTACTCGGACGACTTGTGCTTGGAGTTGGCGCGCAGGTCGTCGGCGGCGTCCCACAGGCGTTTTTCGAGGTCAGTGGTGTTGGCGGGCATGTACTACTTGGAAGATTCCTGTGATCTAGGGCGTGGGCGTGGGCGTCGCCGTGGGGCAGACGATATCTTCGTGCAGATATAACACTCGCTCCTGACAGGTAAGTTCGCGCGTCACGCGCGTTTTGGCCAGCGCAATCAAGTCTTCGATGTGGACGAGATACACGCGCGCCGTGCCGTCCTGACTCGCGGTGACGATGCGCGCCCCATCCGGCGAGTACGCCGCGCTATAGACCCAGTCCTCATGCCCGCGCAGGACGGCGAGTTCGGCGCCGGTGGCCACGTCCCAGGCACGCGCCGTGTCGTCACTGCTGGCGGTGACGATGCGCGTCCCATCCGGCGAGAACACCGCGCTCCAGACCACGTCCTCATGCCCGCGTAGGACGGCGAGTTCCTTGCCGGTAGCCGCGTCCCACACACGCGCCGTGCCGTCGTCACTCGCGGTGACGATGCGCGCCCCATCCGGCGAGAACACCGCGCTGGTGACCGTGCCCTCATGCCCGCGCAGGACGGCGAGCTCAGCGCCTGCCGCCGCGTCCCACACGCGCGCCGTGCGGTCACTCGCGGTGACGATACGCGTCCCATCCGGCGAGAACGCCGCGCTGCTGACCCACCTCTCATGTCCGCGCAGGACGGCGAGCTCGGCGCCTGCCGCCGCGTCCCACACGCGCGCCGTGCCGTCACCGCTCGCAGTGACGATGCGCGCCCCATCCGGCGAGTACGCCGTGCTGGTGACCGCGCCCTCATGCCCGCGCAGGACGGCGAGCTCGGCGCCTGCCGCCGCGTCCCACACGCGCGCCGTGCGGTCACCACTCGCGGTGACGATACGCGTCCCATCCGGCGAGAACGCCGCGCTGGTGACCGTGCCCTCATGCCCGCGCAGGACGGCGAGCCTGGCTCCGGTGGCCGCGTCCCAGACGCGCGCCGTGTCGTCCCGACTCGCGGTGAGGATGCGCGTCCCATCCGGCGAGAACGCCGCGCTATAGAGCCAGCTCTCATGCCCACGCAGGACGGCAAGCTCAGCGCCTGCCGCCGCATCCCACACGCGCGCCGTGCGGACACCCGCGGTGACGATGCGCGTCCCATCCGGCGAGAACGCCGCGCTATGGACCCCGTACTCATGCCCGCGCAGGACGGCGAGTTCGGCGCCTTCCGCGTCCCACACGCGCGCCGTGCCGCCCCCACTTGCAGTGACGATGCGCGCCCCATTCGGCGAGAAGGCAGCGTTGTTGACCCCGCCCTCATGCCCGCGCAGGGCGACGAGCTCGGCGCCGGTGGCCACGTCCCACACGCGCGCCGTGTGGTCGTCGCTCGCCGTGAGGATGCGCGCCCCATCCGGCGAGTACGCCGCGCTATGCCCGCGCAGGACGGCGAGTTCGGCGCCGGTGGCCGCGTCCCACACGCGCGCCGTACGGTCGTAGCTCGCGGTGACGATGCGCGCCCCATCCGGCGAGAACGCCGCGCTGTTGACCCAGCTTTCATGCCCGCGCAGGATGGCCAGCTCGGCGCCGGTGGCCGCGTCCCACACGCGCGCCGTGTCGTCCCAACTCGCAGTGACGATGCGCGCCCCATCCGGCGCGAACGCCGCGCTGGTCACCCTGTCCTCATGCCCGCGCAGGACGGCCAGTTCGGCGCCGGTGGCCGCGTCCCACACGCGCGCTGTGCGGTCATCACTCGCGGTGACGATGCGCGCCCCATCCGGCGAGTACGCCGCACTGTTGACCCAGCTCTCATGCCCGTGCAGGACGGCCAGTTCCTTGCCGGTGGCCGCGTCCCACACGCGCGCCATGCGGTAACTCGCGGTGACGATGCGCGCCCCATCCGGCGAGAACGCCGCGCTGTTGACCCAGCTCTCATCCTCGCGCAGCGTGACCTGGAGTCGTGACGCGAGAAGCGCCTGCCTCAACGCGTTCTGTGACTCATAAGTGATAGCGGCCCGGTTGGCTTCGAGCGCGATCAGGATGGCGCGCTCGGGATCGACTTCGATCTGGCTGAGGGCAACGGCCGCCAGTTCGCGCGAGCGCGACTCACGTGATCTCATATCGGCAGCTTGCTGGGCTGTGAACGCGAGCCCGGCCAGACCAGCCAGCACCACGGCAACGGCGGCCAGTCCACCTATCAATCCCAGTGTCTGCCGGCGCTGCTTTCGGCGGATCTTCTCTTGCGTTTCGATGGCCGTTTCCACGAACGTCTGCGCCACCGCGCTCAATGCCAGCTTCTTCGCCTCTAGCTGCTCGCGGGCGGTCGCCAGCCGCGCGCCGCTGTAGAGGTAGCTCGCATCGCGGTTGCTGCGCTCCCATTCAGCCGCGTCTTCGGCGATCTGGTTCTGCAATGCGATCGCGTCGCGGTTCTCGTTCACCAGCCGGCGCAGCCACGGCCAGGCGTCGATCAGCGTCTCGTGGGCGATAGTAACCGTGCGCGCTGACAAGACTTCCGAGGTTTCTGCCCTCTCCGCCATGCTTCGGGGGTCTGCGAAAACCTCGGAAGTCTGAGATATGTCCGTCGTGATCAGCCGCGCGTCGGCCAGCTTTTGCACGACCACCTCGACGCTCGCCGCCTCGACGCCCGCCGGTACCAGCTCGTCTAGGCGTGCAGTCCGGCGTGTGTCTTGTGTCCCGCGCCCGACCTGGATCAGCCCGCCGAACACGTCACGCGCCAGGCGCTTCTCCATCTCATTCAATTGCGCGAAAGATGCGTCGGCGTGTCGCTCGAGCGACTTGTGCAGGCCGCCGGGCGCCAGGTAATCGACGAGCGTCAGTGCGATCACGCCGCCCCTGGCCTGCTGCGCATCGAACAGATCCTTGAGCGCGAACTGCATCAGCGGCAGCGCGCCCGGCTCGTCCCGCATGTCTTCTACGATCTGCGCGATCAGGTCGGGGTCGATGCGCAGGCCGACGCGCAGCGCGGGCTGAGCGATGGCGCTGACCAGCTCGTCGGGCTGTATCGCGCCGATCTGCATGAACTGCCCGTTGAGCAGCGCATTGAGCGCGGGGTACGAGGCGCAGCCGGCGACGAAGTCGGAGCGCATTGCCGGCAACACGGTCACGCGCCCGTTCTCGACCGTCGCCGCACGCGTGAGCAGGTGGAGGAAGGCCGCGCGCTCGTTTTCGTTTGAGACCTGCGTGAACGTCTCCTCGAACTGATCGACGACGATCACGGCGCGCTGGTCGCGCCGGTCGCTCAGGAGGGATTCGGCGGACTCGTGGAGGATGTCCGCATGGCTCGCGCCGCTGCGGCGGATGTAATGGCCCGCGTCCGGTGACTTCGCCATGCGCGCCATCGCCAGCGCCAGTTGCTCCAGCGGATCGCGGCCCGGCTTGAGCACCGTGTATAGCCAGCGCTCGCTGCCCGGAAGCGCGCCGTGCCTGAGCTGGTGCAGCAGCCCGGCGCGCACGAGCGACGATTTGCCGCTGCCCGACGGCCCGGCGATCATCACGAAGCGCGAGTCGCGGACGCGCGCGATCAAGTCGGCGACGAGTTTCTCGCGGCCGAAGAAGCGGTCGGCGTCTTCTTCGCCGAAGGCGTCCAGCCCCAGGTAGGGACAGCGCCCGTCGAAGGGCCTGGGCTGGAAGGAGGCACTGATCTGCACCAGCAGCGCCTGGACTTGGTCGGCGGTGTAACCGGTGACGATCTTGTCGCGGCCGACGACATCGCCGCCGACGCTGACCTGCTGGGCAGCGATGTCTATACCACCGCTTCGGACGCTGAGTGTCGAATCGGAAAATTCAGGCGGCTTATCATCAGGCGGACTGGAGGGTTCAGCCATTGTCTGCGCCCATAGAATGCGAAAAGGCCGCCCGCGATGTCGGCGGACGGCCAGGATTGTGCTATACTCGCGTTGCCGCGCGCTTCGACCGCGTAGGCCACTGCCCCAGATGTTGCGAGCATCGCGGGGCATTTTCTGGTTCATTGGGAATTGCCGTGATGACGGGCATATCTGGCGGTTGACTCAGGCAAACAGTCGGTAGCCTTCCAGATCAAGGAAAATGCGCTGGAACAGATGGCCGAGATTGAACAGGCCGTAACACCGCCGCTTCAGCACCTTGAGCTTGTTGTTCAGGCCTTCCACGAAACCGCTGGAGTCTCGATTCGCAAAGTAATTCGTGATCTCGGTCCACCAGCGATCCAGCGTGTTCAGGAAGCTGTCGAAGCA
>DATEUJ010000173.1:0-11572 GCA_035283185.1 Anaerolineae bacterium | reverse complement strand
GGCCGGCTCGCCGCGTTCGAGCGCACGCCCAAGTCGGGCCAGGTTGGACGCGCCAGCGCTCAGGTTGGCGGCGATTACGCGCTGCCGCTGGACTGGATCGTGCTGGCCGAGATCGGGCTGTGCCTCTTCAACCTGAACACGGCGCGGTTGGCATGGCATGCCCGTAACTGGGGCATTCTGCTGTACGCTGTCATATTCGCGTTGGGGCTGGCCTACGTTGCGGGCTTGTCCATCTGGCAGAGGCGCGACGCACTGTGGGGCGAGTTGCGATCCACCTGGCTCACCCTTAATGGGCTTGTCAGAAATAGAAACGTGCGACACACCTCGTAGCGCCGCACGCCTGCCAGGTACCCCCGGTGAGAATCGAACTCACGCACCCGGCTCCGGAGGCCGGCGCTCTATCCACTGAGCTACGGGGGCGGACTGCTGTTAGTTTACCACACCCGCGATCGACCTGCAACCTCTTTGCCGATAGGTGTGCACGCAAAACATGTCAGGCCAGACGTAGGGCGGCTTTCCATAGCCGCCGATTTGCGGCGCGTATGGAAACGCGCCCTACGGTTGATGACAATCTTTGCGTGCACACGCCGATAGCTGATAGCATATGGCTGATAGGGCGCCGTGTGTTATAATTTTCTCGCCATCAGCGATCAGCCATCAGCCTTTCCAGCCTTGCGGCTGTCTCCGATCCTCATGTACCCTCTTTCAACTTGGCGACTCCTCGACACCGGCCACCGTGACGGCGCAACCAACATGGCGCTCGACGAAGCTATTCTGCGCGGCGTGGCCGAAGGCGCCTCGCCGCCGACGCTGCGCTTCTTCGGCTGGCAGCCGGCCTGCCTTTCGCTGGGGCAGGCGCAGCCTGTCGCCGACGTCGACTTCGACGCCTGCAGCCGGCTCGGCGTGGATGTCGTGCGCCGCCCCACGGGGGGACGCGCCATTCTGCACGTGGACGAGCTGACGTACAGCGTGACTGCCCGTGAGGACCATCCGCACGTGCAGGGCGGCATCGTCGAGTCGTACCGGCGGCTGAGTGAAGGGCTGCTGGCCGGCCTGACGCGCATGGGCCTGCCGGTACAGCAGGTCGAGCGACCCGAGGAGCACGACCGCGATCAAGGCCCGGTGTGTTTCGTGACGCCGTCGAACTACGAGATCGTCTTCGACGGCCGCAAACTGGTCGGCAGCGCGCAGGTGCGCAGAGGGGGAGTCGTGCTTCAACACGGATCGTTACCGCTCTTCGGAGACATCGCGCGCATCTGCGGCGTGCTCGCCGCGAAGCCCGATGCCGCGCGAGTGCGCGCACGAGCGATCACAGTGGAGAGCGCGATCGGCCGCGCGCTGCCCTACGCCGAAGCGGCCCGGCTCATGGGCGAAGGCTTCGCATCAGCCCTGAATGTGCGCCTGGAACCCGGCGACCTGACGCCGCAAGAGCGCGCGTGGGCCGAGGAGTTGCGCAGTGACAAGTACGCTTCGGACAGCTGGACTCGTCGCATCTAGTGGTAGCATATTGCACGTTGCATATCGCGTATCGCATATCGCATATCGCGTATCGCATATTGCTTATAGCATGTCGTTCGTTTCAATCTAACATTCTGCATTCTACATTCTACATTCTGCATTCATCAATCTCATGATCGTCGGCATCTGCACTATCCAACTGCGGCTGGCGGGCAATCACTCGCTCAAAGGCAAGCGCTCCGCGCTGAAGCCCTTGATGGCGCGGCTTCGCCGGGAGTTCAACATCGCCGCCGCCGAGATAGATCAACAGGACGACTGGCAATTCGCGGAGATCGGACTGGCGACGATCGCCAACAGCCGCGTGCACGTCGACCAGGTATTGCAGGCGGCGGTGCGCTACATCGAGGAGAGCCGGCTTGACCTGGAACTGGTCGACTACCAGATCGAGATTCTCGCCTGATCGCCGGCGTGAGAGGACGCGGGTCAGCGCAGGTGGTTGAGTCGAACGCTGTGTCAGGGCGATCTGCGCGATGGCGCGAGCGCCTGGCTTGGATCGCGTCGATAGGCCTGGCTTCTCTTGTCGTGTGCAGCGGATGCCTCATGCTGCTGGCGTTCGCCTTGACGGCGCGCACCGAGCTGGAGGCGCCGGCGCTCGGATCCGATTGGCGCGTCTGGCAGTTGCAAGAGAGAGGTCGGAACGGCATCGGCGTGTCTCAAACGCATGCATTTGCGCTGCCATCGGGGGCGATCTGCCGGTACACGCGAACGTGGCTGATCAGTTGGCAGCCTGCGCTTCTGATCGAGTCGTTCGCCTACGAAGACTGCGGCTCGTTGGGCCGTTTGCGTGCGTACGCCCTTAGGCTATAATGTCATCGATGACCATGGGAGACAGGGCATGACGGTCGGCGAGGCGCGGGATATTGCTCTCATCATTTTGATCGTCCCGGCGTTGATCTGTTCCGTGGTGCCGGCCGCGATCGTGTTCGGGATGTTGTGGGCGACGCGCCGTGCGCGCGCCGGGTTGCTCCGTCCAATGCGTCAGGCGCACGACATGGCGCGCCGCACGCAAGATGGAGTCGACCGTGCATCGCGTGTCCTTGCCGGCCCGGTATTCTTCGGCGAGATCCAGTCGGCCAAGTGGCGCGCGCGATGGCGCGCGCTGCGCGCGTTGAAACAGGAGAGATAATTCATGGAAGATCAAGCGTGGAGGAACCGTGTGATGGTTCTTGGCGGCGTGCTGGGGACGCTGGCCGGCATCGGGGCGGCGATGCTCTACATGCGCGCCGAAGAGGAGGCGCTCGAGGAGGAACGCAGCCGGCCGCCTCAGCACAAACCTATCTCGCCCGTGGCACTGCTTCCGATCGCGCTCGGCGTCCTCGGCGTGATGCGAGAAATCGTGCGGTTGACCGATCGCGATTGAGCCTCCACGAAAATGACCCTGCTCTCCGCCGCCCGCAGGATGAATCTCGAAGCCGCTCTCTGGATTGCAGGCCTGGCCGGGCTGGCTCTGTCCAAACCGGATGCGGATCGACACTATAAGTTGTGCATCTTCAGGCGAATGGGGTTTCGGCGCTGCCCAGGCTGTGGATTAGGCCACTCCATCTCTTACCTGTTTCGCGGCAAAGTGCGCGATTCCCTCCGGTCCCACCCGCTGGGACTGTTTGCGCTCGTGATCATACTGAGTCGCGTCGCCAAGCTCCTGACATCACCGCCGTACCGGCGAGCGGCCCCATAACATTTCGCAGAGGAGAACATTATGGCTAACGTAGTGCAGTTCCTGCCCGAGCTCGACGCCGACGAACAGGCCGCTCTTCAACCGCTTATGGGCGGCATGGACGAAGCAAAGGCGCAGCAGTTCGCGTTCGCATATCGCTCTCGAAGGAAGGATCCGCAGGTCATCCTGCTGACGACTTTGTTAGGGTTCTTCATTATTGCGGGCGTTCAACGCTTCCTGCTTGGCCAAATCGGGATGGGACTATTGTATCTCTTCACCGGCGGATTGTGTTTGATCGGCACCATCATCGATCTGGTCAACTACAAGAAGCTCGCTTTGGAATACAATCTTAAGGAGGCACAGCAGATCGCGGCGATGATCAGCGCCGCGTAACTGCGAGGCGGGGGCTGGCCTCTCGTGCACATCGGGCGGGAGGTAGCGATGAAGGTCAATTTTTACGCCACCTATCGGCAGATCGTCGGCGGCAAGACCGTCGATATTCCCACTGCGAAAACCGTCACCGTCCGGCAGTTGATCGACGAAGTGATCAAGTGCTACCCTCGGCTGGGGGCCGAGCTGCTCGACGACGGCGGCCGGTTGTATCGGCACGTCCATGTGTTCGTCAGCGGGCGCGACGCGCCGTACCTGGTCGAGGGGCTTGACACGACACTGACCGAAGACGATACAGTGAACATATTCCCGCCGGTCGCCGGAGGAGTGCATTGAAGTGGCGGCCCCGGCTTTTCAGCTTGTTGTGACCGGCGTTCCGCTGTGGCTCCTGCGGGCTTATCTTGAGGAGCTGGGAGGGCGGCCGGGCGCCGATGGCTTGCTGCAAGGCGACGGTTGGCAGGCCCAGCTGACGCAGGTGGAAGATTACGAGATCGGCTCTCTGCGCGTCGGTCAAGTGCGCTTGGAGCTTGACGGCGAGGCCGAGGCGGTGGGCCGGGTGCGTAAGGCGTTGGAGCCGAGGCTGATGCGCGCCGGAGGCTAAAAGCCTTTCCGAAAACCGCCGGAGCGCGGACTTCAGTCCGCTTCTGGCAAAGCAGGCTGAAGCCTGCACTCCAGTATTCGGATTGGTTCTGAGGCATAGCGAGGTGACCGGCGCTTTTCGCAGACCCCCGAAGCGAAGCGGAGGGGGCAAAGTGCCGATCATCTGAAATTCACCTACGGGCACTGAATGATTCCCTGCGCCCACAGGCAGCCGCCGCAGGCCGGGAAGGTGTTGCCCAGGCAGTCTTCCTCGTTCCCCTCGATCAGCTCGCACCCGCCGCAGAAGGTGCACGGCGCGAAGGCGAAACCCTGCACGCGTTGGCGGTACGCGACGTAGCTCGGATCGCTCCACACGTCGAGTAGGCGCCGCTCGGTCACGTTGCCCATCACGTGGCGGCGCATGTGACGCTGGCGGCCATTCAGATAGGTGACGTGGCTGTGCAGCAGCGACAGGCACGGGCTGACGCTGCCATCCCATCCGATCGACGTCGAGCCGCCTTCGACGAATGCGCACGCGTCGTTCGCGCCGCCCAGGTTATTCCCGGCGAACGTGACGTTGCAGCCACTGCGCAGTGCGCCTCGAAACGCCACTTGCGTAAACTCGCTCATCTCCATCTTGGGCAGGCTCAGGTGAGGCAGCCACGGCGACGAGATATAGGCGATGTCGGTCAGCGCGCGGCCGTACAGGATTTCCTGATACATCTCCGGCGTGTAGGGCAGCACGTTGCTGACCATGAAGCGGGACGCACCCAGGCGGCGGCCCAGGGCGATGACCTCCGGCAGCTCGGCGATGTTGCGCTTCAGGGCTACGAAGGCGATCCCGATCTGCGGCTTCGGGCGGTGCGATCCTGGGCGCAACTGCCTGAAGCGGGCTAAGTTGTCGAGCACCTCGGGCAGGGCCGCCCCCAGTCGCACGTCACCGTAGCTCTCCGGCGTGGCCCCGTCGATCGACACCCACAGCACGTCGAGCCCGCTTTCGATGAGCTGGCGCGCTCGTTCCTCGTCGAGCAGCGTCCCGTTCGTGATCAGCTCTGCCGGGGCACCGATGGCCTTGACGCGGGTGACCATCTCGACGATACGTGGGTGAAACAGAGGCTCGCCCAGGCCGCCGAAGAAGACAGTGGACGCGGGAGTCAAGGCGCTCAAGTCTTCTACGATGCGCTCGAACGTCGCCGCGCTCATCATGCCCATCGGCTCGTCCCAAACGTTCCGTATGCACGTTCGGCACGCGATGTTGCACAGGCTGGTCGGCTCGACGTACACCTTGGCCAGATGGGTCACCGGCCGGTGCAGGCGAAGATGGTTCGTATTCGGCTCGATGCGCGCGCGCGTGCCCGGCTTCAGTCCGTAGCGGGCCGCGACCTCTGCGGGCAGCACAAGGCGGCCCCGCTCGTCGACCTCGGCCCACAGTGTGGATCCAGTATTCGTCATGCCTATCCCCTGGACGCTGATTCACGCGGATGAACGCAGATGAAGACAAGATCAGTGTGAATCTGCGTTCATCCGCGTCCGAAAAACCTTCGCGGTCGTGATAGCTCTTCAAAGATAATACGATAGACCTGGCAGGTCTCGTCCGCTACTGGTGGCTGAGCGCCAGGCCGCGGAGACCTGCCAGGTCTGCTCGGAAAGTCCGTTTGCGTGTGACACAAAGAGGCGACACAACCGGCATCGGCTGTGTCGCCTCGAGCCTGACTACAGAACGCCCAACTCCGTCAATTTCGTTTCCGGCACCACGCCATCCTTCCAGCCGCGCACCCGGTAGTACTCCTCCAGCATCTCGGGCAGCTCGCAGATGTGGCCCTGAGAGCCGGGCATCGTGGACGGCTCCTTCAGGAAGCGCTCCGGCAGGTAGTCGCTGCCCTCGCCGAAGCCGGCCAGGTTGTTGTAGTAGCGCTCCAGGTTGTAGATGCGCTCGCCGGTCTTCATCACGTCGTCGGCGGTGAAGGTCAGGCCGGTCATCGCCCTGTACTGGGCGGCGTACTCCTCCGCACCCTCGGCGAACGTGCTGAACTTGCACAGGTCCAGGCTGTCGGTGAAGGCGAACAGGTCTTGCAGCGTCTTGGCCAGCTCGCCCTTGCCCTTCCAGGCCAGCGGGTCGGTCTTAGGCGAGGTCAGCCCCAGCTCGCTGGTCGGAGTATAACCGCGCAGGTGGCATGCGCCGCGGTTGCTCGTGGCGTAGCCGATGCCCATGCCTTTCAGGCCGCGCGGATCGTAGGCGGGGATGGCCTGGCCCTTGACCGTCATGCCGATCTCAGGATGGCCGAAGTGCTTGGCCGCGCGCGCGGTGCCCTCGGCGAGCACGTCGCCGATGCCCTCGCGGAAGGCGATCTTGCGGACGGTCTCGACCATGCCCATGGCGTCGCCCCATCTCAGCCCGCCCGTGCCGTTGGTATAGCCCCTCTGGCTGGCTTCCATGTACGTGGACAACACGTTGCCCATCTCGATCGTGTCCAGGCCGTAGTCGTTGCACACGTGAATCAGCTTGGCGATGCCCGCCGAATCGTCGTTGTCGCAGTTCGCGCCGAAGGCCCAAACCGACTCGTATTCCTGGCTCTCCATGCGCAGACCGGCGAACGGCCCCTCTTCGATCTCGACTTCCTTCTTGCAGGCGACCGGGCAGGCGTGGCAGGTCGGGTCGTCTACCAGGATGTGCTCCTTGACCCATTCGCCGCTCGTGCGCTCTGCCTTCTCGCCGAAAGAGGTGAGCTGGCTGTTGCGGGTCGGCAGCGCGCCCATGTTGCTGGCGATGTTGGTGAGCACGTTCGTGCCGTAGACCGAAAGGCCGCCCTTGCGCGGGCTGGTCACGTTCTTCTCGTCCATGATCGTCGCCAGCGCCCGGTCGTGCGCCGGCTTCCAGGCCGCGCGATCCTTTGCCTTGTGCATCTTCTTGGGGGCCTTGACGACGATGGCCTTCAGGTTCTTGCTGCCGCCGACGCAGCCGGTGCCGCCCCGCCCGCTGGCGCGGTCGTTTTCGTTGATCCAGCAGGCGAAGCGCGAGAGCTTCTCGCCGCCCTGGCCGATGGCGATCACGGTCAGGTCCTTCTCGCCGTACTTCTCCTGGAAGAACTTCACCGTGTCGTGCACGCCCTTGCCCCATACCTCCGAGGCGTCCAGGATTTCCACCGCCCCGTCGTGGACGTAGGCGTACACGGGCTTGTCGGCCTTACCCTTGAAGATCAGACCGTCGAAGCCGGACCAGCGCAGCCGCGCCGCCGACCAGCCGCCGTGATGGCTGTCGGTGATCGTGCCGGTGAGCGGCGACTTGGTGACGACCGCCATGCGCCCGCTCATGTTCGCCTCTGAGCCGGTGAGCGGCCCGTTCATGAAGCACAGGATGTTGTCGGGCGACAGGGGATCGACCTGCGGGCCGTTCTCAAAAACGTATTTGTCGCCCAGGCCGCGCGCGCCGATGTACTTGCGCGCCCACTCCTCGGGAATCTCCTCATACGTGACGCTTCGCGTCGTGAGGTCGATGCGACCGATCTTGTTGGCGTATCCGCCCAACTCAGTCATGACGATGTCTCCTTTCTGGATGGTGAAAATGGTCCTCTCCTGACAGAGGAAGTCCCCCCGAAAAACAAAAGACGTTATGCTAATCTAGCATAACGCCTGGCTCCGCAAACGACTTCGTGATTACCCCGTCGCGTATAGCGGTGGCGCGAGCAGCCGCCCCGCATACACCTCCTTGTCAGCGCAATTCAGTTGAGGGCCTCCCTTGACACTCTCTTATTCTAAAGACTTCTGGTCTGGACGGGATGTGACATCTGTCATGTCAATCCTGGAAGGTTGTCTTTATTCGTAACCACTCAGCCGTCACTGCGAGGAGCGATCCTGAGCGGAGCGGAGTCGAGGGATGCGCCGAAGCAGTCTCCTACACGGCTGGGAATCGTCGCTCACAAGAACGGAGATTGCTTCGCAAACGACGCTCGCAATGACGCAGGCTGAGTAGTTACCTTTATTCGGCGGACGCTCGGGCAACTTGGGCAGACCTGGCAGGTCTTTGCCATCCGGCGCGCAGCTATGCCGGCGGGCAAGACCTGCCAGGTCTACAGCGCGTTACCGGCCCGGTGGGAAGATGGCGACTTCGTCGCCGGTGCGAACGGGCGTCTCGCATCCACCGGCGTAGCAGATGTCTCGACCATTGAGCCGCACGAGCCACCCCCGGCGCGGGACGTATGAGGGAGCGACGTCCATCCACAGAGCGTCGTTTCTTTCCCTGGAGCGCCAGACGCGGTCCAATACTCCGGCGCGAGCCTGCGGATAGTAGTTAAAGAACTTTCTCAGCACGTCGCCTATCCTGGCGTCGCCTCCCACGCGAACCTGGATCTCCCGCGCGCCGAGCAGGGGGCGCAGAAGCCCGTAGACCGCGCACCGAATCGGGATCGTCCCTTTTTCCAGCTCGCGCGCCGCGTGATAGCCGAGCATCATTTGATTGAGCTGCGCGCTGAAGTATTTGCTCCAGGCCGACATCGCTTCGGCGATGACCGTGCCTTCCAGGTGAGCTTCGGCCATGAATTGGGAAAAAGAGGCCAACACCAACCCGAACGAGCCGGTCACGTAGTCCGCCGGAGTGTGGATGTGACGCGGGCCGTGCCCGGCGTGGAGCTTGCCCGCCCGGAACAGGACCATCGCGAACTCGTCGCTGGCGTCGAGCCCGAGCGTGCGGGCCAGCCACACCGTGAAGAAGCGACGGCGCTCTTCCAGGTGAGCCTCGTCCACGCCCCGCTCCCAGCCCAGGATGGCTGCCGTCTCGGGCACACTGCGCAGGTAGTCGTAGACCCCTGCCACCAGCTCCGGGCCGCGCCGGAAGAGGACCTCGACGGTGCGCGAGGCCGCGATCTTGTCCTTGTCCGACCAGCCGACGAAGCGCAGCATCCGCTGCCATTCTTCCACTGGATCGGGCGCCAGGTGAGTCAGTTCGACTTGAGTGTCCAAAGTGACCTCCTCTGGGCGGTCGTCTGAAACGCTTCCGATGGATTATCAAAAGACAGTATAACACACTTGTCCACTGTATAATCAGCCACATGCGCCGGCCTGTTCGACTCACATGGGCGTTTCGCCTATCTGTCTTCATGCTCCTGCTGTGGACCGCCGACATCCCGCCCGGCCGGATCACGATTCTCGGCACGCCGCAAACCGTCGTCACCCGCAACCCCAAGATCGGCATTCACACGCGTCTGACCGACGAGCCTGCGACCTGGAACATCCAGCGCACGCTGCGCATGGTGCGCGAGCTGGGCGCGCCGTGGATCGTCGAGTTCTTCCCCTGGGCGCACGTCGAGCGAAAGCCGGGCGAGTTCGACTGGGAGCACTCCGATCGGGTCATCAACGGTGCGGTGAATCAGGGCCTCGCCGTGATCGCGCGGCTCGGACTGGTCCCGGCCTGGGCGCGACCCGACCCGCGCGAGCGCGAGACGACGCTCAATTACATCGACGCCGGTCATTATTTCCATTTCGGCGAATTCGTGTATCGGTTCGTCGACCGCTATCGCGGCCGTGTGCGTCACATCATCATCTGGAACGAGCCGAACCTGAGCTTCGAATGGGGTTTGCGGCCCGTGTCGGCGCGGGAGTACGTCGATCTGCTGCGCGTAGCCTACCAAGCTGCCAAGGAAGCCGATCCGAGCGTGCTCGTCCTGGCCGGCGCACTCGCCCCGACGCTCGAGCCGGAAGGCTCGCCCGCCGGACTGAACGATCTGATCTTTCTTCAGCAGATGTACGACGCCGGCGCTGCGGATTACTTCGATGGGCTGGCCGCGCACGCGTACGGCCTGACCTCGCCGATGAACGAGCCGCCCCGCCCGGACACCATCAACTTCCGCCGTGTCGAGCTGCTGCGCGACATCATGATCAGGAACGGCGACGACGCCACCCCTGTTTACATTACGGAAGCCGGCTGGAATGACAGCCCGCGTTGGAACAAGGCGGTCAACCCGGCGCAACGTATCCGATACACGATCGAGGCATACGAATGGGCCAGGACTCAGCCATGGGTCGAAATGCTGGCGATGTGGGCTTTTCGATATCCGCAGCCGGCGCGAACGTATCAGGACAACTGGACGTGGGTGGACGAGGATTTCGAGCCGAAGCCGATCTATGAGGAGGTGAGGCAGTATGCAGTCAACAGTGATCAGTGATCAGTAATCAGTGAGCAGTAATTGGTAATTGGTAATTGATGGGCGGTGGTTAATGGTCAGCGATTTCCAGGCGTGGGTCCTGACGATTTCCCACTGATGACTGTCGACCGATCACTGATCACTGGTCACTGATAACTGATTACCAATAACCAATAACTACTTAACCATGTGCCCTCTCCGAAACCATGAACCGACTCTCCCCTCGTTCCCGATCCCTGACCCTGCTGGCCATCGCCTTTGTCGCGCTCTGGCTCTTGCCTGACATCGCCGCCTGGCTTGAGTACGAGCCTGACGAAGCCTGGGCGCGCGTTCGGTCGAGCGGCGTGATCCGGTTTGCAACCGACGCGAGTTATCATCCTTTTGAAGGGATAGGGAGCGACGGCGTTTTCTACGGCCTGGATATCGACATTGCGCGCGAGATTGCGCGCCGCATCGGGGCGCGAGCCGAGTTTGTTAACGCCGGCATGGATGCGCTGTACGATGTGCTGCGCGTGGGGCAGGCGGACGCGTCGATCTCCGCACTGCCCGTCGATCCGGCACGGGAGGGGCGGTGGGCTTACTCTCGACCGTACTTCGATGCGGGGCTGGTTTTAGTCGCACCGGCTCACAGCGAGCCGCAATTGAAGATCGGGGATCTGCAGGGGCGGACCGTGGTCGTTGCGCTTGGATCAGATGGCGATGCCTGGCTGCGCAAAAGGCAGCGCGAGGGGGCGCACGTCGCCGCGCTGCGCCTCGATTCGAATCAGGAGGCGCTGGAGGCTGTGATCGCTGGCCGGGCGGACGCGGCCATCGTCGACGGCGTGGCAGCGCGCCAGCACCTGTCTACGCGCTTCGCCGATTTGCGCATTGTTGCGCAGTTGACGAGCGAGCCGTATGCGATTGCCGTGTGGGGAGGAAGCACAGAGCTGTTGGCCGCGATCGACAACGCATTGTCAGACATGCAGGCCGATGGCACCCTCGCCCGTATCGTCGATACGTGGATGAGAAAGTAAAACTCCAAACTTCAAACTCCAAACTCCAAAATCCATAATCAACAGAGAGATTCCTCACTGCGTTCGGAATGACACGCCGCAAATGGCTGTGCAGTTGCCTCCTCACGACTCATCACGCATCACGCATCACGTATCACGGTTCACTTCTTCGGCAGCATGTTCCGGATCCGTTCGCGCAAGACTTTTCCCCGACCCAGGTAGCGCCCTCGCCCGTCTTCGAGGAACACGACGGCGCCGAACGGGTAGGGCGTTTCATAGGCGTCGCGCAAATCGTAACCTGC
>DATEUJ010000172.1:0-2711 GCA_035283185.1 Anaerolineae bacterium | reverse complement strand
GACATCGACGCGAAGCTGACCTTCGTGGGGCGAGGCTGGATCCAGGCGATGCTCTTCGACCTCGGCCTGTATCCGGCCGCGGTGCCGGGCGACGGCCGCGTCTACGGAGAGGTCTTCGAGGTCTTCGATCCTGAATCGGTACTGGCCAGCCTCGACGCGATGGAAGGCCATCGGCCGGGCGATCTCGATCGGAGCCTGTACGTCCGCGTGCAGGTGCCGGTGACGCTCGATGACGGCGAGACGGTGGACGCGTGGGTGTACTTCTACAACGCCCCGCTCGGACAGGCGATGCGCATTCCGTCGGGAAACTACCTCCAGCACCTCGAAAAGCACCAGAGTTAGCCCTAGGGGTCTTGACCCGAAGAAGTATGACTGTTTGAGTCAAGTTTTTCAGGCCGCAAGTTTGACCTCCTCGAGGAAATGAGCGAGCGCGGCGTCGAGCCGATCGAAGGCGCGTTGCGCGCGGGCCGAGGCGACTGGCTGCAGGGAGCAGGCGGGTCTGAGGGCGCGGGTATAGAGCCGCGCGTAGAACATCGCGATGGATGCGCCGGTCGGCGTGATGCGATACCGGTGACTGCGAGGCACGCGGTCGATCAGGCCATGGAGCCGGAGGCGCCGCAAGTCGTAGGTCATGGCACCCGCGCGATACGCGGCCGGATCGCGGCCCTGGAGCTGCGCGACGTGATCGCGGAGCTCCCGATGTCGAAAGCCGGTGGGCGCGAGGGCGAAGAGACAGAGCGCGTGCATGAGCGCGTGGACGCGACGGTCGCCGAAACGCAGGCCGGCGGCGCGTTGATCCTGCACGAGGACGGGCGACGTGACGGCGTGCAGGCGGTCTTCGCCGATGAGGCAGTCGTGGCTCAGAGATTCGACGTGTAACAACCGTCGGTTGGCGGCAAAGCCGATCTCCCGCAGGGCGGGCAGATTGTGAAGAGCCCGACCGATCTCGAAGTCGTAGGTGTCGTTGATGGTGGTTTCGGTGCGAAGGGCCTGGCCTTCTTTGTGGTACTGCTTGACCTTGGACTTCTTGTATTGCACGTGGAGCGACGGCACCACTCCCTCGGTCAAGACGCGCGTGCGGAAGCGGCCGGGGGTGCGGCGGGTGACGCGCCGGTCGAAGATCAGTTGCATCTGATCGGGCCGACCGAGGTCGAGATTCTCCCGCATGACCTCTTCGAAGAAACAGCGCCCGGTGACGGGGCGATCGAGGACTTGAGTCAGAGCGAACTCGGCTTGGAGGATCGAGAGCTGATACCGATAGCCAGCCGCCCGGTGCGCCGCGGCGAAGGGATGCGGAAGCCGGCGCAACCATTTACGGAAGACCGCGTCGATCTTGGCGGCGTCCAGCGTGTCGGCGATCCGTTGGACGCGCGTAGCGTGGCCGGTGGAGCGAATACCATTGTCCAACGGCTCGAACGGAATCTCTCGCTGGGTCAGTTGCCGTTTCAGCCACTCGTGCCCATTCAGACAGAGTTTCGCGGGGTACGGGAAGTAGGAGCAGAACTTGATGAAGAGCGGGCCGAAGTCCTTGTCGACGAGGTAGACGTAGTAGTGATTGACCATCGCCGTCGAGCGGATGATCCACGGGTACACTCCCCGCGCGTCGCGGCGCTTCTCCGTGCGGAAGACGCTGGCCTTCTCTTGGGCCTTCCCGACGAAGAGCACGCCCTCCTGGCCGTTGAAGCGGGCGAGATACTGCTGCGCGACGTCGTCCTTGCGTTGCCCTTTCTCGAACGTCACCAAGTCGATCTCCTCGGTCTCGACGAAGCGCTTGATCGCCTCGACGAACCGCTCACTCATCGGGGCGACCATCACGGTGGACGGCACCCGCACACCGAGCTGCGTCTTCAGGAAGTAGACGAGCCCGCCGCCGGTCTGCAGCGACGGGACGTAGGCATTGAGATACATCCGGTCGATCCCCTCCAGCTCGAACGTCACGTGGTTCTGGAGGATCTCCGCGACGTTTTTGCGTACCATGATGGTGGAGCTCCCGGCGAGCGCGGCCCATGTGGCCACCGACCCGAACAGGGTCTATGACGTAGGCGCAGGGTACAACCCCTGCCTGCTCCCGGGGCTCCCTTTGTCTAACGAGGCCCTGCCTCAGACCGCCCCGCGCTTCGCTCCGTGTACGACATGCTCGACGGTCTGAGGCAGGGCCTCGTTAGCTCTTGTAGCCTCGCTGTATCGCGGCCGCGTCGAGCGGAAGCGTGGCAATGGTGTCCACGGCCAGCAGCGCGCCGCGAGTCGACCGTCGTCCATCGAACGCCTTGAGGTACCGGCGGCACGAGTCACAGCCGTAGAGGCGGTACCGCCCGTCACGACTCTCGAAGGAGGTGATGCGGGCGCGGTTGTTGTTGCGGCAGTACGGGCAGGCGATCGGATCGTAGGGCCAGGCGCCGGTGCATCGGCTGCAGAGCAGCAGCCGGTCGGCCGCGCTGGTGATGGCCGCAAACTCGGCTTCACCGCCGCACAGCGGGCAGTGCGGCGTCGTCCAGGCGCGCAGGTCGAGCTGCGGCAGCAGCGATTGCGCGCAGCGGGCGAGAAACGGCCGCATGGCGAGCGTCAGGACCTGATCGAGCAGGCCGGTAGGATCGGCGGGCGCCGCCCCAGGCGTGGCGCCGCCGGGCGCCGCGCCGTACCACTCGCGTACGATTGTGAGAAAGCGCTCCGGCTCCCGCGCGAGCGCCTGGAGTCGAACGATGCTGTCCTGG
>DATEUJ010000171.1:0-12922 GCA_035283185.1 Anaerolineae bacterium | reverse complement strand
GACCTGGCAGGTCTTGGAAGACCTGCCAGGTCTATTCGATTTTCGGGAACAGCACGTTGCCCGGTTGAACCGCCGTGCCGGCCGGATAGCGCCCCCAGTCGCTCCATCCTTCACGCACGCCGGAGGGCAGACCCAACTGGCGCAGGATGCTTTCGGCAGCGGTCGGGATAAAGGGCGAGCTGTAGTGCGCGACCAGCCTCAGCGTCTCGACCAGGTTGTATAACACTGTCGATAGCCGCGCATCGGCGGACGGATCAGACTCGCGCCGTTTCGCCAGCACCCACGGCTCGCTGTAGTCGACGTATTTGTTCGCCGCGCCGATCACGTCCCAGATCGCCGCCAGCGCGTCGTGCGGCGCGAAGCGACTCATTGCCTCGTCGACACGCTCGCGAAGGCCCAGCACTGCATCCATCAGGTGAGTTCCTTGAGTTCCCGCCATTCTTGCCTGGGGTGCTAAAGGAACTGAAGGAACTCCTCCTGGCGCAGGCACAACACCGCCGTAGTAGCGATCGACCATACTGACCACGCGACTGAGCAGGTTGCCGAGTTGATCGGCCAGGTCGGCGTTGTAGGCGCGGATGAATCGCTCCAGCGCGAAGTCGCCGTCGCTCGTCGTGCGCACCTCGCGCAGCAGATAATAGCGCAGCGCGTCGACGCCGTACCGCCGCGCCAGGTCGACCGGATCGATCGTGTTGCCGAGCGACTTGCTGATCTTCCTCCCGTCGATGGTGATGAAGCTGTGAACCAGGATGTCGGTCGGCAGTGGCACGCCCGCCGAGAGCAGCATCGCCGGCCAGTACACGGCGTGAAAGCGGATGATGTCTTTGCCGATGATGTGGACTCGATGCGAGCCGTTCACCCAGTAGCGTTGATACGCCTCGCCCTCGCCCGCGTAATCCAGCGCCGTGATGTAGTTGCCCAGCGCGTCGAACCACACGTACATCACCTGATCCGGATCGCCCGGCACGGGGATGCCCCAGCCGCGCGCGCGCGCCTTCGAGCGCGAGATGCTGAAATCGACCAGGCCGCGCCGGATGAAGCTGAGCACTTCGTTCTTCCGCGTCTGTGGCACGATGCGCAGCCGGTCGGAATCGATCGCGTCGATCAGCCGGTCGGCATAACGCGACAGGCGAAAGAAGTAGTTTTCCTCTTCGACGATCTCCGGGCGAATCAGATGGTCGGGGCACAGCCCATCGACAAGCTCGTCCTCGGCGTAGAACTGCTCGCAGCCGACGCAGTACAGCCCGCGATAGGCGCGCTTGGCGATGTCGCCGCTTCGATCGCAAGCCTGCCACAGCTTGTCCACGCCGTCGACGTGGCGCGGCTCGACGCTGGTGCGGATGAAATCGTCGAACGACAGGCTGAGCGAGTCGCGCAGCGCGTAATACAACCCCGCGTTGCGATCGACCAGCGCCTGCGTGGGGATGCCCTCACGCTCGGCAGCCTGCACGTTCTTGAGACTGTTCTCGTCGGTGCCGGTCTGGAAGCGCACGTCGTCGCCCTTCAAGCGATGGTAGCGCGCGAGCGCGTCCGTCAGCACGAAGAGCAGCGCGTGGCCGATATGCGGTTTCGCGTTGACGTAGGGGATCGCGGTCGTGATGTAATAGCGTTGAGCTGTGTCGTCGTCACCGATCATGGTCGTTCTCCTCACCGGTAATTGGCGATTGGTAATTGCTGATGGGAGGTTGGCAATGGCCTCCGGCGCTGACCAATCTCTAATTACCAATTACCAATCTCTCAACAAAAAGGGGCCGTCCACGCTGGGACAGCCCCTTGAACTTGCTCGACGTTACGGTCAGGTCGCAGGCAGCACGGACACAGGGGTGCGCCACACGCGGCGCATCCGCATCGCTACGCGCATACTCATCATTGCAACAGAAAGTGGCGCGATCATCGCTGCTGCTCTGACCTCAGATTGGCGATAAGTATATCCCGTTCGGCGCGCGCGTCAAGCGCCTCTATCCGTTGATGCGTTGCCTATTCTTGGCTGCTCGCCCTCAGCGTCCCCGCGGACGGCCCGCGATGACGCGGGCCGGGAGCACTTGTGAATAATCACCAGCCTCTATCCGTTGATTCGTTGCCCATTCGTTGACGCCATCCTGATAACTGAACCCAAAACTCGCGACCGTGACGGGACGGTAGTCAAACCCCAAACTCTCTGTCCGTAGCGTATGCGCTCCGGCACTGAACCCGGAGATTTCAATGTAGCCACCATGACGACCGTTCTTCGACCAAATCGTAGACGTATTCCCCCGCCACACTTCAATCCCATCGAAGAGCACACGCGCCCAACCCGTCTGAGGTTCACCCAGGAACTGCACCCCCAGGGAGGTGAACGGCAACTCCGTGGAGACCTGGATCCAATCACCTTCCCACCACAGGATGCGGTTCAGGCCATAGGGAATGCTCTCACGACTCTGGGTTACGCGGATGCCTTCCGGCGAGGGGCTATCGGCGCTGTTGGCATGGGCAAAGACGTCGGGGGGCTTGTCGAAAAAGCGACTGTCTCCGCCGTGTACGACCACGGTGACGGGCAGATTGGATGGAGCGGTCGTCGCCGGTGTGACCGGGTTGTCCTCACAACCGGGTGGCTCCTGCCGGCTGTCATCCGCGCCTATCGGTTCATCCGCCGGCGGACAGGAAGACCAGGGCTGATTGCTCAGATTCCTCCCCCTTAACTGGAATGAGCACGGGTCGTCGACGACCTCTAGCTTGAGCACTCCGTCTTCCATCTTCCAGCGATACCCGCCCACCACGTCTGGGCAGTAAGCGTCATTGAAGAGGTAAAGACGATCGCCGGAAACCGTAAATGAGGCTAAGCTTCGCCACCCGGTGACCTCGTAGTAAATGCGCATGACACCTTTGTCGAAGCGCAGCTTCCAGATGCCTCCGGCGGGTCGATAATCCGCGCAGCGCAGGCACGTCCACCACTGGGGCCAGGACGGGTCGATCTTGGCGTAGGTTCCGTCCAATGGGCTTTGAACGGGATCGGGGAGGGGGGTGGTATACGCAACCGGCGTCATCTCCAATAAGGCGCTCCAGACGCTGGTTGCAGTGGCTGCGGCTTGTGGCGTGCGTATATTCTCAGCCGGCCCAGGAGAGGTCGCGGTCTGAGCGCGATTGAGCAACGAGATGATGCCAAAGAGAAGAACGATGCTGAATACCGCTAAAGCAGAGAGGAAAAGGATTGAGCTGCGGTCCTTGGGCTTCACGATCCCATCCAACGAGTTGATATTGTACACCACTTGGGTTAAGGTAGCGTAAGGGGTCCCTGTCGGATTTCGCAACGAGCAGGAGACTCATGCGCCATTGGAAAAGGGCTGAGCATTTCAGTACCTCGTTGGCCGCCTACTCTCCTCCGCCAATTATCTCCACCTGACCGCTTTCCAAATCGTAGTAGGCCCCAACAATCTTCAGTTTTTTGTCTCGAACCTGCGATGAGAGAATCGGTCCAGCAGATCTCAATTGCTTGACCATTCTCTGCACGTTCGCACGAATGGCATTGTCCAGGAAGTCGCCATGCTGAATGCGAGCCTCAGCTATCGCCGCTTGGATAACATTAACCAAAGAGCGAATATGCCCTACCCCTTCTTCGCCTGCAGCGAGAGCCTCCATGGTGGCTTTCACCGCACCACATGCTTTGTGTCCCAACACAACCAGCAACGGCGTTTTCAAGTGTTCCGTCGCGTATTCGATACTACCCAATACCGCATCATCAATCACATTGCCCGCCACTCGCACCACAAACAAATCCCCGAGCCCCTGGTCAAAGATAATCTCCGGCGGCACGCGTGAATCTGCACAGCCAAGAATGATGGCAAAGGGTTCTTGGCGTTGAATGAGTTCCTGACGATGTCTCGTCGTCTGATGAGGATGTGTCAACTTGCCAGCAGCATAGCGCTGATTGCCAGCGATGAGCTCCTGCAAGGCAACATCGGCATTTAAGGAGGTCATCCCTTATCTCCTATTGGGCCAACAGAGGCAGTGAATCTCCTTCCGAAATCCAACTCACTAAGGCTCACGCGGTAGGCTCTCCTCGTCGAAACACGACAATGTGCCACGGCCCGGACAGTTTCTCAAACACCGGCGCCATCCCGGCGCCCTTCACGGTGGAGACGATCGCATCGGGTGGATGCAGGTAGAGCCGGAAAGCGCTGCGCGTCAGCGCCATCCACGCGTTGAGCATCGTGCCGCCCAGCCGCATCCACCACACGTTGCGCGGGAAGACGAGCGCCAGCAGGCGGCGCGCGTGCTCCGCCGCCGGCCGCACAAGCGCCGGCATGTCCGGGTAACAGCACACCACGCGGTTCATCACGACGACGTCCGCCGGCTCGACCTCGCCGGCCTGCTGCGCGAAGTCGAGCAGGCGATGGTCGACCGCTTCGGCGAAGCCCGTCCTGGCCGCCACCTCTCTCGCCGCGTCGACGTATGCGGGCGATAGGTCGACCGACGTGGCGCGCGCCGCGCCCGACTTGAGCAGCTCGATGTGCAGTCCGCCAGCGCCGCTGCCCACATCCAGCACGGTCGATCCCGATATGCCCTGCGCTGTCAGCGCGTCTACGACGAGTCGTGCCTGTTTGTCGATCCCCTTCTTGAGATAAGTCTTCGCGTCGCCCCGCGCGGTCGACTCGCCGAACATCTTATCGAGACCATTAGGTGTGCAGCAGTTCATCATGTCATTCCTTAATCAATAATGCGTTTGCCCGACAGATTGTCCAGGACTTCCAGGAACCGTGACTTGCGCGCATTCGCCTGGCGAAGCCCGGCGACGTAGGCTTGCCACTCTTTCTCTTTTCCCATCTGTTTGAGCAGACGGTGCACCTGTCGCAAATAGGCGCTGGCCGTCTGGTAGGCGTTCTTGTTCGCCTGGGCGATCGAGTCTTCGGCCATCTGTTTCCAAATGGCTACCGCGCGCTCCGGCTGAGTCTCGGCAACTGCGCGGGCGACTTTGTCGTCGAGCGAGGCGCTCCAACCCCAGGCGTTTCGATCCGCGCTGCGCCGATCATACCATCGGATGACATCTTCCGTGCGCTTCTCCGCAATGGCGACTTCGATCAACGTATCGACGATGGGAAACTGCCGGCGCCAGCGAGGCGATACTTCCGTCAGGCCGGTTTCAGGTAGGGGCCAGGCGGCAGCAGGGCGGCCTTTAGCAGAAGCCTTCTTGGGCAGTTCCCCAGTTTCCAGATAGTGCAGTGCGGCCGCCCGCACCGCCGGCCAGACTTCTGCCCGTTCCGCAGCTTTTTGCATTTCCTGGTAGGTGTGCAGAGTCGGTTGTGCAAAAAAGTCCTCGGCGTAGAACGCAGCGACGCGAAGCCAATCTTTTTCACTGGCGCGCATCTCCCTTTGCATTTCGCGCAACTGATGGGCGATGCCCGGCCCCTTAACCTTCGTGGCTTCGATGCCTTTGCGGATCCATTGCTCGGCTTCTTCCTGACGGTCAGCATCGACCAGGTAGCCGACCAGACGCACGTAGCTGCCCGTCTCCTCTGCTTCCTGCCTGCAAAGGGGGATGATCTCGTCTTCGCGCCCGGCGTTGTGAAGAGCGTGAATCAGCCAATCGGTCAGACGATCGCGGCGGTAGTTGCGTGAAAAACTGTCGTCGCCTTCCACGGCGGGCAGTCGCTTGAGACGCTGCAGCAACTTGTCCGCGACAACGTTCCAGTCTGCGGCCGAGAGTTTCGCCTCCTCCCAGAAAGCGTCTGCGCCCTGGCACAGATCGTAATCGTCGCTCAGCGCCGCTTCTATGGCCCACAGCGCCTGTTCCGAGGGTGGCAGGGACGAACGCGATAGCGCCCGGAAGACCGCGCTCAGGCACGAGACGATCTGCGTAGCCGTTTCCCCTTCGTCGTGACTCATCTCGACGTGTCGTATGCCAGACTCCAGCAACTCCTTCCCCAGCTCGACGATTTCATCGAAGCTGCCTCTTTCCAAAAGCACTGTCAGGCGATCTCTCACGCCGGAGTAGTCGGGCGTGTATCCCTCGCCATCCCAATAATCCTGCCAGCCAGGCTTCGTGCCGAGTTCCTGTATCTCTCTGCGCACGGATTTGACCAGCTTCTGAACCGCCCCTTCGGCTAGCTCGCGGCGATCCTGTAAGGCTTTTCGCACCACCGGGAAACTTGTCGCGAGCTCATCTATCAGCTCGACGAGCTGCTCTTTGGTCTGCTTATTGAGGTAGGGGCGCAGCACATCGGTGGAGGGCTCGCGAGCGTGACGAGGGATCACATCTTCCGCGCCCCCCTCCTCACTCGCTTCTTCAATGCCCCGCAGCTCAGCCACGCGCGGATCGCGTTCCGTGACGATGGGAATCTCAGTCTTTCTCTTCACGCTCTCAAGGTATTCGAGCACGACGGCAACCGCGTGTTTGCAGGTTGTCCAGTAGGGGCAGGTACAGGCGGAAGTCAGCCCGTCTTCGCCGAAATCGACGCGTGTAGCGTATTTCTCGGTACCCAACACCCAGGCGATCAGCCCGCCGCCAGGTGTGCGCGCAGGTCCTGCACGCGATGACTGCGCTGGTAGCTGCGCCCACGGGAGACGACGGACGCCCCGGCCCAATCTTCGAGATCGTCCCAGGTCAAGTCCTCAAATGGATCGGTTTTGGAGCGACGTCTGCTCATCTGACAGCCCTTGCGCAATGATGCTGCTGGCGTGCATCGACACGCGGATCTTTGTCCGCGAATGACGCGAAGCTTCAGATAGCGTCGCCTATCTCGAAGAATTCATCCGGCGGACTGAGGGGCACCAGGTAGTTGAAGTTGTCTGCGCCGGCCGTTCGCAGCAACTGGCGCACGACAGCGTCCACGTTGTCGTATGGCCCCGCGATGAAGAAGGGCTTGCCGTCTTTGCCGAACGTGACCTGCCCGCTACTCGGATGCGCGTCCGCCGGGTCGAGGATGTGCTGCGCCAGTTTGAAATCACGGTGCGGCTTGAAGCCAAACTGCGCGGCGTACTCGATGCTGCCGTAGATGAGTTCGTGGGCCAGGGCGGGCGAGATCTCGATCGGCTTCTCGCCACGAAATATTTTCGTCAGGTAGTCGCGCCTGAACTCTCCCGGCGGAATCTCGGCGTTGCAGTAAGCATCCTTCACGCCCAGGCAGTAATAGTCCACCAGATAGTTGCCGAACGCGATGCTACCATTCGGCTGGCGTCGCGCTACGACGACGATGGTCAGGCCGTTGTCCTTCCAGGTGCGCATCGCCCAGCAACCTTCGAGGGGATAGTTGCGCGCCTGGCGGATGTGGTACAGCGCGGCCACCGGGGCTGCCGCAGGCGCGGGCCTGCGATCGAGTTTATCCTTGGCGCGTTTCTTGAGCGCCTTGTCCAGTTTCTTCTTCTGGCCTTTTTTCATGGTCGCCACTCCATCAGGCGTCGTGTGAAGTCGAGTGCACCTGGGCAAAGCGCGGTGCGCAGGCGAGAGATTGGCGCGAATCAACGCCTCTTCACGGCGCCGCCGCTGGAGGGAGCGCCGTCGAATACAACCGCCCGCCGCTGATCACGTACAGCCGGCCGAGACGCTCGTCGACGAGGATGTCTTCGAGCGCGTCGAATTCGCCGCCGGGCGCGCGGAGCTGACGGATGAAGCGCCCATCCGGCGCGAGATGAATGATGCGCGCACCTTCGCGATCGGCGACGTAGAAGCCGCTGTCGGTCGGCGTATACGGATCGACCGCCGCCGCGACCGGCCTGCCGATCGGCGACGGCAGGCCGGAAACCTGGAACGCCGCCTCTTCTCCGCCGAAGTACTTGTGCGCCGCGCCGTTCGATTCGAGCAGGTACACATTGCCGTCGATCGCCAGGTCGATCGCGTTTGCGATGCCGGGAGGCGCCGTCTCGAAATAGCCCTCGGGTAAAGTCGTATAGCCATCCGCCGTTGCAGCGTATTTCCACAACTGCTGCCCTGTCGCATCGAGCAGGTAGATATTGCCGTCGAAGGTGTCCATGCGAACCACGCCGGGCGGAGCGCTGTCCTGGGCGAAGGGCAGCTCGCTCGGGCCGAACGCCGGATCGTATTCGACCAGCCCGCCGCGCTCCAGAATGACCAGCGCGCTTTTCTGGCGCTGGCCGCCGGCTTCGATCCAGGCCATGTCGATCAGCGCGCCGATCACCCGATCGTCGAGGGTGACTCCGCTCGATACGGCCGGCGCCGGCTCGCCGCCGATCACCGTGTCTCCCTGATTGCTCAACGCAAACCGATCGACGCGGCCCTCGTCCGGGTCCATCACGAACAGCGACGCGCCCTGCGCGGTGAGCCGGCGGCGGCCTGCTTTCGTGTAGTCGTATAGCAGGATGGGTGACAGGCGCTGCGTGCCGTCCTGCTGGTCGAGCTGAGCCTGTGCCTGCGCGCGAAGCACGATCGCGACTTCGTTGTTTGGGTCGAGGGCCAGCGCCTGGTTCGCCGCAGCCAGCGCGTCGCTCCAGCGCGCGCGCTTCTCTTCACCCGTCGCCGCCGCATCCGCCTGCGCCATCGACGCCTGCCCCTGCGCAACGAGCGTCTCGACCTGCGCCGCCGCGCTGCGCTGGACGTACACCGTGGTCACCACGGCGGCGACGATCAGCGGAATGCCGATGGCGATCGCGGCCATGATCAGAGTGTGACTTTCGAGCGAGGAAGCGCCGCGACGTCGCGCCGGGCGCGCCGCCGGCCGATCGGGAAGTGTCGTCTGCATGAATCCCCGCGCCGCTGCGCTCAACGATCTCAGGCCGCGTGACACACCCTGGCCGACCGAGGCAGCCCATTCGCCCACTTGAGGCATGGATCGGCGAGGCGGCGCAGCGGAGACTCGATCAGGTCTCTGAGTCTTTGTCGCGGGCGCGACAGCCGGCGCGGCGCTTGTCTCGGGAGCGGCTGCGGCCGCCGTCACCTCGATCAGCATGGCGCTCAGGTTTCCGTCGCGAACCAGGCGCTCCAGGTTGTCGAGCGCCGTTTCGACGCCGACGTACACGATCGATGAGGCGATGGCCTCTTCCGGGATGCGCGCCGGGAGCGAGGCGTCGGCCAGCAGGAGCGTGTCGCCGGGATGAAGGTCGGCGCGCGAGAAGCGCACCTCGACGGCGCGCGCTACGCCGAGCGGCGGCAGGCTGCCCGCTGCATCGCTGCGCGGAAAGCGCTCCAGGCGACCTTGATGCGCCAGGTACGCGCACGACGGCCCGGTCTGCGCGATGAACAGCTCCGGCCCGCGCAGCACGGCGCACGTGACGCCAGCCCGCGCCGCCGCCAGCGCCGACCGGTTGTTGTCGACCAGCCACTCGTTGCCGGCGTCGATCGCCGCGCGCAACCCGGCGGTGACGCTGCCCGACGTGTGCCAGTATGTTTGCTGGATGCGCTGGATCAGCTCCTGAATAAGCGAGGCCGATCCGCCCGCGTCGACCAGAATGAATAGCGTGTCGTTCTGGCGTCCGCGCGCACTGCGACGCGGCGCCGTGAATGCGCTGCACTGCGGCGTCTCGCTTTGCCGCTGCCCGCCGACGAGATGCAATTCACCGACGATCGAATCGAGGGAGATCACCACGAAGCAATTGTAGCACAACAAAGGCGAATGCAGAATGACGAATGCGATAATGAAGAAAGCCAGGCGCGCATTCTACATTCGACATTCAACATTCTTCATTCGTTCTCTCCCCATCCGCCGCCGCCTGGCGTTCGAATCGACAGCACGTCGCCGGCGTCGAGCTGGAGCTGGACTTTGCCGGGGAGCCGAGACGTAACGCCCTCGCGGATCAGCGCGTTCTCGCCCGGCGCGCCCGGCTCGCCGCCGCTCAAGCCGTACGGCCGCGCTGCACGCCGCTCGCCGAGCAGGGTTGCCGTGACCGGCGCAAGGAACTCGATCTCGCGGATCAACCCGTCGCCGCCCCGGTGCAGCCCCGCGCCGCCCGAGCCGCGCCGGATGGCGTACTGCCGCACGCGCAGGGGAAAGGCCAGCTCGAGCGCCTCGATCGGCGTGTTGAGCGTATTGCTCATGTGGACGTGGATGCCGGACGCGCCGTCGCGCAGCGGACCTGCGCCCGCGCCACCCCCCATCGTCTCGTAGTAGGCGAATGGCGCGCCGTCCGCCCGCACCCCGCCGAACGTCAGGTTATTCATCGTGCCCTGGCTCGCGGCCGGAATGAGGTCGGGAAGCGCGCGAGCCAGGGCGCCGAAGACGGCGTCGACGATGCGCTGCGACGTTTCGACGTTGCCGCCGGCGACGGCGTGCGGCGCCTTCGCGTCGAGCACTGAGCCTTCCGGGACGATCACGCGAATCGGCGCAAAGGCGCCAGCGTTCGTCGGCGCGTCGTCGTGACCCATCGCGCCGACGACGCAGCGCACGCAGTAATACACGGCACTCTCGACGATCGCGCGCACAGCATTGAGATTTCCTCGCACAGCCGGCGAACTGCCGGTGAAATCCACACTTAGCGAATCGCCTTCGATGGTGAGGATGACCCTAATGGTAATTGGGGAGTGGTAATTGGGAATTGGAAGTTGGAGGTTGGAAGTTGGAGGTTGGACTGCCCGCTTCGCAGGCTTGGGGATGGGGGTTTGGGAGTTTGAAATTTGATGTTTGAAGTTGGAAATGTCTTCGTCGTCGAGATAGTCTTCAAACGTGTAAGCGCCGGCCGGCATCGAGGCGATGGCGTGGCGCGTGAGCCGCTCGGCGTATTCGATCAGCGCCGCCGCGCAGGCCAGCGTCGTCTGCAGGCCGTAGCGCGCGACGATTTCCCTCGCGCGACGCGCGCCGACCTCGTGCGCCGCCAGTTGGGCGTCGAGGTCGCCGCGCCGCTCGCCGGGCGTGCGAACGTTGCGCAGGATCAGATCGAGCACGGCCTGGTTGGCCTTGCCCGCGTCGACGATCTTGACGGGCGGGATGATCAGACCCTCCTGGTAGATCTCGCTCGAGAGCGGCATCGATCCGGGGGACATGCCGCCGACGTCGGCGTGATGAGCGCGCGAAGCGACATACAGTAGGGGCGTACCCCTGCGAAGCGCTCCGAGCGAAGCGAGCGAGTTGCGGTCGCCCGGAGGCGCATCCTCGCGGTCGCCCGAATGGGCAGGCGCGAGGCCTGCCCCTGCGCCGATGAAGACCGGCGAGACGAGCGTGATATCGGGCAGGTGCGTGCCGCCGAGATAGGGGTCGTTGAGGATGACGACGTCGCCAGGCGCGAACGGGCTGCACCGCTCGATCGCGGATCGCACCGAGGCGGGCATCGCGCCGAGGTGCACGGGGATGTGCGCGGCCTGCGCCAGCAGGCGGCCCTCGCCGTCGAACAGCGCGCACGAGAAGTCGAGGCGCTCCTTGATATTGGGCGAGTACGCCGTGCGCCGCAGCGTCACGCCCATCTCTTCGGCGACCGACGCGAACAGGTGTTTGAAGATTTCGAGGGTGATGGGGTCGGTGGGCATAGATCGGTTTGCTTGCCGGCTGAGTGATGCGTGATACGTGATGCGTGAAACGTAATGCGTGAAACGTGATGCGTGATGGCTTCAGGTTTTGCGAACCTTTGCTCCACGAGGTCGCATCACACTTTGAGCAGCACAGTTCCGACGCCCATTTTCTGCAGCGCGATGTCGGCGTAGTATTCGACGATAGGATTTTCGTCGTCTAGCGCGGTGATCAATGCGGGGATGGATTGTGGGTCGGCAATGTGCGCCAGCGCCCGCGCCGCGCGGCCGCGCACCGAGGGCGTGCCTTCGTCGAGGGCGGCGATTAAATGGGGAGTCGCCGCCGGACCGATGCGCGCGAGCGAGTCGGCGGCGAGCTGGCCGACGTACACGCTGGGGTCGGCGAGCCGCCCGATCAGGGCCGGGATAGCGCTGGCCGCCTCCCCGTCGAGCGCGCCGAGCGCGTAGATGGCGCAGGCGCGCACGTCGGGATCGCCGTCCGCGCACTGGTCGATCAGCGCCGCGATCGCCGCCGGAGAACGGATTTCGCCGAGCGCGCGAGTCGCCCACCAGCGACAGTCGACGCTCAGGTTAGACAGGAGATCGCGGATGCCCGGCAGGCTGTCCTCGCCGAGACGCCCCAGCGCCAACGCAGCGGCCTCGGCGCGATCGTCGTCGCCCGAGGCCAGGTCTGCCAGAAGCTGATTGTGCTCTATCGAATCCATAGCGCGACTCTTCGCCGCAACCAAAAGATTAACCACGGATGACACGGATTACACGAAGGTTGACACGCCACCATCTGTGCTATCCGTGAAATCCGTGGTTGGCGCAGTTGTTGAAGGGCAATACGATAGCGCGCTGGGAAACCACGTGTCTTCGTCAGGGCTGTCCCAGTAGCACGACAGGGACGTTACGCCACTTGTCGCCCTCTTCGATTAGCATGATGGGGATGTCGTCTTGAATCGGGTATTTGCGGTCGCAGCCAGGCTCCTGGCACACGAGCCACACGCCGTTGACGAGCACCAGGCGACCCGGATCAGGCCCTTCGCGTCGGGTCGGCCCGCTGACGCAGTGTGGGCAACGGAGGATTTCGAGCAGGTCGGCGCTGACCATACATTTCTCCTGTGAGAGAATCGCGCGTTGATTTTATCACAAGCGAGATCGATCGGCAATTGTTTGACAGCCCTATGCCCGCATGGTATACTGCGTCTGCGTTGAGGGAGATGCCCTCACCAGGAGGGATGGCCGAGCGGTCTAAGGCGGTGGTCTTGAAAACCACTATGGGGGCAACCTCATCGGGGGTTCGAATCCCTCTCCCTCCGCCATCGGATCGGATGTCCGGGGAGATGCCGGAGTGGACGATCGGAGCCGCCTGCTAAGCGGTTGTGCGGGTAAAACTGCACCCAGGGTTCGAATCCCTGTCTCCCCGCCTGTGAGAGAACGAACCTTGCGAAGGTTCCCAACCTTCGCAAGGTTGCACGGCACACGCCCCTGTAGCTCAGCGGATAGAGCGCAGCCCTGCGGAGGCTGAGGCCCAGGTTCAATTCCTGGCAGGGGTAC
>DATEUJ010000170.1:0-5799 GCA_035283185.1 Anaerolineae bacterium | reverse complement strand
CTTTTCCTTGGCGGAGTCACCCTGGCTGAACAGAATCTCAACATCGTAGCCGGCGGCGGTGAGCGCCTCCTTGAACCGGGTCTCGTCCTGAATCCAGCGCGGCTCGTCCTTCGTCGGCAGCACAATACCTACGGCCAACTGTGCTGCCGGCGCGGTCGGCGTGGCAGGCGCGGCGGGCGCGGGGCATGCCGACAGGAGCAATGCAGCGACGGCCATCACGCTCCATGTCAGCAACAACCTACGTTTCGAGCGGAACATCTCATTCCTCCTTAGAATTGGGGCGGATATGTGGATGCGGTCTCATGGCGCAAATGAGGTATCGTGCCTGAATCTCACCTCCTCTCATGTTCTGCACGAGGCAGTTGTCGAGCATAATGCACAGGGACTGGATTGGGAGACGTCGCAGCGAACATTAATAGCATAGCACGAGTACACGCGAGCGTCAAGAAGATCGAGCGCGCAAACGGTTTGTGTGCAGTGTCACGCAACCGGCAAGGGCCGATTCTCACGCGCCGACCGCAGGAGCGCGGCGATCGTCGCTACGTTGCCGCGGCTGTCGGCCAGGCTCACGCGCGGCGGTGTGCCGAGCAGGATCGCGTCGGCCATGTCTTCGACCTCGCCGACATACAACTCCTCGCCGGGAATGGTGAGTGTTTGAACATCGTCGCCGCGCATCACCGTGATGCGCTCGCCTAAGCCCGGCCTGAACGGGTGCGGTATACTGATCGCCCCGTCACTGCCTACGATTTCGATGTGCGTGCGGAACGGGGCGCGGAAACCGCAGTCGAACTGCGCGCACACGCCGTTCGCAAAGCGCATCTGCCCGACAAAGGTCTCGTCGACGCCGGTCGGGCCGGTGACCTGCCAGCCGGAGACCTCGATCGGTTCCGCTCCCGCAATGTAACGCGCGTAGCTGATCGGGTAACAACCCACGTCCCAAATACTGCCGCCACTGAGCAGGGAATCGAGCCGCACGTCGACCGTGCGCGTAAGCTTGAACGTGAACGAACCGCGCACGAGCCGCAGCGTCCCGATGGCTCCGGCATCGACCAGTTCTTTCACTTGGAGTGTCTGCGGGTGGTGTCGATACATGAGGGCCTCGGCGACGACGACGCCCGCCTGCTTCGCCGCGGCGCTCATCACGTCGACTTCGTCGACGGACACGGCCAGAGGCTTCTCGCACAGCGCGTGCTTGCCCGCCTGCGCCGCCTTGATCGTCCACTCGGCATGGAGGCTGTTGGGCAGCGGGTTGTAGATTACGTCGATCTCCGGATCGGCCAGCAGATCGTCGTAGCTGCCATACGCGCGCGGGATGTTCCACTCCTCAGCATAAGCCCTCGCCTTTGTCAGGTCCCGACTGGTAACCGCGATGAGTTCGTTGCGCGCTGAGGCGCGCAGCGGCGGGATAAGGGCGCGGTTAATGCGCGCCGTGCTGAGGAGGCCCCAGCGCAGAATACGATTGTCCATAAACTTAGTCCCTTGCTCATCCCGCTATGGCTGGCCACGTACGTATCTGGCGAGCCAGGCCAGCGTACGCGCCCAAGCGTCGGTGTGCGCCCAGCCCCGGAACATATGCCCCTGCCCGGGATAGATCTGAAAATCTACGGTGGCCCCACGCGCCCGCAAGGCAGCCACAAGGGTTTCCGATTGCGCCAGTGGCACAGCGCGGTCGTCGCTGCCGTGTATAACGAGCAGTGGCACATTGATCCTGTCGACAAAGCGGATCGGCGAGCGCCAGGCGTAGGCCTCTGGATCCTCCTCGGGCGTCGCACCGATGACGCGGATTAATGCGTCATTGCCCAAGCCGGCATCCCCGCTTGCTCGATAAAACTCGACCAGGGCTTCCACATCAGTCACACCGTGCCAGGTCACCGCGACATGGACAGGCGCGCCTTGCGCGATTGCCAGCAGCGTCATCTGGCCCCCATGTGATACACCCCACATACCGAGGCGAGAAGCGTCCACATAGCCAAGCGATTCGAGCACCTTGATCGCGTTCAACACGTCGTGCACATCTTGACGGCCGTAGTCCTCAATCCCCTCCGAGCCGCCATTACCCCGATAGTGTGGGCCGATAGCCACGTAGCCCGCCTGCGCAAACAGCGCCACCCGCTCCGGATTGGCAATGCTCCCGAGGCCGCCGTGGTTCACCACGGCGCCCGGGTACACTCCGGCTGCGGTTGGCCGGGCCAGGAAGCCCTTCACGCGCAGCCCATCCGACATGTACGTGATCTCGTAAAGTACCGCCCCCGGGTACTGTTTTCGAAACAGCGACTGTTCGATTAGTGTGCCGTCGTCCCGATATTGCGCCGCAGGTCCGAGGCGAGAGTCTTGACTGGTCCAGAAACTTGGTTTCTGGAAGACGGTCGGAGCGCGTTGCCAGGCTGGATTGGGGGAATCAATCGCAACGAGCAAGAGAGCAAGGAGCGCAAGGCTCAGCTGCTTGGGGGACATATCGCTGTCTCAGTCGGTTTTCTGCAGTTCCCGCCGTGGCCCAACTGCGGCGCGAGGGGTGAAATTAACGCCCGATGCACGCCGTGCTGAAAAGTCCCCAGCAAAGAGCGCGATTATCCATTTGTCACTCCCAAGATCAAAGCGTATAATTACCCGCAGTCTCGATCGGCTACATGGCGAGACACAGCTATTTGAAAAGGGACAGGCTCGGTGGACATCGAGACTATCCGTGAACGCGTGCGTGCCGGAAGGTATTTGATCAAACGTCACGCAATTGAACACGCGCTCAAGGAGGGCTTCGAACGTACCCACATGGTTGAGGCTATCACGGCGGGAAAGATCATCGAAGAGTATCCTGACGATAGACGTGTTCTCATCTGCGGCCCAACAAGCCTTTTGGCTGGGCGCGAGATTTATTTGCATGTCGTGTGCGAGTACGCGGATAAGGCGTATATCGAATTCGTGACCGCTTATATACCTGACGAGACGGAATGGGAATATCCGCCTTATATTCGGCGCAAACGCAGGAAGTAGAATGAGCACCGAACCAGCTCCGATCTGTGGCCAGCATCACATTGCCAAAGAGTGGCGTCCAACAACCTTCGAATACCGTGACGATGGTATCACGGTTCGCATCCCCGACGTTCACGCCTGGGTCTGTCCGGTAGACGACGAAGCGTCCTTCACACCGGAAGCAGTCGACCAACTGATCTCCACAGTGCGCGAACTGGTGGAAACGGCCAAGCGTGCCCGTGAACGCCGACCGGTATTGACGCATTATACCGTTTCTGTCGGCTGATCGGGCCGGCGCCTGACGAGATCCACCATCGGACGATCGACCACACCGAGAGGCGTATGCCGCAGGGCATGTCCATCTTTCAGCGGCACGTGGCTCATCGCATATTCGGCGAGCGCGGTGATGGTGAGACTGGGGTTGACGCCGGGATTGGCAGGCACGATTGAGCCGTCGACTACGTACAGGCCCGGGTAGTTGTGGACCTGGCAATCCAGATCGACTACGCCTTCCTGCGCGTCCCTCCCGAAGGGGCAGCCGCCGAGAATGTGCGCTGTCATCGGAATGTTGAACAGGCCCTCGTTGATCGAACCCATGGGAATGCCGCCGGTTTTCTGCGCGAACGTCCGCGTCACAAGATGACCGACGTCGATCTTGCCCGGGATAGTCCGCTCGGGGTCGGGCTGTGACACGAGACTGCGCCGCCATAGCGTGAAAAGGCTCCGCCCCAGTCGAAGGCGGATACGGTTATCCACAGTCTGCATGGCCAGGATGATCGTCGTGCGCTGCGCCCAGCCGGGCATGACGTGCGTGCGGAAAAAATCGGGCGGGCGCCTCAAGACGTCAATCGCCGACCGGACGATGCGCGCGGGGATACTGCCGGACTCGACCATCGGGCCGCCCAGGAAGCGCATCAGCGACGATCCGGCCGGATAGCGCACCGGCTCGATCGCCGTTACCGCATCCGCCTGGAAGATCGACGTGATGGCGATGCCCTCCGAGTAGTTCGTCTTGCCGTTGCGGCTGGCCGATCCCATCAGCTCTTCGTTGTTCGTGCGCACGATGTCGCCGAGGCGCGGCGAGATGCCCGGCAGGGAGCGGGTCTCCTCGCGGCAGCGGAATAACAGCCGCAGCGTGCCGAGCGTGCCCGCCGCGAAGACGACGTTGCGCGCGCGCACTTTCCTTTCCCGCTTGAAGAGCCATGCCGTCGCGCTGCGATACACCACTTCGTAGCGCGCGCCATCCGCTTGTCCGTCCGGCAGCGGGCGCACGTCGCGCACCTGGCTCTCCGGTCGCACCTGCGCGCCCCACTTCTCGGCGAAGTACAGATAGTTCTTGACGAGCGTGTTCTTGGCATTATGCCGGCAGCCGACCATGCATCCGCCGCAATGGATACATCCTGCCCGCCGCGGCCCTTCGCCGCCGAAATACGGGTCGGGTGCCTCCACGCCCGGCTCGCCGAAGAACGCGCCGACGTCGGTCGGCCGGAACGTGGCTTCCATGCCAAGCTCGGCGGCCAGTTCTTTCATGACCATGTCGGCAGGCCACAGGCGTGGATTGGGCGTCACGCCGAGCATGTGCTTCGCCGTGTCGAAATGCGGGCGCAGGATCGTCTTCCAGTCGGCCAGGTGGTGCCAGGCCGGCGCCTTGAACATCTCGTCACTCGGCTCCATCAGCACATTCGCGTATCCCAGGCTGCCGCCGCCGACGCCTGAGCCGTGAAGCACGAACACGTCCCGGAAGGGACTGATCTGCAGAATGCCGAAGCAGCGCAGCGGCGGGAACCATAGGTACTTGAACACGTTCCAAGTCGTCGTAGCAAAGTCCTGATCGCGGAACCGTTTACCGCGCTCCAGCACCAGCACGCTGTAACCCTTCTCGGTCAGCCGCATCGCGGACACGCTGCCGCCGAATCCGGAGCCGATCACGACGAAGTCGAAGGTTTCTTCCGAAGGCGGATTCGTCATAGGGTTCCCTCTTCTTTCATGAATACCAGATCCAGACGCTCGGCGTGGAAGTTCGCCAGGATGCCCAGTGACACACCCTGGCTCGCCATCCAGCGTCGAAGATTCTCCGGCTCAATCTGGTTCGCGTCAGTCACCGCCACGGGAAAGACCATCATCCTGTTTTCAATCTGCAAATGGCGCAAGTGAACGTCTCCAACAGCTTCACGACGATACATTACTGTCATGTGGCGGAGCGGCTTCACTTCGAACCCTCGATCCTGCATCTCTCGATAACACGCATTGGCGTAGATTCGGTGAATGAAGCCCGGCCCCAGCTCGTTATGTATGTCGTAAAGGCCGCCAATAACCCGATACGATAAGTCCGGGAACATAAGATCGGGCCACTCTTTCTCAGGCGGGATGGGTGTAGTCCGAACCGGTTGGGGTGCGCGGAACAGTCGCTTGAACTCGGGCTGGGGGCTGCCAAAGTTGAACAGCAATCCGACCTGCTTTCCGGTGACCTTCAAGTAGGAAAATGTCTGGGCTTGATTGAGCCGCGTAAGGCTCGGCGTCGCCTTCAACTCGACGACGACTTCTTTGGCGACGAAGATATCGAGTCGCTGCGCACCCACCAGCCAATCCTTGTAGAAGACCTGATACTCGTCCTGGCGCGAGCACTCGATTCCGGATCGAGCCAGGTCTCGCATCATCGCATTCTCGTAGATGAACTCGGGATACGTGCGGCTAAGCCCGTTATAGACATCGTAGTAGACGCGGATGATTTTGTCGGTCAGTTCGCGATGCAGTAGCTCGGTCACATCCTGTCTCCACATCTTCAAAAGCAGAGGAATAACGCGGATCACTGGGATGTGCGGATCGTATCCG
>DATEUJ010000169.1:0-74831 GCA_035283185.1 Anaerolineae bacterium | reverse complement strand
ACGGGCTCTCACACACCACTGAGCGCGTGGTCTTAGCTTGTCTGAATCCGTCCTGCGATTATAGCCCATCCGCGCGCTCAAGTTTCTGCCCTCATGCATCACGCTTGAGGTGATGGCTATCTCGCAATGACGCCTGAGTAGCCACCAAATCCGTATGAGGAGCGACGATGCCTCACCGCTACGCCGAACTGCTTCCCGACGAACTCGAAGACATCTGGCGGGATCGGCCGGTGGCCTGCTGCGCCTGGGGCGCACTCGAATGGCACGGCCCGCATCTACCGCTCGGCCTCGACGGGCTGGTGGCCGAGCGGTTCGCCGAGCGGTTGGTCGACCGCGCCGGCGGCGTATTGCTCCCGACCGCCTGGCTCCCGATCACGACGCTGCCGCATACGTTCTCTTTATCAACTCATACCGAAGTCGTCAAAGGCATCTGGCGCGATCTGTTAAGCGAGCTGCACCGCGCCGGGGCGCGCGTCGTGTGCCTCATCACCGGCCACTATGCGCAAGGGCACGAGATCGAGCTGTACCACGCGTCGATGGCGGCCATGCGCGCTCAACCCGACCTGCTCGTCCTGTCTGCCACGCCGCTCGAGATTCTTGGCGACGACGACTACCTGGATCATGCCGGGCAGTGGGAAACCGCGCAACTGATGACCGTCCGTCCCGATCTCGTGCATCTGGAGAAGTTC
Organism: Anaerolineae bacterium; assembly: GCA_035283185.1. Lineage (GTDB taxonomy): Bacteria > Chloroflexota > Anaerolineae > Fen-1058 > Fen-1058 > DASSFZ01. Next base: position 74,142 of record DATEUJ010000169.1, on the reverse strand, counting down.
CCCGGCATGCTCGGCGCGAAGCAAGTCGCCGTGCTCGGAGCGGATCCGCGCGCCGCCACCCATGAAGACGGCGAAGCGGTCACGCTCAGGGCGCTGGACGCGTGGGCGGGGTGGATCGACCGGCTGTTGAAGGAGCGCGATCAGCGGCCGCTCTTCGCCTGGTACGAGCGGCGCATCGCCGATTACGCCGGCTACACGCGGCGCTACTACTCCGGCTCGTGGGAGGAAGCGATTCAGAAATGGTGGCAGGAGAAGTAGACTTTAGACTTCGGAAGTCTTAAGGCTTACCCTCGCAGGCATTGCGGCCCAGCAGTCCAAGCCGTCTCGCGGCCGAGGTTGTCATTGAAGACTTCCGAAGTCTGAAATACTCAGATGTGTGCCGCCATCAGGAAACCGTGATACACTCTTGATGTGTGACACGGAATGGATGGGGCGGAGGGTATCCATGTCGTCTCTACAGCAAGCCATGACGCGATTTTCGCCCATGCTTCGGGGGCTTGGTCGTGTGATCGTGCTGGGGATCATTCCGCTGGCCGTTGGCATCGGGCTGGCCCAGCTTGTCGCCCCGCAGCCGGCAGTCGGCATCGTCAAGATCAACGCCGAGATCTGGCCGCTGAGCCTGAACTTTTTCATGCAGGAAATCGAAGAGGCGCGGCGCGATCCCCGCGTCAAAGCTGTCGTGATCCAGGTGGACTCGCCAGGCGGCGAGGTCGTCGCCACACAGAGTCTGTACCTGGAGATACAGAAACTGCGCAGTCAGATGCCTGTCGTCGCCTCGATCGACAGCACGGCGGCGAGCGGCGCGTACTACGTCGCCGTGGCGGCAGACTCGCTTTACGCGAAACCTTCGTCCACCGTCGGCAACATCGGCGTATGGGGAATCACTCCGCCCGAAATCGGCGTCAACGACGCCGTCCTCGCGAGCGGGCCGTTCAAACTGACGGCCAGCAACGAGGAAGAGTTCATCCGCAGAATCGAAGGCATCAGGCAGGAGTTCATCGCCACGGTTGTGAACCAGCGCGGCGAGCGCCTGAAGATCTCGCCGGTCGATCTCTCGCAAGGGCTGGCTTATGCTGGTCGGGAGGCCCAACGCCTGGGGCTGATCGACCACCTCGGCACACAGGCCGATGCGATCGCGGCGGCCGCAGCGCAAGCGAGCATCGTCAACTACGACGTCGTCGATCTTGAAGCGCGCGTGGTCGCCAGGCTGCTGGCCGCCACGCCGGCTCCACAGGCCGCCCGGCCCGGCGCGGCCGATCCGCAGGCCGGACGTCGCCCGTTGCCCCCCGGAGTGTATCTGCTGTACGACGCTCAACTGGGAGGCGCGCCGTGACGCGCCGACGTCAGATCCTGCTCGTCGTGCTCTTGATCGCGCTGCCGGTCGCGCTGCAGTCGCTGTGGTTCTATCGCGGTCGCTACACCTCGCCGAGCGTGTCCGGCATCGACGAGGTTCAGATTGCGCTGGCGACTCCCGAATACCGCTTCGTCCCCGGCGAGCCGAAGGAGAGCACGGCGCGCGTCGTGATCGATCTTTCGCACGCGAACAATCTGGAAGTCGACGATCTCAGCCCACTGCGTGATCGGCTGGCGGCGCTCGGCGCGACGGCGGTCACATTCCAGGAGCCAAGCGATGCGCTCGCCGCCGAGCTGCGCCGCGCCAGCGCCTGGATTACGATCGCGCCGACGACGGCGTATTCGCCGGAACAGCGCGACGCGATCGCTGCATTCGTCGCCGACGGCGGCCGCCTGCTCATCGCCGCCGACCCGACTCGCTCGGTGCCGCCGATCGAGGAAGACTCTTTCGATCCGTTCGGGCTTTTCTCGCGCATCAGCGCCGTTCCCGCCGTCAACAGCCTGGCCAGCGCGTTCGGTATCGTCTACTTCGACGACTACCTGTACAACCTGGTCGAGAACGAGGGCAACTATCGCAACGTCAAATTCAACGAGTTTGGCAACCACGCACTCACGGAGGACTTGAAGACGGTCACCCTCTTCGCGACGCACTCGCTGCGTGGCAACGGGCGCGCGCTCGTCGTCGGCGATGCGGATACCCGCTCGCCGCTGCGCAGCGGCGCGTCCGATCTCGCGGCTGTCGTGTTGAGCGCCGACGAGCATGTGCTGGCCCTGGGTGATCTCTCGTTGTTCAGCGAGCCATATCACACCATCTCAGACAACGATCGGTTCCTGAGCAACATCGCCTACTGGCTGGCGGAGGACGTGCGCGATTGGAGCATTGCCGAGTTTCCGTATCTGTACAAAGGCCCGGTCGATCTGGTGCAGGCCGCCGGGGGTAATCTCGATCCGCGCCTGATTGCGCGCAGCGCCGACCTCCAGGCCGCTTTCCAGAAGGCTGGGCTTCCCCTCAGCCTGCGCCCCGAGGCTGCGCCCGATCGCGACACGCTCTTCGTCGGCACGTTCGACAATCTGGAGGCAGTCCAGGAATTCCTGGTCACTGCCGGCGTCACGGTGACGCTCCCGGCGGAGGATGAGACCGAACCTGCCTCATCGACGCCTGAAGCAATCGACACAGGCTCGCCAACTCCAACACCGGTTGCCGAAGAGGAAGAGGCTGCTTCACAGGCCGGACCGCCTGCCACCCGGCCGGTTTCCGGCACGATCACCGTCGAAAGCATCGGCGTGGTTCCCGCCGCTGGAACGACACTGTACGTCAGCGACCACAGCGGCGGCCGAGCCGTTGTCATCACGCTGGCCGAAGACGCAGACAGTGCGATCAAAGCGCTCGATCGCCTGGAATCTAACGACTTCGACAACTGTGTGCACGGTGGCGCCGTGACCGTGTGCTCGACGGGCGAAGCCGAGGAGGGATCGGGGCTTGGATCGGCCGGCGCCCAGGCGCCAGGCGATGCTGAGAAGCCTGGCGAACGGCAGGGGCCTCGCATCCTGATCCTCGTCCGCGACATCGGGAGGACAGGAGCGCGAACCAACGAGCAAGAGCTGGAGGGCATCCTGACCGAGGCGGTGTACTCTGTGAAGGTGTGGTCGATGCGGCGCGACGGCACGCCGTCCAGCAGCGACACGACCGGCTACGACGCCATCATCGTGGACTCCGGCGACTACGCTTTCGACAGCGGAGACATCGAGTCGCTGGTCACGCTCACGAGTCTGCGAGGCCGGGTGTTGTTCATCGGCGCACAGCCGGTTCCGGTGCCCGAAGGCGACACGGCGCTGATCAACGATCTGGTCGTGGTCGATGCCGGCCATCCGATCGCGAAGGGGTTCGAGCAGGATCAGGTCATCCCGCTGAACCCCTCTGAAAGCGGCGTGCCGGCGCTGGTCATCCAGCCGGAAGCGCTTGATTCGGCGGGCGCAGAGGTCGCCGTGATCTTCGAGCGCGGCCCCCAGAGCGAAGAGGCCGGCGCGCGGGCGCTCGTGGCGGGCACCGGCGGGGGCGACGATGCGATCGAGCGGGCCATCGTAGCGGCGTTTGCGCTGTACCAGTTGCCGGAAGACATGCAGCGCATGCTCGTGCTGAATGCCGTGGAGTGGCTGTTAGCAGAGTAATTAGAGATTGGAGATTGGAGATTGGAGATTAGAGATTGGAAGTTTGAAGTTTGGAGTTTGAAATTTGGGATTTTGATTTTTCATCCCTCAGGTGACCTCGGGTCTCTCGGCTGAATACTTCTCATATAGCCGCTCGCTCATCACCCGGCAGATGCGCGTGACCGCTTCGTGAATCTCCGCGAACGAGGTGTAGATGGGCGCGATGCCGAGGCGGATGTTGTCGGGATAGCGAAAATCGGGCAGCACGTTCATCTCCTCGATCAGCGCCTGATCGATGCGCAGCGCGTCGGGATGGCCGATCGATACGTGCGAGCCGCGCCGGTTCGGATCGCGCGGCGAGTTGAGCGAGAAGCCGAGCGGCTGCAGCAATGCCTCCCACAGTTCGATCAAATACTCCGTTTGCCGCACCGACTTCGCGCGCAATCGATCTAGCCCCGCTTCGAGCAGCAGGTCGATGCCCGGCTCGATCGCCGCGAGCGAGAGCATCGCCGGCGTGCCGACGAGGAAGCGCGCGACGCCCGCGTTTGGCTCGTAGTCCAGCTTCAAATCGAACTGCCCCTTTTGGCCGAACCAGCCCCAGATAGGGTTGAGCAGGCTTTCCTGCAAGTCACGGCGGACGTAGAGAAACGCGGGCGCGCCCGGCCCGCCGTTGATGTACTTGTACGTGCAGCCCACGGCCAGGTCGACGCCGGCCTCGTCAAGCCTGATCGGCATCGCGCCCACCGAGTGGCTCAGGTCCCACAGCATCAACGCGCCCGCGCGATGCGCCATTTCCGTGATGAGCGGCATGTCGTATACATAGCCGCTTTTGAACAACGTGTGCGAGAGCGTGACGAGCGCGGTCCGGTCGTCGATCGCTTCGGCCAGCGCGTCATTCGAGACGCTGATGCCGTCGCCGGAGCGGACAATCTCCAGTCGATACCCCGGCCCGGCCAGGTTCAGCGCACTCTGGAGGACGTACACGTCCGACGGAAAGTTGAGAACGTCGGTCACGATCTTCACGCGGCCAGGGCGCGCGCGCAATGCGGCCATGACCAGCTTGAAGAAGTTGATAGTCGTCGAATCGCTGACGATCACCTCGTCGGGCTTCGCGCCGACGAGCTGCGCCACTTTGGATCCGATCCGCTGCGGCGCGGTGAACCATCCCTCGCCCCAGCCTCGAATGAGACGACCTCCCCATTCGCGCTCGACGACGTCGCGAATGCGCGCGGCGCTGCGCTTTGGCAAGCGCCCCAGCGAGTTGCCGTCGAGGTAGATCAGATCGGGATCGTCGATGACGAACTCATCGCGGAAGCGGGCAAGCTCGTCTCGTCGATCCAATTCATGCGCGTAGCCGGCGTCGATGGGTGTGGACATAGTTCATTGGCTAAGACTTCGGAAGTCTTTAAGTGGCATCGCGCCAGCGAAACGACTCGGATTTCCGGCCACCATCGCCTGCGAGGATACGCTTTGAGACTTCCGAAGTCTCGTCATCTTAGAGGAAACGCTCGAACTATAGCACATACGTAACGACCAAGGCAAACCACCGCAACGAATCGACATCGGATAAAGGGAGGTTCGGGCATGGCGGCTCTCCCTCAACCTGCGGACCTCAAGGCGCTCTCCCGCCGCTTCCGTCGATTTGCGACGCTGGAGACCGGCGGGTCGTCGCCATCGAACATCGTGACGAGATTCTGAATCTCATCCAGACTCGGCTGGTTCAGACGAACGAGGTGCGCCCGCCGATCCCGAAGAGGCTGCCCGCCGTCGCGTCGCGCGTTGGCATCGACCTCAACCCGGTCGACGTGCGCGACCCGGATACCGTGCTGTGGTTCCGCGCGCTGATCTGGCCGGAGCATCACGAGCGCCTCGAGCTGCTCATGCGCGCGATTCAGCTCGCCCGGCAAGACCCACCGGAATTGATCGCCGGCGATGCGCTCGAGCTGCTGCCGCAGGTAATCGCAACGATTCCAGGCGACACGCCTGTCTGCGTCTTTCACACGCAAGCCGTCAATCAGTTCCCGCGCGAAGCGCGCGAACGGCTGACCCCCTCACCGAAGAGCACGGCAGATGGCGTGACATGTATCGCGTCTCAGCCGAGTGGATCGGCACGCCGCAAACGCAGTTGGAGCTGGTCGCTTACAAACGGGGGGAGAAGACTGCGAAGCTGCTGGCCTATGTCGACGGCCACGCCAGGTGGATTGAGTGGCTGGATAGCGGGCGGCCAACTTCTGGTGCTCGACTTTGCGTTTGGTGTGGCATAGACTGATGTCAGGGTGGTGAAACGTCGGATGTTTGGGCGTCGTCGGACGACCGAAGGCCAGGCTGATGACTTCGGCGGCTTGAGCCTTCCTGCGGATGCGAGTGTCCTTATGCCCCGGATAGCGGACCCCTTGCCTTTCTGTACATTTGTGCATACAATATGCCTGTGAACTACGAATGGGATAACAACAAAGCCAGGTCGAATCTGCGAAAACATGGCGTCGATTTTGCGGACGCAGCAACCGTCTTCACGGATGGATCCGCGCTCACCATCCCAGATGATGATCCGGACGAAGAACGATTCGTCACGATGGGCGTCGATGCGCTTGGTCGAATTCTGGTTGTGGCCTTCACCTGGCGTGGCGAGAACATACGCATCATTTCGGCGCGGAAAGCAGATAGCCACGAACGCAAACAATACGAGGGTGGACGATGAAAGACAGATACGACTTTAGCAAGGGTAAGCGGGGAGCGATCGATCCGATGCCACGAGGCAAGACGCGGATTACAATCCGCATCGATGATGACATCCTGAACTGGTTTCGGGATGAGGCGCATGCTGCCGGCGGCGGCAACTATCAAACTCTGATCAACCAGGCGCTCCGGGAGTATGTGCAGAGTCGCAAACAGCCGCTGGAAGAAATCTTGCGTCGCGTGGTGCGGGAGGAGCTGACAGCCTCACAGTATGCAGGCAAAAGCAGACGCGCTGCGCCGCAAAAGGCTGGCTGAGGCAGTCGAAGAGGTTGAGGCTGCTGCTTCGACGACTGAGCCTTCCTGCCGAATGTGCCACCCGGCGGTCTTTGTTGGGAGAAAAATGAAGAAGCGAACTACTTCAAGCAAATCGCGGACTGACTGGGCACGGCTGGATGCCATGCAAGATGAGGACATTGACCTGTCCGACAATCCCGAGCTCACGCCGGAGATGTTCGCTAGAGCCGTCGTGCGTCAAGGCCTGAAGCCTGCGCCAAACAAGGCGCAACTGACGCTTCGGCTGGATAGCGATGTCTTGGCATGGTTCAAAGCACAGGGACGTGGCTACCAGACGCGCATCAATGCTTTGCTCAGGGCGTATATGATGGCTCATATAAAGCAGACGAAGCAGACCAGCACCAGTGGTCGCAAGGTTGAGTTGTAAAATACCCTGTGCCTTCCACAACTCTCGTCTCCACAGCCGACCTCTCGCTGCACCTGAGCGATCCCGATTGGGCGATCGTCGACTGCCGCTTTACGCTGACCGAGACCGAGCGCGGGCGGCGCGATTACCGGCAGGCGCACATTTCCGGCGCGCTGTACGCGCACGTCGACGAAGACCTGGCCGGGACGGTCGTGCGTGGTAAAACGGGACGACACCCTCTGCCGGACGTCGACGTGATGGCGGGGCGTTTGTCCAGGTGGGGTATCCATTCGAGCGTGCAGGTCGTCGCCTACGACGACACGGGCGGGTCGATGGCTGCGCGGCTGTGGTGGCTGCTGCGCTGGCTCGGCCACGACGCGGTCGCCGTGCTCGACGGCGGCTTTCCGAAGTGGCAGCGCGAGGGGCGCGCAGCGCGCGGCGGCGTCGAGTCCCGCTCGCCGCGCACGTTCGTTCCGAATGTCCGGGCTGCTATGGCCGTCCACACGCCCGACGTGCTCGCCGCGCTGGAAGACGCCCGCCTGCGGTTGCTCGACTCGCGCACCGCCGACCGCTATCGCGGCGAGAACGAGACGATCGATCCGGTCGCCGGTCACATCCCCGGCGCGATTTCCGCGCCGTACCCCGATAATCTCGACGCCGACGGAACCTTCAAGTCACAGGCCGAGCTTCGCGCGCGCTTCCAGGCGCTGCTAGGTGATGCGCCTGCCGAGCGCGCGGTTTTTTATTGCGGGTCAGGCGTCACCGCCGCTCACAACGTCCTCGCCATGAAGCACGCCGGGCTGGGCGAGGCACGCCTGTACGCCGGATCGTGGAGCGAGTGGATCGCCGACCCCGCGCGCCCGATCCGCACCGGCGAGGAATAAGACCACGATTATGCTCGCCGTTCGCCAGATCGATCCGCGTTGTCGCACCGACCGCCATCGCTTCCTGCGCTTCCCGTTCATGCTGTACCGCAATCACCCGCTGTGGGTGCCGCCGATTCGCCCCGACGCCGAATTGCAGCTCAACCGCGACGGGCACCTCTTCTACGAGCACTCCGGCGCCGACTTCTTCGTCGCCGAGCGCGACGGCAAGGTTGTGGGTCGGATCGCGGCGCTGGAAAATCGACCCTATAACGCTTACCATCAAGCACGGGCAGCACAGTTCTACCTGTTCGAGTGCACTGACGATCGCGAAGTGGCGTCTGCGTTGTTCGAGCGCATCTACGAGTGGGCGCGAGCGCGCGGGCTGAACAAGGTGATCGGCCCTAAAGGCTTCGGCCCGCTCGACGGTTACGGCATTCTGGTCGAGGGCTTCGAGCATCGGCCGGCGATGACGATGATGAACTACAACCATGCGTATTATCCGGCGCTGCTCGAAGCGTTGGGCTTCGTCAAGGAAGTCGATTTCGTCTCGTGTTACATCAACCCCAGCTTCCGGCTGCCCGAGCGGGTGCATCGCATCGCCGAGCGCGTGCAGCGCCGGGGCGAGCTGCGGGTGCAGGTGGTGAGATCAATCACTACTGCCCGATCGCCATGTTCAGCGCGGCGCGCAGCAGCACATTCGCGCCGTTGACACAGTCGCGCCACTCGGTGATCTCGAGCGGCGAGTGGCTGATCCCGCCGCGCGACGGGACGAAGATCATGCCCACGTCGGTCAATGGCGCGAGCATCATCGCGTCGTGTCCGGCGCCTGAAGGCATCGTCGCGTGCGAGAGGCCGAGCGACTCGGCGGCGGCGATGATCGCCTGCTGCGCGCGCGTGCTCATCGGCGCGGGAACGCACATCCCCGCCGGTTCGGCCGTCAGCGTGAGACCGTACTGCGAGGCGACAAGCTCGGCAAGCTGAAGCAGCGCCGTCCCCAGTTGTGCCAGTCGCTCCGGTTCCGGCGCGCGGAACTCAAGCGACAGCTCGGCGACGCCGGGAACGATGTTGAACGCGCCCGGCCGGAGCGCCATCTGACCCACGTTCACGACGCAGCCAGGGAAGTTCTTCATCACGAGATCACGCGCGGTCAGGACGAACGCGCTCGCGCCGAGCGATGCATCGCGGCGTGTCTCCATCGGCGTCGTCCCTGCGTGATTTGCTTCGCCGCGATACGTCACCCGGTACGACTGGATGCCGACAATTCCCGATACCACGCCGATGTCGACGCCGGTGGCAAAGAGCCGTGGTCCCTGCTCGATGTGCAGTTCGAGATACCCCGCCAGCGACTTCGGATCGCGCCGCGCCGAGAGGATACCTGCCTCGGTCAAACCTGCGCGAGCGAGGCTCGCTTCCCATCGCGTGCGGCCGCTGCGCGGATTCTCGAACGATCGGACGGTGAGCTGCTCGGCCAGCGCACCGCTGCCGGTCAGTCCGACGAGCGCGCCTTCTTCGTCGGTGAAGTCGATCGCTTCGAGGTGCACCGGCAATGTGATGCCCGCATCCTGGATCGTGCGCAGCGCTTCTAGCGCGGCGATCACGCCCAGTGCGCCGTCGAAGCGCCCGCCACTCGGCACCGAGTCAGTGTGCGAGCCGAGCAGCAGCGTGCGTGCGTCCGGATCGGGCGAGCGCAGGATCGCCGAGTGGTTGCCCGCTCCGTCGATGCGCGTCTCCAACCCGGCTTCGGCGGCGCGCGCGATCCACCAGCGGCGCGCTTCGAGGTGCGCCTCGCTCAGCGCCGGACGATTCACGCCGCCGTCGCCGGTCGAGCCGATTTGAGCCAGGGCGTCGAAGTCATTTCTGAATCGGTCGGGATTAATGGATGGCATCCTCTTTCCCTTGTCTGATCATAGTTACTCCATGCAGTGTAACGGCCCCAAGAGGTTACCACTCAGATGGGTCGGCCCGTTGACTGACCAGGTGGCACACGCAGTTCTTGCCGTCCACATCGTCGGTGGGGAAAGTCAGACCGAGTGCATGCAGGTGACGCAATTCCTGCTCCAACTGCCGCAACTGCGCGATGCGCTGCCGAATCTCAGTCGCCTTGCGTTCGAGCATGTCCAGGACGACACGGCAAGGGGCCTCGCGCCGATCGCGCAGTGCGAGGATTTCCTGGATGTCGTCCAGCGAGAAATCGAGGTGGCGCGCGCCGGCGACGAGCCTCACCCGATCGACGTCGACTTCGTCGTACTCGCGGTAACTGTTTGTCCTCCGCCTTGGGGAGGGCAAGAGGCTGATTGACTCGTAGTAGCGAATGGTCTTCGCAGAGACGCCCGTGCGCTGGGCCAACTCGTGAATCTGCATGGCGAGCCTCGTCGAATGCTGAGTGTGGGTGCATTGTACACCTTCCAGTCGCTGAAAGGTCAAGATCGGGTGTCATGCATGACGAAGCCCCAAGCGTCTCTTACGCTTGGGGCCGGAGCAGTCTGTCCGCCGACTCAGGCATCGGTTATATGGAATACGGCCGAGCGCCGTCATTCGCGGCGCTCTTGTTCATCGCAACTCACGGAGATGAGCTGTAACCCCAAATCTCTCAGTCTGGTCAGAAGGCCATACAACGTAGCCTGGTCTACGACCTGACCGGTCAAAACGGTTTCGTTACCTTCGGCATGAGTGAGGGTCAGGTCGGCGAACCACTCCGACCAGCGCTCGTCAATTCGCCCTTTCACCCGAATCTCGACGTGTTGCATGGGCTCCACCTGAGGCGGCCTCACTCGTAGCGGAAGCGCCACACGGCGATCAGGAAGAAGACCAGCGACAGGCCGAACAGGTAAGCCAGTTGCGGCAGGATGTCGGCCACGCCGCCGTTCTGAAACATCACGGTCAGATAGGCCCATTGCGCCTGCGCCTGCGGGATCAGGCTGGAGACAGTCGCCATCAAGCCTTCGCCGCGATACGGCGGATTCTGCGGCGACAGCGCGCCGCTCAGGAAGCCCAGCACGAAGACGATCAGCAGACCGATCGAGTCGGCCTGGCTGACCGAGCGGGCCAGGGCGGCGATCATCATACCCAGCGTCGTGGCCGTCAGCCCCAGGGCGAGCGTGGTCAGGATCAAAGCCAGGGGCGATTCGCCCAGCGGCATGTCCATGAAGATCGCGCCAATGCTGAAGAGCACGACCACCTGAAGGAGAACTACCAATAGGAAGGCCAGCACCTTGCCGCCGATCAGCGCGCTGCGCGGTAGGGGAGCGGCCACCAGGCGGCGCAGTGTGCCGGCCTCTTTTTCCGTCAGCAGTTGAGTGGACAGGGCCGGCACGATGAAGAAGGCAAACATGACCGTCCAGGCGGGCAGTATGATACTGAAGATATTGTCCCAGACGAGCACCTGCTTGCCTTCCAGCGTTTCCTTCTGCACCGCGATCGGAGCTTCCGTCTCCATGCGCTGCAGTTGGGTGAATAGAACGCCTTCGGCCTGAGCCTGAGCGGCGCGCGCCACAGCCGGGTTGGCCATAGCGTCAGGGCTTGTGTCGGCCAGCACCTCTTTGATTCCGTATCGAATCTCGCCTTGAATGGCCAGCGCCCCGGCAATCTCATCCACGATCGTGGTGACTATCCGCCCGAATTCTGCCTGGGCCGGGTCCAGTACCACCGTGATCACGGCCGGCTGGTAGTCGTCAATACGCTGCGTGAAGTCCGCCGGGATGAGTACCGCCGCCAGCACCTGTCCCGTGCGCACCTGTTCCTCGGCTGCCGCCGGTGCGTTCGATGTCTGCAGATCGATTTGGTCGATGTTCGCCATAACCTTGGCGATCGACTCGCCGTAGGCGCCCGCGTCCTGATTGACTGCGATGACCGGCAGGTGGATGTCGTCGCTGCCACCGCCCTGCATCGCGGAATTCATGGCCCCTACCGCCAGTGGGACGGCCAACATTGTGATCATCCAGACGCGATCTTTGGAGAAGACCTGAATCTCTTTGACGGCCACGGCCAGTGCTTTGCGGATCGTGTCCATGATTCTGCTCCTCTACTCAAACTTGAATCGCCGCACGCCGATGACGAGGAATGCTGCGGCGAAGGCCAGCAAAGCCACGGCGTTGGGCCAGACGTCCGCCAGCGTTTGGCCGCGGAAGAACAGCCCGTAGAGACCCTGGACGGCCCAGTAGTGCGGCACTATCCTGGACAGGTTTGCCAGGCCACCCGGAAACAGGAACAGCGGCACGAAAGCGCCGCCCAGCATACCGGCCAGGAACAAGACCAGCGTGGAGAATCCGCTGATCTGGCTTTCCGTCCGGGCGATCGCGGCGATGAAGATGCCCAGACAGGTCGAGCAGAGAGCCGTGGCCACGCATACCACGACCAGCCCCAGCAAGTCCGTGCCGAGGTTCAGCGGCGGCAGACCGAATAGTTGGATCACAAAACCGCCGGTGACGAGGATGACCGCGACCTGCACCAGGACTAGCAGGAAATTGAGCAGGAGCTTGCCGTCCAGCAGAGAAGCCTTGCCGATCGGCGCGGCCATCAGGCGGCGGAAGGTTCCCTCGCGCTTCTCCTCGTAGATCGACCGGGCCGTGTTCTGCGCGGCCAGGAAGACGAACAGGACAGCCATGCCCACCACGAGGAATTGGCCGTAGGTGGGAAGATTCTCTTCTGCCGCTGCCTGTCCTTCGCCTTTCACGGCCGGAGTGGTTGTCGCCACCGTGATCAGGGGCCGCTGCTCCGCCTGAGCCTGCTGCGCTTCAATCTGCTGCTGGATACGCTCCTTTGAGAAGGTCGACGCCGCCTGAGGATTGGCGGCCTGCATGGCCGCCATCTGCTCCAGGCCATCGTTCAGATATCCCATCGTGAGATATTCCCGAGCCGCGCGGACGATCGCTCGTTCCACGGTCAGCAGGTCGGCCTGGTTCGCGAAGGGGTGCAGCGCCAGGCGCACGCTGACTTGATCACCCGCGGTCAGCTTGGCGCTGAAATCGGACGGGATGAACAGCGCATAGCGCAGCACCGCGTCGTTGAGCTGCCGTTCGACCTTCGCTTGCTGATCTTCCAGAACGATTTCTACCTTGCCCGTGTCGTTCAGCGCGGCTAGAAATTCCTGGGCGGCCTGGCCCTGCGCATCGTTGTTCACCACGGTCAACGGGAGGCGGGCCTGGTCGCTGTCAGCGCCGTTCTGGCCAAGTGTGACTCCCTGCGTGGCCAGTGAGAGCACGGCGATGAAGGCGAAGGGCAGCAGGAAGAGCAGGAACACGGCCCCGCGGTCTCTCACGAAGACCTGGAGGTCCTTTAGCGTGACGCTGAGCAGTTTCATGGCGCTCACTCCCGCAGGCTCTTGCCGGTGAGGTGCAAGAACACGCTTTCCAGGTTAGGCTCCAGCGTCTCCAGCGACGTGACGCCCAGCCCATGCTCGCCGAGGTACGAGACCACGCTGACCAGCGCCTGCTGGCTGTTCTCGCACTCGATCTTCACGATCTGCCCCTTCACTTCCGCCGCTCCCTCACCGTTTTCAGCCCTCATCACTTGCGGCATCAGGCTGGCGCACTTCACGCCCGGCAGCGCGGACAGATCATTCAGCAGGGCGTCGTCTAAGTGACTCAGGCCCATGTGGATCACGCCGCCGCCCAGCATGGCGATCAGGTTCTTGATCGTGTCCATGGCGATGATTTGGCCCCGGTCGATGATCGCCACGCGGTTGCACAACAGCTCGACTTCTTCCATGTAGTGACTGGTGTAGATGATGGTCATGCCGCGCTCGCGGTTGAGCTGCTGCACACTCTCGAAGATCTGGTTGCGGCTCTGCGGGTCCACGCCGACGGTCGGCTCGTCGAGGAAGAACAATCGGGGGTAGTGGAGCAGGCCGGCGCCGATGTTGACCCGGCGCTTCATGCCGCCGGAGTATTTCTCCACGGCCTGATCGGCCCTGTCGGTCAACGCCACGATGCGCAGCACGTCGTCGACGCGTTCCTTGAGCCGTTTGCCTCTCAGGCCGTAGATGCGCCCGAAGAAGTTCAGGTTGGCCCGCGCGCTCAGCGTGGGGTAAAGCGCCAGGTCTTGGGGCACCAGGCCGTTGATCTTCTTGACTTCGTCGCGCCGTGAGCGAATATCGTAGCCGCCAATGCGGGCGGTGCCTGACGTCGGCTCGATCACGCCGGTCAGCATCGAGATCGTCTGGGTCTTGCCCGCACCGTTGGGACCGAGCAGGCCGAAGACTTCGCCTTCTTCGACCGAAAAACTGATGCCTTTGACGGCTTCAAAGTCACCGTACTTCTTGACCAGTCCGTCTACTTCCAGGATTGCAGGCATGGGAACGACTCCTTTCTTCATAGATCGGCATGCACTAGGGCACTTCCACGGCGAAGTTGAATCGCTGGCTGACCACCTGCCCGCCCTCGTAGCGCACGCCCACCACAACAGAGGCTGGCGCCACCCCAGCGGGCCAGTCTTCGGTTGTGGGCCAGTCCTGGACTGCCGGCAGGTCAGCGGTGGAATTCTTGCCTGTCACCTCCAGGCTCAGAATGGTTTCGGTGGCTTGAGTTGCCATGTCGATGCCGTCGAAGAAGATGCCCCGTCCGGGGTAGTACTCATCCGGCATGGCCACGGCCATAAGGAAAGGCTCATCGCTGATGACCCGGACCTGAATCGTGTAGGATTCGCCCACGGCCAGTTGCGTTGGCAGCCGGGTGAGCAGCTTGAAGGTGACGACAGGCTGTGCTATGGCTGGCGAGGCGGCGCAGGCCAGAACGATAGCCAGCGCTACGATGCTAATCTTTCCCAAAGCGGTTTTCATTTTTGGCCTCCTTCAGAATGGTTCTCCCCACGTGCATTGTTGTGGCTGTTCAGGCAGGCCCCCTGAACGAGCCCGCCTGAACCACCGGCCACACATCAGCTTTCCTCAGCCTTGCCAAAGAGCTGCCGTTTCTCGAACCACGGCTTGAGCAGCAGGTAGGCGCCGAGGATGATGAGCAGGAGCCCTCCTTCCAGCGAAGTCATTCCGATCAATTCGGCGATCCCGCCTAGCAGGGCAAGAATCCCCACCACGGTGGTGAAGCCGCTCATCTTGATCTTGTAGAAGTAGCGCGTCACGTTCAGCCCGAGCATGATCACGCCGACGCCGATCGACCACAGTCCTTTGGGAACCGATTCGTCGGGGACGAGAGCGAACCCGCCCAGCATGATCAGGAACAGCCCCCAGCCGATGTTCTCCAGGCGTTTGTTCAAGGCGACCTTTTCGGGGTTTTGAACGGCCGCCGGCTGCTTCGCCTCCGCAGTTGCCTGCCCGCCGCTTCCGGCGGTGGCCAGCAGCACGATGCCCACGATGCCCAGAACGACCGCCGGAATCCACGGCATATTTTGATCGCCGACCTGGAACATGAGGCTTTCGGGAGGCAGGGTGAGGTTCAGCACCGCGAGCATTCCCGCCAGCACCAGGCAGATGACGCCCCAGATCAATCGAGTCCTGTTCATTTTTGCCTCCTTGTTATGCGCTTGTCGCGAAGTCTCACTTGCTCAACTTTACCAGTTTGGGACTGGCGTGGCATCTACCGAATGATGGATTGAGGGGGTTGATTCGGGGGTTTATGGTCAACAATGCAGACAGCCATCCGCCGTCGCTGATGAAGGATGACGACGGATGGCTGTGGAAGAGCGTAAGGAGGTGGATCGTCAGATGAGGTGGAGTTCTCTGGCGCGGGCGACCGCCTGTGCCCGGTTGCGGGCTTCCAGCTTGCCGTAGATGTTGTGCACGTGGCTCTTGACCGTGCCCGGGCTGACGATCAGTTTCCTGGCAATTTCCGAGTTTGACAGACCGGCTGCCACCAGCCGTAGCACTTCGATCTCGCGCTCGCTCAGCGGCTCAACCAGCGGCGATGAATCCGGCGCTCTCGGTCTGGGCTTGTCCCAGATGGCCGCCAGGATCGCTCCCACGTAATCCGGCGCAACTCCACGCCGCGCCGTCTCGTGCAGCAAAGGCACGAGGGCTGCGCCCGCGTCGGCGAAGGCACGGATGAACCCTTCGGGTTGCGCCCGTTTCAGCGCATCCGTCAAGAATTCGAGCGCCCCCTCTGTCGTTTGCGAGGCGAGGGACTGTAATACGCGCACGACGATCAGGCCGTACCCCCAGCCGGCGCGTGAAGCCCTTTCGGCGCAGGCTTGCAGCTCGGCCACGGCGGCCTCTTTCTGGTTCTGTGTGATCAGCAGGCGCGCCCGGCTGAGACCCAGGAACATGTGAAAGGTGTGGGCGTCAGCTTCCGGGGTCGCCTGTTCGCCCCAATACCGCGCTGCCTCCAGGTCGCCGCACGCCAGCGCGATCAGCACCAGGCAGGCGGCGCTACGCGCGCGCGTGAACGGGGGGAAGTCTCGCGCCATTTCGTTCGCGCGCCGAGCGGTCTCGAGCGCAGCCGCGAGATTCCCCTGAGCCATCTGAAGGCGGGCGCGCATCATCTCCCCTGAGATTTGAAACTCCGCCGTCCCACTGCGCTGGCTCAATTCCACGCTGCGCGCCAGATGCTGCGCGGCGGACTCCAGTTCGTTCCACTCGTAATGCAGCGTGCACAGGTCGAGGTGCGCCAGCGCGACGGCGGGGATCTGCCCGCCTGCCTCGATCACCTCTCGGCACTGCTCCGCGGCCAGGCGCAGCGCGCCCCGTACGGCCTGGCTTCGGCTGAGAAAAACCTGTGCCGTCAACGCGGCGTAGGCGTTCCCGGATTTCCGGGCAGCTTGTTGAGCCTCAATCAGCGCCGGCTCCGCTTCCGCCAGGTGGCCGGCATGCCAGTAGGTCAATCCCAGGTTGAGCGCCACATTGCCGCGCGACACCAGGTCGCTCTCCGGCAGCAAAGACAGCGCCCGCCGCGAGGCTTCGATGACGCGCGGGCCATCTCCTCTGGCTCGCGCCAGGAACGCCTGGGCGGAAGCCAATTCGCCCAGAAAGTGCGGATCATCCTGGGCGTTTTGCTCCGCATAGCTTAAGAGCGGATCGACAGCGTCGAAATGGCCTGACAGTAGCAGCGCCCAGGCGTAAGCGTGACACACGCGCGGGTGAGCGCAGATGACGCCGTCGGGCAGTTGCTTTAGCCAGCCCATCAGCGTGGCGATCTCGCCGCGTGACAGCATAACACCGCCGAGATTCTCGATAAGCGCGGCCGCGCGTTCCCAATCCGTACCGGCCAGCGCGTGACGCACGGCTTCGGCTTGAAAGCCGTGCTCCTCGTACCAGTGGCTGGCGCTCGCGTGGAGCCGATCCTCGACGTGAGTCCCCTGGGCGCGAAGCTGGTGGCGCAGCAAATCCTGAAAGAGGTGGTGATACCGGTACCATTCCCGCAATTCGTCAAGCGGCACGATGAACAGGTTAGCTCGTTCGAGCGCCTGCAGCACGTCGCGGCTATTGGTGCATCCGGTGATCGCGTCACACAAAGGCGCGGAAAACCGGTCGAGGATAGAGGTCTTGAGCAGGAATTCCTGCGTCTCGGCAGGCTGTCTCCGCAGCACTTCTTCGATCAGGTAGTCGAGAATGTAGCGACTACTGCCGGAAAAGGCCAGGACGAAATCCCGAAGGTCGTCACGCCCATGCATGGAGAGGGCTGCCATCTGCAGGCCGGCGATCCATCCTTCCGTGCGACGCTCCAGGGCGGCGATGTCCTCTTGAGAAAGGTCGAGCGCCATCACCGATTTGAGGAAATCAGCGCACTCTTCGCGCGAAAAGCGCAAATCGTCCTGCCGAATCTCCACCGTCTGCCCGCGCGCGCGCAGGCGCGAGAGGGGCAGCGGCGGGTCCCCGCGGGTCGCGACGACCAGGTGCATCTGGACAGGCTGGTGCTCGACGAGGAAGGTCAACTGCTGGTGAATGGGCAATGCTTCGACAAGGTGGTAGTCATCAAGGACGAGGGCGAACGATCGGGGGATAGCCGCGATCTCGTTGATCAAGGCCGTGAGAAGCGTCTCGGCGGGAGGAGGCTGAGGACTATGCAGCATCGCCTGAGTAATCCTGCCTATGGCCGGATCGACCATCTGCAATGCCGCAATAAGATAGGCCAAGAAGCGAGCCGGGTCTCTGTCCCCTTCGTCAAGCGAGAGCCAGGCGACGGCCAGCGCCGCGTCGTCTGCATCCTGCAGGTGTCTCAGCCACTCTGCGACTAGGGTCGTCTTGCCATAGCCAGCCGGGGCTGAGACGAGCGTCAGCTTGTTCCCTGAACGCAGCCCCTCGTCCAGTCGATGGATCAGCCGCAGACGGGGCACCCGGTCTGGGAGCAGCGGTGGAATGTAGAGCTTGGTCGTCAGGAGTGGCGTCGTCATCTCGAAAATACTCCGTGGAGCGCGACGATGAGACGCGAATCATACCTCGCCGCACGCGAGGCCCGTGGACCACCCTGTCTATTCTACCTCAACACGTCCATCCACTCAAGATTCTTATCAGCCTGCCACCTCAGGCATCCGTCATCTCCAGCGAAGTCGTGATCGCCACGCAGCCGCCGATGGTGCGCGCCACCGGGCAGCGCTCGGCGTGAAAGCCGAGCACCCGCTCGGCGGTGTCGCGCCTGGCCGGGTCGATCTTGAGGTGATAGCGCACATGAATGCGCCGGATGACCAGCACTTTGCCATCCAGCTCGATTTCGCCCGTTGCCTCGGACGTCAGCCGGCCTTCACCGGCGGGGATGTCGCGCGCCTCCAGCGCGCCACCGAACGTCCCCGTCAGTCAGCCGGCGGCGGCGGCTACGACGTAATCCAGCGTTGCGGCATGTGGCTCCGATACGTCGGGGCTGACGCCGTAGTGTTGGGCAATTTCGGAGTGGACGCCGAAGCGGATCGGCTCAGGCTCCACAGGCAGATACGCGCGGCGCAGCGGGCCTTTCACTCTTTCGATTCTGACTTTCGACGTGTAGACAACCTGATCGGACATGGCAATCCCCCCTCATCGCGCCTATTCGGTCAGCGCTCACTTGTCGCCGGTCGGCACGACTCCTGCCCCCTCGATCATGAGAATCACGGTTCTCTCTGGGGCCCGCGGCCGATGCATCACACCCCTTGGGACGGTAAACCTCTGTCGCGGTGCGATCTCGACCGTCCGGCCTTCCAAGTCAATCACGAAACGGCCCTCCACCACTTGGGCGATAAGCCATATTCATGTAGCGATCGCCGCGCGCAAGCTCATCAAGCATTTGAGCCAGTCGTTTCTCTTGAGTTTCTCTTTGCTTGGCGCGAATGATCCAACCGATGTAATCGTTTTGCTGATAGGGCGGGCGGCGGCGATAGGCTTCCATCAATCCCCGCTGAAGAAGCGCCTGCCGGACAAACACAGGCATTTTGTGACGAGGTCGTTTGAGACGTGATGGCTGATGTGCGTTCATAACTCACTCTTGTGACTGTGCATCACCTGTTCCTGACCCCGTACCTTTGGGTTCAAGCATCCAGCCTCTTGCGCTTGCTCAAGCTCACGACGTTTATCGGCGATTCACCCGAGTTGACCATACCACGCCCTCCTGGCTCCCGACGGCCTGGAAGCTGGCCGTCGTCGCATCCGCTCACGCTTCAGTGACCATCCACTCGGATGAGGCCACATTGTCCCAGCAGCTTCGCACTTCACCGTCACCAGTGACGCACGTGCTGGTAGGAGACTGCTGGCAGAACAGCAGCTGATGGCCTGGTCATGGAAATTAAGCGACGCCCAGCGCCGTGGGGCGAAAGGTCATACCGTGCCTGAAGGTTGAGCCAGAAGCGCTCCGACTATTGCACGCGTAGGATTTCCAGTGTATATTATCCCCGCCAAATCAGCCAGGGCTCTCGTTTCACCGATTGCGCCTTCGATCCCGTGGCATGACTTCCAGCCATAATCAACAGACGAACCACGGATGACACGGATTACACGGAGATATATTGGGGGGCTACCATCCGTGACATCCGTGCGCGAAGCGTCCGTAGTGAATAATCTTCGCGGTGGCAGTGTTTTCGCAGCGGAATACGATCAGCGACACTGTATCTCCGGTCAGAAAGGCGCTGCATGAAATTTGAGAACGACGGTTTCGTTCTGCTTGCCAACATGGCCCTGTCCGGCATTCTGATCGTATTCGCCGCGGCTTGTGCGCCTGCATCCACGCCCGCTTCAACCCCCGTCACGGCCACGCTGCCACCGGCAGCTTCGCCCGTCGCCCTGTCTCAATCTTCGACCGTCGAACCTATTCCAGCGGGCCTCGTTCGCAATCCTGTTCCATCCTCCGCCGAAGAGACGGCCGCCGCCCTGCTTGTGGCCGATCATCCGGTTCGCGATCACTACCGCCTGGCGCAGCAGCTTCAAGGCGTCTCACCCGACGCGCTCACCCCGGCAGCGCGCGCGCCGGACCTCAAGGTGAACGACCGCGCGGAGTTCACCATTAACGCCGACTTGATCGCCAACTTCACGCCCGTGCCGGCGCGCCTGCGTCACCTGAGCGATCATGCGGCGTGGTGGGCCGCCGTTTCGGCGCAGGTCGACGACGACGAGATCGCCGCCGCCGCCGAGCGCTTCGAACAGGAGATCCTGCCGACGAACCGGTTGATCTTCGGCAAGGAGTGGCTGCCCGGCATCGACGACGACCCTCGCATTCACGTCCTGCTCGTCGAGGAGCCGAAGTGGGGCGGCGTCTTCGGCTATTTCAGCATTCTCAACGAATACCCGACCGCCGTGCATCCGGCCTCTAACGAGCGCGAGATGTTCGTCCTCAACCTGGGAGGCGCCGCGCTGGACTCGGCGGCCTTTGGCGGCGAATTGGCGCACGAGTATCAGCACCTGATTCACTGGAGCCAGGATCCGAACGAAGACCTCTGGCTGAACGAGGCCCTGGGCGAGCTGGCCACCTTTCTCTCGGGCGCGCCCGAGCCGACGAGCGCGATGGGGCCGACGAACGCCGAACTGTTCGCCGAGAACCCGGACATTCAATTGACCAGTTGGCCGGAGACGACATACGGGAGCGACGACCCGTCCGTTTTCGCTCACTACGCCGCCGGACGGCTGTTCACCGTCTATTTGCTCGAACAGTTTGGGCCACAGTTCATTAGGAATCTGGTCGAGAACCCGGCCGACGGCGTCGTCGCCATCCAGCAGGAGCTGGACAAGACGCCCGGCGCGCCGCGCTTCGACGACGTGTACGCCACGTGGCTGCTGGCGAACCTGCTGAACCAGCCCGATCTTGACCAGGGCCAGTTCGGATATAAGGAGATTCGGCCGATTCTGCCACGCCGTGAAATGATCAGCTCTTTTCGGGGGGAACCGGTCGCCGATCAGTTGCCGCCCTACGGCGCGCGCTACTACGAAATCCGCGCCGATCGGCCGGTCACGGTCTCCTTCACCGGTTCGACGCTGGCGCGCCTGGCGCCGACCGACCCGCCCGGCGGCCGGTACGTCTGGTACTCGAATCGCGGCGACGAAAGCCAGTTCAGCCTGACCCGCTCCTTCGACCTGACCGGGGTGAGGTCCGCCACGCTCAGGTACAAAGTGTGGCACGAGCTGGATCAATACTGGGATTACGGCTACGTCGAAGTGTCTACCGATGGCCGCGAAGCGCCGGAGCATTGGACGATCCTGAAGACCGAGCACGGCAGCGAGGACGATCCCTACGACCAGGCGTTCGGCCCGGGATACACCGGGTTCAGCAACAAATGGCTTTCGGAGTCGGTCGATCTGAGCCAGTATGCCGGGCAAGTCATCCAGCTTCGCTTCGAAGTGCTGACCGACTATACGGTCAATCGTGACGGCCTGCTGCTGGACGACATCGAGATTCCGGAGCTGGGTTATTTCGACGGCGCGGAGGACGACGGCGGCGGCTGGGACGCGCAGGGATTCGTGCGCAGCAGCAATCTTGTGCCGGCGCGCTGGATCATCTGGCTGCTCAAGCTGGGCACGCCCACTCGAATTGAGTGGATCGAGGTGCAGCCCGACCGGACCGCCGAATTCGTCATCCAGGGCTTCGGCGAAGAGCCTGTCCTGAGCGAAGGCGAAGGATTCCCCTTCGCGGCGCTGGTCGTTACGCCCGTCGCGCCGATCAGCACGCTCGACCTGGACTATGAGCTACTATTCCGATCCCCATAACCCGCCGCCCGGCGCACAGGCTTTTCTGCGCAGCCTCTCGCTCTTCGCCGGGCTGGACGACGAGCAACTGGCCGGGATCGCCCGGCACGTTCAGCGGCGCGGGTTCGCGGCCGGCATCACGCTCTATCACCAGGGCATGCCGGGCATCATGCTCTACATGATCGAAAGCGGCAAGGTGCGCCTGTTCAGCGCCGGCCTCACCGGCCACGAATTCACCCAGAACATCTTCGGACCAGGCGAGGTTTTCGGCGAGCTGTCGATCTTGGACGACAAGCACCACTCGGGCACGGCCATCACCCTGCTCCCGACGGTCGTGTGGATTCTGCCGCGCGCCGACGTGGAAGAAGTTCTGGAGCGGCATCCCCCCGTGATGCGGGCGATGATCCAGATGCTCGCGGCGCGCGTGCGGTTGATGACCTCTCACGCCGAGGGCATGATCTTCCAGGACGTGCAGGGCCGCCTGGCCCACGAAATCCTGCGCCTGGCGGTACGGCACGGCCAGCCGAGCGGCGACCCTTCCGCTTCGCTCAGGGCGGGCGAGGTCGAAATCGGCATCCCGTTGACCCAGGTGGACCTGGCCAGCATGGTGGGCGCCACGCGCGAAAGCGTCAACAAGGCGATGACCGCGCTGCGCGCGCAGAACCTGATCCGGGTGGACGGCACGCGCCTGATCGTCGTCGATCCGGCCGGCCTGCAGCAGATGGTGCAGGAGCGGGGACGTTGATATGTTCAAAATCCAAACTTCAAAAGTCAAAAGCCAAACTTCAAAGGGTCACAGTTCAACCTGCTGACATGAATGCAGACTGGTACTGATGACTGATGACTGATGACTGATAACTGATGACTGATAACTGATGACTGATAACTGATGACTGATAACTGGTACTCCGCGCTGGTCGAGCGCGCCGGCGCGCCGTCCTTCGACTCCGCTGGGCTCCACTCAGGAGGCGCGGCTTCGTCACCCGGCGTCTGGGAATCTCTCCAGCGGCGTCTTCAGGTGGCCGACTACCGGCCGCAGCCGGACCCGGCAGTCGTCGCGCGGGAGCTGAAAGACCGGCGCGCTCCGTACTTCGTCCTCAAGAATACACGCGAGAAAACCTACCTGCGATTGTCCGCCGCCGAATATGACTTGTGGAGCCGGATGGACGGCAAGACCAGCGTCCAGGAGCTGGTGGTCGAGCATTTCATGGTCACCGGCGCTTTCGCGCACAACACGATCGTCCGGCTGGTCGACCTGCTGCTGCAGCATCACATGCTGGCCGATCGGCCGCTCGCGGTGTGGAGCGAGCTGCGCGAGAAACTGCACCGGCGTTCCCGGCTTCATCGCATCAGCACGCCCGCCCAGGCCCTGCTCACGCGGCGTCTCAACATCGAGGGCATGGATCGCGTGGTGAGCGTGTTGTACCGGGCGGGCGGCTGGCTGTGCTTCACTCGCCCGGCGCGGGTCGTTTTCTTGTTGATCAGCGTCCTGGGCCTCCTCGCGTTCTTCTCCATCGTGAGCGATCCGCGCTACGCCATCCTCGGCGACGACGTGGTGATCGGGCTGGCCGTGCTGTGGCTGGTGTCGATCGCGCCGGTGGTGATCCACGAGCTGGGGCACGCCTTGACCGTGAAGCACTACGGGCGCGAAGTGCCGCGCGGCGGCCTGATGCTGTACTTCGGCATGCCGGCCGCCTTCGTGGAGACGACCGACATCTGGCTCGAGCCGCGCCGGGCGCGCCTGGCCGTCACCTGGAACGGCCCTTATACGGGCCTGATCCTGGGCGGCGCGGCGTCGCTCGTCATGTTTCTGCTGCCCGACCTTGCCGTCAACTCGCTCCTGTTCAAACTGGCCGGCTTCGCCTATCTGACCGTGTTCTTCAACGTCAACCCGCTCCTCAAGCTGGACGGCTATTACCTGCTCTCCGACGCGCTGGACATTCCGTCGCTGCGCGAGAAGTCGCTGGCCTTCATCCGGCGCAAGCTGCCGGCCGCTTTGCTGCACAGAAACAGGCTCACCCGCGAAGAATGGATCTTCACCGTGTTCGGCCTGCTCTCGGTGGCCTGGACGGCCTATGCGCTGTACATGATCTTCTTCTTCTGGGAAACGCGCGTCCGTTCCGGCGTCCAGGTGGTGTTGAGCGGAGACTTCCCGCTGCTCGCCCGACTGCTCAACCTTCTGTTGGTCGGCGCCGTCATCTCCTTCGTCTTCCTGATCTTCCTGCAGCTCCTGCAGGCGGGGCGCATCATCGTCGCCCGATTCAGTCGATCAGGCATCCGGGCGCGACACGAACGCCTGGCGCTCGCGCTTGCCGGCGTCGCTCTGGCTATTGGATTCGGCTTGCCCTTGATCACTTCGGCATCTGGAGATGCCTCCTACGCAGCTGCAATATTGGGATTCCTGGCGTCGCTGCTGGCGATGATCCAATTGTTGGCCTTCAACCGGCCCTATCAGGGGTCGCCGCGCGGCCTGGCTCATATCACGCTGGCCGTCGCCCTGTTCCTGACCGGCTTGGCGCAGCTCGCTCGCCTGCTGCCCGAATCCGTGCAATCCGTGACCAAAATCCGTGCCGTGCCCTACCCTCTGCAATGGGCGGCGCTGCTGGCGCTGCTGGCCGGGAGCCTGATCGTCACGTCGCGCACCGTATCGCGGTCCGTGCAATCCGCCTACCCTCGCCTGCCGTGGGCGGGGGTGACCAAGATCCGTGCCGTGCTGCTGGCGGGTCTCCTGGTGGGCAGCGCCTGGCTGGTGGGCCTGAACCGATTGGCCGGCCTGCCACTCGCCGATCCGCGCCTGATCCTGATGACTGCGCTGGGAACCGCCGGGGCCTGGGCGTTGCTCAGCGTACAGGGCAGCGCCCGCGCGCCGGCCGTGACGCTCCTGGGCGCGGGAGTGACTGCCACCGGGCTGTCCTGGGTTATCACTCTTCCACTTGGCGACCTCGGGCTGCTCGGCGCGCTGCTGCTCGCGGCCGGCGCGCTACTCCTGGTTCACGCTCGCCTGCCCCAGTTGTCCGCTTACGAATTCGGGACGATGACTAGCCAGACGCAGCAAGTGATGGCGGCCTCGGTTCCCATTCTCATCCGCCGCGTGATCGCCCAGGTCTTTTTCGAGACGGGCTGGCCCGGCGTGCGCCGCTTCGGGCAGGAGTTCACCGAGGCCATGCGCCGCCACGGCGTCCCGCTTTCGATCACCGGCAATCGATTCGCGGACCCGGAGCTGTCCCGCCGCACGACGGCCGAGCTGAGCGAAGTGTATGGTGTGGCGTTCGACGAGTTATACCGGCTCATCCGCCGCGAGCTGGGGCGCGAGATGGCGAGGCTGACCTTCGGCTACGGGATCGACAGTCTGCCCTGGCAGAACAGGGAGGTGGTTGCAGAGCTGATCCTCAGCCGCCGGGCGTGGGGTCTGAGCGTGAGGCAGGCCGTATCCGACGAGCGCGCCGAGCGCCAGAAAGCGCTAGGGCGGGTCCCGCTCTTCGTCGCCTGCACGTACGAAGAGCTGGCCGATTTGGCCGACCAGGTGCAGGCCGAGCGATTCGCGGCCGGAGAAGTCATCATCCGCCAGGGCGAAGCCGGGGACAAGTTCTACGTCGTCGAGCGCGGGAAAGTCTCCGTGTGGCAAGCGGACGCCGACGGGATGGACCTGGTCGGCAAGGTCGGCGAGCTGGGACCCGGCCAGTATTTTGGCGAAATGGCCCTGATATCACACGCGCCGCGCAACGCGACGGTGCGCGCCGACACGCCGGTCGTCGTGCTGTCACTCGACCGCGTGAACTTTGACCGCCTGGTGCGGGAGCAACTCGCGGTGGCGCAGCACATCCAGGCCGGCATCCGGCGCAACTGGCTGCTGCGGGCCATGCCCATTTTCGACGAGTTGGAAAGCCTGGACCTCGATCTGCTGGCCGCGCGATTGCAGCGCGAGACGTTCAGGGCTGGCGAAGTCGTGTTCCGTGAAGGCGAGCGAGGCGACAAGTTCTACATCATTGAATCCGGACAGGTGAGTGTGACGCGCCTGGCCGCAGGCGGCCAGCCGGTCGAGCTTTCTCGTCTCGGGCCGGGGGAATACGTTGGGGAGATCGCCCTGCTGCAAAACAGTCCCCGAACCGCGACGATTACCGCCAGCGTCGATTCGACTCTGTTGAGTCTGCAAGCCCAGTATTTCCACGAGTTCATCATGGATTTCATGCAACTGGGCCAGGCCCTGTCGCGCGCCAGCTCGCGCCGCCTGTCGATGAGCGGAGCCTAACGATGAACTGTATCCACTGCAATCGCACGGCACACGCCGTCTGTCGCTTTTGCGGCAGAGCCGTCTGCCAGGATCACATCACCGTATCACCCTTCATTGTGGGCCTGTACGCCGGCGAGGACGGGACGCAGAAAGCGATCGTCGTATCCGATGCCGTGTATTGCGGCAAATGCCGCCCGCGCGAGCAGCCGGTGCCTCTGCCAGAGCTGAAGTAACACACCCTACGCAAGCATCCTGAGGATCGTGTCCACTCCTTTTGACATCTTCAAGGACATGCTGCTACAAGCGGCGGGCGATGCCATCGCGCGACGCGGGTACACACTCCAGGATGATGCCATCCAGGTCCGCAGCGGATTGTACCGGTTCGCCCGGCCCGTGGAGGGCGGCGTATTGGCGTTCGTCGACGTGCAATTGTTGTTCTATTCGGGCGGTGGGCCGAGCCGCTTCGAGGTGAAAGTGTGGCGATCCGATCGGCCGAACGACAAGACCCGGCTCGGCGTCTGGCTGCGCGAACAGGCCGTCGAGACGCTGGCCGACGATCTGGGCTGGTGGGAGTTCGCGTCGGGCCCCGAACTTGAGGAATCGCTACGAGACGCTGTGAGTGGGCTTGAACGAATGTGGAATGAAAAATGAAGAATGTAGAATGTAGAATGTAGAGTGTAGAATGAAGAAATGGCGTTCTGCCATCCGCCATCAGCTATTCGCAGGAGATGATATGCGCACACTCATCCAACCTTCGACGTTTTCGATTGTCGCCTACGATCCCGATGCGCAAGAGTGGGGCGTGGCGACGCAAAGCAAGTTCCTGGCCGTCGGCTCGGCGGTGCCCTGGGCGCAGGCCGGCGCGGGCGCAGTGGCGACGCAGTCGTATGCCAACACGTCGTTCGGGCCGAAGGGATTGGCGCTCATGGCGTCCGGCCTGAGCGCGCAAGAGGCGCTCGACCGGCTCCTGACCGAGGACGAAGGCCGCGAGCACCGGCAGGTGGGCCTGGTGGATGCGCAGGGCGATGTGACGACGTTCACGGGCAGGGAATGCATCGAATGGGCAGGCGGTATGACCGGCCGGCACTACGCGCTGCAGGGCAACATCCTCGTCAGCAAAGAGACGGTCTCGGCGATGGCCCAGGCATTCGAGCAGGCGCGCGGCGAGCTGGCCGATCGATTGGTCGCGGCGCTGGCGGCCGGGCAAAAAGCCGGCGGCGACCGGCGCGGCCAGCAAAGCGCGGCGCTGCTCGTCGTGCGCGAGAAAGGCGGCTACGCCGGGTTCAACGACCGATACGTCGATCTGCGCGTGGACGATCACCCCCGGCCGATCGCTCGCCTGCGCGAGCTGCTCGATCTGCACCACTTGTATTTCAAGCGGCCCGATCCCGAGTCGCTGCTCTCGATCGACAAAAAGGTGGCGCGCGAGTTACAGCGCATCGCCCGGCAGAGCGGACATTACACCGGCCGCCTCAGCGGCGACTACGACGAGGCCACGCGCAAGGCGGTCGAGAGGCTCGTCGGCGTGGAAAATCTCGAGGAGCGCTGGCAGCCGGATGAGCGAATCGACCCGGTCGTGCTGGAGTTCCTGCAAAAGGCGTATCCGGCGCAGAGGCGACCGGCGACGCGCGGCGGAAAGCGCGCGAAGAAATCTCGGCGATAGCTCGACGGAGGAGACAATGAGCCAGATGATCATCCTTGCCATGCACGGCGCCCCGCCCAGGGATTTTCCCGAACGGGAGATGGCCGAATTCATGGCCGAAGGTGCACGCCCGGCTCGAACACGCAGGCGGGCCGGAGCGCGCCGGACTCGAGCGGCGCTACGCGGAGCTGGACGCCCGGATGCGCGCGTGGCCGCGCACGCCATACAACGACCCCTTCCACGCCGGGACGCAAGAGCTGGCCGAGCATCTTCGCCGGGCAACCGGGTTGGAGGTGATCGCCGGGTTCAACGAGTTCTGCGCGCCCAGCCTGGACGAGGCGCTCGACCAGGCCGCCGGGCGCGCCGATAGCGTCGTCGTCGTCACGCCGATGATGACGCGCGGCGGCGAGCACTCGGAAGTAGACATTCCGGCGGCGATCGAGCGCGCGCGGGAACGGAATCCGCGCCTGGCGGTTCGTTACGCCTGGCCGTTCGAGACGGGCGCCGTGGCGCAGTTCCTGGCTGCGCAGATCGCCCGAAACGAGTGAGTCGGAGTGACCGCCTCCGCTAAGCAGCCATCCCAGGCAGTAGGAAACTCGTGACATTCGTCATCTTGACGCCGCTCCGCGCGCATGATACAATGGGCCTACACCCCCTCCCCCTGGGGAGGGGATAGGCCAGGGGGCGGAGATGGATGTGCAAAGCAAAGACACGCTCAAGCGGCGGCTGAGGAGCATCTCCGGCCACGTCGCCGGCATCGAGCGCATGGTCGACCAGGACGCCTACTGCATCGACGTGATCAAGCAGGTACAGGCGGTGCAGGCCGCGCTCAACAAGGTCAACGACCTCATCCTGAAGGGGCATCTCAACTCGTGCGTCATCGACGCCGTGCGCGGCGACGATAAGAAGCGCCGCGAGCAGGTGCTCGACGAGATCGTCGACGTGTTCGAGATGGCGCAGAAAATCTAGTGATCAGTAATCACTGACCACTGATCACTGATTACTGATCACTGGTTACTGAGCACACGCACTGGACGAAGTATTATGGCAACGAAACAAGTGACTCTCCCCATCACCGGCATGACCTGCGCGAACTGCGTGGCGACGATCGAGCGGGCGACGAAGAAGATGCCCGGCGTCGTCGCCGCCAACGTGAACCTGAGCAGCGAGCGCGGCGTGTTCGAGTTCGATCCAGGCGCGCTTAGCGAGCAAGAGGTCATCGCCCGGATCGAAGACATCGGTTACGGCGTCGCGCGCGCCGAGGCGGACATCCCCATTCAGGGGCTGCACGACGATCGGGATGCGGTGGTCGTCCAGGAAGCCTTGAGCCAGATCGACGGCGTGCTCCAGGCGAGCGTGTCGTTCGCGACGGAGAAGGCGCTGGTCGAGTACCTGCCGACGATGGTCGGCCAGGGCGACCTGCGGCGGGCGATCGAGGCGGCGGGCTTCAAGGCGATCGTCGCCGAAGGCGCGTCGGGCGAGGATGCCGAGCGCAAAGCGCGCGAAGCCGAGTTCGCTCATCAGCGGCGGCGGCTGACAGTCGGTTTAATCTTCACGATTCCATTGTTCGCCCTGTCGATGGTGAACGACGCGTGGCACGCCGGCTTCCTTGAGATCCCTCAGTTCCTGCTACCCCTCTTCCACTGGAGCGGGCTGGGCTGGCTGTTCCTGGCGCTGGCGACGCCCGTGCAGTTCTACGTAGGACGCGATTTTTACGTCGGCGCGTGGAAGGCGCTGAAGAACCGCGCCGCCAACATGGACGTGCTGGTGGCGATGGGCTCGAGCGTCGCCTACTTCTACAGCCTGGCCGTGCTGCTGGGGCTGGTCGAAGGCCACATTTACTTCGAGACGGCGGCGGTCATCATCACGCTCATCGTGCTGGGCAAGTACCTCGAAGCTAAGGCCAAAGGCCGCACCAGCGAAGCGATCAAGAAGCTCATAGGGCTGCGCGCGAAGACGGCGCGAATCGTGCGCGACGGCGCGGAGATGGAAGTGTCGATCGACGACGTGCGCGTCGGGGATACGGTCATCGTCCGTCCCGGCGAGAAGATCCCAGTCGACGGCGTCGTGATCGAGGGCCGGTCGAGCGTCGACGAGTCGATGATCACCGGCGAATCGATGCCGGTCGACAAGGGGCCGGGCGACAAGATCGTCGGCGCGACGGTCAACAAGCAGGGCCTGCTCAAGTTCGAAGCGACGCAGGTCGGCAAGAACACCGTGCTCGCGCAGATCGTCAAGATGGTCGAGCAGGCGCAGGGATCGAAAGCGCCGATCCAGAAGCTTGCCGATCAAATCTCGGCGGTGTTCGTCCCGGCGGTGATTGCCATCGCTGCGGTGACTTTCGCCGGCCACATGCTGCTGAATCCTGTAGCCGGGTTCGAGTTTGCGATGAAGGCCGCCGTCGCGGTGCTCGTCATCGCCTGCCCGTGCGCGATGGGCCTGGCGACGCCGACGGCGGTCATGGTCGGAACTGGCAAGGGCGCGGAGAACGGCGTCCTGTTCAAGAACAGCGAAGCGCTGGAGCGGCTCGGCAAGGTGCAGGTGATCGCGCTGGATAAGACGGGGACGATTACGGAAGGCAAGCCGAAGGTGACGGATGTGGTAATCAGTAATCAGTTATCAGTGATCGGTGATCAGTTAGCAGTGCCCACTGATGACGGGACACTGTCTACTGATCACTGGTCACTGACGACTGATCACTGGCTACTGACCACTGATCACTTGCTGCACTTGGCGGCGAGCGTCGAGCGCGGCAGCGAGCATCCGCTGGCAGCCGCCATCGTCGAGGCTGCGAGCGCGCGAAGCGTGGCGCTCTCCGAGCCGCAGGGGTTCAGGGCGATCTCCGGGCGCGGCGTCTCGGCGACGGTCGACGGCCGGCGCGTGCTGCTGGGCAACCTGGCGCTGATGCAGGAGCAGCAGGTGCATCTCAACGGGCTTGCGCCGGAAGTCGAGCGGCTGCAGGCCGAAGCCAAGACGGCGATGCTGCTCGCGATCGACGGCGAGGCGGCCGGTGTGATCGCCGTGGCCGACACGGTCAAGCCCGGCTCGAAAGAAGCGATCGCCTCGCTGCACGTGCAGGGCATCGAAGTCGTGATGATCACCGGCGACAACCGGCGCACCGCCGAAGCCATCGCGCGGGAGGTCGGCATCGATCGTGCCCTGGCCGAGGTGCTGCCCGGCGACAAGGCGGCGACGGTGAAGCAATTGCAGGAAGGGAACCTTGCGAAGGTTCCGAACCTTCGCAAGGTTGTAGCCATGGTCGGAGACGGCATCAACGACGCGCCCGCCCTGGCGCAGGCCGACGTGGGCATCGCCATCGGTACCGGCACCGACATCGCGATCGAAGCCGCCGGCGTGACACTGATGTCCGGCGACCTGCGCGGCGTGCCCAAGGCGATCACCCTCAGCCGCGGCACGCTGCGCACGATCAAGCAGAACCTCTTCTGGGCGTTCTTCTACAACGTGATCCTGATCCCCGTCGCGGCGCTCGGCGCGTTAATACCGATGCTGGCCGCGGCGGCGATGGCATTCTCCAGCGTGTTCGTCGTGAGCAATTCGCTGAGACTGCGGGGAATGAAGGTTAAAGCGTAAAACGTGAAGCGTAAAACGTGATCACGTTTCACGTTTTACGTTTCACGCTTTACCCCACAACACGACACATCTTCCCAGGAGGAAAGCATGGCAATCGATCCGGTATGCGGCATGGAGGTCGACGAGAAGACGGCGAAGTTCAAGGCGGAGTACAAGGGCGAGACGTACTACTTCTGCTCGCCGGGCTGCAGGTATACGTTCAACGAGCGCCCGGAGGATTTCGCCGGCCCGAACCGAAAGGGTTACGTGCCGATGGAGGGGCATGGGCACCATTAGGCCCGTCTCAGAATGCGACCACAGATGGAAAACGCCCGGCGGTGAGCCGGGCGTTTCTCTTGTGCGCCCAGCATGGGCGTTGGCTAGAGGGTGAAAGACTCTTACGGACGCCGAAGGCGGATTGCACCAACCGTTAGCGGAAGGCAAGGGCGTCAGCGTGAGGTGAGGTCTGGAGGAAGCTGGACGCAAACCGGCGACCCTTCGGCTGCGTTCAGGGCAGGCTTGAGGAACACGAACCGCATACGAGGCTGTATCCGTCGGGCGAGTTGGCAAGAAGCAACGAATCCATCGACCATGCACTGCTCCGCACCGAGCTCGCCCGCCTGATCCGAGACGAAGATGGGTTGGAACTGTGCGATCGGATCCTCGCATCAGGCATTGGCGTACTGTCGAACGGGACCGGCTGATGGAGCGCGTGGTGCGCGGCGGGTCGTGGAACAACAATCGTAGGAACTGTCGCGCCGCGTGCCGGAACAGGAACGACCCGGCGAACTTCGACAACAATGTCGGCTTTCGGGTGGCGCTCTCACACGCTCTGGCGCACGGCCAGTAGCGCGCGTTGTTTCTTCAATCTTGGTGTCACGCGCCCGGGCCAGACGATCATCCCGCCGGCGGTTCGCTCTGCGTCGGAGTCGGAGCCTCCTGCGGCAATGCGGGTTGCGTGGCGGATGGCGCCACAGCCGGGACCATGCGCCGCGTCTTTGGAGTCGTGTATCCCCACGCGATCAACCCGATCGCGATCCCGCCTGCGACCCCGCCTGCCATCAGGAAGCCGTTCGCCACCGTGTCCAGCGCGGCGCGCGCGACGTCTTGCAGGGCCAGCCGGAACGAGTCGCTGGCCTCGAAGTCGCCGAAGCGCGCCTGGCTCAGCCCGAAACGCACCCACCCGGCGCTGAAGTCGGCGCCGACGAGCAAGCCCAGCGCGAAGACGAGGACGGCAGGCACGAGCAGCGACCAGCCGAGCCACAGCAGCCGCTCGCGCCGATCCTCGCCGCCAATAAACGCGGCGGCGAGCCACAGGCCGCCCGTGATCAAGACCAGGATGAGGACGGCGAAGTTCAGCGCGCCCTGCCCGAGCGCCACGGTGTTCCACCCGCGCGCGACGCCAGTTAGAAAGACGCGGTCACGCGCCAGATCGATCTGGTCTGGGACCTCGTCGAGATAGGCCGGCAGCGCATTGACGATCACTCCGGTCGCCTCCTCGACGGAGACGTTCGAGGGCAGGCAGCGGACGATCGTCCCTCCGGGCGCCCGCGACTCCTGGCCGGACGCGCAGGCGGGCAGGTTGGCCGCCAGCGTTTGCGCGAACCGCCTTCCTGCTTCGCCGCGCAGCGCATCCTTGAGCGGCGCGACGTCGAGGGTGATGACGAACGTGCTGCTTTCGCCCTCGATCACGGCGAAGACCTGATCGACGATGCGCGTCGCTTCGCCGGCGAGATACTCGGGCGTGACGACTTCGCGCAGCGCCTGGCTCAGCGCTCTGGCGGGCACGCCGTCGACCTCGCGCACGGCGATGCGGCGTCCGAAATAGTTCGGCACATCTTCGGATAGCAGGGCATCGTACAGGCGCGGGTCGCCGACCAGATCGGTGTAGAAGTTGCGATCGAGCGCCCAGGTGCTGACGGCGATCGTGCTCAGAGTAGCCAACGCCATCGGGAAGACGACGAAGGCAATGAGGAGTACGGCTAGGACTTTACGCATGGGACACCCCTTTCAGGCCACCAGGCATGCTGTTTTCTGTTCGGAAGCGGGACTATCAGGAGTATAAAGCCGCCGTTGCAGGCTGTCATCCGTCTACAGTCGCAGCCTGCGCCGGTCGTTGGGTGGATAGAAAAGAAACCCGGTTTCTGGTGAGAAACCGGGTTTCTGACTACAGTCCGTAAATCTCGCCATATTTGCGTTTGAGGTAGCGCATGTACGAGCGCGACTGGATGCCCTCGCCGGTGACGCGCCTCATCAACTCGTCGGGCATGTACTTGCGCCCGTGCCGGTGCACGTTCTGGCGCAGCCACTCGCGCAGCGCGTCGAACTCGCCGCGCTCGATCTGCGACGGGATGTCAGGCGCGTCGGCGAGCGCCTTGTCCCACAACTGCACCGACATCAGGTTTCCCAGCGCGTACGTGGCGAAATAGCCGATCAGGCCGCTCGACCAGTGGACGTCCTGCAGCACGCCGAGCGCGTCGGTGGGCGGCGTGACGCCGAGGTACTCCTGCATGCGCGCCTTCCAGATCTCGGGCAGCTCCGCGATCTTCACTTTGCCTTCCAGGATCTCCTGCTCCAGCTCGAAGCGCAGCATGATGTGAAGGTTGTAAGTCACCTCGTCGGCCTCGACGCGGATGAGGGACGGCTGCACCTTGTTGATCGCGCCGTAGAACGTGTCGAGGCTGACGCCGCCCAACGGCGTGGGGAAAACCTGCTGCAATTTGGGATAGAAGTGCTTCCAGAAGCCCCGGCTGCGCCCGACCAGGTTCTCCCACAGGCGCGATTGCGACTCGTGGACGCCGAGTGAGGAACCGTTCGCCAGCGGCGTGCGCTCCAGCGCCGGATCGACGCCCAGCTCGTACAGCGCGTGGCCGGTCTCGTGTAGCGTGCCGAACAGCGCCGGGTTGAGGAAAGTGCGATCGTAGCGCGTGGTGATGCGCACGTCGTTGATCGAGAAATTGGTCGCGAACGGATGCACGGTGCGATCGACCCGGCCCCGATTGAAGTCGTAGCCGAACTTCTGAATCACCTCGTACGTGAAATCGCGCTGCTTGTCCTCGTCGAACTCCTGGTGCAGGCAGACGTCGTCTACGGCGTCGAGTCGCTCGGAGATGGCGTGCACCAGGGGCACCAGGTCTTTCTTCAGCTCGTCGAAGATGGCGCGTACATGCGCGGTCTTCATCCCCGGCTCGTACTGATCGAGCAGCGCGTCGTAAATGTGATCGGTGTAGCCGAGATACTCGGCGGCCTGCCGCGCCAAGTCGAAGATCTTCTCCAGGCTCGGGCGGAAGTCTTCGAACCTGTTTTCGGCGCGCGCTTTGGCCCACACTTCGTGCGCCAAAGCGGTGACGCGGCTGAACTCGGCGACGAATTCGGGAGGCAGCCGGGTCGCCTGCTCGTAGTCGCGCCTGGCTACGCGCACGAAGGCCGCCTCGTCCGAATCGTAGTCGGCGCCGTCGAGATCGGCGGCGGCCGCTTCGATCAGGCGCCCGGTCTCGTCGGCCACGTGCATTTGGTGCGCGATCTTGCTCAGCGTGCCGAGCTGTTGAGCGCGGGCCTCAGCGCCGGCCGGCGGCATCTGCGTCTGTTGATCCCAATTGAGCAAAGCAGCGGCCATAGTGACATCCATGATTTCGGCCATGCGCTCTTTGAGTTGCTGATACTTTTCCATACATCCCTTCTGTAAGAGTGAGGGTTGAGAGTTAGAGTCTAGAGGTGTGAGTTTAAACGGGTTGGCGTGGAGTGTCAACCTGCGGGCGCGATGCAAGGCTCGCCCCAATCCGTTGCACGAATGTCAGGCCGTCGGCGAGCAGGCTCGCCGGCCGGTCCGGATCGTCGCGCACGCCGTCGAGTAAGATCGAGGCGTGATCTGCCCGTTCGTACTCGCACAGCTCGACCGGCGCGCCGGCCGCCTCCAAAGCCGATGCGAAGTTGCGCGCCGCCGCGATCGGCACCGTCCCGTCGTCGACGCCGTGCAGGAGCAGGATAGGCGGCGTGTCGCTGCGCACGAAGCGCATCGGGTCGGCCTGCAGCAGCGCCTGGGGACCGCCCATAATGGTCTGCAGTCCTCGCGCCGCTTTGTGGTCGCGCCGCGCCCGGAGATGCCGCAACATGGCCCCGAGGTCGGTCGGCGCGCTGACGGCGATGAGGCCGTTGACCACACTGCGCGGCAGGCCGTGCGCGGCCAGGTAGCGATCGTCCAGCGCGACGAGCGTGAGAATGTGCCCGCCGGCCGAGTGCCCGGCGACGAAGATGCGATCGGGATCGCCGTGATAGGCGTCGATGTGTCTGCGTGTCCAGGCGATGGCGGCTGCCGCGTCTTCGACGAATGCCGGAAATGTCACCTCGGGATGAAGCCGGTAGTTGATGACGACGACGACGAATCCCAGCGCGGTGAAGCGCGCGCCGACGAGCGAGTAGAGCGCCTTGTCGCCTCGGCTCCACGATCCGCCGTACGCGAACAGCAGGACGGGCAGACGCTTGCCCTGGCGAAGCGCCCCGCCGGGATCGGGAGGCCAATAAACGTCGAGCGCCTGTCTCGGCCGATCGCCGTAGGCGATGTCCTTGACGAGGTAAGGATACGACGAGTAAAACCTGCGCCCGAGGCGAAACGCGCGCACGATCCGCCAGCGCAGCTTCCAGGCCGGACCTTTGCGCGTCACGACGAAGCCGAGCGCGGCGAACGTGATCACTGTGGTGAAGGCGCGTCTAGACATGGCCGTCCGAGCCGATGATAGCACATTTTGGCTGCGGCACGTGCCGGGGATACAATCTCACGCCAGGAGGTTCGGCATGACACGTATGACCAGCCGCGCGGCGCGCCTGCGCCAGATCGAAGAGCTGCTGTATCGCAGCAGCCACGGCCTGAGCGCGATCGAGATCGCCGAAGCGACGGGAGTCGATCGGCGCACCGTCTACCGCGACGTCGAGCTGCTCGGCGAGAGCGGTGTGCCCCTCTGGCAGGACGAAGGTCGGTTCGGCATCGTGCGCGAGGATTATCTCTCGACGGTGCGCCTGACCCTGCAGGAGGCGCTGTCGCTGTTCATCGCCGGGCGGCTGCTGGCGCGCTTCGCCGACGAGCGCGATCCGCACATCGTTTCCGCGCTTACCAAGCTGGCCGGCTCGATGCCTGAGCCGCTCGCCTCGTCGCTGGCGCGCACGGCCGAGTCGGTCGCGCGCCAGCCCGTCAACGATCGCTACGTGCAGGTGCGCGAGGCGATCACGCTCGGCTGGGCGCTGCGGCGCAAGGTGCGCCTGTGGTACCGCTCGCCGCGCAGCGGCGAGGTCACGATGCGCGACTTCTCCCCGTATTTCATCGAGGCAGCGGGGGCGGGTTACTCGGCGTACGCCATCGGTTACGACGATTCGGTCGGCGCCATGCGCACGTTCAAGCTGGATCGGCTCGACCGCGCTCAGATGCTCGACGAGACGTACGAGATCCCCCCGGAGTTCGACCCGCAGGCGTACCTGGCTTCGGCGTGGGGCATCATGACCGGCGAGAGCATAGCCGGCGTCGTGCTGGAGTTCAGCCCGCGCGCCGCGCCGCTCGTGAAGGAGCGGCGCTGGCACGCGTCGCAAGAAGTGGACGATCTGGCAAACGGCGGTCTGCTGTTTACGGTGAAGGTGAGCGAGCCGCGCGAAATGGCGCCATGGATCCGCTCGTGGGGCGGCGACGTCGAGGTGCTGGAGCCGCCCGAGCTGCGCGCCGAGATCGGAGCCGACGCGTGGCGCGCGGCGGCGCATTATGAGCGTGACGACCTCCAGGCAGCCCCAGGCGGCTCGGTTCGGGTCGAGTGACACAGGTGTAGCCGGGGGCGCAGATTTGCCACCAGTGTAACACCGCCGTGTGTCAGATACGATCACATGGCAGTATAGACCTAACAGGTCTTGGAGACCTGTTAGGTCTTGTTTACTTTACGAAGAAGACGCCGCGATACGCGTAGTTGGTGCACAGCGCCGCCAAATACGCCGTCGCCTCGACGATCTTGCGCTCGGCGTCGTCGTGGCGTATCCACAGCTCAAGCGCCCGCGCGCGCGTGATCATCTTGTCGACAAGCTCGGCCACGACATCCTCCGGAACGCCCGTCCAGGCGGCGATACGCGGAATCAGGATGCGCCGGTACGCGCGCAGGAAGGCGTGCGCATGATGGTGCGTGCGCGCCGGCCGCCCGTTGACGTGCGGCGGCCGCTTGAGGAACAGGCTCTTGAGGTCGGAGTCGACGAAACCGGTCGCCTGGCGCCGGTAGTCGGCCAGCCGCGCCTTCATAAACTGCGCCACGGTCATCGTCAGGTTCTCGACCGGCTCGTACACCATCGCCGGGTCGCTTTCGACGAGGGGCGGCTTGCGCCCGTATTTCTTCACCATCCGATCGACGTACTCCAGCTTGCGCAGCGCGCCCGGTCTCGACTTGTATTTCTTGCGCCAGTTCTGGCGCGGCTTGATCCACACCATGAACGTCTCGGCGAAGTCGTCGTCGGGGTGTTTCTGGGCGTAGTGATCGCCGCCGGGGTTCACGTACTCCTTGCTCCAGGGGTTCACCCGGCGAATGTAGCGATTCGTCGCCGGATACGTGCGGAAGAAGTGTCCCTTCACCTTGAAGATACGACGAAATTCGCGCGTCTTGAATAGCTTGTAGGCGTAGCAAAAGGCGTGGCCTATCTCGTGCCGCAGCGTGTCGACAATCTCCTCGCGCGTGTAGGCCCAGCCTCGGAATTCGAGGTTCAGCTCGTTGATCAGGTCGTCGCAGTCGGTGAACGACACCGAGATGTTCGGCACGCCCTCGATGCAGCCGTAGCCGTCCGACAGGTAAATCAGGGGCTGCAGTCGGGTAATGCCGACGCGCTTCATGTCACGGCGCACGATGCGAATCGCTTCCCCCAGGAAAGTGCCTTCGATCGTGTAACCGAGGCGGTGGATAGGCGTCGTCAGGATTTCGAGTTTGAGCGTTTCCGGACTGTACAGCAGATCGTGGGCGCTGGGCACGGCTGGCTGTCTCCCTCGCCTGGCGCAATGGCTAGCGCACTTGATTGTAACCGGACGCGCGTCGCTGTCAAATCCGCCTGGCCGCCGTATCCGGTAGTATAATCGCGCTGCCATGACAAACACGATTCACAGGGGAGGCCCTATGCTGAAGAAATCCTATCCGAAGAACAAGAACACTTGCCGCGTGACGTTCGAGCTGCCGGGCACAGCCGGCGCGCAGACGGCGTGCCTGGTCGGTGACTTCAACCATTGGGACAAGACCGCGCACTCCATGAAGAGGCGCAAGAAGGATGGCGCTTTCACCGTGACGATCGAGCTGCCGCGCGATCAGATCTTCCACTTCCGCTATTGGCTCGACGATTCGCGGTGGGAGAACGATTGGGCGGCGGACGCCTACGTGCCCGGCCCCTTCGGCGACGAAAACTCGGTAGTCTATACCTGAGCTCTGCCGACAAGGGCGATTTCTGATCGAGGCCCGCCAGGTTTCCGCAAACCTGGCAGCTCCTTTATTTCAGTTCTCGGCAGAGGATGGCTCGTGCTTCACAGGGAGAGTAACGGTGAACGTGCTGCCGACGCCCTCTTCGCTCTCGACCTCGATTCGTCCACCGTGCGCCTGGGCGAACTCCTGAACGATCGCCAGACCCAGGCCGGTGCCGACCGCGTCGCCTCCACCGCTGCGGCGCACGCGGCGAAACCGCTCGAAGATGTGCGGCAGTTGATCGGCTGGGATGCCGACGCCGGTGTCGCGCACGCTGAGCCGGACGTGGCCGTTCATCTGGCGCACATCCACATAGACCTGGCCGCCTTCGGGCGTGTATTTGATCGCGTTGGACACCAGATTGGTGATCACGCGGCGCAGCTTCTCTGCGTCGCCGGTCAGCTTCTCGGTGGTTTCCAGCCTGCGATTGACGGAGATGTGGCGGGCGCGGGAGTGTCCGTCGATGTTAGCGAGCACTTCGTCGACCAGCGCGCAGAGGTCCACAGGCTCGCGCTTGTATTCCATCCTGCCCGAATCGAGCTTGGACAGGTCGAGGATGTTGGTGACCATCTCCATGAGCGATTCGGTGTTGCGCTTGATCGCGCCGAGAAACGGCTGCACGCCTGGGTCGAGGCGACCCAGGCGCTCTAGCAGATCGGCGAAGCCCAGCATGCTCGTCAGAGGTGTGCGCATGTCGTGTGTGATGATGGCGAAGAAGGCATCTTTTTGCCGGTGCAGCTCCTGCAGCGACTCGTTGGCCTTGGCGAGATCGGCGGTGCGCTCCCGCACCATCTCCTCGAGGTGGGCCATCATCGCCTGCGTGCGGGTGATGTAGGCGCGGAAGGCGTACACCGACAGGAACACCGGCAGGAAGAACACCAGCAGGCCGGTCAATCCAAGCGCCTCGTAGCCGAGGGCCAGCGCGCCGCCGCCGACGGCCATCGTCGCCACGTTGATCGGGGCGGCCCAGGCGAAGTTCTCGCGCCAGATGGTGAACGGCTTTTGCGCCCACTGGATCGTGATCATGACGACGAGGGCGACGGCGTTGACCAGGTCGTCCACGATGGCGGCCAGCAGCAGTAAGGGCAGGTCGGTCAAGATCAGATTGCCGGTCAGGGGGCCGCCGTGCGCCCACTGGAAGACGAGCGCGCCGACCAGCGTGGCCAGCGCATTCATGCCGGCATTGAAGACCAGGACTTCGACCCCGCGCTGCCGGTTGAGCTTCTGTCGGCGCGCGCTGATGACGGCGGCCGTGGCGCCGCCGACGGCGCCGACCAGGCCGGCGTTCACCGGCGCGAAGATCAACGCCGCGGCGAAGCTTACGGCCGACGTGATCGACAGCTCGATGCTGAACGGCTTGGCCTGCAGCAGTGTCGCCGTCGTCCATTCGGCGGCGGCGGCAAGCAGGCAGAACAGCAGCAGCACGAGCGGCGCCGCCGGCTGCGCAATCAACGAGCCGATCAGCACGGCCGTGCCGATGGCCCCGACCACCGCAATGTAGATTTGCTGCCGGGTGACGCTCATGCTGTTACATCCTGTCTCGCCCTGCCTCTATTGTATTGAAAGTTTGCAGGTAGTTACATGCAGGTGTGTTACAAGACCATTGGCGCTCGAAAACGCTCTCAACTCCCGCCAATCCACTCCCATTCCAACCTCACTTGGATTCTCCGAATAAACCTGGCAGGTCTTCACGGTTCAGCCTGTGGCCAACATCGGCGGGCAAGACCTGCCAGGTCTATGGCTCGGGATTTTCAAGTGCGGGTGGTATATCTACCTCTTGGCGTTTCCGAGCACAGCCGGACATTTGTGAAGATGGAGCGTAAATGAGAACAGGGGTGCGATGACGCACCCCTGTGTGAGTGAAGAGCCTTGTGGCTTCGCCAATCACGGAAGTAGTTGGATTCCGGTCCAGTTGTATCCGCCTGTCCAGTTGTATCCGCCCGTCCAGTTATAGCCGCCCGTCCAGTTATAGCCGCCCGTCCAATTGTAGCCGCCGGTCCAGTTATAGCCCGACTGCCACAGTGTTCCCTGCACCCATTCCTGCCAGTCGAGGCTGCCCGTCCAGTTGTAGCCGCCGGTCCAATTGTACCCGCCCGCCCAGTTATACCCGCCCGTCCAGTTGTAACCTTCGGGCGCGACGAGTGTCCCGTCTTCGTTCACGAGAGTGAACTGATCGAACAGAGAGACGCTCGGCCCCACGTAAGGCTGGCCAGGGATCATGCCCGGGTTAGCCTCACCTGCCTGCGTGTCGGCCAGCGCGTCAGGCGCCCGGACCCGGCCCGCGCCCTGCCGCCACAGCGAGGCGCCCTCGATCGGCTGGGCCGTGATCATCAAGTGATGCTTGAGTTGCGACGGCGTCCAGTCGGGATGCGCTTCGAGCAACAGCGCGGCCACACCGGCGGTCACCGCCGTCGCGGCGGAAGTGCCCGCCGCTTCGTAGTAGCCCCCCCGTACCCGATTGTCGCGATGCTCCCTCGCCCACGCGGCGCCGTCAAGCATCGTCGAGACGACGTGCGCACCCGGGGCCAGCAGCTCCGGCTTGACGAAGCCGGTCTCCGTCGGCCCGCTTGACGAGAACGGCGGGATGGCGTCGTCGCTCGAATCGTCGGGCGTGTAATTGTCGGTGAACGCGCCGACGGTGATGACGAAAGGATCGTTGCCGGGCACGGCGATGGTCATATTCGCGTCGCCCATGTTGCCGGCGGCGGCGACGACGACGATGCCGGCCTGGTGCGCCGCTTCGACGGCCTGATTGACCGGGCTGGCCCAGTACGGGCCGGTGACATACGCGAAGAGTGAGAGGTTCATCACACGGATGTTATACTCGTCCTTGTGCGCGACGACCCACTCGATGCCTTCGATCAGATCGGTCTGCGTGCCCTGACCGCTCGCGTCCATCACGCGCACGTCGATCAGGCGCGCGCCGGGCGCAACGCCGGCGAAACCGTTTGCCGTGCGCCGGGCATTGCCGACAATGCCTGCTATGAAGGTCCCGTGACCGAACGGGTCGAGCGTGTTCGACCCGCTGTCAAGGGCGTCGTACCGGGCGACGACACGCTGCGCCGGACGGCCCTGCGCGTCGCGTAAAAGATCGGGGTGGCGCGCGATGCCCGTGTCGAGAATGGCGACGCCGACGCCTTGACCCGTGTAGCCTTGCACCCACAGCTCGTCCGCGCCGACGGCTTCTGCAAATCCCGAGGAGTCGGCGTCAGGCCGGCCCGCTGCGCGCACGGGCGTGTCCAGCGTCACGTGCAGACCGCGATTGCGCAGAGCGCCGAGCGCCGATTCCGGCATGTCGGCCGACACAGCCTGAATGAGCGCGAACCGGTGTGTGACGAAGCCACCCAGCGCCTGAACCGCGCTCTCCACTTCGGCGATCGATCGTCCCTGGACAATCGCGCGCACCGATTGCGCCGGTGCGGCGGCGGTGAAGCCGAGCGCGGTGAGCACGATCGCCGCGCAGAGTGTTGCTGCGACGAGAGTCTGAGATCGCCGTCCGGCGAGGTGTGCTGGCATGCCTGCCCTCCTGATGTTTCTCCGATATGACTATAGCCGAAATCGGCGACGGGTTGCGTTGGTGGTTGGAGAGTGGTGCGTTGGAGATCGCACGCCAACAAACCCCACCAGACGCTTCCAGATCGTGCGATTCGATGCGACGGGTTGGGGCAGGATTGAAAGCGGTTTGAGCGCTCTGTGTGATGGTCCCGAATCGCGCGCGCCGTCGCGCAGCACGAACATCGATTCTGGTATAATATCGCCGGTTTCGCCCCTGGCGAAACACACTCTTTCTCTGTGTGCACGCAAGGTTGTCATCAACCGTAGGGCGCGTTTCCATACGCGCCGCAAATCGGCGGCACGCTGCGCGGAAAGCCGCCCTACGTCTGGCCTGACATGTTTTGCGTGCACACCTTTCTCTGTTGAAAAGGACTTCAACTGTGTCGAGGACGGGTCGCTTCGCTCTACTCCTTGCCGCTGCGGCGCTGATGAGCCTGGCGCCGGTTCAGGCGCCGACGTTCGCGCAGATCGCCACGCCCGCCGCTCCGAACTTGCTGATCAATGGCGGGCTGGAGGGCCAGTACGTGATGCAGTGCAGCGCGAGGAGCGGACCGCCATGGGTAGCCGTGCCATGCGGCAATCCGATCGACTTCGGGACGACGAAGCTGTGGCAGACGGCACAGGTGCCGGTGGGGTGGACGGCGTGGTGGCTGCCGCCGAATGAGAATCGCCGCGATCCCAATTTCTACAGTACCTATCCGAATCAATGCTACGACGAGGACGCGCCGAGGGACTGCGTGGCGTGGCACAACCCTGAGTATCGCGATACAGCCGGCGGACCTCAAGGCCCCCCGTATCGCAAAGTAGCCGGAGACAACTCGCAGAAGTACTTCACGTTCTACAGCCTGCACGAAGCGGGGCTGTACCAGACCGTCGGCGGCCTGGAGCCCGGCCAGCGCGTGCGTTTCAGCGTATATATGCAGGCGTGGTCGAGCGCGGAGAACGATCCGTTCGCTTCGGCCGGCCAGCCGTCGATGGGCATGCGCGTCGGCATCGATCCCCACGGCGGCAATTTCCCATGGAGTCCGAGCATCGTCTGGTCGCCGGTCAAAGAGGCGTTCGATCACTGGGAGTTGTTCACGGTCGAGGCCGTCGCGCAGTCGGATCGCGTGACGGTGTTCACGCGCTCGCGGCCTGTGTTCGCGATTCAGCACAACGACGTGTACGTGGACGAAGCCAGCCTGATCGGGGTCGGCCGTGGGCCCACCTCGACGAGCCGAGCGACGCGCGCGTCAACGGCGACCCGGACACCGACGCCCAGCCCGACCCAGACCGTCACTCCCACTCGAACGCCGTTCCACGTGCCGACCCGCACGCGCACGCCGACGCCGACGGCGACCTTCACTCCGAGCGCGACGCCGCTCCCAACGAGCACGCCGACCGCGACCGCCACGGCGACGCCGACCCTGCCCGCTGTGTTCGCCACGGCGCCAAGCGGATCGGAACCTGTGTTGTGGGCGGGCGGCGTCATCGCCGGAATACTGCTCGTTGCGTTCGTCATGGTGCGCATCGGTTCTTCGGGGGCGCGCGACGAGACGTAGGTGAAGAGACCCGGTTTCTTCGAGAAACCAGGTCTCTGAAGGCTAAAGCGGTGGCCTCAGCGCATGCCACTCGGTCGCCTGCTCGTATGCATGCGCGACGCGCAGCAGCGTCGTCTCGTCCCACCATTTGGCGACGAGCTGCATGCCGATCGGCAGCCGTCCGCTCGACACGAACCCGCATGGCACGGAGATCGCCGGCGTGCCCGCCAGGTTGAACAGCCGCGTGAAGCGCGGCAGGCGCGCGCCCGCTTCCGGCTCGCCGATGCGCGGAGCCGCGATCTGCGTAACCGGCGTGGCGAGCACGTCGATGGATTCGAAGACCTGGCTCAGCCGATGCCGCCACTGCCACTGAGCCTGCCTGGCAAATGCATAGTCTGTCGCGGTGAAAGCGCGGCCCGCCTTGATGCGGTCCAGCACATCGGCGCCGAACTTGTCGGGCTGCGACTCGAACCGCTCACGATGAAACGCGGCGGCGTCGGCCATGAGGATGACGCCCGTCGCTTTCGTCATCTCCGCCGCCTTGCGCAAATCCACCTTGACGATCGTTCCGCCCAGACTTCGCAGCGTCTCGATCGCCGCGCGAACGGCCTCGACCATCTCAGGCTCGGACTCCTCGAAAAAGAAAGCTTCCGGCACGCCGATGCGCGCTCCGCGCAGTCCCGTCACGCCGTCGAGGCTTCCGGCATAGTCGGGAACCGGTGCGTCGATCGACGCCGGGTCTTCGGGATCGTGGCCGGCGATCGCCTGCAGCAGGATGGCCGCTTCGCGCACGGTGCGCGCCATCGGCCCGACGTGATCGAGCGACCACGATAGCGGCACGACGCC
Organism: Anaerolineae bacterium; assembly: GCA_035283185.1. Taxonomy (GTDB): domain Bacteria; phylum Chloroflexota; class Anaerolineae; order Fen-1058; family Fen-1058; genus DASSFZ01. The sequence continues at coordinate 29,555 of DATEUJ010000169.1, read as the reverse complement.
GCGCAGGCTGACCCGCCCGCGCGTCGGCTTGAGGCCGACGATGCCGCACAGCGAGGCGGGGATGCGGATCGACCCGCCGGTGTCGGAGCCAAGCGCGCCCAGGCACAGCCCGGCGGCGACGGCGACCGCCGACCCGCCGCTCGATCCTCCAGACACGCGCTCAAGGTCCCACGGGTTGCGGCAAGGACCGAAGTGCGGGTTGTCGTTCGTCGTCCCGTGCGCCCATTCGTGCAGATGAGTTTTGCCGGTGAGAACCGCGCCCGCCGTGCGCAGCTTCTTGACGACGGTTGCGTCTTCGGCGGCGACGTTATCGATCATGAACGGCGATCCGGCCGTCGTGCGACGACCGGCGACGTCGATCAGGTCTTTGATCGTGATGGGAATGCCGCCCAGCGGTCCGTCGAGGTTGGCGGCGCGCTCCGGCGGATCGAAGACTTCGAGGTAAGCGTTCAATTTCGGGTTGAGCGCCCGAATGCGATCGAGGGTGGCGGCGATCAGATCGCCGGGCGCTGTCTCGCCGGACTGCAAGGCATGCCGAGCGGCGTGGATCGAATCGACCGGCAGAGTTGGCGGCATGCTGTAAGAGGACGGAGCCGCGCAGGGGTAGCCACCAACAGCGGGCTACTTCAGAGGAATAGCCGGGAGGCGTTTGAGGGTCCGGCTGGCCGGATCGATCGTGATGCCCACGGACTCCAGCGCGGTGATGCCGAGGATCGGCTCGACATCATTCGGCCCCAGGATCACGCGGCCGGCGGTGATTTCGCCCATGAACTCGATCTGCGCCAGGCCGAAGGGATATTCTTGCAGCGTGCCGTCGGCCAGTTCGTAGGTCGTGGTGCCAACCGCGCGGACGCCGATGTTTTCCATCTCGGCGGCCGGAGCCAGCGTGTCGGTCGCGCCGGTATCGACGAGGAAAACGGCTTCGTAAGCCGCGCCATTTGGGCGGCCGGGTGCTTTGAGTATCACCGTCACGTACGTAAGGCCCATCATTCATCCTTTCCAGCCTCAGTATACGCCCTTAAAGACCTGGCGTCAATCTCCTTTTTCGCGTTAATTGACGCGGCGCGCGCAAGCCGGACATCCTGGCCGATCAGCTCTTGTTGTTGATGGATGGTGCGTTTGCTGCCGTCCATATGTTCGGCCCAACCTATCCGGGCGCGAACGTCGCACAGGCGGCGAGGGCGCTCATTGACGCGCAGGTCAACCGTGGCCGCACAACACGAAAACGATGACAATCGTCACTATTCACGAGAGGCTAACCGGGTTAGAGTAGTCTGGCCGCACCATCACGAGAGGTCTATGATGCGAATCACACACGTGTTTCAGTCACAAGTGGTTTCAGGCAGTCCGGTCCAGGCGGGCGACATCACCGTCACGCCGCAATCGCGGGCGCTGATCGTGCGCCTGCGGTTCGGCGGCCTGGTCTGGCGCCGGCCGACAGCCGTGCTGGTCGAGCGAGCCGGGCAGACGTCCCGCATCCCGATTGTGGACGTCACCCGCGTCGTCCAGTTGGCGCTACTCGGCGCCAGCGTGTTCGTTTTTTTGATCACTGTCCGGATCCAATCCAGTCGACGAAAGGAGAACAGGCCATGAGCAACGGGTTAGACGAGTCCGCCAAATCCGGCGGCGCGAATCAGCAGCAGATCCTTCAGACGATTGCCGACAAGATATTCGCTCCCGCCAACGCCGGCGCGGTTTATGGGGAGCCGGTCACCGCGGGTAGCTACACGGTGATCACGGCCAGCGAAGTCGTCAGCGGAGGCGGTGGCGGCGGTGGTAGTGGCTTCGGGCCTGCCCAGCAGAAACCTTCGCGGGCAGGGCCGACGACCGAGTCGCCGCAGCCCGAAACGATGGCGGGGGGCAGCGGCGTCGGGATGGGTGGTGGAGCGTCCGCCCGGCCGGTGGCCGTGGTCGTCATTGGGCCAGAGGGTGTCGAGGTCAAGCCGGTGTTCGACGCGACGAAGATTGGCATCGCCCTCGCGACGACACTCGGCGCGATGCTGTTGATGCTGGGGCGGATGCGGAAAGCGGGCAGACGCTGAGCTGGGTCTATCCTTGCCGCCCTCACTTCCGGTCTGCTCATCCTGGGATCGAACCTGGTTGTCGGCATCCCATCCGTGTCTCAGCCTAACGCTGTCTTGATGCGTTGAGGGGTGAATGGAATCTGCCGCACGCGCGCCCCGGTCACGTAGAAGATGGCGGTGACGATACCCATCTCAGAATTCCGTAAGAAAGGTGCGCGGCGTGACGAAGCGTATCGTCTCGAACCTCCTCAACACAAGCAAATCCTCGTCGCCCGTGACGACGTATTTCGCCGCGCCGGCCAGCGCGGCTTCAATCAGCATATCATCTTTCGGATCGCGGCAAACCCTCACCGTTCGGGTTGGCGTAACCAAGTCGCCGCGCAGGGCAATCAGGTCCAACAGGGCTTCGACCTGGGTATCGCTGACGTGATATTTCTGGCGAATGCGCGGCAACGCCAGCTTGGCGATGAGTTCGTTGCGCAGAGGTATGGAATACACCAGGGTGTATTCGTTTTGGGCCAGGCGTGGAATGATCGGGCCAACTGAACCCTGTGGCCGTATGAGCGCGCGGATGAAGATGTTCGTGTCGACGACGGCACGCATCAGGCCTTCGATTTCCGCGAGCGCACGGCCTTGGTGGCTTCGATCACATCCGCCTCAACTTCCTCATCAGAGTATTGAGCATTGACTCGAGCCATGTACGCCAGCGCGTCGTCAATGCGCTTGAGCACGCCCACTTCGTCCGCGCGGATGAAGCGGAGGTATTGCTCGTAGGAAATAAGCACTGCCTCGGGCCGGCTGCCGCGTGTGAGAATATACGGGGTCTGGCGCTTGACGACCTCGTCGAAGATGGAGCGGAACTTACGCTGCAGCTCGGTCACGCCGATGATCTTGTTCATAGGATTCTCCTGGTTTGAGTACACACCTCGCTATATATTCTAGTCTGTTCGCGGGAAAAGTCAACGTAGTGGCTTCGGGCCTGCCCAGCAGAAACCTTCGCGGGCAGGGCCGGCGACCGAGTCGCCGCAGCCCGAAACGATGGCGGGTGGCAGCGGCGTTGGGATGGGTGGTGGAGCGTCCGCCCGGCCGGTGGCCGTCGTCGTCATTGGGCCAGACGGTGTCGAGGTCAAGCCGGTGTTCGACGCTCGGCGCGATGCTGTTGATGCTGGGGCGGATGCGGAAAGCGGGCAGAGGCTGAGGGGATGTCAATCATTTTGCTCCGGCGCGCTGCCCCTTCTCGACCAGGTCGTCCAGTTAATCTTCCAGCGGAGGCGGAGGCAGCGTGCCGGCTTTGACTCGTTCCCAGCGTTCGGCTTCGATCTGCCGGAAAGTCTCGATCGCGCGTAGCACTGGCTCAGCGGCGCCCTCACCAACCTGGTGAGTGACCGCCGCGCGCAGCGCGTCGAGCAGGAGGTGATTGACCTCTGGGCTGTCGCCACCGTCTTCGATTTGCATGGCGATGGCGTTGACGATGCCGTTGAGCTTGCGGACTCGAAACAGGGGCAGGCGCAGACTTTGGATGGCCGCCTTAACGGGGTCGAGCTACACTGCTCGCGCCCGGTCGTAGCGCATCGGTTCGTTGGAGGGTTTCCAGGTCATCGCGATTGTTCCTCGCGCCTGCCGGTGTCTCCATCTGGTGCCTGGCAGGTCAGCCTCACTCGTATCCAGGCGTCAATCCCTCCATCTCGTCGACCCAGTGCCGGTAGTCGTCCAGCACGATGGCGGCTGTCTTGATGCGTTGAGGGGTGAACGGATGAGACCACTCACTGCTTCGGGATCGTTCGGCCGCCATCCCGTTCAAACTCCTTCTGCGGCGAGTAATTCGGCAGCACGCCTGACGGCGCGCAGGATGCGCAGATGTGAGCGCAGCCATATTGCGGGCCATTCAAGCCGAGATCATTGCGCAGCACATAGAGGAGTGGCGTGTCCGGCGCGACTTCCACCGAATACGGTTGACCATTGACGGTCAGCGTGAGCTGGCTGGTCATCAGCATATACCCCAGAAGGTCTGCTCGAAGGTCAGTGCGAAGTCGTAGCCCTGAACATCGAAGCCGCGCGACTTGAAATACGCTTCGGCACGGCGCGCGAGTTCGGCAGTTGCCATCGCCTCACGCGGGTCGTGTGTGACTTTGGCGAGCCAGGGCGGGCCAGGCCAACCCCCGCTGCTCCAAAGCATCGCAGATCGTGAATCTGCGATGCTTTTTCTTTATTGCGATGCCCTCTGTGTGAGAACGAGTGAGACAACTCGCCCGTACACAGTAGAGTAGAGGGCGAAGGAGAAAACACATGATCCACAGCCTCCATCACAGAGTCTCCAATGGGTAGCCCGGTGGTGATGAGTCCACACATGCCCGTGTTGAACGTCGAGGATGTGTTGCAACTTGATGTGTTCGGCGGGCATATCAGGGCCATGAAGGTGATCACAGCCAATCAGAAACGGAGGTGAGTAGCATCTGAAAACAACGCCCCTGGTCGTCTCACAGGGCGTTGTCGTTTGTGGCAACTGGAAAGCGCGTAGCCGTGCTTGCGCAGAATCTGCTTCAGCAGGAGGCGCAGGTGGGGGTGCGTAATCTCTCAAAGGGTCTTGTCGATGATGACGCTCTGCTCTTCCGCGTCGCCTTAACTTACGGCAGCAAAGAGACCGGAGAGGGTTTCTTCCTTCCCTCGCCGAAATACAGCGCCCTGAATCGATCCATTTGCTTGATCTTGTCAACGAGCGCCCGTTCCTGATCGGAACTGGCGACGTTGCGCACGAGCGTCTTGGCATCCGCTTCGTTCAGCCTTAGTACCAGATAGTTCGCGATCGCGGAAAAAAGTGAAATGTTGAAGTCCTTGGCCTCCTGCGAGGCCAACACGAGTGAAATGCCATACTTTCGGCATTCCTTAGCCATGGTCGGGATCAGTCGCAACCGAGCGGCGCGATGCGCCTCGTCAAACACCACTGCGTGCGTAATCCGCTGCTGGATGCCCCGGCGGAACATGTCCTTGTAAAGGCCATAAAAGACCAGGGACGCAAATGCCTTTTGCAAGTTGTCATTTTGCGTGGCGTGGATGCGAATAACAATCGGCTGCTCGCTTTCCCACAGGCTCTGGTGGGATTCGGCTAAATCAAAGAAGCCGTAGTCATCGAGCTCCTCCAGCCGCCCCAGAAGCGTGCGCAGCCCACGGTCCGGTTTAGGATCAGCTCGGAGAATCTCCATAAACCTCCAAAATGGCGGCTCCGGCAGCTCCCGCAAATCGGCGTTTGGGTCGTCCCACCCATGCTCAATGAAACTCTCCTTGATCGCCTTGCGGATACGTTCACCCTGAATGTCACCCAGTTCCGGAAAGATGGCGGCAAAAATATCGCGCAATGCACCGGCCACGTCCAGATATGCCATGCGTGATTGCCGGTCAAGGACTTGCAACGGGTTGAACCCCAATCCGTGAAAGTCAAGAAACCGCACTCCTGACACGAGACTTTCAAGTCGCTCGTCGATGTCCTGGTGATAGGAAAACACGATCGGCCGAACGCCAGCGTCGAGCATCTGTTTGCACAGGTTCAACAGACAGGTTGTCTTGCCCATGCCGGGCAGACCGGCGACCAGAAGGTGAGGATTCCCCTTGACCGTCAGGGGCCATCGGACCTCCGATCCCGTGAGCAAATCGGTACCCAGACAGACGGAACGTTCGTCCTCGTCACTGTTCCCAATATGTGGCAGACCGGCAGTTTGTGTCTGGGACTCACCGCGTGAGCCCTGGTCCGCGACGTCCGTCAGGCTTTTGCCCTGACTCAATCTCTGTTCAGGAGCTGTCAGCCGCGAACCGTTACGATCCGACTCCTCCGAGCCCTCAAATTCTTCGGCGTGTGACTTGGCAGAAGCTGCCTCACCTTTTCGTCCCACAGCAGCAAGGTCAATGAACGCCTCTCGGCGGAAGTCCGAGTCGGGCAGCAGGCCAGGACCAAATAGGAATATCCGCGTTTCCCAGCCTTCGGGCGAGACCTTTAGCGGTGCTGCTCCGGCGTATTCCGGGCAAAACACCCAGCCCCGATCCACCTTGTCGGCCGTCGTAAACGAGTACTCCCCGCCTTTCTCAATCATCCGGTCGATTTCGGCGACGATGCTCTCGTACCGGTCCTTTGCTAGGTAATGCCGGTTCGCTTTGTCCGCGTAGAAACGCAATACGCGAGCCAGTTTCGCACGCCGCACGGCCCGGAATGAGGAGCCTACGTTTTCATTCGAGTACCAATCGTCCCAGCGCGCACGCAGGGACTCCACCTGTTGGCGAATGCCCTCCAATATATCCGGGCTTCGCGCGGCTCGCAGGTGTCGACGGTATTTGACTTCAATAAACTGAAACAGCAGCCCCTTGCGCGGGACGAGCGACACATAGATCAGATCTGGACGTGCTCTGCCTGTCAACGGGCCAGCCTCAGGCTCTTCCTCGTCAGTCTCTCTGGCCGACAACGGCGGAATTAGATCCAGCACGTCGTCAACAGGAATCAGAAAGCCTGTTTCGAGCGACGTCCAGCAATCACCCTCCTCGAGCGCTTGGCGACAGTTCGCATGGCACAGCGCCAGTGTAATCAGTTCCGAAGTGGGCGCCTTCTGGCCGGTTAGACGGATCGCCAGACGCCCACTGAGGGCTTTGAGGTGCTCCATGAGGAACTCGGCGTTCCGCCGACTACGGCTCAGCCCCATTTGATCGAGCGCGCCGTCCAGCAGGTTTCGGACCTCTTCAAGGTTGCTGGTCGAGGTGATCAACTGCAAGCAACCCAGGTCTTCACGTTCCGGCACACAGTCGATCACGTAAGCGTCATAGATTTCCTTGTTGTCGCGGGGTGAATCAAAATACTCGATACCCGCGTTGCGGTCGAGCGTGATCACCCAGTCACACAGTCGATGCAACTCGCGCAGGCTGTGGGCCTTCTCGGGTGAGATCTCCGTTCTCAATATCGGCAGCAGAGCGTCGGTGGAGATGCTACGAGCCACGCATCGCCCAATGGCCTGCTGCAGTCGGACCAACCGCTCTGTATGCGTCCGATCTGAAGGATGTTTCTCCCCGTCCGCCGAGGCCAAAACGGCACTGCGCCACAACGGAGACGGCGTGCTCGTGTATTCCCGCTCGAAGAAGGAAAGCAAGCCGTATGCAAACAGTGGTCTAGATTCCGGGGCAGACCGGTCAGGCACGACTCGCGACTCGAAGGTGTCGAACGCCACGGCGATATGAGCCGGCGTCTTCGGGTCCTGCTCGCTCTTGCGAGCCCAGCGAAGCTTGGGCAGGTTCATCCCTCCCGGCAGGCTGAGCGACTCCAGCATCCAGCGGTCTTCAGCAGATAACACGCCTGCCCCGCTGCGTCGTTTCTCCCGGGCTTCGGCGATGAACCGCCCTGCCACGCCACGCTGCTCGTGCGATGGATAAAGCTCCAGGACGAACGCTGGCGCTATCTTGTGCTCACTTTCGTCGAGATCGTCTTCGGGTGTGGCCTGCCGATACTGATCCTGAACCCGGCCAAGCGATCGTGCCACCGTGAGGCCGTCGCCCGGTCGAAGGGCGTGAATATGAAGGAGCTTTGACGCATCGTGACACTCGATGTACTTGAGGATCTCGTTCCCCAGAACCTGTGCGCTCTGCTTCCCCACGGTCGGCACCGTATCGGCCGTTTCGGTTTCGCCCAACGCTCGGGCCAGGATTGCCACGGCAGCCTTCGGTTCCTTGTCACGATCGGGCACCATGCCCACAGCATGGAAACCGAGCGTATCGGCGAAGACAAATGAGCTCCCATCCTCTAGGCCAGGTAGAAACGCCGGAAACATCGCACCATCCAGCACTAAGAACTCGTCTCTAATGTTCTTTGGCGCGGCGCCCTGTTCGAAAGCGGCATGGAGCACAAGGTTGTCGTAGGCGACATGCCAGGCCACACGCAAAGGATGGTTGGGCAGGACGATTAGCCCAATCGTCCGACCCGACAGCGTTTGGATTTCGACAGTATTTGCCAGAGCCAACGAGGGGTCCCCCTCTTCCAGCAGCGCCGCCCAAGCCAACAGATATTCCTTGACCACCGTATCGAATGCTTTGGATTTCTCGTCGTAGATCTGACCCACCCCATTGTAAGCTGCAAACCGTTCGGCCATCCGCCGGCTGGCATTGCTGGCCCGATCCCAGAGTGCTTGCCTCGATGGCCCCGGCAAGGATTCAGGATCTGACAAAGGAACAAACTCCGGTTCCGCCGCCCGCGCGCCCGAAGCCCGCACCCTGACACGCCAACGCCCGATAGCTCCCAACCGCTCGGCCCATTGCTGTTCCACCTCACGAATCAACGACGGACTAAATACCCGGAAGCTCTTCCTATGTTGCGGCATACGCAACAGCACGAAGTCCTTGGAGTCCACCGGTAAGGTCTCTGTGGATGAGGCGAGATCCGATACGCTCTCGCGGCCATCCAGTTCAATTAGCCCCTCGCTAAACGTCCGCACCCTCTTGCCAACGCTGGCTGGCTCGTGTTCCGGCGGCTTGCCAAATCGTATGGTGAATTCCTCACTCTCCTGCGGCTCCACGTGGTCATTGCCGATCACCGAGACAACCATTTTGGCGCCGATCAGCGCGTCGTCGCTCAGCATGGAAAAATCGTCATTCGTGAAGCGGCATTTTTCTTCCTTCTTGCTCGCGTGGGGAACCTCCCGCGAAGCAAGTTCCTCGTCCATATCGGTCACAATCACGACGCGGTACTCGACGGTACCCTCCTTTAGGTTATCCGGGCGAGCCTTCCAGCGGACTTCCAGTTTGGAGTAGTCCCCTGTTTTGTCGGCGTCGGGATTCAAGACGAGCTCCGGAGGGTCGCCAGCGTCGTCTCCACCACTTAACCCGGACCATTTGGCGATCCGTTCGGTATGCGTTCGCCACGGCACAAGCTCGATGCTTTGAATATTCTGAGCCGCCCCCTCAACCCGTAAGGCACGGACCCACAGGTGCGCCTTGTCAGCCAGTTCGGCTAACGCCGGAAGGAGCGGCTTGGTGGCTGCCGACCGCAGGAAGCGCTCCAAATCCGTGATCTGCCCCTCAGAAGGATTGAGCAGCTTGAGTGCTTCGATGCGTTGTGCGGGAGTCAATCCAGCGACTGCTGTTCCCAACAGGCGATCCACGAAGAGGCGAGAGTCATTTAGTCCGTCGTCTGGATTCGCTTCATCATCCTGTTTCACTGGCCACAGGCCAAGCAAATACAAGAGTTCTCCCGGGTGCCGCCGCTCTGCTGCAATGCGGGCTAGAAAGTCGAACTCGGTCCAGGGCGAAACCCTGAAGCGGTGGCCGAATCCCCGCGCCTTTTTGATAGCCCGATCTGCATATTCCCGAATCTCACGCGACAGGCGGCTGGTCACTTCATCTCTGGCCTGGCGCAGTGCCTGATGGAACAGGCTGTTTTCATCCACTTCCTGTGCCGCACTGTAGATGCTATCCATGCCGGCACCGGCCCGGGCCGTATCCACCAACAGCAACACGGCCTCGTCTTTCGATTCGCGCAGCTCGACGGCGCGATCGGCGGTGATGGTGCGTGTCTTCGCATCCTCCACATCCGCTACACGCCAGACCCTCCAAGCCGACGGCGCGAAAGTTGTGTCTCCGGCAAGCGCTTCAACCACGTCCGGTGTCAGGCAGCGCACAAAAGCCATAGCCCCCTGATCGGGTCTACCGAGCACCTTTTCGAAGGCCTTGGCGACAAGACGCCCATACAGTTCAGTCCACACCATTGTCACGCTCCTCCAGGCGCTGAAACCGTGGTCTCAGTTGTTTCATCGACTCAGCATCATTCACTCCTACAAGGAGTCCCAGATCGCGCAGCCGCCGCTCCAGGACAAGACGATTCAGCCGCAAGAGTTCGTTGGAGATCGTCATCCCGGGCGCTGCCTGATCAACACAGAACCCATACCGCTCGCGAAGAATCTGTATAAAGTCTTTGAGCGACAGTGTTCGATAGCCGCTCTTGTTGGCAGGTCGCAAGACGTGGAGATGCACCAGATAGTCGAGCACCGAGTCGGTGAAAACCAGCGAGCGAAGGTCGCTCCTCTTGCTTGGACCGCCGACGTCAATTTTGCGAATGACTGCCCGCCTCGCAGCCAGACCATTCGGGCGGCCGATTATGAAGGCGGAGTCCAGAAGTGCGACGACATTGTTTTGTGTGCTCTTGCGCCCTTGCAGGTATGTGAGCGCTTCCGCCAGGCGCCAGGCCGGGTTCGGCTGAGTGCGGTCGTTTCTCATCATCTCAGCAGTTTCGGGATAGTCCTCTTGCAGGCGGTCGGCCAGTTCTGCGGTCTTGCGCTCCAAATCATACAGAATCGGCTGTGCTTCCTCCCTCCGCTGGTGAAGGAGTTCGCCTAGCAAGTTAATCCAGTCGGTGGCGTAGGGCCTCGTTTGGATGCCCAGTTTTTTCAGTTTGGGGTCATATCGTGCACCGTAGTCCAGCAGCCGCAGCGCCATCAGGACCACCGGGAAGCGTTCGATGCGCCGCATGAAATCGTCCATCGACTGCTCGGCCAGCGCCCGCAGACTGCGTTCAACGCCGTTCGAGCAATCCACGAACAGATATGTCGGCTGTTGTTCGCGCTGCTCGCGGATTTCCCCTGTCTCAGCCCACTCAAACAGGAGTTCGATGACGCTCGTGACGATCGTTGTCAGCCCAACGGCCACGCACGACTCTAGCAGTTCGACAAAGGCATGCCGAGGAATAACGCCCGCGTAGGTACGAACAAAGCGCCGGATGTCTTCAGAGAAATGCTGGGCCGCTTGCTCGGCGACAGGACGCTGATTCGAAATCCGCTCTCCTTCGCCGCGCAGCTTGTCAGGCGCCGCTCCCAGTTGCTGCGCAAGCCGGATCATTAAGAGCTGGTCGATGCCCACCGCTGTTTCTTCCTGAAAACGATCGGCGGCGAGATCACCCAACGGTCTCTCGTGCACCACCCCCTGATGGAATGCCTTAAGCAGCACGTTATCTTCAAAGCCTCGGCCGATGGCGAACCAGCTCTTTTCATTCTGCTGATTCGCTTGCACATTATCCCCCTTCTGATCTGCCAGCATCGCCACGATCATCTCGGGGACGTAACGAAGGTGGGCCACCGCGTCCGGGAGATCGACCCAGCTTGCCATGTAGTGCGCCGGGGCGACGCGTTGTACCTGCTCGTGTCTCCCCAACGCGCGCTTGGTATTCTCCAAACAGAAGCACAGCAGCGAGTCTCCGAGAATGGCCTGCACGGTCTCGTCTTGAAAGCCTTCGAACGACTCAGTCTCTGCCAGTTTGTTCGCCACGCGCTCGATCGTGGCCGCCCTTCTGCGTTCTTTTGCTGTTCCGGCATCGCTGCCGAAGGTTTCGAGAAACTTCCCTTTCCCGCGGCGATGCCCGAAGCGGAACATATAGAAAACGGCGGGAAGCACTGCAGAGAGATCGAAATCCTGAACGGAGACCGGCAGAGCTTTGTCGTAGTTTCCTGTCCAGATCTCCCGGGTCATGCGGCGACCGAGTACATCGTCCACGATGGATCGGGCCGTAATGTGTGTCCTGACGGCGCTCATGTCTGGGCTCCTGACGCAAGGGCAGTGATGATCATCCGCTGTCGTGGGCCGCTTTCAGTCTCGCGGATAGCCGCGGAAACTTGGTAGATCGCTGCATCCTGCATTGGGTTCCATGCCAGCAGTTCCCGTTCATCTTCGCGAACAAGACGCTGCACGAAGATGGACAGGTGAGCAAAAGTGTCGTCCGTCGAGACGTCACCCAACTGGTATCCGTCGGCAAGCTCCAGCAACAAATGGAATAGTTCGGCGCCCAAGCGCAGGCGTTCTTCGTTGCGGCCATTGCGATAACGATAGACCAGAAAGGCCTGCCGATGCAGCCGCTCGACCCCTTCCGTGTCGAGCGGAAGGTCCGCTTCGATCCGGAAGGCGCTGAGTGGTTTCTCCACCCAAAATGCTGTCTCCGTAGGTGTGCGAGGCGTGACGCGCAGCGGCACCACACCAGGCCGGTCAAGTGCTTGAGGCGGCAAATCCTCCAGTCGCGAAATTCCTTTGCACAGAAGTTCGCAAACTTCTGTCAGCTCGTGCTCGTCAGCCAGCGGCAAATTTCGAAACCGACGCAGATGCCGACCCCGCGCGAGGTCCAGCGCATCGCGATTCCCGGCGACCTGCTCAATATCTTCCGGAGTCCATTCGAAGAAGGCCCGCCGCCGGGCGGATTCCAAAGTGAGCTGGGGGTAGTGCGGAGCAGTTTTGGCACTGTCTGCGGCGGGTGTGCTCAACAGGTACCGGTCAATCTGGGGATGCGCTTCCAACGCTGGATCAAAGTGAGCGAGTTCGCCGAGCACTTCGCCCTGCCGTGCCGGCGAATCCGCCGAGAACGCGCGGTTCCAGTAAGGAAGCGCGCCGGTCTCCAACTCCGCGTGATAGTTGTCGCAGAAGTGGATACCGAACAAGATGTAGACCAGGGCGGCTCGTAATTCGCGCATGGTGATGTGCGCTTCACCACGCAGGTGGACGGCCTGCAGCGCCTCGAACAGCCGCTCACGGGCGCGCGAGCGAACTCTCGGTTCCGCCAGAGCGGGTAGAGTGTCAGGGCCAAAAACGCGAGCCGCCCCGAAAACCTCGCAACGTTCCTTCGCCGAACAGGACTGGCACGGCGACCAAATCTTGTCCGCTTGTTCGCCACCGTATAGGTGGTCCATCAGACGCCCCAGAAAAGTGGCCTCGATTTGCTTCCGGTCTGGCGTGATGCCTCCAACAAGTGACCGCTGATTGAGGCTGATGAACCGAATGTGTGATTCCTGCGTGGTGGTCTCCTGCTGGAGCAATTTATAAAGCACCGCGACCAACGGTGTTTCGTTGCCTCCGTGGCGTCCCTTGTATCCCTCGACCCACTCAAGCAAGCGGCCGTCATTGATGGCCAGCAAATGGACGATGTCTTGATTCGGCGGCCCGTCCTGGAACGGTGCCAGGAACTTGTCGAGGATCTCGTCGGCCGAACGTCCCCGCCACGAGGCGGAGCCATCCAGGTTCATACGTACTAATGAACTATTGGGAACAGACCCTTCTAGGATTCGCTCGGAAGACTGATGTGTCCCCAGTCCAAGCCGGGTCGCCAGGTGCTGAAGCAGCGCGGTCTTTCCGTCACCGGCATTTCCACAAAGGATCACAAGCCGGACGCGTCGCTCGCGGATGTCGCGAACCAGTGTCTCCTCCAGAACGGTTTCCACATAGGTTTGCGCGGCGAACTCCGTGTCGAGCCCGCGCGTTTCGCGGTTGCCCCAGCGTGAGCCGGGATACGACTGCAAGAGGGACCGCAACCACTCCACTCGCTGTTCGCGCAATTCCGGTTGTGAGCCTTGCTGTTCAGTCTGCTTCAAGGCTGCGGATATCTGCGGCTGTTCCGGTTTACCTTCTTCGACCGGTGTCGTTGTTTCCCTTAGTTCTTGTACCTTCAAGGCGGCAAGCGCCTCTGCCACGTTGGCGAACCGCAACCGAGGGTCGGGGTGAGTCGCCTTGTCGAGGAATGCCGCCAGGGTTTGGCATTCCTCGCGGTTCACGCCTTCCCAATTCAGGCCTCGTTTCTTATCCAGTTCTCCACCGTAGCGGAACGGCTCCTTCTCGAAGATGATGTGGAAGAAGCTTGCAGCCAGTGCGTAAATGTCGTCCGAAGGAGAAGCAAGCTGCTTTTCCTGATACGAAGGTGAGCAATACAGAACCGTGCCCGGGGCTGCCATCGGCTCGCCAATCTTGCGGACGAAATCATAGTCGGTCAGCACCAGGTCGCTCCCTGAGACGATTAGGTTGCGAGGGCTGACGTCGCCGTGTATGAGGCCATTTCGATGGGGCACATCGAGCGCCTCGCAGATGATGCGTAACCACCGCAAGGCCAGTGCCTCGCTCGAAGCTTCCTGTTGCTCTTCCGCGAGCAGCGAGAACACGCCAGCGAACTCAGCGAGCGGTGCACCGGAGATCCACGTCATCAATGCGATGAACTCGTTCTCCTGCCATTCCCTGGCCACTTCGAAGATCGTGGACAGTGCCGTATGCCGCAGATGAGATCGCACAAGACTGTATGCCTTCAGAACGCGCTGACCCGTCTCGCCGTTGTGGGCGACCTTGGCCACGTACGTCCCCAGATCCTCTCTTGTAGCTCGGTCGATTTCCACCACCTTGAATGTCGTCCCCACGCCGCCCGAACCCAGGCGTGAGATGATGCGATAGTCGCGGTCGCGGAAGCGAATGACCTGATCCTCAGTCCAGAATCGGGCTGGTGGTGGAGCCGGTGGCGGGACCGATTCGCCAAGCAGTTCCGAGAGGGCCGCGTCAAGATCTCGCAATGTGCCACGCTGATCTGGTTCCCTGGCCAAACCATGCTCGAAGACCTCTGCCGTTCGCCGGCTCAGATCATCCTCCCGGCTTTGGAACAGATGGCTAAGACAGGCGCAGAGCGAATACAGATCCGAGCGCTGATCGGCGACGGCCAAGCCTTGTGCTTGAACCTCGGGTGCGACCGTGGCCAGGTACTGCCCCGCCGGCAGGCTGCTGGAAGCCACACTAATTTCGGACGGGATTTTTGTGCGTTCAAAACCCGTGAGGATCGGCGAATTGTCGTGCTTGACCAGGATCGTTCGGGGAGTGAGGTTTCGATGGATGATGGGTTCGTCGTCCGTCCCTGCATGGTGCAATTCGGCCAAGGCCCGAACGACATTTCGCGCGAATGCGAGCCGGCTGCTCGCCGTCCATGTCATGTCGGTGGCTCGGTCCTCGATGCAGGGCGCCGCCGGATCAACGACCGTAAAGAAAAACATCTCCCCTTCGTATCCGGGGGCGTCCTGATAGGAATCCAGAATCCGCGGCGCCCAGGGGTGGAGTTGCAAGCGGTGCAGCGCTTCAAACTCCCGCTTTGCCTTAGCTTCAGCGTTTTTGTCATCGCTGGCGGACAAATCGTAGAGATGCAACACCACCCGATCGCGCCGTGCGGGGTGGCTTCCCTTGTAGATACGGTGGAAACGCTGGTCCTTGGGGGTTTGGAGTTCCAGGTTGACGTACCCGGCCAGCCGCCTCAGTGATCCGTCGGTGGCCACCACGCTTCGGGGCTGCAAGATGCTGGCCAGCCGCTTCACTTGTTGAGGCGACAGCACCCGCGGCGCATCAAAGTCGATGGCGGCTTTCCAGTCGTTCAGCGTGTGAAACCCGACGCCGCGCACTACCTGGCTGGCAATCCGCTTTACCTTGGATGGATCCTGAGTGAGTAGGATCGCACCATCTACGCGGGGAAGTTCGGGGACGACGCGGCGGAGCGTGGTTCCAACTTTGCGAGCCTTGTTCGTCAGTCGATCGGCTTCATTCTCCACGTTGATCTTATTTTCATCGACCCGTTGAGCTGTCCAGTGTTTGATTTCAATCACTCGAACCCCAGATTGTCCGATCGCGACGAGGTCGATTTCGTCGGACTGGAGCTGATGAGTGACGGAAAATGCTAGGTTTGTGAGCAGGATCCACTCTGCATCGCCCGGTTCAGATTGCAGCCGACTCTTCAAATGCTCGAAACCCTTCAGCTCACTCTCATTTGCCGCCGGGCCACAGGGGAAGAGCATTACTCTCATCTTCTTACCTCCAAGTAGTCCCTGGGGGGTGCCCCCTTAAGCGCGGGGTTGTCGCACTCGATGGCGCTCATCGCGTCATCGACTAGCTTGCCGATGGTGGGCTGCAGAGCGCTAGCTATGAGACGTGTCCAGCGCGCTTCCTTCGGCATCCAGGAGATGTTTGTGGCGCGGTACGCGTCGGGGTATTCCGGGTCGGCGCCTTCCGCCTTCTGCGCGGCGAGTTCGTCGGGCTTGACCTCGAAGGCATCGGAGATGTACTTGAGGAAGATCGAGCCGAGGACGACGTGCTTGTACTCGGCGGCGTCCATGTGGCCGCGCAGCTTGTCAGCAGCAGCCCACGGCTTCTCCACGAAGCCGGGGTTCGCGCTGTTGCCTTTTGTCTTTTCCGTTCGCTTGCCTTTAGACATTGTCGTTACTGTTCACCCATGTGAGTTCATACCCCACTATGCACCAGTTGATCACAGCCGGTATAGCGCAAGATTGAATTACGCTGGTCGCCGATCAGATCAGCTTCCTGCACCTGAATGTCGGCGCTGGGCAGCATCAATGGCGCTTCGCCATCCCAATTCTCAGTCAGAATAGCATCGCTATCAAGCTCGCGCTGTGCTGCCGTAGGATGCAGGAGATGACAATATCAGGCTAGAAGCCGTTCCTCAAACCACTGATCGAAATCATCTTCGCTACGGCTGTTTTGGAATTGATGTTCAGTCAGCACAGCTATGAGAGCGTTCTTGGCGTAGAACCGTATCATGGACAAATCTGCATCAGTGACCTGCACACTGCCGGAGTGCACTATCTTCGATCGCGTGCGATAAAGCTCGGAGACACGCCTCTGGATTCTTTGCTTTGCTTCAAACGTCAATCCAAGAAGGTGCGCACAACGCATTCTCAGTCGGTACGTCAGCTCAGATTCTACTTTGCTGCCCAGCAACAGACTCTCGAGTGAGATGGCATACAACAGGAAGGCTTCCTCGCGTCTTTCGTCGATAGTCGCTCGACCAGCCCACTGGAATGCCGACAGGATTCGGTCCTCGAAACTATTGCGCTGTCCATTAGCCAAGATATCAGCGACGCGTCTGAAGCCAAGCTTCGCACTCTTGTCCGAGTCCATTTCCGCTAGAGACAGGTCAGCCAGGGGGCCCCTCACTGACTGGCGAATTACAAATTCTGGCCTCTCTCCTTCCTTGAAGGCTGGCTGCAAGTCGACGAGCCGATCTCCCTCGCCAGGAAGGAAAACATGCGCGCAATCCCCGCTGGGGTGAATCACGTCGGCGTAGAAGTTGACCACATCCAGGGTCAGCCGTAACTCTCGGAGCGCTTGATCATAGGCGGCAGTCTGATCAACCGCCTCCGCATCGACGCGCGCTATTACTTTGCCTCCAAACTGGTCGCGCAACTCCTTCGCGAAATCCTCTTTGAATGCATGCTTCTGTTCTGGAGTGTTCGTTCCACTCTCGATGATCACATTGGTTTTGTCGAGCAACTCACTCATGCGTTCCTCATCCGCCTGATAGAACCTGACCTTTCCGATGTCAACCGGAAGTCCTGCTGGGGCAAGCCCTATCACGCGGATATGGACACTCCAGAAACTTGGCTTGGTCGCGAGGGCAGCCTGAAGCTCCTTGAGCGATTCACCGAGTCTCTGATCCAATGAAGTGTGTGGAAATGCGTTAACTGCATCAAGTGCCCTGAGAACCGCTACCTGAAGTAAGGATTCGACGGCTTTTCGGCTAAAGTATCCCGTTGCCGCTACCGTCTTGTACAGACCGTCGAGACATCTCTTATACTGAACAACCTCGTCCTCCCATAGAATCAGTCCACCCAGATCTCTATGTGAGAACCATAGTGTCGGCTGATTAGAGGGAACTGGTTGATTCCCCTTCGCCGCGATCTCTTTGATGAATGCTGAAAGCTCTTTAAGTGTCTCGTTCAGGCTCATGTTAATTCGGACGCCATCTGGCCAAACAATCGATCCTACTTCATGGGTCTCGCCGCGAGCCGGGTTGGCTCCTCCTGGATCGCCAGTCACGACGCGAAAATCACAACGAATCGAGCCGTCCGCGACACCGCAAGCGCGCGGACGGCTCTCAATGAGTACGATGTCAGACGACCCTCAGCCGACTTCGCGCCGATGATTCCCCCGGGATGTCCCCCAACATCGCGGCGCATTTTTATCTCGCGCCTGGCGCAATTTTACTCTTGAATAGGGTAACGGTCAATAGGCCCGCCGTGCGCAACCCATAACACGACGACCTGAATAGGCCCCTCGGACAGGCGGTTACGGCTCGACCTGGTTGTGGCGTCCTGTCAATCGACCCGCGTCCGCCCGTCGCCGGTGGCGAGATGAACATCAGCTCGGCGGGCGTTTAGCCGAAGGTCAGGTCGTCGGCCTGCTCTTCGTCGATCGGCCAATCCGGGCGCGTACGCAGGTATTTGACCAGCCATTTGAAGTTGCGAATGGACTGGATGTCGGCGATGTGGGCATATTGACATCTCCCGAAATGGTGATAAGATTAAGTTAGTAAAAAAGCCGTGAGGCTTCTCCCGCTCCGCGAAAAGTCGCCGACTGTGGCGGCCTGCCCCCTTCTCCTGTGAAGGATTGGGCTAGCGGAGCGGGTTCTGTTATCCGCGAAACTCCAGCAGTCGTTTCAACTTCGATTCAATCATCTCGTAAGCGCCTGCCTCGTCCGCAGTATCGCGGCGCAGGATCGCGCCCGCGACCAGATCGGCGATCTGGATCAGCGATTCGCTCCTCGACCGCTTGGCCAGCACGCGCTTGAAGTGTCGCGGAATGCCGCGCGCTTGCATGAAGCGCCGCAACTCGGCCCGTAGCCGCGCCGCCGATCCGAACTCGTCCAGAATCAGCGTCGCCCCATCGCGCGCAGTGGGTGGGATCAACTGGATCAGTTCGGTCAAGAAGTACACATAGAAATCCAGCCCGCGCATCACCCGAAACGGATCGGGCAGTGTCGTCTTGTCCACGACGACGGCCCATGCCTCGAAGTCGGCTTCGGCCAGTGTCTCGAAGGCGCGGCGGCGCAAGGCGCGTGACGATAGCGTGTTGAACTTAAACTCGTAATCTCGCGGAAGCGCAGAACTCCGGCGCAGGTCGGCCAGTTGTTGGCGCAGCCCGTCAGGCTCGGCAGTCGCGATCGCGGCCACGACGAAGTAGCGCAACGCACCCTTCCCGAAAGCAAAGCTGACATCGCCCGACTCGTCGCCGGCAAAGGTCAGGGTGATCATCGCTCAGTTTAGCTCCATCCACGCTTTGAGTGTCGGCCTCACGCCGACCGGCGCTTGCGTCGACTTGAGGTACGTGTTGGCGATGTGCCTCTCGGCCTTTCTCCTGACCGTTTCATCGGCGAAGTTCGACGCCTGCTAATCTCTCTAGGTATCCACCCACCTCAGCCCGGTCCAACACCGAAAGGATAGTCTTGACCAGAGCTTGCGCCGACTCCACACTGAGCTCCACCGCGACTCGGGTGCCTGGCCCCTGCGCCTCATTCACAAAGTCGATATTCAGCGCATGTTCCAGCGGCGCATGGAAGGGATGATCATACGACACGTTCGCCTGACGCAGACCGAACCAACCGCTTGTCCCTTTGCCGCTCCCCTCGATCTCCACTTGCTTGACAATCATCGTGCACATCCTCGCACTCCTTTGAGGCTCAACCGGCCGGCTATGCTGACTTCGCCGGCGTACTGAGATACTTTTCCAGGAAGGCGAATATCTTCTGCCAGCCGTCTACCGCCTGCGCCTGCCGATAGTCCCGCCGGTCATAGTAGAAGAAGCCATGGCCCGCGCCAGGATACATGTGGAACTCGTAGCTCTTGCCGTGCTTCTTGAGTTCCTGCTCATGTTGGGCGACCTGTTCTGGCGTGGGGTTTCGGTCGTCCGCGCCGAAGAGACCCAAGAGCGGGCAGGACAGGTCTTGGGTGTACTCGATCGGGGCGACGGGTTGCCTGGGCGTGAGATCTTCCTGGGCCATCACCACACGCCCGCCCCAGCAGTCCACGGCCGCGTCAGAGCCTTTCACCCGACACGCGACGAGGTAAGCGTGCCGGCCTCCTGAGCAAGTGCCGAAAACACCAACTCTGCTGTTGCTATAGGGCAGCGCGCGCAGGTACTGCATTGCCCCCGCGACATCGCCCACGGCTTGGTCGTCCGGAACACCCCCGGCGGCACGCACCTTGGCTGCCACATCCTCGGGAGTCCCATGTCCGGCACGATAGTAGAGATTGGGAGAAATCGTGGCATAGCCATGATGAGCGAACTTGCGCGTCGCCTCCCGGTACCATTCATCCCAGCCGGGTGCGTGGTGGATCACGACCATACCCGGGAAAGGCCCCTGGCCCAAGGGTCGAGCGAAATAGGCATTGATGACCTCGCCGTGATGACCCTGGTGCACGATGGTTTCGGCCAGCATCCCTTCGTACATATCCGTTTGATACATCGTTTCCCCTCCTGATTCATCCTCTTCGATTGTCAGACCACGCACTGATCATAGTCTCTGCGGTGCGTATCCGCAACACCCGGCATTTCTGGTGATTACCCTCTTACTCAACTCTCAGCCTCTTTCCATATTTTCTCCACAGCCCAGGCTCATTATGATGGCATTCTATGAGCTCGCCTGGCGGAAGGAACGCAGGCGCAATAAGCCACGGAGGTGGAACGTGTTACACGTCGATCACAAGTCGCTGCAGTCATCATCGACACCGGTGGAAGAATCTGTGCCGGCCCCCGATTGGTTCCATCGGGGGCCGGCCCTGGTATATCCCTACCGCGCCGGTTTGATCGGGGGCGCACTCGGCGGCCTGGCGATGATCGCCGTCGCGGTCGCTTTCGGCGCGCCGCTTGAGACGCTCACTCAGCTCAACGCGGCCGCCCTGACCGGCGGGCTTTTCCTGCACGCCGCGATTTCGATGGGGCTGGGATTCGTCTTCGCCCTGTTGCTGCCGACCCTGCCCGGCTCGCCGGTCCTCTGGTCGCTGCCAATCGGCACGCTGCTCTGGTCGCTGGCCGGCCTGATGGCCCTGCCACTGCTGAATCCGGTCATGGTCGATGCCGTGGACGTGCCGTCGTTTCTGGTTGCGCACCTGGTGTATGGGCTGGTGCTCGGGGCATGGATCGCTCGGACACCCAAAATTCGAGCTGACCGCTTATCCAACTCTCATCGCCTCTCCATAACTCCTCCACAGGCGACTGGCATACTGAAACCCGAAAGACTCTATGCAGAGTCATCCAAGTCAAGGAGAGGGTAGACATGAAGAGACTGATCTTAATCGGTGCAGCCGTGCTGTACGAAGTAAGCGAGACGTTCTTTCAGGATAATCGCTTCGCCGTTGCGGTCGGAACGACGCAGGCCATCGCCGGGGAGCTGCTGATCGATTTCGCTCAGCCGTCGAACACTCAGATCGGCGACATCGTCATCGACGTCAGCCAGTTCACGTCCGACGAATCGCGCCGCGACAACTTTATCCGCAACAATGCGCTGCAGTCGGCCCAGTATCCGCTGGCGACGTTCACGCCGCAATCGATCGACGGGCTGCCGGCGCAGATTGCCGAGGGCGAGAGCGTGTCGTTCACCATGACCGGCGATCTGACGGTGAAAGAGACGACGCGCAGCGTGACGTGGAATGTGACGCTGACCCTGGACGGCGATCGCATCGTCGGCACGGCATCGACCGAGATCCTGATGTCCGACTTCGGCGCGGGGCCGATCCAACTCGCTTTCCTGGCGACGGAGGATCAGGTGAATCTGTTCTTCGACTTCGTCGCCGTGTCGGCGGCGGCCTGATCACTGACCTGATCCACTTGTTCGGCGGTAACTGCTCACGCGTCATTGCCACCCCGCTGAGATTGCTTCGCAAAAAGACGCTCGCAATGACGCGCGGGGCAGGTGAGCGATCCTGAGCGGAGCGCAGCGGAGTCGAAGGATTGCGACGAAGCAATCCCCTGGCCGGCCGGGGGATTGCTTCGCAGAAAGATGCTCGCAACACATGCGGTGCAGTGCTCCCGTGACGTTGGGCTGAGTAGTTACGTTTGGCGAAGGTCTTGGGGAACCATTCCCGTAGCCACGTGGAGGGGGTCAGACCGAGTCGCCGGGGTTTCGTGCCGGCGAAACTGCGTGTTGTACAGCGTCGCGTACAGCCCGCCGCGCGCCAGCAGTTCGGCATGCGTTCCCCGCTCCACGAGCTTCCCTTCGTTCATCACCAGGATCACGTCCGCCGCCAGGATCGTCGAGAGGCGGTGGGCGATCACCAGGCTGGTGCGGCCCCGGAACAGCGGCTTCAACGCCTCCTGAATCAGTGCTTCCGACTGTGAATCGAGCGACGACGTCGCCTCGTCGAGTATGAGAACACGCGGGTCTTTGAGGATCACGCGCGCGATGGCGACGCGCTGCTTCTCGCCCCCTGAAAGGCGATAGCCGCGCTCGCCGACGATTGTCTCAAAGCCTTCCGGCAGGCTCTTGATGAAGTCGTAGATGTTCGCCACTGTGCAGGCCGCTTCGAGTTCGGCCTGCGTTGCGTCGGGCTTGGCATACAGCAAGTTAGCGCGGATCGTATCGTGGAACAGGTACGTCTCCTGCGTGACCATGCCCATCGCATTCGAGAGCGTGGCGAGCGTCACGTCGCGCAGATCGCGCCCGTCGATCGTGATACGGCCGGCGGTCGGATCGTACAACCGTGGCAGCAGGTAGGTGATGGTCGTCTTGCCCGCGCCGCTCGGCCCGACCAGCGCCGCAAGCTGTCCCGGTGCAATCTCGAAGCTGACGTCCGAGATCGCCATCTGCCGCGCGCTAACCGGCTCGTAATCTGGGCCGGACGGGCCGGTGCCCATCATGCGCCACATGCCCATGCCAAACCGCTCGGTCGATTTTAGCCGTGGCGCTTGCCGGGCGGCCGCGCGCAGGGCGCCACCCTCGATGAGCAGCGCGTCGCCGCCCTCCGCATCGACCGCACTCTCGCCACCCAGCACAGGCCGGGCCGCCGGATCGATTTCCAGGTAGCTGAACGAAACATTCTCGAACCGGACTCGCCCGCGCACGTCGCGCACGACCATCCCGCCCGGCCTGTCGTCGATCTCGACCGGCAGATCGATGACCTCGAACACCCGCTCGAAGCTGACCATCGATGTGGCGAAGTCGACGCGCGCGTTGACCAGGCCCGAGATCGGGCCGTACAACTGGATGAGATACGCGGCGAAGGCGACGATGGTGCCGACGGTGAACACGCCCTGGAACACCAGGTGGCCGCCGATCCAGAACACCAGCGCGGTGCCGACCGCGCTGACCAGCCCCAGCCCTAAAAAGAACCACTGGCCGACGACCGCCGAGCGCACGCCGATGTCGCGCACCGCTTCGCTGCGCTCGCGGAATTTCTTGAAGTTTTCGGGTTGACGCCCGAAGAGCTTCATCAGCAGCGCGCCGCTGACGTTGAGCGTCTCGTTCATCTGCGCGCTCATCTGGCCGTTGAGGTCCATCTGCTGGCGGGTGATGTCGCGCAGCACGCGGGCCACGCGCCGCGAAGGGAGGATGAACAACGGCAGGATCGTGACGCCCAGCAGCGTCAACCGCCATTCGAGCGAGAGCATGATCGCCAGTGTGAAGACGACGTTGATCAGGTTGGTGATGATGCCGATCAGCGTGCCGGTGATCGCCCGTTGCGCGCCGACCACGTCGTTGTTCAGGCGCGCCATGATCTCGCCGGTCTTGGTGTGGGTGAAGAAACGCAGCGACATGCGCTGCATGTGCGCGTACAGCGCCTGGCGCAAGTCGCAGATCAGGCCTTCGCCCATTTTGGCGGAGGTGTAGCGCTGCGCCACGCCGATCAGGCCGCTGACGACCGGGATGCCGATCATCGCCAGCGCCAACGTGTTGAGCTGGGCGACGTCCCCGGCCGGCAGCACATGGTCGATCAACTGCCGGTAGAGCAGAGGCGGAACCAGGCCGAGCAGTGTCGTCAGCCCGATCGCCGCCAGCACGAATACAATTTGCGCCAGGTAAGGCCGGGCGTAGCCCGCGACCCGCCGCAGCAAAGGCCGGCTGATTTCGGGCCGCTGCTTCTCGTCAGCCGACATGAACGTCCACCAACCGCCGCCGCCTGCATGAAACATGCTTATGCCTCTCAAGGAGAGAATGCTTCAATTGTACCGCTTTGCCGAACGAGTGGCGAGTGCTGAGGCGTGAAAGTCCACGACCGTGTTCCTCGGCGCGATTGCCGGCATCTCGCTGGTGGTCGGCGGCATCGGCGTGATGAACATCATGCTGGTGTCCGTCACCGAGCGCACCCGGGAAATCGGGTTGCGCAAAGCGGTCGGCGCGCGGCGGGGCGACGTCCTGTATCAGTTCTTGACGGAGACGCTCACGCTATCGGTGCTGGGCGGCGTGATCGGCATCCTGGCCGGCGCCGGCGTCTCGTCGCTGGTGAATGCGTCGGGGTTGATCGATACGGTGGTGTCGATGGAGTCCGTCGTGCTGGCCTTCGGTTTTTCGGCGGCGGTGGGTGTGTTTTTCGGCCTCTATCCGGCCAATCGGGCGGCGGGCTTGAAACCGATCGAGGCGCTGCGGTACGAGTAAGGCCGCCCTTCAACACCTGCCTTCTCAAATGAAGTGAGGCATCACTTCGCCGGCGAGCAACTCCATGCTCTCGCGATCGTTCTTGAACAGACTGCATATGAATGTCTGAACGCCCACATCCTGGTAGCGGCCGACGAGTTCAACGGCATGTGACACCGTCACGGCGAATCCGCGAAACGGATCAGGCAGAGCCAGTCGCTCACGCTTCGCCTTCAGTTTCGCCTCGTCCCGCGCCAGGAGCAGGCTCGTGAGGTTGGTGCGCTCGATCTCCTCAAAATCCCGGCCTTCCGCTTCACAGTGCCGGAGCAGGATTTCATATTTCCCCTTCACGACTTCCGGACTTCCGAAGATGTTGCAGGCGTCCCCCACGCGGGCGACGGCGCGGAGGGTGAACTGTTCGCCGCTGCCGCCAATCATGATCGGTGGGTGTGGCTTCTGCACTGGCTTCGGTTCGAGAATCGCTTGGTCAGTGCGGAAGTACCTTCCATGAAAGGCTGCGTGTCCCTCAGTCCACATGGCCTTGATCAGCCGCACGGCTTCCTCCATCTGATGGATGCGGCGCGCAGGGCGTTCTGGAAACTCCCAGCCGTACTGGTCGTATTCGCCTCGGTACCACCCCGCACCGATGCCCAGCGTGAGCCGCCCTCGGCTGATGATATCTACCCCGGCTGCCATTTTGGCTAACAGGGCAGGGTTGCGATAGCCAACCGAGGACACCAGGGTGGCGAGTCGCATCTTGCCGGTCACTGCGGCGAGTGCGGCGAGAACCGTCCATCCCTCCATGAATGGCTCGTCGGGTGCGCCGACGTTGGGGATCTGAATCAGGTGATCCATGACCGAGAACCACGAAAAGCCGTGCCTTTCCGCCCACTGCGCCTTGCTCTTCACCTCTTCAAAGATCTCGTGTGGATTGGAGTCGAATAGCCATGATGGATTGTGGATACCGAAGTTCACGCCTCCTCCTGATATTCGCGCGTGTGCACGCAAATGTTGTCAGTCGTTACAGTGCTCGCCAAACCGCGTCCTCGCGGTTGGCCGCCCGCGGGGACGCGGGCGATGAGCCACCTGACATGTTTTGCGTGCACACATTCGCGCTAACGTCTTGACAAATATGATAAGCGTGTGGTATAAACATCATACCACCATACCTCATTACAGCGCAAGCCTTGAAATACACACCGATTCAAGCAGAACGGCTCTACGAGCGCATTGCTCAACAGGTCGAGCAGCGGCTCCTCACCGGCGATTTGAAGGTCGGCGATCGGTTGCCGCCTGAGCGTGAGCTGGCGGAACAGTTCGGCGTCAGCCGGACAGCCGTGCGCGAGGCGGTCAAGGCGCTTCGACACAAAGGGCTGGTCGAGGTCCAGCCAGGCCGAGGGACCTTTATCACCAACGGCACGTCGCGGGCGGTGCGCCATTCGCTCGACTTGCTTATGAAGATCGGGGGAGCCCACGGCTCCGCCAATCTGGTGGAGGTGCGCGAGATCATCGAACCCGAGATCGCCGCCCTTGCCGCCGCTCGCGCGACCGAAGAGCACGTTGCGGCGATGCGCGAGGCGGTCGCGACGATGGACACCGCTCTGCAAGACCCTGACGCATTTATCGAAGCCGACCTCGACTTTCACCTGGCTCTGGCCGAAGCGACGCAGAATGCGCTCATTCCCACGCTGATCGATTCGATCGTCGACCTGCTGCGCGAGCAGCGAGCGCGCATCTTCCGCGTCGACGGCGGCCCGCAGCGCGGCCAGTATCACCACAAGCGCATCCTTGACACAATCGTTCGGCGCGATCCCGAAGCAGCCCGCGAAGCGATGCGCGCGCATCTCCGCCAGGTTCGCGAAGACAGTGAGGCCTCGGTCCGCATGAGCGGCTGAGGCTTCGCGTTTTGGAGGAGAGGGATGTCCAATCTCGGCTTTGTCGGCTTGGGCGTCATGGGCAGCCGCATGGTCAAGCGACTGCTGGACGCCGGGCACGCCGTCACCGGCTACAACCGCACGAAATCGAAAGCGCAGTGGCTGCTCGACCAGGGAATGCGCTGGGCCGATACGCCGCGCGCAGTGGCTGAAGCGGCTGATGTCACCTTCAGCATGGTGACGGACACGACGGCCCTGAAAGCCATCGCCGAAGGCTCCCACGGCATACTCGCCGGATTGGGGCCGGGTAAGGTCTACGTGGACATGAGCACCGTCAGCCCGGCGGCCAGTCGGGACCTGGCCGCCCGTGTCGAGGCTCAAGGCGCGCATATGCTGGACGCGCCGGTGTCGGGCAGTGTCGTCACACTCGAAGAGGGCAAACTGTCGATCATGGTTGGCGGTGACGCCGGCACGTTTGAGAAAGTCAGGCCGGTTCTGGAAAGCATCGGCCCGAAGGTGACGCATGTCGGCGGCAATGGCCTGGCTGTGTCGATGAAGATTGCGACCAATCTGAGCCTGGCGGTGCAAATGCTGGCCTTCAGCGAAGGTGTGCTCCTGGCCGAGAAGAGTGGCATCCGGCGCGAAACCGCCGTCGAGGTGCTGCTCAACAGCGTCATCGCGTCGCCGATGGTGAAGTATCGCGGTCCGTTTGTGCTGAGCATGCCGGACCAGGCGTGGTTCGACGTGAACATGATGCAGAAAGACATGAACCTGGCGCTGGAGATGGGGCGACAACTGGATGTGCCGCTGCCGACGACCGCCATCACGAACGAGCTCCTCACGGCGGCGCGCGGCATGGGACTGGCCGAACAGGATTTCGCGGTGGTCTTCCAAGTCCTGGCGCGCATGGCAGGGATTCCTATCCGATGAATTCTCACAATCCGCCGTTCCCGAAACCGGATGCCGAGCAATGGCTCCACATGTACGAGCAGATGGTGAAGATCCGCGAGTTCGAGGAGAAAGTGAACGAGCTGTACACTCAGGCCATCATGCCCGGACTGGCACACCTTTACATCGGCCAAGAAGCGGTCGCCGTGGGCGTGTGCGAAGCATTACGGCGCGACGACTACATCACCAGCACACATCGCGGGCACGGCCACTGTCTGGCTAAGGGCGCTTCGATGGAGCGCATGTTCGCCGAGTTGCTCGGCAAGGAGGCCGGTTACTGCCGAGGTAAAGGTGGTTCGATGCACATCGCCGATCAGGACACCGGTAACCTGGGTGCGAATGCGATCGTTGGCGGGAGCGCGGGTATCGCCACCGGCGCGGCGTTCTCGGCAAAACGGCTCGGAACCGGGCAGGTCGCGGTGTGCTTCTTCGGCGAAGGCGCCTTAGGACAGGGTTTGCTATACGAGGTGATGAACCTGGCCCAACTCTGGAAGCTGCCTGTGATCTACATTTGCGAAGACAACCTGTACAACGAGTACACACACTACACCGAAACGACAGCCGGTGATCTACTGGCGCGGGCGAAAGCTTTCGGCATCACCGCCGAGGAAGTGGATGGCCAGGACGTACGGGCCGTCTACACGACTGTTCAGCGCCTGGCCGAGCGTGTGCGCCGGGGCGAGGGGCCGGCTTTCCTGCTGTGCCATACGTACCGTTATCGTGGTCACCACGTCGGTGACGTCAACCGCACCTACTACCGGCCGAAGGAAGAAGAGCAGGAATGGATGGCGCTGCGCGACCCGCTGAAGAAACTCGCCGACTTCTTGATCGACCAGAAACTCGCCGATCAAAACGTGCTGGATCGAATTCAGGCAGATGTGAAAGCACAGGTCGAGGCGGCGGCGCAGTTCGCCATCGGCGCCCCGTATCCGGATGTGAGCCAGGTGGACCAACATGTCTATGCCTGACGCGAACGCCCGCGAGCTCACATTGGCCGAAGCTATTCGCGAGGCGCTCGCCGAGGAACTGCGCCGCGATCCTCGCGTATTCGTCGTCGGCGAGGATGTCGCGGAAGCCGGCACGGCTTTCAAAGTCCTGTCGGGACTGGTCGAAGAGTTCGGGCCGGAGCGCGTGATCGATTCACCCATCTCCGAGGCGGGCATCACCGGCCTCGGCGTCGGCGCAGCAATGACCGGCCTGCGCCCGGTGGTGGACATCATGTTCGGCGACTTCATCACGCTGACGATGGACCAGGTGGTGAATCAGGCGGCCAAGGTGCACTACATGTCCGGTGGAAAGCTCAAAGTGCCGATGGTGCTGCGCACGACTTTAGGCGCGACCCGCCGCTCCGCAGCGCAGCACTCGCAGTCGCTGCACGCGTGGTTCAGTCACATTCCCGGACTCAAAGTGGCTGTCCCCTCCACGCCCTACGACGCCAAGGGCCTCCTGAAGACGGCTATCCGTGACGATAACCCTGTGGCGTTCTTCGAAGACAAGATGATGTACAAACTGAAAGGCCCGGTTCCGGTTGAGGAGTACACCATCCCGTTCGGCGTCGCCGACGTCAAGCGCGTCGGCGCCGACGTGACGATTGTCGCCACGAGCAGTATGGTGCATGTGGCTCTCGGCGCGGCGAAGCTGCTTGAAGACATCGGGATCAGCGCTGAGGTCGTCGATCCACGCACCACTTTCCCACTCGACAAGCCGGCTCTGATCGAATCCGCCAAGAAGACGTCGCGAGCGATCGTCGTGGACGAGGGCTACGAGCGCTACGGCGTGACGGCGGAGATCGCGTCGGTCATTGCCGACGGCGCGTTCTATTACCTCGACGCGCCGGTCAAGCGCATGGGCGCGATGGACGTGCCGATCCCCTTCTCCCCGCCGCTTGAAGATGCGACGGTGCCGAACGAGCAGAGCGTCTTCGAGATGGCGAAGACGTTGTGTGGAAGGGCGTGAGTCGCGTGCGCGAAATGGTGCAGGCGGTGACGGAGAGCGCCTGAGAGCCTGTTTGAAAATGCTCTCCAACCGCGTCCGCGCGGTTGGCAACGCCCGCGAGGACGCGGGCTACCAGCAATTTTCAAATGCGCTCTGAGATTGGAGAGTGGCCCTGGCTACCAGCGTTGTCATGCCTGCGTTGGAGTTGGCGCAGGAAACGGGCAAACTGATCCGCTGGCTCAAGCGTGAAGGCGAAGCCGTCGCGAAGGGTGAGCCGATCATGGAGATCGAGACCGACAAGGTCACGGTCGAGATCGAAGCGATGGCCTCCGGCACGCTCGCCGGCATACGCGCGGACGAGGGCGATGTGATCCCGGTGGGGCGGACGATCGCCTGGATTCTTGCGCCCGGTGAATCCGTACCATCCGTGCAATCCGTGCCCGAATCCGTGTCTATGGCGACGGTCAGCGCTTCCCCGCTTGCGCGCCGGATAGCGGAGGAGCACGGCATCGACATTGCGCGGGTGAAGCCCGATGGCGGACGTGTTGAAAAGGCAGACGTGCTGGCGTACCTCACCCCCTCCCCGGCTTCGCCACCCCTCCCCCTCTCCCGACGCTTCTCGTC